>NZ_LT615228.1:0-608527 GCF_900096765.1 Polynucleobacter necessarius
GATGAACTCAGAACAAGGCTTTACAGGGCCGGTGAATATTGGCAACCCAGGCGAGTTCACGATGTTGCAGTTGGCTGAAACTGTATTAAAGCTATCTGGCGGTAAATCAAAGATTATTCACCAGCCTTTGCCATCAGACGATCCCAAACAGCGTCAGCCCAATATTGAATTAGCCAAGTTAAAGCTTGGTTGGCAACCGAAGGTCAATCTAGAAGATGGTCTCAAGGAAACGATTGCTTACTTTAGGAGGGTGCTAGCTGGCACGGGCAAATTAGGAGGCATCATATGATTGACATAATCGCACATCGTGGTTATTGGCTTGATGCTGCTGAAAAAAATACCTTCATAGCTTTCACAAGGGCTTTGGAAAATGGCTTTGGGATTGAAACTGACTTTCGGGACTTTAATAGAGAGCTGGTGGTCTCTCATGATATCCCCGTTGCTGGAGCGATGAAGGCCTCACAATTTATTGATTTGTATAGAAAATATCCCGTTTCTGCGCCCATGGCCTTGAATATCAAGTCAGATGGCTTGCACGACTTAATAAGTCAATTCATAGCGCATGCTGAATTTAAGAGTTCATTTGTATTTGATATGGCTGTACCCGATATGCGAGGTTATTTAAAAAGCGGTGTTCATACGTTTAGCCGCTTAAGTGAATATGAGCCGCACCCTGTATTTTTGAAGGATTGCAAGGGTGTCTGGCTAGATGCTTTCGAAAGCGAGTGGTATGGTGCCAGCACTATTAGTTCTCTGCTGAACCAGGAGAAAAAAATAGCAATAGTCTCTCCAGAGCTACATGGGAGACCACGTTTAGCTCTATGGGCTCTAATTAGAGATCATGATTTTCATCGTAATGAATTAGTGTCTATTTGCACTGATTTCCCCATGGAAGCAAAGGAATATTTTTATGAGCAAGATTAAGGCCATATTATTTGATATGGATGGCGTCCTCATAGATGCAAAAGATTGGCACTATGAGGCACTCAACCAGGCGCTTGCTATTTTTGGCATGGAAATTAATCGATATGATCACCTAGTTACTTATGATGGCTTACCAACAAAAAAGAAATTAGAGATGCTTACTCTGGAGCGTGGATTACCTAGAGCATTGCATAGCTTTATCAATGACATGAAGCAAGAGTTTACTTTTCAGTTAGGCTATGCGAAATGCAAGCCAACATTTAATCATCAATACGCGCTGTCTCATTTAAAAGCGAAGGGTTATAGGATGGCAGCCTGCTCAAACTCGATCCGAAAAACGATGGATATCTTGCTTGAAAGGGCTGCGCTGACTAACTATTTTGATTTTTACCTCTCCAATCAAGATGTCCATGAGCCTAAGCCACACCCTGAAATGTATACCGTTGCAATGCAAAGGATGAACTTACAGCCTAACGAATGCCTCATACTTGAAGATAATGAAAATGGCATTAAGGCTGCTCGAGCCTCTGGCGCACACCTCTTAATTATTCATGATGTCCATGAAGTCAATCTGGAAAATATCACCAAAAGAATTGATGAAATCGAGGTACAGCCATGAATTTAGTTATTCCAATTGCATCTAGTTCTAAGTTTTTTAGTCTTGAAGAGTTTGGCTACCCAAAACCTTTAATTGAAATCATGGGAATACCTATGATAGAGCACGTGATTAAAAATATTACCTACTGTAATAGCTTCAAAAAAATTATTTTTATTTTGCAGCAAGATGAATGCGATCGCTTTCATCTTGACAGTACCTTAAATTTATTAAGCCCCATTAAACCAGAGATTATTAAGTTGAGGGCAGATACAAAGGGTGCTTTATGCAGTGTTTTATTGGCCGTTGAGCACATAAATCAGAATGAGTCCTTGCTTATCTCAAATGCTGACCAAATCTTTGACCGAGGTATCGCCGAGCATCTTCAGCAGTTTGCCTCTAGCAGTCTGGATGCGGCCTGTCTTACCTTTAGTTCTGTGCATCCACGCTGGTCTTATGTAAAAACAAATGGGGATGGATTGGTGATAGAAACTGCAGAGAAAAGACCCATTAGTAAGCATGCAATTGCCGGGATTTACTGGTATAGAAAGGGTTCTGAATTTGTACAAAGCGGTATGGCCTCCATTAAGAATGGATCCTGTGTAGAAGGCAAATATTTTATCTCTCCAGTTTTTAATGAATATGTCTTGTCTGGCAAGAAAGTTGGTTATTACGCAGTGCCTAATGAGCAATACCATACGTTCTATAGCCCCCAAAAAATAGAAGAATATGAGTCAAGCCTTAAACATAATGATAGGCAATAAGATGAAAGTATTTTATTTGAACGATATGACCAAAGGTTGGTTTGTTGGTAACTTTACTCCCACGGTCCTATCAACAAATCAGGTTGAGGTTGCCGTAAAAAAATATAAGGCTGGTGAATATGAGTCAGTACACCACCACAAAATTGCTACCGAGATTACCGTGATTGTTGATGGCGAGGTAAAGATGAATAATGTTGTCTACAGAGCGGGTGCGATTTTGATGATAGAGCCTAACACTCCCACTGACTTCTTAGCGCTTACTGATGTCACTACTACGGTTGTTAAGTATCCAGGCGTAAACAATGATAAATACTCTGGAGTGCCAATTGATTAATATTGTGATTCCAATGGCGGGGCATGGGAGTCGGTTTTCGAGGGCTGGCTATACCGATCCAAAGCCACTTATACCTGTGCATGGTAAGCCTATGATTGAGGTTGTCATTAATAATTTAACGCCAAGCTGTGAGCATCGTTTTATATTTATTTGTCAAGCGGAGCATCTGCATGATTACCCGCTTCGAAATTTGTTAGAAGAAAAGTCGCCTGGATGCAAGATTCTTGAGGTAAGTAGAGTCACGGAAGGAGCTGCTTGTACAGTTCTCTTAGCGAAGCAATATATTAATAATGCTGACCAATTGATGATTGCCAATTGCGATCAATATGTCGAAATCGATATTAATCAGTACCTAAATAGCCTAAGGCCGAATATGGATGGCTTAATTATGACAATGAAAGAAAATCAGGATAAATGGTCATATATTGAGCTCAATCAACATAACAAAATTATCCGGGTGGTGGAGAAAGAGGTGGTTTCTGATGAGGCTACTGTCGGTATCTATAACTATCTACATGGTGCTGACTTCATAGTTGCTGCAGAGGCAATGATTGCCAAAAATCTACGGGTAAATAATGAGTTTTATGTGGCGCCAACTTACAATGAAATGATTGCTAGAGGCAAGACTATTGCTTACTTTAATATAGGTAGACTGGGTCATGGAATGCATGGTTTAGGAACGCCAGAGGATCTCAAAAACTTCATAGCACGGATTAACCAACTATGAAAAAAAACTTAAGGGTTATCTTGATAGAAATCCATTTCTATCAAAAGTTTCCTATTTAATTTACCGTTTGTTAGTAGTCATGAAAGGAGTAAATATAAATATTGACTCTTTGCGAGAATTTAGATCACTACAAAATGGCTTTGTTGATTTAAGTCCTGGAAACTACAAGTTTTACTCCAATGTATTGCTCGGATTAATTTCTCTCTTGTCTGATGAGCGAGTGAGACCAGTTATCCTCGATGTTGGTGCAAATGACGGCTGGTTTGCAAAAGTTGTTTATAGATTTCTAGGAAAAGAGGCTTCAGTCATTTCCTTTGAGCCCCTAAAATCGATGAGCCAAAAGCTGCAAGCAATTGCTGACCGTTTTAAATATATTAAAGATGAAAGTTATGCTCTAGGATCCACCAACGGGGTTGTTGAGATTACCGAATATAGTACTTCCATAGTACTTCCGGCCTAAGCTCCTTAAAGGAGTTTGCACCCTCTTATCAGTATGACCAAGAGCACTATTTGATAAATCCGATATGTAAGTATCCGGTAAATGTTGTGACACTAGATTGGTATCTTGAAGAAAACCATATCGAGAATCCGATTATTTTAAAAATAGATACTCAAGGTTTTGAAATGGAAGTTTTGAAGGGGGCTGCTAAGGCTCTTTCGAGTGGAAAAATTAAAGCGGTGATAATTGAAGTTATGACTATTCAAAAATATTCAAGTTCAGCTTTGTATAACGATATTTTTGATTTACTCCATTCCTACGGATATGTTTTATATGACCTGCATCAATCCTACTACGAAATAAATGGAATGTTATCTGAGTTTGATTGTGCCTTTATTTTAAAGAAATGTTAAATGCTTAAATCCGTTACATGACTAAAAAAATATTGAAGGGTATAGGTGTCGACTTAATTGGAACTATACTAGTCATAGTTATAGGGTTTTTAGTAGTACCTATCTACTTAAGTTTTCTTTCAATAGAGAGTTATGGCTTATGGCTATCAATTAATGCTTTGGTAGCATTAATTGGTTTTTTGGATTTGGGAACCGATCAGTATTTAATAGCAATTGCGGCGGATTCAAAATCATTTGAAAAAAGTGAAATCCTAGATTCTATTTTTTTGGTGTTCATTATCAAAAGCATAACTTTGGTTGGCTTATTAATTGTAAGTTACATAACATTTATTTTTTTGGGATCGTTAATCAAGTTCAATACAGATCTCAATCCTACTGCTGCGATTTTATTTTTTTTCGCACTATTGAACTTAATCATTGTAATAATAGGGGGGTCTATCTCAGCAATTTTAGTGGCTCGTCAACATTTTTYATTGGTAAATGGCGCGGCTGCTCTTTTTAATGTCCTTTCTAGTGTTGGCGCAATTGTGTTGCTCAATTTTGGTTTTGGAATTTTATCTCTCCCAGTTTCTCTAGCATTCTTTACTTTTATGCAATGTTTATATCTATTTTTACAGCTTAAAAATAGATATCCTAAGTTGAGAGTTCGCTTCAAACCTATAAACCTAGGCTTATTAAGAGAGGTGCTCAAATATTCTTTTTCATTTCATCTTGTTAAATGCGTATACGGAATTTTTAGGGTGCAATATCTATTAATTGCGATGGGTTCAATTCTTGGTCCGGCTTTTGTTTCGAGTTTTAGTGTTACGAATAGATTGCCTTCAGCGCTAAGTTCGAATAGCATGAAATTAGCCACCCCATTTTTCCCCTCCCTGGCAGAACTCTTCGCGAATGGCGATATTGAGGGAGTTAAAAATATTTTTTTTGGAATGAGCAAAGTATTGATGAGAATTTCAATTTTCGTCATCATCGTGCTTTACTGTTTCAACCAAATTTTTGTTGGTTTATGGGTGGGGAATAATCTTTACACTGGAAATGCGGTGATGAGTTTGATTTTGGTGTACACTTTTCTCTATATTCCAATGGGAGCATTTGGGGTGGTCGTTTATGCTTCAAAGCGATTTGGCTATTGGCCAGTCTGGCTAGCGGCAGAGATGCTGGTTACCGTTGTTCTCTCGCTTGAATTGGGTCCCGTCCATGGTGCCCCAGGGGTTGTGGCGAGCTTTGTAATTGGGGCAACAGTAAGCCAGGCATATCTTTTTATTCTAGTTAAAAAAGAGCTGGGATTTAGTTTTAGGAATTACATTAAGATCATTTTCTCTTATCTTTTTGTGCCTAGTTTAGTCACCATTATGGGGGGCATTATTTTTAGTGAAATCTTAAAAGTCGATAGCTGGATTTCATTGGCTTTTGCTATCAGTGGATTGACTCTACTCCAATTATTTTCGAGAGAGGGGATAAAATTTATTGCCTCAAAAGAAGTTGAATTCAAAACTAGGGTTATGCGAGCATTTTCATTATGAGAATTGGGTGTGTTATACAGGGCGATATCCGCAGGGGTACGCCTTATGTTATAGACGAGCTTTCCAAAAAATTTGATTTTACGGTTTTATCAACTTGGGCAAATGAAGATAGTTACATTCCAGCTGGAAACTATTCAGTCATTAGAAATGAAAAGCCGCCTAACGGCGGCATTTCAAATAGAAACTTTCAGCGCCTCAGTTCGGCTAAGGGGGTTCAGGAGGCAAAAGCTTTTGGATGCGATTACATACTGAAATGGCGAACAGATATGCTCCCCTCTTTTCTTGACCTTAATATTCTTTTGGAATGGGCCCAATATAAAGTTCCTGATGGGGTTGAGTCTAGGATTGTTATGCCGGCATTTAGAAATTTATCTGTTGATCCAGACTGGTTTTCATCAATACCTGATTTATTTGCTTTTGGCCATACCCAAGAAATGGAGATGTTGTGGGGCGATATTGGTTTTGATTATGCCTTAAGTATGAATATGCCAAAACAGATGTCGATGGAGTTGATGAAAATTTTTCCAAGTACCTCAGATTTGTCCGAGCTTTATTGCTCTGAGTCTGAGCTTTATGCAATTTATAAATCAAGATTGCAATCAAAGTTAGGCCGCAGCCTCGATCATAGGGAGATAGCAGTCAATTATTTTAGATTATTTGATTACAGGCGACTTGGAATTTTTTGGTTTGGTAAATCTAGCGGATTTCGCAGTGTTGGACAAGCTTGGGAGCATCCTTGGTGGAGTGAAGCTGACTGGAAAAGCGGCAAGGTTTCCGCCGTAGCCCCTGGATACATAGTGGCGGGGCGCTTTGCTTTCATTTTTAAGTTATTTTCAGCTATTACTGTTTTGCTGGAGCGCTCTAGCCAAACCATTAAATGGTGGGTAAGAAAATGAGCTTAGCTAAATTTTTTAGTCGCGGCGCTAAATTTTTTTCGAATGACCTACGWCGTAGGTCATTCGAAAAAAAAATTCACCCTGATACTTGGTATAGACATGATCAAATTCTTGAAGATGCAAAATTTAGGTCCTTAGTGGATGGGGACAGTCCTAATTTTTACTCTGATATTGCTAGGAGGGGGCAAGCCCTTCGAAATGAAGTATTAATTAGATTTAAAAATAAGTACTGTAATACAAGAGGCGTGAGAATTTTGATCCACATTCCGCCTAAAGCAGTATCTCCAGGGGGGCACTCTCTTTTTTCCAATTTATTAGAGAGTATTCAGTATATTGGCATTCCATGTGAGGGATTGTATTGGGGGGAGTCAACTGAAGATCGATTAGAGTCTTTTAGGCCAACTGTGCTTATGTCGAGTGACAACGATATTTATAGAAATAGAATAAATTGGGCGGCAGTTGAAAGATATCGGCATAAGGTATCTCTGCAAGTTGGCTTAACTGCTTCCATAGAGGCTTATGGAAATTCGCCTCTCCAAGCCAGACTTGATTGGGCGAAATCAAAAAATATCAATTTTTTTTATAGCTTCAGATCTCCAGAGTACCTTGAGGCCCGCAAAGATTATGCCCCGTATTTTTTACAGGGTTATTCAATATACAGTATTGAATTTGGGGCCAACCCCCTACACTATTATCCAATTGATGCTGTTAAGGATTTGCCATATACGTTCCTCGCCTCTTCTAATCCAGATAAACAAAGTAGATATGAGGAATGGCTTACTCCAATAATGTCTAAATATCCAGGATTTTTGGATGGCCCAGGATGGTCAAATATTAGTCAATATGCAGAAATTAAATACCATAAATTTTTATATGCACGAGCAAGAGTTGGAATTAATTTGCACATTGATGATAGTATTGATTGGGCTAGTGAATTAAATGAAAGAACATATATTCTGGCTGCTTGTGGAATTCCTCAGTTAATAGATAATCCACTTCTGCTTAATAATCGATTTACAAAACAATCCATGTTCCAGGCTAACTCTCCATCTGAATATAAAGAGCTTTTTGAGTTTATAGTTAATTCCCTAAACGAGGACTTTAAAGAAGCTTATTTTGCACTTCATGAGGTGTATGATAACCATACAACTTTTCATCGAGCCGAGGGTTTTGTACATCAGATGGCTGCATTATTAAATGAAAGTATTAATCTATAAAATTAATCATGAAATACAATTTATTTAAAAAAATAGTACATTTAATTTTTATGCGTCCGATTGAATTTTTAGTAGATTATTTGGCATTTATGAATAATTCAAGAAAGCAGCGGGACGCTAGGTTTGGTTATGCAATAAAAAAAATTAAGTTATGTCTAAGAGATAAAACACTATCAACATCATATGATCGACATTATATTTACCATACGGCATGGGCAGCTAGATTAGTTTCTAGAATAAAGCCTTTATTGCACGTTGACATATCTTCAAGCTTGTATTTCAGCTCAATTGTTTCCGCATTTGTACCCATTGAGTTTTACGATTATCGACCGGTAAGATTGGGTTTGTCTGGTCTAAATGATTTTCATGCTGATCTTAGTTCACTTCCATTTTCTAATGAGAGCATTCATTCTTTATCTTGTATGCACGTTATTGAGCATATTGGCCTGGGTAGATATGGCGATCCTATAGATTCAATTGGCGATTTAAAAGCGGCTGCTGAAATTACTCGGGTATTAGCTATTGGTGGAAGCCTGATCATAGTTGTGCCAGTGGGGAGGCCAAATATTGTATTTAATGCGCATAGAATTTATTCTTACAGCCAGGTTATAGCCATGTTTAAAGGCCTTGAACTAGTGGAATTTTCACTCGTTCCAGATGATCCATATGATGGTGGATTAATCGAAAATGCAGATATAAATATAGTTAGTAGTCAAAATTATGGCTGTGGACTTTTCCATTTTAATAAAAATAAAAAATGACATTTAAATATATATCATGCTTAATAAAAAAGTTAATTCCATTTAAGGATTATTTTAAATATGTTTCGTGGCGCATGAGAGTTGCATCATCTATAAATAGTAAAAGTATTAATGCCAATCAGTCTAATTTTATAAAGTATTCTTCTGCATCCATTACTGGAGTTGTTTTTTCAAAGGATCGAGCAATGCAGTTAGATTTATTATTGAGATCCTTTTTTGAGACAAAAATTGGTGAATGTAGTATTAAAATAATCTATGCATATTCTAGCGAACAGCATAAAAAATCATATGAAATACTTTGCTCCATATATGGCGATAAAGCTGACTTTATTTCGGAGGTTGAATTTTTTGGTTTTAAGAAATGCCTAGAAAAAACAATATTAGAATTGTCAACTGAGAAGGTTTTTTTTCTTGTTGATGACATTTTTTTTACAGAATCTATAGATTATGATTATCTATCATCACTAGATATAACTAATGCAATTTTTAGCTTAAGAATGGGTGCTAACCTCAGCTTTTCATATGTTGTAAATTCTTTGCAGCCACTTCCTAAAAATATTGAAGGTAATAATGGAGTTGAAGGTAATAATGGAGTTTTATTAAAATGGAAGTGGAGAGATGGACTGTTTGATTGGGCGTATCCACTTTCTGTTGATGGCCATATTTTCCCTACATTAGAAGTGCTGTCTTGGATAAGGCGTCTAGACTTTAATAGTCCAAGCTCATTTGAAAATTCCCTGCAAAATATTAAATATTTATATCGTAATAAGGACGGCCTCTGTTTTGCCAAATCAAGATTAGTTAATGTGCCAGCTAATAAGGTTCAAAACGAAATTGCTAATCAATATGGCTCAATACATCAAGATCACTTACTTCAGTTATGGCTGGATGGCATGGTAATTGATTATGCAAATTTAAGAGGTTTGATGAATAATTCAGTTCATCAAGAGGTTGATTTTAAATATATTAAACGTGGGCTCTAAGCTTGAACACACCTCGTGTTTCGATAATCATGCCAGCGTTTAATGCTGAGAGAACAATATCACCTGCAATTAAGAGTGTCCTTGATCAAAGTTTTAATGAGTGGGAATTATTGATTATTAACGATGGGTCTACAGACGGCACATTAGAGGTTATTTCAGGGTTTAAGGATAGCAGAATTAAAATAATCAACCAAATTAACCAAGGTGTTGCTGCAGCTAGAAATTCAGGTTTGAAAATAGCTACCGGAGAATACATTGCCTTTTTAGATGCCGATGATCTATGGCTTCCCTCTAAATTACAGAAGCAGATTTCTATTTTTTCTAAATCTCAACTAGATTTAGGTTTAGTCTATTCTGGATATCGAGGTTTTAAATTTAGCGAAACAGATTCATTTAGTCTGTTTACAGGCCCTATAAATATTCATAATAATGATCACTACAAGCTTTTGGTTTCAAACTACATTGCTACACTGACTGTAATGATAAGGCGTGATGTAGTGTTTGATGTTGGATACTTCAGGGAGGATCTTAGGGGGACGGAAGATTGGGATTACTGGATCAGGATTTCAAAGTTATATAGGCTAAAGAAAATTGATCAGGAATTAGCTTTATATAGAATTTCAGCCGGGAGTCTTTCAAGTAATAAAATTACTCATGCCAATGAAGAGTTAAAGGTATTAAAAGCGCACTTACTTGTTGAGGTCGGTATACCCAACAATATCATACATATGGCATATTTATTTTGGTCAATTAAAGCTATGAAGTATCAGCTTTTGACTTGTCGCTTCAAATATTTTCTAAGATCTCTGTTGAGTATTTTAATGTTAAATAATTTCTTTCTCAGAAATTATTTTATTTTATTGTTGTGGATCATTCGTCATTCTTATACTAGAAATCTATCAAAAATACGCGCATCAAATTTTTTTCAATGAATGCCTTGGCTCCCCCAGTATTAATTTTTATTACAGCTTTTATCTTTAGTCTTGGGGTAACCTTTGACTTGGAAATTTACGTTTTCATGTCGATGCTTTACGTGTTGTTAGTGACATCAGTAAGTTCTTATCTTATATATAAAAGCCTTAAGAATTCAATTCATATAGCGCCAAGTTACATAGCTCTTATGACCATTTGTAATCATAGCGGCATGTTACTTGGCTTTCTAATGGCGGGGGGGGCTGATTCAATGATTTGGGCGGCTGATGCAATGGATCATCATCTTCCTAATGCTATTGCCTTTTCTGATTGGATGGCAGGCGAAGGGCAATTAGAAATTTTTAATGAAAACCCATTTAAAACAATTTACATTTCTAATATTTGGGTAGGGTTATTTTTTTATTTTATGGGTGCAAATCCTTTGGCTACTGGATTGGCTATGATGCTAATAAAAATAGTAACCATCTTCATAATTTACAGGGCAGCAATGGAATTGACAAATGATGCTTGCACTTCTTCAGTTGCAGGAATTATTTATGCACTTAGCCCAACAATCACATTTTATACAATTCAATTCTATAAAGATTTTTTTATTCAGCTTTTAGTCTCATTGATATTACTATCAATATTTAAGTATAGAAATAAGATTAAAACTTTGTTAATCATCCCGATCACTATATTAATCTTTGAAAGATTTTATTTATCGATAATGATTTCTATTACATTTTTAGTATACTTTTTCCTTACGGCCAAAGGAGTAATAAAAAAAATATTAATGCAAGTCTTTTGCATAATTTTATCTTTCATCATATTTAGATACTATTTTAGAGGTCAAGAAATTTATGATTTATTTAATATAATTCAAAATTTTGCAGATACTCATAATGATTCTGCGGATGTTACTCCGACGACTAATATTTTTATTGATTTATTTAGAATTTTGTTTACTCCATTTTTTAATTTTCATAAATTAGAGGCCTATAATAAATTTGATTCTTTATTAATTTGGGGAAGTTTTGTACATCAAGTGGTGATGTTATTTTATATAAAGGGAATTTGGATTTATAGAAAAAATAGTTTAACAATTGTGAACTTAGCATTTATTTTTTTAATTTTAATTTTGGCTCTCATTGTTCCCTATAATGGACGAGCTCGCGACAGCTTTTATCCATTAATAGTTATTTATTCTGCAATAGGAATTGCATCATTATTTAAAAGAAATAAATGATTTTATGAAGTCTAAGTGCCAAAATTCAGAACTTAGGGTAATGCAAGTACTGGGTGATGTTTCTGGTGGGATAAGAAAACATGTTCATGACATTGTTAAGTCCGGGGTTGATTATGATACTAATATTTTTTATGTCCATGGGTCAACGTTAGATGTTAAAGCACAATTTGATATTAAATCATTTGATTTATATGGTATTAATAGGCTCCAGTTAGATATAGTAAAAAAGCCCCATTGGAGAGATTTATCTAATATTTTTATATTGTTACGTTATTGCTACAATAATAATATTGATATTATTCATGGCCATGGCGCAAAGGGTGGAATTTATGCAAGAATCGTTGGATTTCTTTTAAAAATTCCATCAATTTATACGCCGCACGGCGGAAGTTTGCATGCAAGTTTTGGATTCTTTGAGGGGTTTATTTACAGATTTATTGAGCGTATATTTAAGCGTATAACCGCTCTTTTCATATTTGAGTCTATATACTCCCTTCAGCGGTTCGAAGTTTTATGTGGGATTCTAGCTGATAATAAGTACATAGTTAACTACAATGGTGTTGATGAAACCCTATTTCTGCCTAAAAAACATTGGAATCATGGGGTTGAAAATAAAGTAAATTTATTAGTGGTTGGAATACTGCGAGATATGAAAGGGCAGCAAGTTGCAATAAAGGCGTTGAACATATTAAATCGATCAAATTTTTACCAATTTCATCTTCATTTTTGTGGCTCTGGGCCAGAATTTTCGTCGCTAGTTAATTTTTGCAAAGATAATTTTATAGATAACGTTACTTTTCATGGGGATGTTGGGGATGTTGCAGCCTATTATGAAAAATGTAATATTGTCCTGGTGCCATCTTTATTTGAATCGTTTGGTTATGTAGCAGTTGAGGCCTCTTTGATGCTTAGGCCCGTAATTGGCTCAAATTGCGGCGGATTGACCGAGGTTATTCAAGATAAAAAGACAGGCTATCTATTCGACTTGGGTGATGCAGCGTCACTATCAAATAGAATCATTACCATACTTAATGATACTGATAAAACAAATGAAATGGTAAATCTTGCAAAGGATTTTGTAGAAAACAATTTTACATTGAAAAAAATGCTTGATAATCTTTTTGATAATTACAAAAATCTTTGATTTTTTTATTATATGCAAAATATTTCAAATAATGAGCCATTGCAGGCCTTTCCTTATGCCGCACCTAATGATGAAATCAAAATAAAATATGCTCATATTTTTAAATTAAATGAACCTTTGCCCCTACATTTTCATAAGGTAGTATTTGATAAGTTTGTGGCGATATTATTTCTGTTGATTTCTGCCCCTATCTTATTGATTCTGAAGCTTGCTTTTTTAGTTGAGGGTTGGATTATTCCCGAAAATGCCGGGCCTATGTTTTTTTATTACAACGGAGTAAGTGCTGGGGAGATTATTCCTAAATATAAGATTCGACTAATTAAGACTAAATACATAGAGCCTGAGGGGGCTAAACGCCATGATTGGATTGCTTATTCAGCGGAGTGGACTCCGGATAGTAGGACCTATGTTGGTCAATTTGTTAAAAAATTCTATCTTGATGAATTGCCTCAGTTCTGGAGCGTACTAAAGGGGGATATGAGTATTGTTGGACCACGTCCTCTGTCTGTATTGCACTATGAGCGTGACCGAGCCCAGGGGAATGTAACCCGATTTTTGCTACGAGGGGGACTTTTGGGATTGGGCCATATTAATAAGGGTACCTCAGAAATGGGTAACCCAGTCTATGAATATGAATACGTGGATCAATATCTCAAACGATCTTCTTTTGGCTTGCTATGCCTAGATTTGTGGATTATTTGGAAGGGTATTTTGGTAATTGTTAAGGGCGGTGGTCATTAGGTTTTAGTTAAAGCCAGCAATTCTCCAATGGCGGTGGAAAGTTGTCTTTGAATACTAGTTTGATACCGCATCAAGCGATCAAGTTGATCTAAGTCTGGGGTGGTGGCCTGTTCTTCGATGGGGCCTAACTTATTAAAGTCAGCAATTTTTTGTGCGCGCACGATCATTCTCATGATTTCTTGACCGTACCACTCGGCAGCTCGCTTTAATTCTTTTAATTCCACCGCTTTTATACCATCTTCAATGTTTAATTCTATTTTAGGCTTTTGATTTGCAAAGACTATTTTCCAATTGATGCTTTGCGAGTAGGGTTCACTACCCTCGGGTTTTTGTTTGGGGAATCTTATTGGCAATAAACTCACCGATGGTCAGCTCGTTTTTTGTAGCCTCACCAAATAAATACTCACAAAACCTAGGAGTTTTATCTAAAAATTCTTCGTGAGTTGATGGTCTCTCAAAATCTACCCAGTAGTTCAGTTCATTACTGATTTCAATCTTTTCTAAAGCTAGAATTTTTTTCCTTACCACCGATTCCCATCGCCAAATTTAATGCTAATGATTTAGTCTCTCGATCCATATCAAGGTGCCGGGCAAGTTCATGGTATCCCCGACTTAGTGCTCTGCTGCGAAGAAACTGCACATCGATTGTATTTTGTATGCGTTCTAATTGAACATTTAACTTTGCTATACGCTCTAGCTGGATACGAATCAATGGATTCGTAGTTGGGTAGGATTCTTTTAGCTCTGCTAATAGTGTGTCATATTTATTTTGCTCAGCATCATTTAGCAATCGAGGCGATGTTGCGCCATGCACAATGGCATTTTTTGATGATTTAGCTTTTCCGGACTCTGAAATCGGGCCGGTAGAGTTCTTTTTGGGTTTGGCCCTTTGGCTAATATTTTTGCTTTTTTGGTTCAAAGCCATGGTATTGATTCCTCAGATATTGATAACTACATTTGCTCCACATATCGCATTACTGTATCCGTTTTTGACCATCTACCTCGATTCATTATTACGGGCATGCTGGCCCCCTCCCTTACTAAATCCTGAGCTGCTCCGACTCGCATAGAGTGGCCGCTGATATTTTTGATAGTAGCGCAATCTAGATTAGCTTTTTTGGCTAATTTCTTATAGATCCGTGGAATTTGACCAGCACCTAGATTTCCAGAAATTTGATTTGCCCGGTTAATGCCTCTAAAAATAGGCCCAGAATGAATTTCGCTTTTTGCCAACCATTCTTCCGCCGCTGCAGTGGCTGACAAAGAAAGATGTAACCATTTTTCTTGGCACTGTTGATCTGTTTTGCTTTTACGTAATTTAATTGAAATAAGTTTATTTTTCCCATTCTCCGAAAGGATAAATTTAATATCGTCAATTAATAAATCCACTATTCCGCTTCTTCTGCAAAGGGTGTCATAGGCAACGAGCAACAGTGCTCTATCTCGAATGCCACGAAGAGAATCATCTGTAGATTTGAGCATTTTATTAAGCACATCTCTATTGATTCCCATGACCTGCTTAGATGACCTTCCCAACTTGCGATGCATTCTGCGTATGGCTAGTTGCACATCGCAATCTTTAGTGGGATCTTCAAGGCGATTGAGTTTGTGGATGGTTGAGATTGAAACTAGGATTTGGCGGATATAGGCTGATGTAAATTTGCCGTCGCTCAGGCTATCGATATAGTTGCTGACAACGAACGGTTGTGAAGGTAGTGGAACAGTTTGATGTTCATGGCAATAGATGATGAAGGTATTGAAATCTGCCTTAAATGCCCTGATAGTTGCAGGCGCATAAGCACCTTCTATTCTTTGCAGAGTTTGGATAAGTAGTCTGGATGCGTTATCCTGATGCAGTTGAGCTAATTTCATAATTTAAAGAAACTAAAAGTGTCAATAATGACACATTATATGTCTAATGATTACAGGTGCGCAAGTACGGGCTGCAAAGTCCCTTATTAGATGGTCGGGATCTGATTTAGCCGATCAGGCGGGGGTTAGCTTATCAAGCATACGCAGGATTGAGGCTTTTGATGGGGTGCCGGATTCGGCCAGCGTAAAGGTGCTGCATGCAATTCAGCAAGCTTTTGAAGATGCTGGAGTTGAATTTATTGGGTCCCCAGAAGAGGGGCCAGGCGTTCGTCTTAAGTTGAAAAAAATAGCTTTTTTGCGAAACGAACTATCTAGTTTGAAGATAGTCTAAGTAGCGGTTGCGTGCGTAGAGCTCGCTAATGCCATATATCGCGCCTGCCAATCATTTCCTCTATTTCCGACATTAATATCAGCGGACTCTGATTCTTAGTTTTCCCAGACCAATTTAGGCTTATCTAATTACATCATGCAGTTTTAATTGGAGGAGTCAGATGCTATCAATCGAGTATGTACACAAGCGGGTCAAGTTATTTCGCATTGAGTTAAGTCTGCTCGTAGTTGCTTGCGTAGCAGTGGTGATTTTGATCTGGCAAATACTGCGAGTGTTGATGGTGCTTAAGTGATGGAAATGCATTTGATGATCTTTTTTCTATTGAAGATATTGCTGCAATTTATCTCAAATCTACTGTGATGCTTGGTGATGCACTTAAAGATGCATCCAGGTTGGAGTTTTGAAGCTCACTATTCTTTTGTATAGCCATACATAGGATATTGAGAATAGGATAAAGAAGCTGGTAAGTATAGGAGTTGAACTCCAAAATACGAGCGCGGGTACTGTAGCTAAGCTGCTGAGAATCCATAGGTAGGGTGCGGTTTTGGAATTTGCATTAAACCAATCGAGTTCATTATGAATGTCCGTTGGATTGAGAATTCGTCTAAAAATTAGTGAATGAAAATGAATGCCGTCAGGATGCCCAGGATTTTTTCCTTGGTGAAACTTTCTGCGGTAGATGGTGAAGAGAGTCTCCATGATGGGGTAAGCATTGATCATCAAAGCAAACCAAGGCGAGATTTCAGGATGGCGATTAACTACTAGTACGCTGAGCACTGCGATCCAAAAGCCAATTAGATAAGCGCCGCCATCCCCCAAGAAGATCAAGCCTCTAGGGTAATTGAGTAAGAAGAACCCCATGATGGCTGCGGCCATCGAAAAACTCAGAAAGAAAATGAATGGATCATTAAATTTGAATCCAATGTAACCAAGCGCAAGCAAAGTAATGATCCCCACCATACTGGATAGTCCATTGAAGCCATCGATGATGTTGTAAGCATTCGCTAATCCAGTAATTGCAAATACAGTAAAAATAATGGAGATGGCTGGTATAGAAAATGCTAGGTCGATGAAAGGTAAATCAAGACCAGTAATTCTGGCATGTAAGAAAATGGTAGCTAAGCCTGCACCAAAAGCTGTTAGCAGCAAGCGAGTGCGTACGCTAATCTGCTTGGTGAGATCTTCTGTTAAGCCAATTCCAAAAGCAGGTAATGCGCAAAAGAGCATCAACATTCCTGGAGGGTCATCTTGAGCGTTTTGATAGTTGATTGCAATGGCAGCAAACAGCGCTAGTGCAATTCCAATGCCGCCAATTCTGGGGACGGCCGCAATATGAAATTTTTGCGGACCATCAAAGTCTTTATCCCCACTGATTCCCCCATGTAATTTTTGGGTGCGAATAATAAGGATCGTGGCAAAAAAGGAGATAAAGAAAGCCGTTAATAATGAGATCACCAATTAATTATAAATACTAAAACGGCCTGAATTTCAGATATTAGCTAGTTAGTTTCTCGAGGTTTTCTCTGGCTGATCAGTAAATTAGGGTTTGTGCTTATTTTTTATATTGGTCTACGGCACCAAACTTAAAAACAAGTATTCAAAAAAGATAATGAGGTGCACAACTCCTCGCAGCAAAGTAGTTCTACCATTCCTTGCAGCAAAGTAGTTCTACCAATCGCCAAAGTTAGGCCACCAATAAAGAAGGTTAAATACATCAGCGTCATATTGAGGCTGCTGATACCAAGACTGAGTGGAAGATTAAAGTAAATTGCAATTGCCGCAATCGTTGGTATAGAGAGTCCAATACTGGCTAATGCTGATCCTAGAGCTAGGTTCAAACTACTTTGTAATCTATTGGCTTTTGCTGCTCGCACAGCTGCAAAGCCCTCAGGCAATAGCACTAGCATCGCAATGGCAATACCTACAATCGTTTTGGGTGCGCCAGCTGCTTTTACTCCTGCTTCAATCGCTGGGCTTAGTAACTCTGCAAGACCTACTACGACAACCAAAGAAATAACCAGCAAAACTACGCTCACTCCGGTTTTGAGATTACTGGGCTTAATCGCATGAACGTTCATATCCGTTTTATGTTCTTCCGCCTTCGGCAGATAGTAGTCGCGATGACTGACGGTTTGAAAGAATAAAAATGCTACATAGAGCGCAAATGAAACAATCCCAGCAAAGGCTAGTTGACTCTTAGTAAAGTCAGGACCTGGCGCGCTGGTAGTCACAATCGGCATTACCAGAATAAAAGTAGCTAAAGCAGTCAGTACAGCAAGTGATGAGTTGGTACCTTCGTTGCGAAAACTCATTTCATGGTGGTGTAATCCGCCAATGAAAATACAAAGTCCAATCACACCATTTAAAACAATCATGACGGTAGCAAAGACGGCATCACGAGCTATAAACTCAGATCCCTCATGACCTGAGAGCATCATGGAAATAATGAGCGAAACTTCAATAATGGTGACGCTAATTGCGAGAACTAGTGCACCATAAGGCTCGCCTGTTTTGTGAGCAACGACTTCAGCGTGGTGAACAGCTGATAGTACTCCGCCAACTAGGGTCATCGCCATAATGACAATAAACCAAGTTTGACCTGCGAGCTGATGAAGAGAGTCTGCTATATGGATAACTGAAAAGTAGGAAGTTGATTGAGTTGATTGATTGGCGTTAAGCTACCAAGATTACTAATTACTATTAAGAAGATACCTAGATTATCTAATGATTATGGTGACAGCTATGACATTTAGCTGCATTTTTCAGGAATTCATCTCTATATGAAAGCAATCATTCTGTTTGGCCATGGCGCTCGTGATGCACGTTGGCGTGAGCCCTTTGATCGCTTAGCGGATCTGTGGAAGGCTCAGTACCCCAATACTCCGGTAGAGCTTGCGTTTCTGGAAATGATGGCGCCCTCCTTAGAAGAGGCGGTTGGATCATTGGCATCTAAAGGGGCTGCCCAAATTTCTGTAGTTTCAGTCTTTTTTGGCCAAGGCGGTCATTTGTGCAATGACTTCCCAGTTTTACTGCAAGCTTGTCAAGCCAAGTACCCGCAGATTGCCTTAAGCGCGACGACTGCGGTTGGTGAAGATCTGGCCGTCTTGCAAGCGATTGTCGATTTCGCTGCTAGAGCGCTCTAGAGTTTCTTCACTATTGATCTGATTATTTCTTAAAGCCTCACCAACCATAATCAGCGCAGGTGAATTACTGTTAAACCACTGATCTGCTTTACCCAGTGCCAGTTCCTTTAGAGTGCTAGACCATAAGCGCTCACGTTTAGTTGAAACTGCTTCCAAGATCTGCACCGGCGTATCTTGGTGATGATTCTGGTTGGTGCTAATGAGTTGCTGCGCAATTTTGGCAGCATCTTTGCGACCCATGTAGTACACCACAAGGTATCTGCATTGGGTTGTGCGATAGGTTGTGAGAATGGCTGTGCGATTTTCTGAGTGGTAGGTTGCTTAGAGTTTGCTGTAGGTGCATTCTCGGTAGCTTGTGCTAGCGTTACAAAGGCAACACTTCTGCTAATCCCTCTAAGGGTAAGCGACTGCTGTATGCTCGCTGCACTAGCTAAGGCTGCAGTAACTCCCGGGACGACTTCAACTGCGATACCCGCAGCTTTGAGCGCCTGGATTTCCTCATCGGCCCTACCAAAAAGCATCGGGTCGCCGCCCTTAAGGCGAACAATGATTTGGTATTTTTGCGCAGCATCGACTAAACGTTTATTGATAAATTGCTGAGCGGAAGAGAGTTTGCCGCAGCGTTTACCGACTGCAACAAGCTGTGCTTGTGGGCAAAGTAAGAGCATTTCTGGGTCAACCAAAGCATCATGAAATACGATATCGGCTTGTGCTAATAACTTAGCACCACGCACGGTGATGAGATCTGCTGCGCCAGGACCAGCACCAACTAAATACACCTTACTTGGAGTATCGCTACTACCAATTTTGGTATGAGCAGCCTCTGGTGAATTGACGGAGGTATTTGACTTAGTCATGATGCGATTGATTGGATGTATTGGTTCAGCGTCTTTAGATTGATAGTGTTGCCCGTTTATCGCGCCAGGTATTTTGCATAGTTACGCTAAACAAATCGAATTGCTTAAGTGCTACATCAAGTTTTTGATCGGGGCGTAGGGCAAAGCTATCAAAGCCAACACGAGCGCCTTGCAATAGCTGGTCGATCAATACATCACCAATCGCGCGGATTTCCCCAGTCCAGGCAAAACGATCGCGTAATAGCGCGGCAGTACTGAAGCTTCTACCATCTCTAAAGATAGGAAAGTGCGCTGCAACGAGTGGCCACACTTTTTTACCTGCTTCGATTACATCAGCATGCTTGAGGATGTCATCATCAGCAGCAAACCAAACGCCAATCTGACCGGCCTTTGCTTTTGATTGAATATCCGCTTCTTTATTGTGAGTAATCCACCAAGAAAACGGTACCAATACTTTACTCTTGCCGTGCTCTAAGTCAGGGAGTTGAAAATTCGCACCTTTATCTTCGTCTTTATTAACATCGCCACTCCAAATGAACCATTCATTCGGGCCTAAGCTAGGCTTTTGTCCTTTGGGAAAATGCACGATTTGCTCATGGGCTGCAATCACATTGCTGCTGTTATTGGTTTGGCTCATGATGCATCTTCTCCCGATTTGGCTGTTTCGGCCTTTTCTTTCTTCTTGGCGTTCTCGTTTTTATCTTTATAGGTGGCCTCTTTAAATGGTGCCACTCCAAGTCGGTTGTAGGTGTCAATAAAGGCTTCGCCTTCATTGCGCTGCTCTACATAAGTATTGATGATGTTACTCATCACATCGGGGATTTCATCAGCGTAAAAAGAAGGCCCAATCACTTTGCCAATGGCAGCATCATTGCCTTGCTCGCCACCTAGGGTGATTTGATACCACTCTTCACCATCCTTATCGACGCCAAGTACGCCAATATTACCAACGTGATGATGACCGCAAGAGTTAATGCATCCAGAAATATTCAAACTAATGTCGCCTAGATCAAATAGGTAATCCAGATCATCAAAGCGCTCTTGAATTGCTTTAGCAATTGGCAATGACTTGGCCATTGGCTAGCGAGCAAAAATCGCCGCCTGGGCAGGCAATGATGTCAGTTAGCAAGCCCACATTAGGCAGTGCTACTTTTTGCTTTTTCGCTTCTTGCCAGAGTTCATAAAGCTGAGATTGCTCGACATCTGCTAGCACTAAGTTTTGTTCATGCGTAGCACGCAGTTCACCAAAACTATATTGATCGGCCAGATCGGCAATGGCCAGCATCTGCGCTGTTGTGGCATCACCAGGCGCTACTGAACCATGAGGTTTGAGCGACAAAATCACACTGGCATAACCCGGTACTTGGTGTGGTTTGACATTGCGCTCTAACCATCTTGCAAAGGCTGCTTTTTCAGCATCGCTTGCCAGATTAATCACTTGCTCATTACTGAGTGCTGGCAAGCTCTTATAGGCAGGCTTTGTAAAGTGTTTGGCAACGCAATCCCACTCTGCTTGTGTAAAGTTATCGTCACCATTCTTGATATGTAACCACTCACCTTCGACTTGCCTTGCGAATTCTTCTGGGCTTAAAGCCTTAACCAAGATCTTGATACGCGCTTTATAGAGATTGTCCCGGCGACCAAAGCGGTTATAGACGCGCAGTAATGCTGTTAAGTAGCTTGGTAGTAATTGCCATGGCAAGCCAGTTTTAATCAGCGATCCCAAAATCGGTGTACGCCCCATACCACCACCAGCATAGATGTCAGCTAACAGTTCACCTCGGGCATTTTTCTTGAGCTCAATACCCACGTCATGGCAAAGCAAAATAGTGCGGTCTTCTTTTGCGCCATTAATCGCAAATTTAAATTTACGGGGCAGGTGAGCAAACTCCGGATGCAATGTTGACCATTGACGTAGTAACTCACAGATCGGACGTGGGTCTACGTATTCATCGCCAGCAACTCCAGCAAACGCATCGCTCATAATATTGCGAATGCAGTTGCCTGATGTTTGGATGGCATGCATTTCAACTTTGGCAAGCTCAGCCAAAATATCGGGCGTGTCTTCTAGTGTGACCCAGTTGTACTGAATGTTTTGACGGGTAGTGAAGTGACCATAACCACGGTCATATTTTTCAGCAATCAGCGCCATGGTGCGCAATTGTTTGGAATTAAATAAGCCGTAGGGAATAGCAACGCGCAGCATGTAAGCAAGGCGTTGGTGATAAAGACCATTCTGGAGTCTTAGTGGACGAAACTCTTCTTCAGCCAAACTGCCGTCAAGGCGTCTTGATACCTGGTCTCGAAATTGTGCAACCCGTTGATCTACAAGGGTTTGGTCAATGTGGTCATATTTATACATAGCCCACGATTGTCATGGATTTTCAATATTCCTTCAAATACTCAAAAATCCATTCTATATAACCCGCAGCTATATAGATTCGAAAGCTCACAACTTGGCAAAAGTCTGCTTCAATAGCCTAAAAAGAGGGGTAAAAATCCCCCAAATCATGAAAACCATCATTACGGAGACAGAATGAAAACATTTCAGGCGCGTGGCCTATTTGCTGGCCTTGTTACCAGCTTGTTGTTTAGTGGCTCAATTTACGCCGCAGACACTTCAAAAGCACCTTTACCACCAAGCGCCACCCCGGGCCAAGGATTTTCAGCAGAAGGTCTGAAAAGAATCGATGCTTTTTTTGCGGAGCAGATTGCCAACAATCAATTGCCTGGTGCAGTGTTAGCGGTAGCTAAAAATGGCAAGTTAGTCATTTTTAAACCTTATGGCTATGCAGATAAAGCCAGTGGAAAAGCCATGACCACCGATGCCCTATTTAATTTGGCATCTATGACAAAAGTGATGGCGTCTGTTGGTGGCCTCACTTTTTATGAAGAGGGTAAGTTGCCACTCAATGCGCCTATTTCTAATTGGTTGCCTCAGTTTAAGAGTATGCAAGTGGGGCAAGTGGATGCCGACGGCAAGCTCACTACTGTACCGGCAAAAAATCCCATCACCGTACAAGACCTCGTGCGTCACACCAATGGTTTGACCTACGGTGGTCGCGGTACAACCGCAGTGCATAAGCTCTATCCAGCTGGATCTGCTCCTGCAGCAGTTCAATATACTGCGCCAGAATTTATCGACAAACTGGCGAGTACTCCTTTGCTCTATGAACCTGGAACTGTTTGGGACTATGGTTTTGGTATTGACGTGCTGGGCATTATCGAAGAGAAGATTGCTGGCAAGCCCTTGGGTAGCGCGTTGCAAGAGCGCATCTGGAACAAAGTGGGTATGCCAAATACCACTTTTCAGGTGGCAGAAAAAGATCGCGCTCGCTTAGCACAACCGCTGCCGATTGATCCGATGACGGGTAAGCCACAAAAGGTAGATATTCTCAATCAGACAGTGAAGTTTGATTGTGGCGGCTCCTGTGCTTTTTCTACAGCAGGCGACTATGTGCGCTTTGGTCAGATGCTACTCAATGGCGGCAGCTTAGATGGCAAGCGTGTACTAGGACCACAAACAGTCGCCTTTATGACTTCAAACCACCTCAATAAAGATATTAAAAATAATGTTGGTGGCACTGAGCCTGGTCGCGTAGGTTATGGCTTTGGTCTGGGTGTTGCGGTACGTATGGAGCGCGGCCTATCAGCGATCAACGGTAATGTTGGTGACTTTACATGGAATGGCGCTAACGGCACCATCTTCTGGGTTGATCCAAAAGAGCAAATGGTTGTCGTAATGATGGCAGTAGCACCAGGAGAAATTCGGAAGGTCCATCGCGAGCAACTGAACTCGGTCATCTATGGTGCGCTTGAGAAGTAATTGTGGTCGCACCCCTCAGCAATAAAGGAAAAAAGTAAAAAAGCCCCGGTTCGTCGAGGCTTTTTCTTGGGTATCTTTGGTTGCTTAAAAAGTGATAAATAATCTACTTTACAGAATCTGTTATACGGAATACAATAGCGCATGATCCATTCATTCTCTTGCAAAGACACTGAAGACTTATTTAACAGCAAGTCATCAAAAAAGTTGAAGGGTATAGAAAGGGTGGCGAGACGAAAGTTATTGCAATTGCATGCTGTAACAGTTTTGATTGACTTACGTATTCCGCCGGGCAATATGTTGGAGGCTTTAAGTGGGAATCGTAAGGATCAGCATAGTATTCGGATAAATAACCAATGGCGTATTTGTTTTAAATGGAAGGAAGATGGCGCTTATAGCGTAGAAATTGTGGATTACCACTAAGGATATGAATATGACAAAGCTACTTGACGAAATTCATCCAGGAGAGATTCTTCTTGAGGACTTTATGAAGCCCATGGGTATTACTGCTCGTCAGTTAGCGGCTGATATCGATGTTTCACCCAGTCGTATTAGTGAAATTGTGCATGGCTTGCGCCCAATAACTGCAGATACAGCTTTGCGTTTAGGTCTATTCTTTTCAATGGAACCGCGTTTTTGGCTTAATCTTCAGTCTGAATACGATATGCGAATGGCTAAGCGTACCCTTCAAAAGGAAATTGAACCACGCATACGTGTATTTCAAATAGCAGCATAAACCCCGCTAATTGGGATTCATATTTCAGTGATGGCTGTTTATAAGCCTACTTCGCGATAGTGCCTATATAGGTTGGCAATGGATGCAAAGCCGAGTGTAACTATCAGCACTGAAAATAAATAGCTTGTTGTCAGGTAAGTAAACACACCCACCTGAATCAATATTGTGGCAGTAATAAAGGCGCTAATCGCACCCAGCACAACCAGTTTGAAATTGGGAATAAAAGCGCCCAAAGTAATCGCAATAAAGACTAGATATAGATCGGACACTAATTGGTCTGCTGTAACAAAGATGGTGTTAGTGAGTTCTGGGTAGCTAGCTTTACCTAAAACAGCAATGATCAAAATGGCTCCCAAAATAGCGAAGTTCAGTTTCGCTTTGAGCAAAATACTTTTGAGTTGATCATTCATGAGATTGGTAATGATTGTTTGGTGGATTTAATTGGGCTTGAGCTGAGCACTTAAGCTGAATGACCACTAAATACTAAGCTGATGCCAATCCATAAAATTACAAAAGCGACCAGGATGGTCAAGCCAATCTTTTTCAGAAAGTAGCCCAGGCTATCCATATAAACTTCATCATTGCGACCAAAGTATTGATCAAAACGTTTCCAGACTAGGCGCCCAACTACCAGGGGTAACAACATGGCAACGATGCCTAGAATCACGGTCATAGTGTTATCCATTGAGGATGTCTTTCTAATATGGGTAGGTATTGATACAAGTTCTAAAGAGCAAAGAATACCCGTTTTTATTGCCAATCCCACTCGCGGGTATAGGGGTCAGTGATCAGCTGCTAGGGGCATAGGCTTACTGTATTGGTTTATTGATACAGTAGAGCCTAGAAATTACCTAATATGTCAGTCGTAAAACAAGCAGTAAAACAAGTCAAGCAGTAAAACAAGTGGAAAAACCTGAGAAAGTAAAAATATGACCGAATTAAATACCGCGCAAATCAATGAAATTCGTACCAAAGTCTTGGGTGCAGCTGCCAAGGTTCCTGGAGCCCTGATTGGTCTGGGCATTTTGTTTATCGTGTTGGGAATGATTGGTGTTGCTGGCCAAGTATTTTTCTCCCTTGTGTCTGTCAATGTATTAGGTATTTTTCTGTTTGCTGGTGGCGTACTCCAAGCTATCCATGCTTTTCAATCTGCAGGTTGGAAAAGTGTTGGCGTGCAAATCTTGTTTGCCATTTTGTATATCGTCGCAGCGATTTATGTCTGGGCTTTCCCAATCCCTGCGCTTGAAGCCATTACTTTGTGGTTAGCGGCTATCTTCTTTGTGACGGGTGTATTGCGTTTTATCGCTGCATTTCAGCATCGTCATTTTGGTGAGTGGTTTTGGTTAGCCATCTCTGCGGCGATCTCTATCTTGATGGGTGTGCTCATCATGAATAACTTCCCGTCTTCAAGCTTGTGGTTACCTGGCTTATTGATTGCTATCGAATTACTCTTGCAAGGCTGGTCTTTGTTATTCATTGGCTTTGCAGCGCGTTCACTCGCGAAGAATGTATCGAAGTAAACCCCTGATCCTTTATTGAGTTACTGAGTAATAGCAAAGAGCAGCAGCCATGGCAATGAAAAAAACCGATCTGTTTAAGAGCTTGGCATTGCTGACTGCTCAGCGCATGAAAAATTCGACTAAAACTCCTAAGCCTGGAGCTGCTGAAGCAAATGCCAAAACTAAAAAAGAGCTGGCAAGTGCTAACCCCCTGCTAGCTTCTTTAATGAAAGCTCAAGCCGAGCCAAGGTTAGCAAAAGTGATGCCAAAGAAAAAAGCAGCGCTAAAGACGTCAGCAAAATCTAGCGCGAAGTCAAAAGCCAAGTAGTGCGCCGTTCTCTGTATGACTAAGAGTGGTGCAAGATTGATTGTGAGACGGCGGTGGACCGCCTCCTTATTTTTTTACTTGTTCGACCTTGCTGCTGCTATCAACTAGTTTGATGGCACAGATTGCACCATCCCTTAATTACGATCAGAAACTGAATGATATGGTAGTCAATGCCACTCGTTCGGAGACACCCTTAGATCAAATGTCGCTCAACACCACGATATTGACCAAAGAGGTCTTGGAGTCTTCACCAGATCAAACCATCGATCAAGTATTGAAAAATGTTCCGGGCGTATTTTTAAATGATGTGCCTTATTACCAAAAAGACCCCACCGGATAAAGTATTAACGTGCGCGGTTTAGGTTATGGCCGCACTCTAGTCTTGATTGATGGTTTGCCCGCTAACGACGCCTTTTACGGAACGGTGCAATGGAATCTGGTTCCCATGTCATCGATTGAGTCGGCAGAGTTTGTCCGGGGAGGTGTCTCGAGTCTGTATGGTAACTACGGTATGGGTGGCGTGATTAATATCAATACCAAGACGCCCAAAAATAGTTCCCAGGATGTCTCTGCAAGTTATGGATCATTTGGCACTGGCAACGTCGCTGCCTCAAAAGACTTAATTGTTTCTGATGGCATGCAGATGCGCTTTTCAGCAGATTACTTTTCAAGTGAAGGCTTTCAGAACTACGCCACGATTTCACCGGGTTCGTCTAGTAATATTAAAAATGGTATGGGCACGGATGCAGTTAAGAACTCCAATATTCGTTTGCAAAATTACTTTAAGCCCAATCAAGATACCACCGGATTTTTAAGGCTGGGCTACAGCACGATGGCCGATCTGAGTACCAACTATGCTATAGCGCCAAACTTAGTTCAGACTGCTGATTTTGCTGCTGGCTCCACAACAAAATTAGATGTCGATAAAAAAGCCCAAGTAAATGTGTACTACCAAAACACCAATTTCTACAAGCAAAGCGGTTCTACCTCAACTACTGCCCCTAATAAGAATCAACCTTACGTCAACGCTAATTACACCGACCCTTATTCAACAGTAGGGGCCTCGGCACAATACACTCATGATCTCAAGGGAGCGGGCATTGACCAATATATTCTAGGTGCTGATGCGCGCAATATTTCTGCATCGAACTTAACGAATAATCTCAATAGCAACGGTAGTGGTTCTGTGACTTCGGTGAACTATGCACAAGGCCAACAAAACTTTTATGGCCTATTGGGTCAATTAAAATCAACTGCTAGTGCATTTCCGCTAGAGACAACACTTGGTGCCAGACTAGATTTTTGGAATAGCCAGACTCCAACCCTATATAACGCTGGAGTCAATGGCGCTAATCCGATTTATCAAAATATTCCTAATAAAAGCAAGACTCAGCTCAGCCCTTCTTTAGGTTTTGTATATAAGGCCACGCAGAACTGGGATTTGCGAAGTGCAGCCTATCAAGCATTTCATGCGCCCAGCATGAATAACACCTTACGTAGTTATGGATCTACTTCTGGAGGTTACTTTTTTGCCAACCCAAATTTAACGCCAGAAACAATGACGGGTTATGAGGTGGGTACAGACTATCGCTGGAAGGAAGGTTTTGCGCAGTTCACCGCATTTAATAATTACATTCAGAATGCGATTACGAGTTACAACCTCTCGACTGCTAGTGACGCAGCTTTAGCCAGTAGTCTATGTGCATCTGCTGGCAATCC
The DNA here is from genome assembly GCF_900096765.1 of Polynucleobacter necessarius. Classification (NCBI taxonomy): domain Bacteria; kingdom Pseudomonadati; phylum Pseudomonadota; class Betaproteobacteria; order Burkholderiales; family Burkholderiaceae; genus Polynucleobacter; species Polynucleobacter necessarius. The sequence continues at coordinate 27,931 of NZ_LT615228.1, forward strand.
ACAGGGCTGTAGTTTGGGTAAGGTGAACTATTACACCAACCAGCAAAATTTATTGAGCCGCGGTATTGAAATGCAGTATCACCAAGACATTAATCCACATTGGGGTGTTGATGCCGGTTATGCCTATACCAGCACGATCTTGACATGGAGTGCTACGACAGACCCCATCAATACACAAGTTGGTGGTGTTCCTAAAAATATGGCTAATGCTGGGATTACATATTACCCTGTGCCACAGGCTAGCCTAACAACCACAGTGCGTTATGTTGGTAACTCTTGGATGGCTACGGGGTCCTTGCCGGTTCCTGCATATGCAGTAGTGGGATTAAAAGCAAACTATCAAGTAACACCCCAAGCCTCAGTATTTGCATCGGTAGTCAATTTGTTTAATCGTCAATATGTCACATTTAATATTGCTTCGCAGGCAACCGCTTATCAAGCTGGCATGCCGCAAGCCATTACTGTTGGGGCGCGTCTAGTCTTTTAAGTAGGGGCGGCAATTGATGCAGTGCAGTAGTTTTAAAGGTTTGATGTGAAGCTAGCAAAAATGCTTTAGGATTTACGCAGTACAAAGTTGATTGAATCAATCGAGTCAGAAAAATAGTAAAAATCAGGAGACTTAGCAATGAAACTCAAAACCATTCATTCATTGATGTTCGCTGCAGGTATGGCAGCTGCCAGCTTTGCTAGTGCGCAAGCTCCAGCACCAGCCCCAGCCTCAGGTATTCCGCCAACATGGGCGCAAGGTAGAACGCCTGATGGTATGAACCCTTCATTGGCCCCAAACCCTCCTGGAATTTCTGCGATGCCTGCAGATGAGATTCCGGTGAGCAAATTAAAAGTACCTGCTGGTTTCAAGATTGAATTGTGGGCATCCGGTATGCCGAACGGACGATCAATGACAGAGTCACCCAGTGGCACGGTTTATGTTGGTACACGTTTTACTGGCAATGTTTATGCGGTAGTCACAAAAGATGGCAAGCGGGAAGTCAAAACCATTGCTAAAGGTTTGCATCGTCCAAACGGTGTTGCTTTTGCCAATGGCTCACTCTATGTTGCTGAACTCTCGCGCATTATTCGTTACGACAATATCGAGAAAAATCTGGATAACCCACCAGCACCAGTAGTGGTGTTTGATGCCTTACCTAAAGATGAGCCACATGGTTGGAAGTTCATGACTTTGAGTCCAGATGGGCAATATTTGTATTTCCAAATTGGTACACCAGCCAATATCGTGGTGCCACCATCAACTCACGCAACAATCGTACGCTTAAATCTCAAGACCAATATCTTAGAGACCGTCGCAACCGGTGTGCGTAACAGTGTGGGTATGGATTTCCAAAAAGGAACCAAGGAGCTTTGGTTTACCAACAACGGTCGTGACTGGGTTGATGAAAATATTCCGAACGATACCTTGAACCGCTTGGTGCGCCCAAAAGGGATGAACTTTGGCTACCCACATTGCCATCAAGGCGATTTTTTGGATCCGGAGTTTGGCAAAGGTCGTTCATGCGATGAGTTTGATAAGCCCGAGATGAAGTTGGGTGCTCACGTGGCTGCCTTGGGTATGCGTTTTTATAACGGCAATATGTTCCCAGCAGAATACAAAGGCAATATTTTTATCGCTGAGCATGGCTCATGGAATAAAACCAAAAAGACCGGTTATCAAGTGGTTCGTGTTGTTTTGGATGGCAAGAACAAGCCAGTCAAACTCGAGCCATTTGTTACTGGCTGGCTAGAGGGCGAAACTTTCTGGGGTCGTCCAGTTGACGTGCAAGTACTCAAAGACGGTTCCATGTTGGTTTCTGATGATGAAACTGGCGCAATCTTCCGCGTGTCTTACGGCAAATGAAATTGATTGCTAGCACTAAGGCCATCCTCGGGGTGGCCTTTTTTTACTTCTCTTAGTTTGGTGTTGTTCTCTTCAACGGTTTTTGCTGCGCCACCGGATGCAGTTGCCGGTAAAGCAAAAGCACAAACCTGTTTTGCCTGTCATGGTGAAAACGGCATTGGTATTTTTGGCGAGATTCCGAATTTGGCTGCGCAACCCGCACTTTCCATTACCTATCAGTTGATTCAGTTTCGAGGTCAGCAGCGCAAGGGCGGGGCAATGGAGGCGCTTGCCGCCAGCTTAAGTGATCAGGATATGCGCGATATTGCTGCGTATTACGCTGCGCTGCCACCACCTCCGGCAAAATCAGGCAATGCCAATTTAATTGCTAAAGGCCAGCAAATCTCCAATAATCAATATTGCAACTCCTGTCATGGTGCTCAGCTGCAAGGGCAAAAACACATTGCACGCTTGGCAGGACAGTCTTCGGAGTATGTGGTGACCCAGCTCAAAAACATTCGGTCAGGTAGCCGAATTGATATGGATGGCACAATGGGAAGTGCAGCGCGCAATCTAAGCGATGAAGATATCGAGGCGATTGCTGCTTATGCTGCCTCTCTAAATTAGTTCCATTCATATTCTTTGTTGCTTTGCAGACTAAAAACCATTTTCTTCTTGTCGATTTTTTTAAAGACCTTTGCTGCCTTAACGATCATTGCGCACCACTTCTCTAGTTATGGGCAGATTGCGCAAGATGCCCAGCAACTATTGCCAGGTTTCATGACATGGTTATTTGAGTACGGACGCTATGCAGTGCAAATCTTTTTGGTCATGGGCGGCTATCTTGCTGCCCAGTCGCTCACCCGCACTACTGAGCTTAAAAATCCACGTAATGTTCTCAAGGTGGTTTTCAATCGCTATCTACGTTTGTTTGCGCCTTATGTTGTCGCTTTAACCATCACCATTGTTTGTGCTTGGGTTGCGCGCTTTTGGGTGCAAGACGAGTTTGTGGGCGAGTCAGAAACGCTTGGCCAGTTTTTGGCGCACTTGTTCTTCTTGCAAGGTATCTTGGGCTTAGATTCCATTTCTGCTGGCGTTTGGTATGTAGCCATTGATTGGCAGCTCTACGCAATCCTAGTCACCATGCTGGGTATGTTCCCTGGTTTTCGATCGGCTGTGTGGATGCTGACGGTGCTGTGCGTAGCTTCACTGCTGTACTTCAATCGACTGGGCGCTTACGAAAACTATTTCATTTATTTCATAGGTGCTTATGGCCTTGGAGTATTAGCGCAACTTTGCAAAAATTATCCAGACCCCGTAGTCAACCGTTTTGCCAGAATCTTCATGGCAGGTATCGGCATTGTGATTGTGGTTTCAAGCTTTCACCAAGTTTGGCTTCGAAACATCTTGGCTTATCTGGTGGCACTGGCTTTAATTTTTTGGGGAGATTGGGCTTACAAGGATCAAAAGCAAGAGCACCAGCGTCCTCAGCATCAATCCAAAATGCACGAAGTTGTCAATGTCATTTTGTGGGGCAGCAGAAGATCTTACTGCGCATTCTTAATCCACTTTTCTTTTATCTTGCTCGCCAACACTTTGTATATAGGATGGGGCATGAGTTTGCGTCACGATGGTGCGATGGCGCTCGCACTCATGTTTATGGCGATAGCCGCTAGTTGGATTGCTGCTAATTACTTATATCGCTGGGTTGAAGTGCCTGCGCGCAGGATCAAGCTTTAAATTCCCATCTCTTTTAAGACGCGAAAGATTTCTCGATAAGCTTTAGGTGGCTTGTTTTGTTCTTTCTCTCTGCGCGCATTACGAATGAGGGTGCGCATATTCTGAATATCCATATCCGGATACTGCTCAATCATTTTGGTGAAAGCGTCATCATTGGCAATTAATCGATCACGATAAGTCTCTAAAAAATGGAGCTTGGCGGTTTCTGCTTTACTAACCCCTTGAATCGCATCAAGGCGTTTTTGAATGACTTCTAATTCTTCTTCGTCTAAAAAGCGCATGAGTTTGCCAAGGTATTGCTTATGGCGACGAATCGCTTCAAAACCCTTAATTTTGTTGGTTTCAGCAATCGCTGCTTTGATCGCTTCATCCAAAGGGATGGTTTTGAGGGCATCGCTACTCAGTGCTGCCAGCACTTCAGCCAATTTTTGGCGTTCAGTCATTTGACGCTTGAGCTCAGACTTGCTGGGGCCTTCATCAGCCTCAATCAGCTTTGGCGTGCGATTTTTCTCATTAATGTGCATGCCCCTATTTTAGACGGGTATTGCAGCTTCTTGGCCTAGATGCTCATTTATTAAGTTTGGTAAATAATAGGGTCCATAAATCAAAATATTTGAATAAATGCAATAAATAGCGATATACCTGACGCAAAGACAATGACGCAAACAAATACTTACGACTACATCATTATTGGGGCTGGTAGTGCAGGCTGTATGTTGGCTAAACGCTTAACTGAAAATCCTCAAAAGAAAGTCTTATTAATTGAGGCGGGTAAGAACGATAATTACATCTGGATTCATATTCCCGTGGGCTATCTGTATTGCATTGATAACCCCAGAGCCGATTGGCGCTTTAAGACTGTTGCTGAAAAAGGATTAAATGGTCGCTCATTGTTCTATCCCCGTGGTCGCGTACTCGGCGGATGCTCTTCCATTAACGGCATGATTTACATGCGCGGACAAGCTGGTGACTATGCCTCTTGGGTGCAGGCAACTGGTGACGATGCGTGGTCTTGGGAAAATGCACTCAAGCGCTATAAATCATTTGAGGATTACCACAGTGATGCCAATGCTTGGCACGGTAAAGGCGGTGAGTGGACGGTATCCAAGCAGCGCTTGCGTTGGCCTATCATGGATCGCTTTAGGGATGCTGCAGTGCAGGCGGGTATTCCCGCGTCTGATGACTTTAATCGCGGCGATAACTTTGGTGTTGGTTACTTTGATGTCAGTCAGCGTAAAGGCTGGAGGCTTAATACTTCAAAAGCTTTCTTAAAAGATGCCGCAAAGCGCAGCAATCTGACTGTGATTACGCAAGCTGTCGTGACTAAATTGAAAATTGATTCGGCAACCAAGCAATGCCTGGGTATTGAGTATCTTAAAAATGGAGTTGTCTCTGAAGCACTCATCTCTTCCACAGGTGAAGTGATTCTGAGTGCGGGCGCTATTGGTAGCGTTCAAATTTTAGAGCGCTCTGGCATTGGTGCAGCTGCGCATTTAAAGAGCCTCGGCATTCCAGTGATTGCCGATCTACCTGGTGTTGGTGAGAACTTGCAAGATCACTTGCAATTGCGCATGATCTATAAGGTCAGCGGCATTAAAACTCTCAATACCAAAGCCAATACGCTCTTTGGCAAGATGATGATTGGTCTGGAGTATTTATTGAAGCGCTCTGGTCCAATGTCGATGGCGCCTTCTCAGTTAGGTGCGTTTGCCTATAGTTCTTCCGCGCAGCCAAGCGCTAATGTGGAGTATCACGTACAGCCTTTATCTTTAGAAAAATTTGGCGAGGACTTACATTCCTTTAATGCATTTACAGCTAGCGTTTGTAATTTGCGTCCGACATCCCGCGGTAGTGTGCATATCACCTCAACCGATCCTGAAGCGCCCCCAGCTATACATCCCAACTATTTATCGACTGATGAAGATCGCAAAGTGGCCGCTGAATCATTGCGCCTGACTCGCAAGATTGTGCAAAGTCCCGCACTAGCACCATATAGCCCTGAAGAATATAAGCCTGGCCTGCAATATCAAACGGATGAAGAATTAGTTAAAGCAGCGGGCGATATCGGCACAACAATTTTCCATCCAGTAGGTACCTGCAAAATGGGTCGTGATGATGATCCAATGGCGGTCTTAGATTCTCAATTGCGCGTCAGGGGTATTGATAATTTACGGGTAGTCGATGCTTCTGCTATGCCAACCATTACTCCAGGCAATACAGCAGCGCCAACGATGCTCATTGCGCAACGCGCCGCGGAGTTGCTAACTGGTGAGTAATTCCATTTCAAAAAACACAAGCTATACCTTGCCGCCAAGCCATTTGTTATTAGCTTTGGCGATTGTTGCAGTTTGGGGTACGAACTTTGTTGTGATCAAACTTTCTCTAGCGAGTTTTCCACCGTTTCTGTTTGCCGCGCTTCGTTACTGTTTTGCATTTTTGCCAGCATCTTTTTTCTTGCCCAGACCGAAAGTGTCTTGGGTAAACTTGTGTGTATACGGCTTAGCTGTGGGTGTAGGGCAGTTTGGTGTTTTGTATTACGCCATCGACGGCAATATTTCTCCAGGCTTAGCTTCTTTAGTCATTCAGACCCAAGTGTTTTTCACCATCGGGTTTGCGATGTTGTTTGCCAAAGAAAAACTCAAGCTCTATCAAGCAGTGGCGGTAGCCATCGCGATGGTGGGTTTATTGATTATTGCGGTGCACACAGATGCGACCACCACCTTCTTGGGCTTGGCCTTAGTCGTGTTCTGTGGTTTTTCTTGGGGTGTGGCCAACACAGCTAGCCGGCGTGCTGGCTCAATTAATATGCTCTCTTATGTCGTTTGGGTTAGCGTCTTTGCTATTCCGCCGCTATTTGCGATTGCCTTCCTCTTTGAAGGTGGGTGGGATGGGCTCAGCACTTCTGTAGTGGTGGCACCTCTGGGAGCTTGGCTGGGAGTCCTCTGGCAGTCCTGGGGCAATACGCTCTTTGGTTATGGCGCTTGGGCGTGGTTACTTTCCAAGCATCCTGCTGCCGTTGTAGCACCGGCTCCATTGTTGGTACCCATTTTCGGTATGGGGGCATCAGCCTTTTTCTTAAGTGAGCCTTTGCCGCTTTGGAAGATTTTGGCTGCTAGCTTAGTGATCATGGGCTTGATGGTGAATCTCTTTTGGCCCTCATTGCGCCAGCGTCTAATGGCTTCTTATCAGGGCTAAATTGCTGGTTTTAGGACTAATGTAAAACCCTAATACAAACCCCTTTTTTTGCCTGAGCATTAACTGTAAGATAGCTATTCGTTATCTGTAGTACCTATAAAAATATTTAATTCACTTGTTTTTAGTCATGGAGACTTTATGAATATACGTCGTCAAATCTTTGCTGTAGCAGCTACAGCTTTGTTCGCATCCGGTGCTTACGCTGCCGATATTAAAGTGGGCGTTGCTGGTCCATTCACAGGTGGCTCATCCTCAATGGGTGTGAGTATGCGCGATGGCGTCCGTCTTGCTGTAAAAGAAATCAACGCTGCTGGTGGTATCAACGGCAACAAGATTGTGTTGATCGAGCGTGACGATGAAGCAAAAAACGAGCGTGGCGTGCAAATTGCACAAGAGTTGATTAACAACGAAAAAGTAGTTGCTACTTTGGGTTACATCAACACTGGTGTCGCATTGGCTTCTCAGCGCTTCTATCAAGATGCGAAGATTCCTGTGCTCAACAACGTTGCTACTGGTTCAATCATTACCAAGCAATTCCCAAATGCAGCTGAAAACTATGTTTTCCGTAACGCTGCAGCTGACAACATCCAAGCGCCAATGGTGGCTAAAGAAGCAGTTGAAAAGCGTGGTTTGAAAAAGGTAGCAATCTTGGCTGACTCTACTAACTATGGTCAGTTAGGCCGTGAGGACTTAGAAAAAGCCCTGAAGACATACGGCGTAACACCTGTAGCGGTTGAGAAGTTCAACATTGGTGACGTTGATATGACTTCACAGTTGCTCAAAGCAAAAAATGCTGGTGCAGATGTTGTGTTGACTTACGCAATTGGACCTGAGTTGGCGCAAATTGCGAACGGTATGGCGAAGTTGGGTTGGAAAAAACCAATTATCGGTAGCTGGACTTTGTCTATGGCTAGCTTTATTGATACTGCTGGTAAGAACGGTGATGGCGCAACCATGCCACAAACTTATATCCAGTCTCCATCAACTACTTCAAAGCGTAAAGCTTTCCAAGATGCTTACGTAAAAGAGTTCAAGCCAAAAAATAACAACATCGCTTCTCCAGTTTCTGCTGCTCAAGGTTACGATTCTGTATACCTCTTGGCTGCAGCGATCAAACAAGCCAATAGCACAGAGGGACCAAAGATCTTGGCAGCATTGCAAGATCTCAAGACTCCAGTTGATGGTGTTGTGATTACTTACAACAAGCCATTTACTGCGCAAGATCACGAAGCAATCAAGGCAAAAGACGTCGTTATGGGTGTTGTTGAAAACGGCCGTGTTGAGTTCTTGAATGCTGAGGACGCAAAATCTAAGAAGAAGTAATTCAAGCTTTAACAGCAGTGCGAGGTAAATTTATTTTGCACTGCAACATTACTTGAAACAAAGCGCCGCCTAAAAGCGGCGTTTTGCTTACAATGACGGATTCGTTAATAAAAAGTATTAAAAATATTTAGGCCAAAAAAGTATTAAAAATATTTAGGCCAATCATATGGAAATGCTTGCACAAATCCTCTCAAGCGGTATCGCTGTGGGGATGATCTATGCGGTAATCGCTTTCGGATTTCAGCTCACTTTTGCTACATCAGGTACTCTGAATTTCGGTCAGGGTGAAGCGCTGATGTTGGGCGCTTTAGTCGGTCTGACCTGTGTAGATACCTTTGGCATCAACTATTGGGCGATGATTCCAATTGTTTGTATTTTTGGCATGCTTCAAGGTAGCTTTGTTGAGCTCATCGGCGTACGTCCAGCGATCAAAATTAAATCTGAGTTTGGTTGGATTATGTCTACCATTGCACTTGGTATTATTTTCAAGAACGTGGCTGAAAATATCTGGGGCCGTGATGCCTTACCATTCTCATCACCATTGCCAATGGAGCCAATGAATTTCATGGGTGCCAATATTCTCCCAATGGAAATCTTGGTGGTAGTCGGTGCTTTAGTAATGATGTTATTGGTTGAGTTCTTTAATCGCAAGACTATCTATGGAAAGGCAGTCGTTGCTACCGCCAATGACCGTGATGCTGCTGGCTTGATGGGCATCAATACCAGTATGGTGATTACTTTCTCCTACGCTTTATCTTCCTTGACCGCTGCATTTGCTGGTGTATTGATTGCGCCTTTGACTTTAACTGGTGCAACCATGGGCGGTGCCTTAGGCTTGAAAGCATTTGCGGTAGCGATTATTGGCGGCTTATCGAGTGGCCTCGGAATTATTGTTGGTGGCTTGATTCTCGGTATTGTTGAAACAGCTACTGGCTTTTATGTCTCTACTGGCTATAAGGATGTTCCAGGTTTGATCTTGTTGCTGCTTGTGCTTGTATACAAACCATCTGGCCTCTTCGGTAAATCTGCAATTAAGAAAGTTTAATGATGAAATTGAAGTCTTCTATTCCTCTTTTAATTGCTATTGCTGCTCTTTTTGCATTGCCGCTAGTAATTCACAATCCTTATTACATTCACTTAGCTGAAACGATTCTGATCTATACCATTCTCTTGTTTGGTTTAGATATCGTCGTGGGTTATGTTGGTCAGGTCTCTTTGGGCCATGCCGCTTTGTTCGGTATTGGTTCATATACCGCTGGTATTTTGTTCTTCCACTTGGGTTGGCCAATTTGGGCAACGATTCCAGCCTCAATTATTATTACTTCGATTTTCGGTGGCATCCTCGCGTTTCCGGCTCTCAAGGTGATCGGACCATATTTAGCGATGGTGACCTTGGCATTCGGAACCATTGCGCAGATTCTCATTAACGAGATGACTTGGTTGACTGAAGGTCCATTGGGCATCAAGTTAACCCGTCCAGAGTTGATAGGCGTGCCAATGACCAAGGCTGAGTATTTCTGGTTAGTGTCTGCCTTTGGTATCCTGGCCTTGATCGTGATCGACCGCTTTGTTAAATCCCAAATGGGGTCGTGCATTTGAAGCCTTGCGTGATAGCCCTGTTGCTTGTGACTGTATGGGCGTATCTGTATACCGTTTCAAGGTGATCGCATTTGTCATCAGCGCAGCATTTGCTGGATTAGCTGGTTGCTTGTACGCTTACTCCGAGCAGTACATTTCTCCAAATACCTATAACAACAACGAATTGGTTGTTCTCTTCTTGCTCGGCATCATCATGGGTGGTCGTAAGTCTCGTTTGGGTGCCATTATTGGCGCGGCCATCATTGTGTTGTTGCCAAAGCTCTTGGACGATATCAATTTGTTCCGTATTGTTGCCTCGATTATTGCAATCGTGGTGGTGGTCGGTGCAGCAGTGGCCTTGTCTAAGAAGGTTACTACTCCAAGACGCGTGGCAGTTCCGATTGCTGGTGTAGTTGGCTTGGCTGCCTTCTCGTTCTGGCTTAATAGCATTTCTGACTGGCGCTTGAGTATCTTCGGCTTCATGATTTTGTTGGTGGTTTACTACTTGCAAAACGGTATCGTTGGATTTGCGAAGAGCTTCTACCAATCTATTGTTGGCAAAGCGAAAACTGCTCGTGGCGGTGACGCTGAAGCCGTGGATGATTCCATCAGCTTTATTAGTGCCGTTGGTAGTAAAGATGCCGGTGCAGAGCTTCTTAAAGTGGACTCAGTATTGATGCAGTTCGGTGGCTTGAAAGCCTTGAATAACGTTGACCTGAGTATTAAGCGCGGCACGATTCATGGCTTGATTGGACCAAACGGCTCTGGTAAGAGCACCATGATGAACGTGTTGACTGGTATTTATGTGCCAACTGCCGGTAACGTTTTATATGCAGGACAGAGCGTGGTTGGTAAGACTTCATCTGATATCGCTTTATCCGGTATTGCCCGTACTTTCCAAAACGTCCAGTTGTTTGGTGAAATGACAGCGATTCAGAATATTTTGGTTGGCTTGCATCATACCTTTAAGTCGAACATGCTCGAGATCGCATTGCATCTGCCGCGCTACAAGCGTGAAGAGGCGGAAGCACACGCTCGTGCTATGGCTCTTCTCAAATTTGTTGGCTTAGATGATTTGGCTAATGAAGAAGCGCGTAACTTGCCATATGGTAAGCAACGTTTGCTAGAGATTGCTCGTGCATTGGCACTCGACCCCGAATTGCTCCTCTTGGACGAGCCAGCTGCGGGCTTGACCGCTCCAGACATCAAGGAACTCTTGCGCATCATTCGTAAGATTCGTGATAACGGAATTACCTTCATCCTGATTGAGCATCATATGGATGTGGTGATGTCGGTTTGCGATACCGTTTCTGTATTGGACTTCGGTCAGAAGATTGCGGAAGGTAAGCCAGCTGAAGTTCAGGCTAACGAGAAGGTGATTCATGCCTACTTGGGTACTTAATCACTAGAACCATATTGAATCGGTAAATACCATGTTATCTATTAAGAATCTTGAAGCAGGCTACGGCAAAGTTAAAGCCCTTCATGGCATCAATATTGATGTTCCAAAAGGTCAAGTAATCACTTTGATTGGCTCTAATGGTGCTGGCAAAACCACCACCATGCGCGCGATCACTGGCATGATTAAACCTACTGCTGGTGAAGTCACTCTTGGTGGTGAGCAAATCAATGGCTACGACTCTCATAAGATTGCGCGCTTAGGTTTAGCGCATAGTCCAGAAGGTCGTCGCGTGTTTACAACCATGTCTGTGACTGACAATTTATTGTTAGGCGCATTTCCCCGTTTTACAGGTAGCCGTTCAAAAGGCGATATCAAGACTGATTTAGAAAAAGCGTTGGAGATGTTCCCGCGCTTGAAAGAGCGTCGCAATCAATTGGCTGGCACATTGTCTGGTGGTGAGCAGCAGATGTTGGCGATGGCTCGCGCAGTGATGTTAAATCCAGAGATCATTCTCTTGGATGAGCCATCCATGGGCTTGGCGCCAATCTTGGTTGAGGAAGTATTTAAGATTATTTCTAACCTCAAGTCTCAGGGCGTGACCATGTTGTTGGTTGAACAGTTTGCTGCCGCAGCATTGAACGTAGCTGACTATGGTTATGTTTTAGAGAACGGCAAGATTGCAACCCATGGTCCTGCCGCTAAATTGAAAGATGATCCTGCCGTGAAAGCAGCTTACTTAGGTGGCGGCGGTCACTAAGTAAACCATCCGCTCAAATGAACAAAGCCCTTAGCAGTAAGGGCTTTTTCTTTTATAAATTCATATTACTGATTTGAGATCAGCCCAATGGCCTCACGTATCAATAGGGCGCGATATCCCATGTAGATCGCCACCAATGTGAAGCCAATCAGAAATAATTTGGGGACGAGGGCGCCTTCTAAAACGAGTTGGCTATTGAGCAAACCAACAGCCACGGCAAAAAAGAAGATTGCTCCCAGACCCAGCACAACCCAGTTTTCATGATGACTGACTTGTTGAGTTTGGTTGGTGTAGGCTAATACCTGAAGCGACTCACCTTGCTGGTAGCCGGCAACTTGAACGCTATCCCCATTGTTAATAGTCATCGGAGCGGAAAACTTGGCTTCTATGGCTTTTCCATCCAAGTCGAACTGGGAGATATAAAAGCGCTTGTAATAGATTGATGAGTGATCGTGAGTAGGTTTTTCGGTATTGACATATTCAAGGGTTTCCTGATGAAGATTACTGACATTGCCTGATATTGCGCTAATAGAATTGAATAACCAAGTTTGCGGTTTAGTAGAAGACATCAGCAGAGCTCCCAAAAGGCCGAAGAAAATAATATACAGAATAGTTAAAACGGGCCTTTTCATAAAGCGTAAAGGCCTTTTGCAGATAAGCTGATGGCAACTACAAATGCCAATAGTGCAAAAATTTGCTGTAATCGAGGACTGCTCAATCGATTGCTTAAGCTGCGACCGATCAGCAATCCTGCGAGTGCACCTAAAGAGAAGGGTGCTGCAATCCAAAGATCAAAATTGCCCAAGACGATTGAGAAGATCGTGCCTCCACCAGCAACAATGGCAAGTACCCCAAGTGAGGTGGCTACGATCGATTGCACCGGTAAGTCGGTATAGCGCTTGAGGGCAGGAACAATGACAAAGCCGCCGCCCACACCCAAAAGACCGGATAGAAAGCCGGCCAATCCTCCCGAGAACATGAGCGCCTTTGCGCAAGGAATATTCCAAGCAAGCTTACCAATGGATGTATCCAATAAGCACGGCGGTGGTGGCTTGCCATCAAAGTCGGCAATCCCATGAATTTCTTTATAAGCTTGTCGATATAGACGAATCGATACATAAAACAAAGTGCAACTAAACAATATAAGTAATGGCGCATTGGGAAGGCGTTGCGACAGCCACAAGCCAATGGGAGAAAGCAGCAATCCAAAAGTCGCCATGAGTCCTGCAGCTTTGTAGCGCAGGATTTTATTTTTTAACCCAAGTAGTGCACCCACTCCCGCAGCTAGAGTGATGGCGCTAAGCGATATGGGTGCGGCTTGTGCAACGTTCAAATGAAGTGCAAAGACGAGTAGTGGTACCGAGAGAATACCGCCACCAGCCCCAGTCAGGCCCATCAGAATCCCAATAACAATTCCGAGAGCAGGGCTGATGAATAGTGAGCTTTCCATTGCAGATCATTTTATAACCATCATGGTTGCAAGATTGTGAGTCTAGATTTGGTGCCTAGGATGCTTTGTGGGAAGAATGCCGGCGTGCAAGATAAAGAGCATAAAAAACAAAAGTCCAATCATCCAGTGAATATCAATGACTATTTCACGGATCGTTTCGGGGCCGTAATAGAGTAATCCCCCTGAAATTAGCAATACCGATAGAAAAGTGACTTGCCCAAAGCCACTGATCCATTTTGTCTTGGATTTCAATCCCGCCTTGAGATGAAATGGCAACACCGAACCTAGTGCCAAAGTGGCCAGCATCGCTGCAAGACCATGCATTGCCAAAATGGAGTGCGCTCCCAATTTTGGTCGGGCAAATCCAAATTCGTGACCTAGCAAATAAAGACCGCCCGTCACAGAGCAGGCGAGCATTCCAAAGATGACAAACCACTTCTGCCAGTTAGGCATTTTCCCAAGCCGACTCATGCTGTAATCCGAATGGCTTGTGCGTTAAAACGATCAAAGCAAGGATGCCGTTCTTGCCCTGAGATCGCCAACACTTTGGTGAGGGCATCGGCGTAGATGCATTCTTTTGCCAGAATCGAGTATGAGCCCTCAAAGTTGATATGAATCCCATTTTCTTCTATTGCTAGTGGGTTAATGATGTGACTTTGCTGACAATCCCTTTTTGAAAAATGCAAACTGCTAGTGGCAATTGCACAATTTTGAAACTCTCCAATATCGAGCAACTGATTTAATTGATCGGGGCTGCGAATATGAATTCGCTTTGGCGTGTCGCCAAATAGCCGTAGATCTCCTCCAGCGTTGACTATTCCAGAGTGACAGCCTTCGGAGATCAGAATCTTGACCGCCATATCTACTGCAAAGCCTTTGGCGATTCCACCTAGGTCAAGACAGACAGGTCTGTTTGATTGAATGAGATCGGGAGCTAGAAAATGAATATCCTCAATACCTCCTAAATCCAAATTGGCTAGATTGATATGTTGTGGCAATAGACCGGCCGTAACTAGGCGATGACCAATACCACAATTAAATAGACCATGCGAGTGGCGATGAATTTTCTTGGCAGTCGTAAGCACCTGCGATGTCCAGGGATGAATATTCACTGCTTTTTGGTGCGCTAGTCGGTTAATTTGGCTTAGCTCGCTTTGGGGATGATGAAATCCCATCAAACTCTGAATCATTTCGATTGACGCAAATGCACTGTTGATAACCTCCATAGGGACATCCTCGTCAATACTGATTTCTACAAAAGTGCCTAATAGTGGCTTGCAACGAGTCATCATTTGACTTGAGGTGGGTAATTTTTGAGTGCCAAGTCATAAAAAACAGTGACCCGTTTGATTCCATCGGTTAAGTGCTTGCAAGATAGTGTCGCCCCACCAATATTCTGAATATCTTGGTTGAGCTTGATCGCATCTTGAGCGCTCTTGCCAACAAATTGTTGGCGCCATTGCGCTTGGGCAACTTCGTAACCATAAGACTCGACGTATTCTAGGATCTCAATTCCTAAAATATTTCCTTTGGGGTTGAGGGCGACAGCATAGGTGATCATTTCATGTTTACCGACCACCTCATCCACAATGAACCATCCGCCATCAGCTGTTCTCCAAATTCGATCTCCTTTAAAGGGATGGCGGATACTCGATGCTGAGCGCAGTTGTTCTTGGAGATCGTCTATGATGATGATCGGAGTTTTGCTCAGCATCTTTTTCGGAAACAGAATTTGCTGAGCTTGCTCTGTCGATATATAAATTTTAGCCTGAGCAACAATGGGGGCGATCATGATTGCTAGGCCGGCAATCGCCAGAGTTGTTTGTTTGTGATTCATGGAATATGTTCTTTTTGTTTTTCTGCTTAGTTCAATGGAAAGCCAACTTTGAGGATGTATTCATTGACGCTATGGCTATCCCATACTCTTGAGTTGGAGCATTCGGCTTCACCGCCACCCATGCAGTGACCGCCTGCAAGCTGATAACGCCAAGCGCCTGTAACCCACCAGTCTTTGGCTGCGTAGTGAATATTCGGTCCAACAAAAGTAGCGCGTTGCACTTGGTTGCGTAGATTGAGTTCTGAGTAGTCGTTATGAAAGCAAGCCTCAACGCCGGCAGACCATTTCGGGGCAAAGCGATAGCTTGCACCCACCAGGATATCGAGCATGGATTCGGGTACATTGCCGTTCTCAATAAATTTCAGGCGCTCATTAGCAACGACCACATTACTTGCGAGGACTAATCGGTCGTCGATAAAGTTCGACTGAAGCAATAAGCGGGCTTCAATCTCATCTTTATTTTTCCCCCAGCTTGGTTCTAGATAAAGACCTACCCCTACAGGAGTGGTGACCGGGTTAGTAATGCGGTAGATAGCTTCGAGAGAGCCTCCTTCAATGCCACTTTTTTGATAGGCATTGGCGGGATCATGTGAAGAAGGCACGCCATAGCCACCGGTACAAGTTGGTGAATCACCGCAAGCCTCTGAATTGGTGTAGTTTTGATTGGCATTGGTGTAGTAAGAGTTAATGTAGCCTGCTACTTGCAGATCGTTTGTGAGGCCATACTCCAACTCAGTTCTTGCAGTCCATGCGTCATAGGTACCAGCAGCCTGGCCTTGATTCAGTTGCAGACGCTGTTCAAATTCCAGCTTTCCCTTGGGCTGTAGATCTAGGGTATAGATCCAGCCGAATACACCTTCGCCAGCATGTGCCAGTGAGAAGTGCAGAGTTGCCGCTAGGACGAGACTAAAAGTGATGAGTTTTTGAATGGTCAATTTCATATGGGTGAGGTGAGTTGGTTAAAAAAGAGAAATTTATAAATGAGAACGGTTCTCAATATACCAAATTAAATGAGAATGATTCTCAAATAGAAAATGATCATACGCTAGTAAGTGTCGGAATTTTTAGGGTTAATAAGCTTTGCTTGTAAGATTTCTAGATGGATGCACAAGCTCTCGAAAAACTCGTTCTCATGAAAATGCCTTTTGGTAAGCATGCTGGACGTGCCCTGGCAGACTTGCCAGGAAACTATTTAGCCTGGTTTGCACGTGAGGGATTTCCCAAAGGCGAGCTTGGTCAATTCTTGAGCTGATGCATGAGCTTGACCACAACGGCTTACGAGGTTTGCTCGCTCCAATTCAGAGAGCGCATGGCCTCAAGTAAGAAAGTAAAAGGTAAAGAAGTAAGATTTACTTAGAGTGAACGATGACCGTCACTCGATTGCGCTCGTAATGCACATCAGGAGTATCGGGAGGGCTGCTTTGAGTGGGACTCACAAATAAAGTCGTTTTCGCTTCAATCTGTGAGGCAATCTTCTTGGCTAGTTCGCTATTACGATCATATTGAATCTGAATGCTGACCACCTTACCTGCTTGAATATTGGCAAGTAGGGCATTCACTTTTTCTGGCGAGTACTCATTAAAAAAGATTGGGTACCAGCCGCCCATAATGCCCTTGTTTTCCTGGCGTACTTGGCTTGGTTGGGCATTCTTCACTCTCGAGGTCTGGGTTTGCACAATTGCTCGTTGAGTTGGTGATGAGCCTATTTCAATTGGCAGCTGGAAGTCGATGCCGGTTTTCGCAACTAATTGGGCATAGCTTATGGGGGGTGACATTTGTGCTTCATTGGAATTTTCTACCCAGTAAGCCCATGCTACATTTTTGTGTGGGTCATAAACCAGTTTATAGAGGTGACTTGGTACGGTGACATGGCTGCTACCAATGCTTCCTTGATTGCCGGTTGAGCCAGTGAACACATAAATATCACTAGCTGCTCTTTTGGCATATAGCCTGGTTGGCTCTTCAACGTTTTTGGCCCAGATACCTTGGTTGTTTTGCCTTGCCTGCGGCATCATATTGGCTAAAGAGAATGACTGGGCCATGGATCTTTCATTACTCATATCGCCTGCTGGGGCATTATGGCCACGATCATAGCCACTTCCGCGGTAATCTGAGAGGAGGGCGCGCTCTGAGACAGGCAATCTAGCTTCCTCATAAAACTGATTGCTCCTGCGAGGATGGGGTGTTAATAATTGACTGCGACTCAGCTTTTCAACTGCGTAGATGGGCTTTTTGTCTATGGGTGAGTAATAAATGGCAAAGCCATCAAAGCAAAGATCTCGCCCAGCTTGTGCCGTAATAGGAATTTGCTGTTGCGGGAAAAGATCCTGGCACTCATCAAATAGAGCAAAAGCCTTTAGAGGGGTAAAAACCACTAGGAGTGCAATGAAGGCAAACAGAGGGCGCGGTAATTTCATGGTCTAAGTGTATGACTTACTCATCATTAGCTATCCATTTTTTAATGGCTTAGTAAGCTCTTGAGCTTGTAAACAGTGGTCGATCTAGAGTTTGTCGCAACTCATGAGGGGCTAACCCAGCGATACTAATAGCGCCCTGCAACATTTCTATTGGGGTACTACCGGTAGAAAATCTAGGGCGAAAAAATACTAGATGTGCCGGTTCCAGGGCCTATTTTTCTTTCCAAATGGTAAAAAAGTCCAAATATTAAGAATTTTTTACAGAATGAAATTAGTACCCATTAACTTTATTAAGTTATTGATTTAATTGAATAAAATATTTATTACAATAGTCATATTCGGGATCTTCCTTATTTTGAGATCTAAAAGTTATCAAATTCTATTTCTTTATTCTTGACTAGATATAAGAACATTCTTAGGATGAGCCATGTTTTTTATATATTGCGATGCAGCATAAACCAGAGGATCGGTTTTGAAGGTATCGTAATAAAATGAATGAGTAAATGTTTAACGAACAATTTGAGTGAGATGCAGAGAGAACCAGCGATGCTAGCTGCCAAAAACCTGCTTGCCCACGCCATGGCCCCGGTGTACAGGGTCATTAATGGTTTACTCGTTGTCACCGTCTTCATGATTGTGGGTTTATGGCTTTCCGGTAACGGAACCAATGCCGGGGCTTTCGATCTGGCGCGCATCCTAGTGCCTGACGAAGCTCGCCATATTGTCTGGAGCAATGGCTTTGGCATGCTCGACCAATACAAGACTGAACTTTCTTCAACACCAGCCCCTGAAACTGAGATTGCAGCGGTCATCTATAACAAGTCTCAATCCGAAAAAACGGGTTTTTCTGGCGCAAAGCAGCAGACCATTGCCTTATTGATGCCCTCGGTAGCACAAGTTCAGGTGAAGTCAATTTCTCATCTGGCTGACCGCATTCCCACTTCAAAGCTTGATCCTCAGGCTTTGGATAGCAATCTGATGGGTTCTATTCAAAATCAACGGGCGGTCGCTGACTTTTTTGAGAAGAAATACAAGCTTGATCGCACCAAGATAGAAGAGTATGTATCTAACACGATCTTGATTGCCAAAGAAGTGAATATTGACCCAGTGTTGTTGCTCGCTGTTATCTCGGTGGAATCGAACTTCAATCCGAACACTAAGAGCCAGGCTGGCGCCGAGGGCTTGATGCAGGTCATGACATCAGTGCATCGCGATAAGTATGCCGTCTACGGTGGCACCGCCCAAGCTGTAAAGCCTGAAGTTAATATTCGCGTTGGCGCTTATATCTTGAAGTATTTGATTGCTACAGCAGGTTCTTTGCGTAACGGTCTGAAGTTTTATGTGGGCGCGGGTAATGCTGAAGATGATGGTGGCTATGCTGAGAAGGTAATGGCAGAGCGTAATCGCTTGATAAGTTTGTGCCAGACTCGCTCCACTAATCGCTTGACCTTGAGTGTGAAGGATTTACGTTCCTAATCAATCCTCATTCGATGGGTCTAGGTAAAAAGCCACCCGAGGGTGGCTTTATTTCTACTAAACCAAGCTGTTTAGTTCACGCCATGAAGCTCTACATCGAACACTAAGGTGGCATTTGGGGGAATCACACCGCCAGCGCCACGAGGGCCATAACCCATCTCGGATGGAATGATTAAAGTACGCTTGCCGCCGATTTTCATTCCAGCGACGCCTTCATCCCACCCCTTAATCACATGACCCGCCCCCAAAGGGAAACTAAACAGTTGGCCGCGATCGAGGGAGCTATCAAATTTTTGACCTTTATGGTCGGCTGCATTCTCGTCATAGAGCCAGCCGGTATAGTGGACATCGACATGATTGCCGGCAATAGCTTCTTTTCCTTCGCCAACCACGGTGTCGATTTTTTTGAGTTCAGTCATGTTTTTTCCTGTGCAGTGCAATTTGGCTGCTTAGTATATTCTCAGACCTATCTTTTTGATGAAGAGTCTATGTAGGCAAAACTCCATGACAAACTACTGGCTAAGCTCAGCGTACCAAACGCTTCAAACGAGTTCCGATGGTAAATTGCTCGTCACAGATGATTTTTTGCGGACCTACCTTAGCAGGCCTGAATTAAGTTTGGTACCAGAATCTTGTGCGGCCGAGAAATCTCTCCATCAGCATTTATTAAGCAACCCACGCTTAGCAGTGACATCCGCTGATATTGAGGCCCTGGCCGATGCAGATATTCAGGAGAATTACCGGATATGGTTACGTTTCCGAGAGCGTCTATTGGCAGCAGGCTCATTGGAAAGTTTTTATATGAGCCTTTTTAAAGGGGGAGGCGTAGATGTGCCACCCTTATTTGTAAGTCAATTGGCGCAGATTTTCGTGAGGCATATTTTGGGTGAGCAGGCTCACCCATTAGAAGCTAGGGCTGGGGAGATCTTCTTTAGAACTCAAAAAATTACTGTTTTAGAAGACAGCATCGTGATGGCGGCTGATGAGGAAGTTGTCACTCGTAATGCACAAGCGGTCGAATCCGGAAGCATTATGGATTTACTCAAGGGTAAATCGATGTTGATGAGATCAACCGATCTAGACGTTCTCTATGAAGAAAATGCTGAGGAATATTGGGCGCGCAATGAGGGCTTTGATTTTGCTGTCCAGCTCAATTTTGGACATGAGCCAATCACGTATTTTTGCCGTGTACTGGAAAAGTGGATTCTGCATTTTTTAGGGGCTCAAGTTCGCATTACCCCCCATGCAGCAGATCAATGACCCTAAGTGGTCGTGGCATGTGGGGCTCGATGCAGCGGCAACTGAGATTTTGAACAAGCTTTATCAAAAAGAGCCCATAGAGCTTGATGAATTAAAGCGGGTGATTTGCTTATTTCGTCTCGATTTTATAGATGAGTCTATTGTGGTCAATGCGCAGCGAGGTAAACCAGTCTATATGGCTATTGCCATGAATGAACAGGGGCAATTAAAGTTAAAACCACAAAATTTGCTATTTAATTTACCGCTTGCGAAAGCTTCTTAATAGATCAATCCCTTAATTTTGGCGTGCAAGCCATATAAGCCTTACAGCTGCCCTAGTGGATTCCCTTAAATTGCCCTCTATGTGACTGTTTGGGGTGCAAAACCTGCATTTTTGTCAATTGCGATGATTTAAAATCTCGCCCCATTGGCAAAATAAGGCCTGCTAAACACAAAAGCAGTAAGGCTGCTAAAAGCGATTTGCATAATGCGGAGTATGAGGGTGGCAGGGTAAAAACCTGACTCTGTAAATTTATCAATATCGAGGAAACGTTAATGGCTTCAGAGAAATCAAAGATTATTTACACGCTGACAGATGAAGCGCCGCTTTTGGCGACTTGCGCATTTCTGCCAATCATTCGTACTTTTACAGCCCCCGCTGGAGTAGAGATTGTGAAGAGTGACATCTCTGTGGCTGCCCGTATCTTGGCTGAGTTTCCAGATTACTTAACGGATGAGCAAAAGGTTCCAGATAATTTGGGCGAACTCGGTAAGCTGACATTAAAGCCAGATACCAACATTATTAAGTTGCCAAATATTAGTGCGTCTGTGCCGCAATTGTTGGCAGCCATTAAAGAATTGCAAACTAAGGGCTACAAAATCCCTGATTTCCCAGAAGATCCAAAAACCGATGAAGAAAAGGCCATTCGTGCACGTTATTCCAAGTGCCTGGGAAGTTCAGTAAACCCAGTATTGCGTGAAGGAAACTCTGATCGCCGTGCTCCGCCCGCAGTGAAACGTTACGCTCGTAAAAATCCACACTCCATGGGCGAGTGGAGCCAAGCGTCTCGTACTCACGTATCCCATATGCATGGCGGTGACTTCTACTCTAGCGAGAAGTCAATGACCATGACTAAGGCCTGTGACGTGAAGATGGATCTAGTAACGAAGAGTGGCAAAACCATTATTCTCAAGCCTAAGGTCTCTTTGCTCGCTGGTGAAATCATCGACAGCATGTACATGAGCAAGAAAGCATTGTGCGAGTTCTACGAAAAAGAAATCGAAGATGCTTATAAGACCGGCATGATGTTGTCCTTGCACGTGAAGGCAACCATGATGAAGGTGTCACACCCCATCGTGTTTGGTCACGCGGTCAAGATTTTCTACAAAGATGCATTTGCTAAGCATGCCAAACTCTTTGAAGAGTTGGGCGTGAACCCGAATAATGGTATGAGCAGCTTGTACGACAAGATCAAGACTTTGCCAGAATCTAAGCGCGAAGAAATCATTCAAGATTTGCATGCTTGCCATGAGCATCGCCCAGCATTGGCAATGGTTGACTCAGCTAAGGGCATTACCAACTTGCATTCTCCAAGCGATGTGATCGTCGATGCTTCGATGCCTGCGATGATTCGGGTTGGTGGCAAGATGTGGGGTGCTGATGGTCGCTTGCATGACACTAAAGCGGTGATTCCAGAAAGTACCTTTGCCCGTATCTATCAAGAAATGATTAATTTCTGTAAGACCCACGGCAACTTTGATCCAACTACGATGGGTACAGTACCTAACGTAGGTTTGATGGCTCAGCAAGCTGAAGAATACGGCTCGCACGACAAGACTTTTGAAATCCCAGAAGCTGGTGTAGCACGCATTGTTGCTGATGATGGCACTGTATTACTCGAGCAAAACGTGGAAGAGGGTGATATCTGGCGTATGTGCCAGTGTAAAGATGCCCCTATTCGTGATTGGGTAAAGTTAGCTGTTAATCGTGCCCGTCTTTCGAATACTCCAGCAGTGTTCTGGTTGGATGAGTACCGTCCACACGAAGCGGAGTTAATTAAGAAGGTCAAAACTTACCTCAAAGATTACGATCTTGAGGGAGTTGATATCCAGATCATGTCTCAGACACGGGCTATGCGTTACACCCTGGAGCGCGTGATTCGTGGTAAAGATACCATTTCTGTAACCGGCAACATTCTGCGTGACTACCTCACCGACTTGTTCCCAATCATGGAGCTGGGCACTAGCGCAAAGATGTTATCCATTGTGCCTTTGATGGCCGGTGGTGGCTTGTTCGAAACAGGTGCCGGTGGTTCTGCTCCCAAGCACGTTCAACAGCTTGTAGAAGAGAACCACTTACGTTGGGACTCTCTCGGTGAGTTTTTGGCTTTGGCAGTCTCGCTCGAAGATATTGGTGACAAGACCGGTAATCCTAAAGTGAAAATCTTGGCTCGCACATTAGACGAGGCTACCGGTAAATTATTGGATAACAATAAGTCACCTTCACCTCGCACTGGTGAGTTGGACAATCGTGGAAGCCAGTTCTACTTGGCGATGTACTGGGCCGAAGCCTTGGCTGCTCAAACTGAAGATAAGGAACTGCAGGCCTACTTTGCGCCTTTAGCAAAAACCTTGGCTGAAAATGAGCAGAAGATTGCTGAGGAATTGAAGGCCGTTCAGGGTAAGCCAGCTGACATCGGTGGTTACTATGTTGCTGATCCAGAAAAGTGCAAAGCGGTCATGCGTCCTAGCCCAACTTTCAATGCAGCTCTGAAGGCAGCAAGAGCATAATCAGTAAATGTAGGTAGAAGCGCTAAGTGCCTTATGAATTAATTGGGCATAAGATAAAAAGGGCAAACTTTCGGGTTTGCCTTTTTCTTTGAAGTTTTTCTTCCGATTTATGCCTAAACCAAAAGACCTTATTGAATTAAGCTATCTGAGTGAAGCGGTCTCAGATATGTCTTTTTTGGGATTGATGCGCTTACTTGAGTCTGCAAGAGCTTTTAATCAACAGCACGGTATTACCGGCATTCTCTTTTATGACAACCAACAGTTTGGTCAAGTGATTGAAGGCGAGCGTGCCAATATCATGAAGGTATGGAAGCGCATACAGGAAGATGAGCGCCATCATCGCATTGAGCTGTTAGAGATTCGTGAGATTACTGAGCGCAGCTATCCGGAATGGTTGTTGCGCTTTTATGGCGGCGAAACACTGATTAAGGACTACCCGGTTTTAGCTGGCCTGGTTGGTGGTATGGATAAGCACAGTTTGGCTTTACTCAATAAAATGCGTGCTGCAGCGATCTAAGGTTCAGCTTAGCAATAAATCCCTTTCAGTAGCAAAATAGCCGTATTACTTAGCTGGGGTATGCCATGCGTTTTATTGACAAAACCATTCTTTCAAGCGACATCACGCCAAAAGCCGTTTTTGAAAATCGTCGTGCGCTCATTAAAACAGCGGCTGCTGGTGGTTTTGGTGCAGCTCTTGTCCCTTGGTTTTCTAGAGAGGCTTTGGCGGTATCCCCGGAAAAGCTATCTGCAACTCCAAATACGGCTTATGGCAAAGAAGAAACCACGCCATATAAGTATGTAACGAGTTACAACAACTTTTATGAGTTTGGTACAGATAAAGCGGATCCCGCCTCACATGCGGACAGTTTGCAAACTCGCCCATGGACTATATCGATTGAAGGTTTGGTAAAAAAGCCCATTACCCTAGATATAGATGCCTTGCTCAAGATTGCCCCAATAGAAGAGCGTATTTATCGTATGCGTTGTGTTGAGGGTTGGTCTATGGTGATTCCATGGGATGGCTATTCACTCTCTAAACTCATCAATAAAGTAGAGCCCTTATCTTCAGCTAAATACGTAGAATTTATCTCCTTGGCTGATCGAAAGCAAATGCCGGGAGTATCAAGCAATATCCTCAATTGGCCCTATCGCGAAGGCCTGCGCATGGATGAGGCGATGAATCCTTTAACCCTATTGACTTTCGGTTTGTATGGTGAGGTGTTGCCAAAGCAAAACGGGGCTCCAGTGCGCATTGTGGTGCCTTGGAAGTATGGCTTTAAGAGTGCTAAGTCCATTGTCAAAATTCGTTTTACTGAAGAGATGCCCAAGACAAGTTGGAATCAATTTGACGCTCGGGAGTACGGTTTTTATTCCAACGTCAATCCTGCAGTTGATCATCCACGCTGGAGTCAGGCCATGGAACGGCGCATTGGCGATCCCAAGGGCGTCTTTGCGCCAAAGATTAAAACCCAATTATTTAATGGTTATGCCGATCAAGTTGCCAGTATGTACGCAGGTATGGACTTGAAAAAGTATTATTAAGCAATGAAGAAAGTTTTATTTGCTGCATTGGCTGCCGTTACGCTGTCTTTTAGTCTTGCCAGCTATGGCCAATCTACTGATATGCCTGTCAAGACTATCACCTCTTTAGACCTGCCTCGTTATTTAGGGGCTTGGTACGAGATTGCCAAATTTCCGAATTGGTTTCAGAAGAAATGTGTCGGCAATACTCAGGCGGTGTATTCACTCAGGCCTGACGGTAATCTCAAAGTGCTCAACAGTTGCAAAACTGCTGATGGAAAAGTATCTGAAGCCGAAGGTACTGCTAGACAAATTGGACCGAAAGATTCTCCAAAATTAGAGGTGCGTTTTGCCCCAGCCTGGCTCTCCTTTATTCCGATGGTTTGGGGCGACTACTGGTTGATCGATTTAGATTCTCAATACCAGGTTGCAGCGGTGAGTGACCCCCAGCGCCAATATCTTTGGGTGCTATCTAGAACACCACAATTAGATAGCAAGACCTATGAGGCTTTGCTGGGGCGCTTACAGGCTCAGCAGTTTGATGTGCGTAAGCTTGAGCTGACCGAGCAATCTTCCCCAGCTCAGAAGAATTAAATTGACTGCATATTCTTTGCCTCCCGGGATAACAGTTTTTGAAAGAGGTTGGTTATCAGCCAATAATATTTTTCATTTTGGTGAGGGTGATGTTTCGGTGGTCGATACCGGATATTGGGCTCATCAGCATTTAACGCTGGAGCTTATTCGCAATGCTATGGAAAAGCATCATCTGCCTACTGTGAATAAGGTCGTCAATACCCATCTGCATTCAGATCATTGCGGCGGTAATCAGCTTTTAGCAAAAACTTTTGACTGCCAAGTGTGGATACCTGCCGCTGAAGCGCCAGCAGTGCAAGACTGGAATGAGGGCTTACTAAGCTATCAAAACCTGGGCC
This sequence comes from Polynucleobacter necessarius, assembly GCF_900096765.1. NCBI lineage: Bacteria > Pseudomonadati > Pseudomonadota > Betaproteobacteria > Burkholderiales > Burkholderiaceae > Polynucleobacter > Polynucleobacter necessarius. Next base: position 53,419 of record NZ_LT615228.1, read on the forward strand.
AAGAATGTCCTCGTTTTAATCATCATGGATTACTCATTCCGGGTGAGGAGATTCAGCTAGGTCGCTATCAATGGAGGATCCTTGCCGCGCCAGGTCACGATCCGCATTCGGTCATGCTCTATCAAGAGCAGAATCGCATTTTGATTTCAGCCGATGCGTTGTGGGAAGAGGGTTTTGGGGTGATTTTCCCAGAGTTATGGGGCGAAGCAGGTTTTGAAGAGGTTTCCCAAACACTTGATTTGATTGAGAGTCTGTCGATAGATTTAGTGATTCCGGGGCATGGGGCCCCTTTTGAGGATGTTGTCAAGGCAGTTGCCATTGCACGTTCCCGCTTAGATTATTTAGCATCTGATCCTGATCGCAATGCTCGCCATGGCGCAAAAGTCTTATTGAAATATAAGTTATTAGAATGGCATCAGCGGGAGATGGACTTTGTAAATAATTGGATTATGAGCATAAATAATTTGATTATGAGCACCCCAGCATTAATGAGTGCTGCAAAGCAGTTAAATATGGGTGCTGATGAATTTGTATCTTGGTTGCCGCAGGCTTTAATCAAGTCAGGGGCTGCCAGGTTAGATGGACAATACTTAGTAGATAAAGCTTAAACATCAAAAGAGGAAATATGGAGCACACTGTTTTAGTAACTGGCGCTACAACTGGATTTGGTGAGGCTACTGCCCGCCGCTTTTTGGCTCATGGTCATCGGGTGATTGCAGTTGGCAGAAGAGCTGAGCGCTTAGATGGACTCAAAGCATCTTTACCTGCTGAGCAGCAGAAAAAATTACTGACCATGGTTATCGATGTTTGCGATAGCGCCAAAGTGGATGCTTTAGCGCAAGCCTTGCCACCTGAGTTTGCCAAGGTCACGGTCTTAGTGAACAACGCTGGTCTTGCTTTGGGTTTAGAGCCTGCACATAAAGCTTTCTTGAGTGATTGGGATCAAATGATTGACACCAACATCAAAGGCCTGGTGCATATGAGCCGCGCATTTTTGCCTGGCATGGTTGAGCGTAAGCAAGGCCACGTGATTAACTTAGGTTCTGTCGCGGCGAACTACCCTTATCCAGGCGGTAATGTTTATGGTGGCACTAAAGCGTTTGTGAAGCAATTTAGCTTAAACTTACGAGCCGATTTGATTGGTACGCCAGTACGCGTGACTTGTATCGAGCCGGGCATGTGTGCTGGGACTGAGTTTTCTAATGTGCGCTTTAAGGGTGATGACGATAAAGCAAAGAATGTCTACACTGGAGTGAAGGCGTTGAGTGCGGATGATGTCGCTGAGGCAATCTACTGGTCTGCAACTTTACCTAGTCACATGAACATCAATGTCTTGGAGTTAATGCCAGTGCAGCAAGCCTTCAATCCGTTTAATGTCCATCGTGGAGAGTTCTAGGATTTTTTATCAGCGTCTTTCCATTGGTAAAACTGTGGATAGACGCGCATTACTACCGGCCCGTTAAAGTCCCATGATTTACAAGTTCCCAGATAGAGCGGGGGCTTATTTACATCGGGATCAAACAAAGCGCCAGGAATCGATTGAAAGGCTGCAGTTGCTAGGTTATTCAGTAGCTCACGTAAGTGGGTACAACCTGCAATTCCGCCTAAGTGGGTTTGAATCGTTTTACGCCAGCCTTTACCCAAGCGCGCTCCAATCAACTCATCCATCGGCGGAATTACCTGAGGACACTCAGGGTGAGGGTGTCCATCCATGGTGACTTCAATATCTTGAATTACCAGTTCTTGATTAACTGTTAAACGCACCCACATGTCATGAAAAGCTTGGCCAGGTTGCCAGGTTGTTGCGCCCGTTACAAAAGGACTGGTTTTGTAATCCTTGAGATGACCTTCGATATCCCATAGACCATCTTCTCTAGCAAATCCTTGAAAAGTGATTTCACGGGTATGTAGTAGGGAGCGTGGTTTTGGGTTGGAAAGCATCGGTATTCAGGTGTATGTGTCGGTATGGATCTAATGATAATGAATTGGTTCGGATAATGCTCCCGTAGATAAAACTTTGCTCTGTAGTATGCTCTGCAGCATATGGAAAAACCGATCTCGCTTGAAAAGATTTTATTTAGCCAAGGCTTTGGCACCCGTCGTTATTGCAGCGATTTGGTATATGCCGACCTCGTGAAGGTCAATGGTGAGCTTGCTCAGGATCCAGAAGAGCGGATTACCACTGATGGCTTAATCCTCAATGTTGATGGTAAAGATTGGGAGTATCACGAGAAGGCTTATATCGTTTTTAATAAGCCAGTCAACTACGAGTGTTCTCATAAAACCACACACCATCCCAGTGTCTATAGTTTGTTGCCTGCCCCATTTGTAGAGCGAGGCTTGCAGTGTGTAGGGCGACTAGACTATGACACCACTGGATTACTCTTAATTTCAGATGATGGTCAATTTATTCATAAAATGACCACCCCGAAAAAAAATATTGGCAAGGTCTATGAGATCACCACGCCAGATCCGATTACTACATCACAAATAGATCACTTATTAAATGGAGTGGTATTGGACGATGATCCCAAGCCTTGTTTTGCAAGTGCCTGTAAACAACTTTCTGAAAACGTGTTGGCGATGACTATCGTCGAGGGGCGTTATCACCAAGTCAAACGTATGATGGCCGCAGTTGGTAACCATGTTGCCAAGCTACACCGCACCCAAATTGGTACTTATCATATGCCATCAGATTTAGCAGAAGGCCAATGGCGCTGGTTATATGCTGACGATCTCAAGCAGCTTTCGCAAAGTGTCGATACACTAAGCGGCAAATGAGTCCCACACTGTTACCAGCTAATTTTGATTATCAAGGAGCTATACCCTTATGGCAGCTCCATGCCAGCGGTAAGAAGATTACACGCGAACTGACCTTTCAGAATTTTGAAAAAGCTTTTGCATTCATGATGCTAGTTGCACAGCGCGCCGAGGAAATGGACCATCACCCGGATTGGTCTAATTCATGGAATTGGGTGAAGATTGAGCTTTCAACCCACTCTGCAGGTGGGCTTACAGGGCTCGATATAGATTTAGCGCTGGCAATTGATCAGATCGCCAGTCAAGTGCAATCAGCCAAAGCTTAATAACTCAATAGTACTTTAGTGCTCTTCGCCTTCATGATCGTCTTCGTTGAGGCTCATTAAGATAGTTGCTAGCAGTCCATAGACAACTTCAGTGGAGATCATGCCATCTTCATCTAGGTCATCAATGAGGTCATTGAGACGATCCTCGGTTGGCTCGTTGAGCAAGCTCATGGCACATTCGCACCCATAGTCAAAATCTTCGTCGTTTTGGGTTTGATCTTCGTTTGTCATAGATTTCCTTAATTGAGTGCTTAGAATAGCAAATTACGCTTAAAACTGATAGTAATAAATGGGGAAGCTTATACCCTGGGCAAGTCTGATTTTGAGTAAGTGATGTGCATCTGCAAAAAGCCTGGAATGATTTATAGTCATCTAAAAATACAACAGAGGAGACAGTATGCAACTAAATATCAACGGTCAAATCCATCAGATTGACGTAGAACCCAATATGCCCTTGTTGTAGGCTATCCGGGAAGTCATTGGTCTTACTGGGACGAAATATGGTTGTGGCGTCGCCCAGTGTGGTGCCTGTACTGTGTATATGAATGGTGAGCCAGTTCGCTCTTGTTCTATTCCAGTTTCTGCTGTAGGCGCTGCCAAAATTACCACTATCGAATCTCTCTCTAAAGATAACTCTCATCCGGTACAACAAGCTTGGATTGCTCTAGATGTTCCTCAGTGTGGTTACTGCCAATCCGGTCAGGTGATGGCCGCTGCTGCTTTGCTTAAAAGAAATCCCAAGCCAACCGATGTGGATATTGATAATGCGATGTCCAATATTTGTCGTTGCGGCTCTTATCAAAAAATCCGGGACGGTATTCATGTTGCCTCTGGCCAGAAAAAATTAGCAGAAGTGTTGGCGCAATACCAAGCTTCTCCTGCAACTCGTGGTTAAGGAGAGGACGATGACATTAGAAAATCAATCACGTCGCGAATTTATTATCAAAGGCACCTTAGTCGGTGGTGGCTTGATCTTAGGAGTTGGCGCTTTGCCTGAATTTGCTCTAGCACAAGCTGGTGCTCAGTATGATCCGAATGCTCCCACCAAAATGGGTGAAGCAGAAGTGAATGCTTGGGTCAGTATTAAGCCAGATGACACAGTGTATGTCCGAATTGCTCGCTCAGAAATGGGCCAGGGCACTCGCACCGGTTTAGCTCAGCTAGTCACTGAAGAGTTGGAATGTAATTGGAAAAAGGTAAAAACTCAGTCAGCAACACCAGGCCAGAGTTTGGCGCGTAAGCGTGTTTGGGGTGAGCATGGTACTGGTGGTAGTCGTGGTATTCGTATTTCTGAGGGCTATGTTCGTCGTGGTGCAGCTGCTGCTCGCATCATGTTGCTTCAAGCCGCTGCCAATCAATGGAATGTACCTGTCAGCGAACTATCGGTATATAAAGGTGTCATTACCCATGTGCCAACGGGGCGCAAAACCACCTATGGAAAAGTAGCTGAGCTCGCATCTACCTTAACGCCGCCCGATCCGAAGTCTATCACTCTCAGAGACCCGCGCCAGTGGAAAGTAGCTGGTCAGCCGTATGCCCGTCTAGATACGGCTAATAAAGTCAACGGGAGCAAGGTTTACGGTATCGATTTACAGATGCCAGGCATGCTCTGCGCCTCGGTGAAGTCATGCCCTGTTTTCGGGGGTAAGTTAGTGAGCTATGACCAGGCTAAGATTGCGAAGATGCGTGGGGTCAAGGGAGTTGTCAAAATCAACGACAGCACGCTCGCGGTAGTGGCAGATACTTGGTGGCGCGCTAATACCGCCTTAAATGCATTGCCAATTGTTTGGGATGAGGGTAAGGCTGCAAATGTTTCACAAGACGACATACATCAGATGTTACGCGCCGGCTTGGATGAGAAAGGCGACTTTTGGCAGCGCAAGATTGGCGATGCCCCAGAAGTGATTAAGAGCTCATCGAAAAAGTTGGAAGCTACTTACTACACTCCCTATCGTGCGCACGTCAATATGGAGCCAATGAACGCCACCGTCAAAATTAGTGCGAACGGTGATCGTGCTGAAGCCTGGGTGCCGACTCAAAATGGTGAGGGCTCTCTAGCGGCACTCTCGGAAGCAACTGGAATCGATATCAACAAATGTGAAGTCTATAAGTTGGATTCTGGAACTGGCCTAGGTCGACGTGGGTCTACTCAAGACTTTACGACCTATGCTGCTAAGGTTGCAAAAGAATTTCCGGGTGTTCCAGTGAAAGTCATTTGGAGTCGTGAGGAGGATTTAACCCACGACTACTATCATCCGATTGCAATGGCCAAAATGACAGCAGGCTTGGATGCCAACGGTAATGTGACTGGAATGCATATCAAGGTATCAGGTCAATCTATTAATGCGACACTTGCTCCATCTGCAATTAAAGATGACAAGGACGAATGTCAACTTCAAGGCTTTTATGAAAATGGCCCTGATGCGCAATTGGGGTACACCTTCCCGACATTGCTCACTGAATATGTCATGAAAAATACTCATGTACCCGTTGGTCCATGGCGTGGTGTGAATACGAACCAAAATGGCATCTTTATGGAATGCTTTATGGATGAGTGCGCCAAAGCGGCTGGTAAAGACCCAGTGAAGTTTAGGCAGGCTGTAATGCAAAATCATCCTAAGCATTTGGGGGTTCTCAATGCTGTAGCTCAAAAAGCCAATTGGGATAGGCCGCTGCCTGCAGGAACCTATAGGGGTGTTGCGCAGTTTATGGGTTACGCTAGTTACTCGGCTTGCGTTGCTGAAGTTGCTGTAGAGGGCAATGTTGTTCACATCAAACGCTTGGTATTTGCATTAAATTCTGGGCATGTGGTGAATCCCTATTTGACCCGTGAGCAAATCGAGGGCTCAGTAGCCATGGCTTTAAGCGCCATCTTTAACCCTGAGATCACGGTTGAAAATGGCCGCATTAAGCAACAGAACCTTGACTCATACCCAATCATCAAATTGGCTTCAACCCCAAATATTGAGACAGTCTTGGTGCCTAGCTATGATTTTTGGGGTGGAGTAGGTGAGCCAACGATTTGCGTCGTGGGTCCTGCAGTGGCTAATGCTATCTCCGCTGCAATAGGTAGGCCTGTGCGCAACTTTCCACTCTCTAAAGAAGGTTTGAGTTTGGCGTAAGGCATCGTTTTCATCGTCATTTTTCTTCCCCCTTCTTTCTTTTTTATAAACAACTCTACTGAACATGCAAGAAGACTTGTAGATTGAGTAGGGTCGTTTAACATGTGTGAATGAAGCATCACAAGAGCGCACTCTTTCTAATCTCCTTATTGCCTGCAGTGCGTTTGCTCTGGCTTGCTTATTACGACGATCTAGGTGCCAATCCAATTGAGTTTATGACACGGTCGACGGGCACCTGGGCGTTAGTTTTCTTGTGCATCACGCTAGCAATGACGCCATTACGAGTCATCACGGGTTCATCATCTTGGATTTTGATGCGTCGCATGTTTGGACTCTTTTGCTTTTTTATGCCAGCATCCATTTTCTGATTTGGTTTTATTTAGATCAGGGTTTGGATATACAGGTAATGTTGCATGATGTGATCAAGCGCCCCTTTATCACGATGGGTTTTATCACTTTGCTTTTATTGTTACCACTGGCGCTGACATCTAATCGTTATTCGATTCGTTTGCTTGGAAAACGTTGGACTGTTTTGCATCGATTGGTTTATGTCATTACCTTTACGGCAGTCATTCATTACTGGTGGCACAAGGCAGGTAAGAATGATTTACAGACAGTGTTGATTTATGCAGGCGTGATTGCTGTGTTGCTCGTATCCCGCATTTCTTGGGTCAAAAGCTGTATTGGGCGCCGTCAGTCCTAGACCGAATCAAGTATGAATCTTGCTCGACAATTACGCTTTGTGTCTCTATCCAAAGGAGCGCAAAGTTCAAAGGTCGTCACTCGACTCTCATTATTTGAATGCTTCCGTGGGCGAGTAAGAGGCAGAGGCGATTGAAAATGAGTCGGTTGAGCCCTATGAGCCGATTCCTGCAGCGATCCAGTTTTAATAATGCGGATTATTCCGAAAAGATCAGCTCTGGAATGGAATCTAGATTTAATAGTTGGTGGGCAGTTTGTGGTGTTGCGTTGAGCCATGATTCAAAAAGCTCTAGCTTGAGGGGAACCACAGTACGCTTTTCATCTTCGGGCTTATGACAGCGTTTCATCACGGGATGCTGATCGGCATTAATGGTAAGCATCGAAAAAGAGACGATCAGCTCACCAGTCTCTGGTTCAGTCCAGGTATCCCAGATTGATGCAATCGCCATAGGCTCCCGATTAGCCAGTGTAATTTTGGTTCGAACTGCTTTTCCAGACTCGTAAGAGGGCTCATAAAAAGCATCTGCCAAAGCGAGTGCGTAGTGACGTTGAGACCAAGCATGTTTATAGGATGGTTTTTGATTAACAGTTTCCGCTCTAGCGTTATAGGTTTTTCTACCAAAGTCTTCATCCTGCGCCCAGGATGGAATCAGACCAAACCTAGCCAATCCAATCGCGGTTCGTTGGGTATTATGGCTTTTAAGAACAATCGGGCCGGGATAGGTAGGAAATACATCGTGCGCTCTAGTGATCGGTAAATCGAGATCAAAGTGGGTTTTGACCCAATCGATATTGACTGTAGATAGGTATTGAACGCACATGCGCTGATTTTACAGTTGATGACTTGTTTGAGCTGTGCGCCTTGGGCTCCTGTTACTATTAGGCCTATATTTTAGAAAGACCTTACTTATGAAACTATTCATTTCTAGTATTAAAACTATCGTAAGCCAGTTGATTGTCGCGAGCATTTTTAGTTTTGCAATCTGCGTTAGCGCAGATGCGCAACAAAGTGGTTTGCCAATTAATGCGGCCGCGTCAGTAAACGGAACCATCATAACTAATGATATGGTTGAGCAGGGAATCAAGATGGCGATCGCCCAAGGTCAAAAAGACTCTCCTGAATTGCGTAAAGCAGTGTTACAAAAATATATTGAAGTTTTACTGTTATCTCAACAGGCAGAAAAAGATGGTTTAGTGAATTCTGAAAAAGCAAATACCCAGTTGATGATGATTCGTCAAAATTACTTAGCCGACTTGGAGTTATCCAATTTCTTGGCAAAGAATCCGATCACCGATGCAGATATCCAAGCTGAATACAATCGAGAAATTGCTTCCTTGGGTCCGCAGGGAATGATTAATGAGTACAAGATTAGCGATATTGCTGTGGCCTCTGAGGCTGACGCTCAGGCGGCTCTCAATCGGATCAAGAAGGGCGAGGCTTTTGATAAGGTTGCCAAAAGTGTTTCCTTGGCGCCTAATCGAGCGCAGGGTGGCGCATCTGGATGGGTTCAGCCAGGACAGTTGCCTCCGCCAATTTCCGCTGTTTTGGTAAATCTTTCTAAGGGGCAAGCATCTACGGCTCCGATTCAAGTGCAGCAGGGGTGGTACTTGATTAAATTAGAAGATAAAAGAGCTTCTAAACCACCCACTTTAGATCAGGCTAAGCCAGCTATTCGTGCGGGATTAACTCAAAAGAAGCAATATGAGTTCATTTCTGAAATGGCCAAGAATGCAACGATTGTGCTTCAGTAAGTTGACGCAATGTAGGATGGTAATAAAGAAGGACTCTACGGAGTCCTTTTATTTTCAGTAAATTGCTATTGCAGTTCTATATTCGCTCCAAAGTCACAAAATTAAATGTGATATCCCCCTCGGACCCTGGGGTGCGCTCAAGCTCTTTCCAGGCAAGCGCGTTCGGTACTTCAAAAAACGTGTCACCATCCTCAATATTTAGATCAATTTCAGTGATGTAGAGCCGATCTGCCTTATCAAAAGCTTGCTTGAACAGTTGCTCGCCACCAATGACAAAAACGCGCGGGAAGTCACCCAAATTCTTCAATGCCTCATCAAGAGAGCCAACTAGCTCGCCACCAGTCGCTTGATAGTTGGTATTCCGGCTAACCACAATATTTCGGCGTCCTGGTAGCGGTCTGCCAATCGATTCCCAGGTTTTGCGACCCATGATGACTGGGTGACCCATAGTGACGCGCTTAAAGAATTGCAAATCAGCAGAAATCTTCCAGGGCATTTGGTTGTCGCGCCCAATAACATGGTTACGTGAGCGCGCAACAATCATGGAGATGGCGGGTTGTGTCATATCAGTTTTCTTAAACAGCTACTGGAGCTTTAATGTGCGGGTGAGATTCATAACCCACAATCTCAAAATCTTCGAGTTCATAATCAAAGATAGAGTCAGGTTTGCGCAAAATATTGAGTTTTGGGAGTGGAAAGAATTCTCTTGAAAGTTGGAGATTCACTTGTTCTAAGTGATTGCTATATAAATGGCAATCACCACCAGTCCAGACAAAGTCACCTACTTCTAGATTGCACTGCTGAGCCATCATGTGCGTTAGCAAGGCATAGCTAGCAATATTAAATGGGACGCCTAGGAAGATATCGGCACTGCGCTGATAGAGTTGGCAAGAAAGCTTGCCATCGGCCACATAAAACTGAAAGAAGGCATGACATGGTGCTAAAGCCATTCTAGGGATGTCTGCTACGTTCCAGGCGGAAACAATGATGCGACGTGAATCTGGATTCTTTTTGATGGTCTCTACCACTTCGGAAATTTGATCGATGTGTTGATCGTTGGGTGCTGGCCAGGAGCGCCATTGGTAGCCATAAATTGGACCCAAATCACCATCGGGTGCTGCCCATTCGTTCCAAATGGAGACGCCACGTTCTTTGAGCCAGTTGTTATTGGTGCTACCTTTGAGAAACCACAGTAATTCATAGATGATGGATTTCAGGTGCAACTTCTTGGTGGTCACCATCGGGAAGCCATCGGCCAAATTAAAGCGCATTTGATGACCAAATATGGAAATCGTGCCGGTACCTGTCCTGTCAGATTTTTTGACGCCCTTGGCGAGGACTTCTTTCATGAGGTCGTGATATTGACGCATAGAATTTGGCTAAATTAGTAGTGATTAAACAGATTAAGGGTAGCTTACTCGAATCCTGGGGACTTCACTCCAAGTGCCTGATGAAGCTTGGGGGAGGTGGTGGTGTACTGCAGCTGTACGGGCTTTTCTGGGTTCAGATACTCTGCTGCAGCAAAGGCAGCTAAGGCTGCCTCATGAAAACCTGACAGGATGAGTTTCTTTTTTCCTGGATAAGCGTTGATATCGCCTACAGCATAAATTCCAGGAATGCTTGTCTGAAATTTTTCGGTATCTACTAAGACTTGTTTGCGCTCAATGGCTAATCCCCAGTCGGCAATCGGACCCAATTTAGGGGAGAGTCCAAAGAAGATTAAAAGATCGTCAACTGGAAGTATTTGGGTATTGCCGTCAATATCGGTGACGGTAATTTCTCTAAGGTGATCATCTTGCTGTGCGAAGCCAGTAATTTGACCAATGAGTAATTGAATTTTTCCAGCAGCACAAAGTTCACGCATGTTGGTAATGGACTGTGGCGCCGCTTTAAAGTCATCGCGTCGATGAATTAAGGTAACGCTAGCTGCTTTATCTGCAAAATGTAGGGCCCAATCTAATGCAGAGTCGCCACCACCACAGACCACAATCTTCTTGTTGAAAAATTGCTCTGGATGTTTGACGTAATAAAAAACATGCCTGCCGACCAAATCTTCAATGCCGTCGACATTTAAGAGTCGGGGCTGAAAGGCACCAACGCCTGCGGCAATAAACACGGTCCTGGCCAGGAATTGTTCTGCTTGCGATGTCTCTATGAAAAAGCAACCATTCTCTTGCTTCTCTAGGCGAATGACTTCCCGTCCTAAATAAAATTGTGGTTTGAATGGCTCAATTTGCTTTAGTAAATTATTAATCAATTCGCGGCCAGAGCAAACCGGAATTGCTGGTATGTCATAGATGGGTTTATCGGGATAGAGCTCGATGCATTGACCGCCGACTTCAGGCAAAGAGTCAATGATGTGTGCTTTGATATCTAAAAGACCAAGCTCAAATACTTGGAAGAGGCCCACAGGGCCGGCGCCAATAATGACTGCGTCAGCAAGTGTGGGCGATTGCAAATCAATTCTCGTGTAAGTGGGGATTACTTCACTAACTGATCGAGTTTGTTTTTAACATCTTTCCACTCTTCAGCATCTGGAAGGGCGGCCTTGGATTTAGTGATCGATGTCCAGTTAGGCGATAGTTCAGCGTTGAGCTTGATAAATGCCTGTTGATCGCCAGGCACGTCATCTTCGGCGTAAATTGCATTGACCGGACACTCAGGAACACAAACTGCGCAGTCGATGCACTCGTCTGGATCAATGACTAGGAAATTAGGGCCTTCGCGGAAGCAATCTACTGGACAAACATCAACACAGTCAGTGTATTTGCAGCGGATACAGGATTCGGTAACAACGTAAGTCATAGTGATTAATCTAAAGAACCTCAAGAGGAGGCTGCTAAGCTAAGGGCTGCTAAGCTAAGTTATAAAACTTTAATTTTAGCTGAAATGGCCCGATTTACTTGAGGTAAAGTTCTACCTATGAATACACCTATAAACACGCAAACTATCGGTAAAAAGCCCAAAATCCTCGTGGCTAGAGCCATATTTCCAGAGGCATTGGCTAAGCTAGAGGAATCTTTTGAGGTTCGCTCAAATCAGGCAGACGTCATTTTGAGTCCAGAAGAGCTGCAACAAGCCCTGTCCGAGGTCTTGGGGGCCTTGGTTGCCGGTAGCGAACGAATTGATGCCAACGCTCTGGCACGCGCGAAAGATTTGAAGATTGTGGCCAATATTTCAGTGGGCTACAACAATTTTGATGTACCTGCTATTACTGCAGCTGGGGTGATGGCGACCAATACTCCTGATGTTCTAACCGATACCACTGCGGATTTTGGTTTTGCTTTACTGATGGCTACTGCAAGAAGAATTACCGAATCTGAGCATTGGATCAGAAATGGTCTTTGGGATAAGTGGTCAATCGTGAATAATCCATTGGGGATGGATTTGCACCATAGCACTGTTGGCATTATTGGTATGGGTCGCATTGGTCAGGGCATTGCAAAGCGTGCTCTTGGGTTTGGTATGAAAGTGCTTTATCACAATCGTAGTCGTCTATCAGAGGTGGATGAAAAAGCGTGTGGTGCAACTTTCGTCTCTAAAGAAGATTTGTTGCGTACTGCTGATCACGTGGTGCTGGTATTGCCTTATAGTGCCCAAAGTCATCATACGATTGGCGCAAGAGAAATTGCGATGATGAAACCCACAGCAACCCTCGTCAACATTGCACGCGGGGGCATTGTGGATGATGTTGCCTTAGCGCAGGCATTAAAAGATAAGAAGATTTTTGCTGCTGGTCTGGATGTATTTGAGGGTGAGCCATTGGTGCATCCAGAGCTTCTCAAACTGAGTAACGTAGTGCTAGCGCCGCATATTGCGAGTGCAACCGAAAAAACGCGTAGGGCAATGGTTGATCTTGCCATTGATAATTTGCGCGCTGCACTTGCTGGCAAAAAACCACCTAGCCTGATTAATGCGGATGTAATTAAAGGATAGCGCTACCTTCAATAGCGCTGCCTACATTGGGCAGAAAATTAAAAAGCCGAGGAACTCTCGGCTTTGTCATCCAATGAATGCGGGAATGAAATTATTCGGCTTCAATTTCTTCTGGAAGTTCACGCAAGGCAAGTTCGATTCCACCAAATTTTCCTGCAACCCAGTTATATACCTTGCAGGCTACCCACAATAAACCAAAGCCTAGCAAAGCATTGAGAATCAATGCTGACAGTACTGTGAAACCAGGAATTGCGCCATCACGAATAAAGGCTACAAAGAGAGCTAGTAAGACGATGGGAACTGAGAAGCAAAGATAAACTAAAACAAGGGTCTTAGCGGTATGAGTTGGATCGAGGAAGGCGAGTTCTTTTTTAGTAAGTTTCATGATCATGCAATCTTAAAGCAGTCCTTCAAAAAGCGCTATATCTACCCAGTCTCCAGCGGCAATATTCCCTTGATCGTGACCTAAAATTACAAAGCAATTTGCTTGGCTCATAGAGCGCAAAATTCCGGCACCTTGGCTACCAGTAAGTCTGACTGTCGGTTTGCCATCGGCGGCACGCCCCAAAATGGCGCGTTGAAATTCGGTGCGGCCGGGTTTCTTGCGAATTGCTGTTTCAGAGATGGCTTGAGTTAATGGGGGTTCGGTTTGGGTGGCGCCACCTAATTGCAATAGGGCGCTGCGGACAAATTGATAAAAAGTCACCATCACTGCTACAGGGTTTCCGGGCAATCCGAAGAATAGTGTTTTACGAGGATTAGATTGATCTGGTATGGGCTTGAGTATTCCAAAGGCCATTGGACGACCCGGTCGCATGGCAATTTTCCAAAAGCCCACATCTCCTAACTCTTGCAAGATTTGTTTGGTGAAATCAGCTTCACCAACCGAGACCCCGCCGGAGGAAATCAAGACATCTGCTTTTGCAGCGGCATTGATAAAAGCCTCTTTGAGAGAGTTAGGGTCATCTCGCACGATGCCGCAATCAATGATCTCTACATTAAGGCGATTCAGTAAACCAATAAGACTGTAGCGGTTGCTGTCATAGATGCTGCCGGGATCCAAAGCTTGATTGAGTGAGCGCAGTTCATCACCCGATGACAGAATGGCTACTTTAAGTTTGCGATGCACTTGCAGAGAAGCAATGCCAAGTGAAGCAGCTAAACCTAAATCAGAAGGGCGCAATACTCGACCTGCCACAATTGCGGGTTGATCTTTTTGAAGATCTTCGCCGCGTAGTCGGCGATTTTCTCCCGCCTTGAGTTGGGATCGTGTAAAGGTGATGGATTGATTGTTGCTACTGCTCGTAAACTCTTGAGGAATCACAGTGTCGCAGCCCTTGGGCATCAGCGCGCCGGTCATGATCTTAAGGCATTGAGCCTGACTGATGGATCCCTCATAAGGCTTTCCTGCTAAAGCAGTGCCGGCAATGGATAGAGTGATTTCTGAATTGTTTGTGTTTAGGCAAGTTCCATCAAAAGCGTAGCCATCCATGGCGGAGTTATCGGCAGCAGGAACATCAATCGGAGAGAGTAAATCTTGCGCGAGGATACGATTGAGGGCTTGATCTAAAGTAACAGTTTCAATGAAGTTTGAATCTTGAGTTGAGCCACCTTCTTGAAGTAGCTCTCTTACTAAATTGCGAATGGCTGCCCGAGCTTCATCGACATGCAATGATGAGCTAAGCAAGAGAGGATTATTTGGTGAATGCTTCATGACGAGATTTCTTCTAAAGCTCTTAGTTCTTCTGGGGTGTTAACATTTGCAAAGGCCTTTTCATCATCAAAAATGACTGTGCCGCTTTGAATCTCTTTAAACCAGCGATCAATTTTGAGATCGCCTTTTTTAAGAAATTCTGATAGTGATTCCTTGAGGTTTGCGCGCATCAGACAAAAAACGGGTTGCGCCCAAACCCTGCCATCAGATTCTTTGCTAGAGGCATATACCATCTGCAATTGCTTTTGCTCGAGCTCTTCGGTGAGCCTGAATGCCAAGTCAGCAGGTAGCAAAGGGGTGTCGCAAGGCGCTGTTAATAGATAAGGTGTGCGGCAGTTCTTCAGTCCCATCAGAAATCCTGCCAGTGGTCCTGAAAAATCAGGCGTCTCATCCATGCATACTGGATAACCATAGCCTGCATAACGGGTAATGCTGCGATTAGCGTTAATGATGATCGGACCAACTTGAGGCTTGAGTCGATCGATTGCAGATTCAATGAGGGGTTTTTGATGAAATGGAATCAGGCCCTTATCAATTCCTCCCATTCGCTGAGCGCGACCTCCAGCCAGAATCAATCCAGTAATGTCTTTGCTTGAAATCATTAGCCGCCTATGTAAGACATTTCAACTTTGCGGTTATTGGATGCCAGATTAGTGGTCTGTGATCCCCGAATTTCAGAGTAATGATCATCGCGCTGTGACCAAGTATGCATGACGGCATTGGCAATTTCTAAATCACTTCTACCAGAACGCAACAAGGTTTTGAAATCAAATCCCTCGTTAGCAAATAGGCACAGATACATTTGACCATCGGTCGAAATTCGGGCGCGTGTACATTCATGGCAAAAGGTTTGGGTTACGCTAGAGATCACGCCAATTTCACCGGAGCCATCAACATAGCGCCAGCGTTGAGCTACTTCACCTGGATAATTCGCTTCAATGGCTTGCAGTGGAAACTGCTCATGAATTTTGGCAATGACTTCTCTTGAGGGGAGCACTTGGGTCATGCCCCAGCCATTGGAGCTACCTACGTCCATAAATTCAATGAAGCGCAAGATAATGCCGCTGCCTTTAAAGTGTTTGGCCATTGCAACAATCTCATGGTCGTTCGTTCCTTTTTTAACGACCATATTGACTTTGATATTTTCAAAGCCGGCTTCTTGCGCTGCTGCAATACCATCTAAGACATCTGCGACCGGAAAATCGACATCATTCATCTTGCGAAAGATGGTGTCATCTAATCCATCAAGACTCACAGTCAGCCTCTGAAGGCCGGCGGCTTTTAGTGCCGCAGCCTTCTTGCGCAAGATGCTGCCATTAGTTGTCAGGGTCAAATCTAAGGCATTGCCTGCAGGAGTACGAATTGCGGCAAGCATCTCAATTAAGATCTCCAAATTTTTTCGCAACAATGGCTCGCCACCAGTCAGGCGAATTTTTTCAACACCCAAAGTCGAGAAGATGGAAGTTAAGCGGGTAATTTCTTCGAAGCTCAATAATTCTTGGTGAGCGAGGTATGGATAGTGTTGATCAAAAACTTCTTTGGGCATGCAGTAGGTGCAGCGAAAGTTGCAACGATCAGTTACAGAAATCCTGAGGTCGCGCAAAGTTCTTCCGCGTGCATCTTGAGTGCGATCATGGGGGGCAAGCAATTGCTCGCCAATAGATGGACTCCGGCCTTTGCCTTCATCAACGCGGATTGGAATGACTTTGGATATTGGACTTTGGATATTGCGGGGATTGCTTTTTCAACCATATGACAATTATGGCCGTGAAACGGGGTTTCTGCCGAACCGCCCAATATCCTTTTGGGATAGAAGGCGGTCTGGAGAAAAAGCTGCGAGGCTTAAACCGTTTTTTCTTGGCCGCCGGTTTCTACTAAAACCATTGGGCCCTCAGGCAGGGTTGCTGCCGGCTTAGGTACTCTACCTAAGTTCAAGGTAACTGGCTCAGCCTGAATTTGATTTTGTGCTTCTGCGTGCTTGGATGCATCGGTAGCTACCCAGATCATACCTGCTGACTGCACAACTTGATGCAAAGGTGTTTCTTCAAGCGCCTGGAAGGCAACTTTAGGAAGCTCTGGGGCAGGCTTAGTAATCACTTCAACTGTTGTCGCAGTAGCTACGACTGTTGTTACTGGCGCTGCTGCAGGAGTCACAGTTTGCGCAGGGCGATTCGATTGACGTGGTGGACGAGTAGACCTTTCACTGCGCTCTGGTTTTTGTGCTTGAGGTTTTGCATTGCCAAAACTATTCACAATATTTTGAATCGGCATCGTTGCAGATGCACCAGCCATACCAACTGGCGGGCCTGAGAACTGGCTTGTTGCTGAAGCGCTTGAAGCAACTGCAGTTGTATCACCATTTTCAGTACGCTCACCACGCTCTCGTTGACCGCGGCCACGACTTCGGCGATTACGGTTGCGACCGCGACGCTCTTCGCCATCCGCGCTGGTAGTTGCTTCTTCGCCTGGAGTAGCTTCAGTGGCTGGCGTGACGGCAGCTGGATTAGCTTGACGCTCAGGTTTTGGACCGTTCTGGTTGTTTTGATTGCGGTTGCCGTTACGGTTGTTGTTATTACGGTTATTGCCGCTGCGGTTATTGCTCTCAGTTGGAGCACCTTCGGTTGCATTGGCTGCTGGGCGCTCAGCACGATCACCATTGCGCTCGCCACGACGATTACGGCCACGGTTGCGATCGCCGCCATTACCATTACGACCTTGATTGCGGCCACGGTGATTGCTTGGCGCTGGTTTCTCTTCAACTGCTGGAGTAGAGGAGAAGAGTTTTTTGATAAAGCCAAAGAAGCCGCCAGAGCTTTCAGTGGTTCCCTTCTCGGTACGCGCAGGACGTGGCTGGCTCATTGGTGCAGGTTGAGTAGGGGTGATTCCCTTAACAGCAGCTTCAGGACGTGCTTTGAAATCGGCATCCTTTTTGCTTACTGTAGTGTCTGTCTCGAGCTCACGTGCAGCCTCTTCCGCCATTACGTAACTTGCTTTCTGATCATCAAGACGTGGGTCGTCATGACGCAAACGCTCTAACTTGTAATGGGGTGTTTCCAGGTGCTTATTTGGAACCATCAAGACATTTACTTTGAAGCGTGTTTCGATCTTGATTACCTCAGCACGTTTTTCATTTAAGAGGAAAGCAGCCACTTCAACTGGAACCTGAGTATGAATCGCAGCAGTATCCTCTTTCATTGCCTCTTCTTGAATGATACGAAGAACTTGCAATGCAGACGATTCAGTATCGCGAATGTGGCCGGTTCCATTACAACGTGGGCAGGTTACGTGGCTACCTTCGGATAGTGCAGGACGCAAACGCTGGCGTGACATTTCCATCAAGCCAAATTTGGAGATCTTACCCATCTGAACCCGAGCGCGGTCATGACGCAAAGCATCGCGTAAGCGATTTTCTACATCCTTCTGTGCTTTGCTCGATTCCATATCAATGAAGTCGATCACGATCAGGCCGCCCAAGTCGCGTAAACGCGCTTGACGCGCGATTTCATCGGCAGCTTCTAAGTTAGTGCGTGTAGCAGTTTCTTCAATATCAGAGCCACGGGTAGCACGTGCTGAGTTGACGTCAACCGAAACCAAAGCTTCGGTGTGGTCAATTACGATAGCGCCGCCGGATGGCAATGGCACAGTACGTGAATAGGCCGTTTCAATTTGATGCTCAATTTGAAAACGAGAGAACAAAGGCACATCATCTTGATAGCGTTTTACTCGTGGCAAATTGTCAGGCATCACCACGGACATAAAAGCGGCAGCTTGTTCGTAGATATCATCGGTATCGATGAGGATCTCACCAATATCAGGCTGGAAGTAATCGCGGATTGCGCGGATCACTAAGCTTGATTCGAGGTAAATCAATAATGGTGCTGAATTGCCTTTGGCGGCTTCATCAATTGCTTTCCATAATTGCAGGAGGTAACTTAAGTCCCATTGCAATTCGGTAGCATCACGGCCAATACCAGCGGTACGAGCAATGATGCTCATGCCATCAGGTACTTCTAATTGAGACATGGCTTCACGCAATTCTTGGCGATCTTCGCCTTCGATCCGGCGAGAAACACCACCACCACGGGGATTATTTGGCATCAATACCAAATAGCGACCTGCCAGAGAGATAAAAGAGGTGAGGGCGGCGCCCTTTTGGCCGCGCTCTTCTTTTTCTACCTGAACAATGATTTCTTGACCTTCGCGCAGGGCATCCTTAATGGAGGCATTGCGAACGTCGGTGCCTTCTTTGAAATATGCTCTAGCAACTTCTTTAAATGGGAGGAAGCCATGACGCTCTTCTCCGTAGTTAACAAAGCAGGCCTCTAATGAGGGTTCAATGCGGGTAATAACACCTTTGTAGATATTGCCTTTGCGTTGATCACGGCCGGCAGCTTCGATATCGATATCAATAAGTTTTTGACCATCAACGATGGCAACTCGCAACTCTTCCTGTTGAGTTGCATTAAACAACATGCGTTTCATAACACTCTCCTATGGGGGAGGATGTCGTTGCGCGCTGCGTTAGTGAGTCAGTTTGATGCCACCAAGGACGGTACCTGGGCGGTTTATGGGTGTGGATCATGCAAATCTAGGCACTTTTTGCCTAGTTCACCAACTTAACGTTTGGTTAATTCGGTGCCACACTTGGCGATCGCCGCAGAGACCTCCTTTTGGTCATCAATGGCCTGATCTCAGGCTGGGTCCGGCCAATAAATCGGCTAGATCGTTGATTGTACGGCACAAGTTGAATGACAATGGGGTATTGTTGAGTCCCTTGTCGTCCTAAACCAGGGCGATAAGGGAGATAAATCATGAAATCTGATCCAGTATCCAAGCCCAAAGAAGCCGAAACGCGCTCTCGTCCCCCAGCCGCCGTCCACTTGCAGACTATTGGGCCGGAAGAGGCTGGACAGCGTTTGGATAACTATTTGCTGCGCTGGGCCAAGGGTGTGCCCAAAAGTCATGTTTACCGCATTATTCGCTCGGGTGAGGTTCGGGTAAATAAGAAGCGGGCAGAGCCAACTACCCGTCTGATTGAGGGTGACGTTGTTCGCGTTCCACCTGTTCGCATCGCAGAACCTGCTCAAATGGCGGCCGTTAACACGGCTCAAACTAAATCTCGTGCCAGGGGCTACTCCGACAAGATGCCGATTCTGTTTGAGGATGAGGCTTTATTAATTGTGGATAAGCCAGCTGGTTTGGCGGTTCATGGGGGCTCAGGAATTGCCTTAGGTGTAATCGAGACTTTGCGCATTACTCGTCCAGAACTCAAATTCTTGGAACTAGTGCATCGACTTGACCGAGATACTTCGGGAGTATTGCTGTTGGCGAAAAAGCGTAGTGC
The DNA here is from genome assembly GCF_900096765.1 of Polynucleobacter necessarius. NCBI lineage: Bacteria > Pseudomonadati > Pseudomonadota > Betaproteobacteria > Burkholderiales > Burkholderiaceae > Polynucleobacter > Polynucleobacter necessarius. The sequence continues at coordinate 73,075 of NZ_LT615228.1, forward strand.
CTTAGTGGAGTTACATCGTCAGATTCGAGAGGGCCAAACAGATAAGCGTTACTACTTATTGGCTTACGGCGAAATTAAGCAAGGCGCCCAAGTGATGCAGCTTAAATATCCTTTGCATAAATATTTGCTGGCTAATGGCGAACGCCGTGTGCGAGTCGATCCCGAAGGTTTGCCAAGTCATACCGCTTTGCGAGTAACAAAGACTATGCAACGCGAGGATGTTGCTATTACCCTGGCTGAAGCTCAGCTAAAGACTGGGCGCACCCACCAAATTCGAGTTCATCTGCAAAAATTAGGCCACGCCATTTTGGGTGATGGTAAGTATGGATTTGAAGATCTCGACAAATTAGTTAAATCCAAGAGGCTGTATTTACATGCGCACTTAGCAGGATTTACCCATCCCCGAACTGGTGAAAAGTTGCGGATTGAATCGCCACTGCCGCCAGAGTTTGTGCTGATGATGAAAAACTTTGAATCTACCGAAGCTCAATGAATAGAAAAAATAAATCAGATCGCCGTTACGACCTGATCGTCTGGGATTGGGATGGAACTATTATGGATTCCACCCCAACCATTGTTGATTGCATTCAGCAAGCTTGTCGCGATCTGGGTTTTAAAGAGCCTGATGACACCCTGGCGAGCTCTGTGATTGGTTTGGGCATTCAGGATTCATTGCGTCGAGCTGTGCCATGGATTGAGCCCATCCATTTCCAAAAGTTGACCGATCGTTTTCGATATCACTATCTTGCCAAGGATCATGAGCTTGATTTATTTGTCGGCATCCGTGAGCTCTTAGAAAAATTACGTGCAGAACAATATTTATTAGGGGTTGCAACCGGAAAGTCGCGGGTGGGATTGAATCGCTCCTTAAATCATCACCAGATTGGGCATCTCTTTCATGAGACGAAAACTGCCGACGAATCGTTTTCAAAGCCTCATCCTGGAATGCTCTTAGAGCTCTCGGATGCGTTGCAAGTGCCGACTCGTCGAATGCTGATGATTGGCGATACCACTCATGATTTGGATATGGCATCCAATGCTGGGGTAGATGCTGTAGCCGTCACCTATGGTGCACATCCACCTGATACATTAAAGACTGCAAAGTCTTTGGCGCATGTCGATGATGTGGCACAGCTCTCTAAATGGCTGCATGAAAATTTGTAACGTGATTGGTAGTACTAGAGAATACTGAGGAATCTAGATGGAAAATAATTCACCCCCAAATTGGGAAAGACAGGCACTTGAGCATCTACTCTTAGAGAATCTGAAAGAGACTCGCAAAGCACGGCGCTGGAGAGCGTTTTTTAGGGTACCGACTTTATTGCTTGTCATCGCGATTGCTCTGACAGTTTTTGATTTTCATCTTCCGGGTCGCGGCATGGGCGTGGAAAAACATACGGCGATGGTCACTTTGGAGGGTGAGATCTCTTCAAGCTCTCTGGCCAATGCCATGGACATCAACTCATCTTTACTGGCAGCGTTTGAGAATGAACATAGTGCTGGCGTTGTTTTGCGGATCAACAGCCCAGGGGGCTCTCCGGTTCAAGCTGGCATGATTAATGATGAGATTCATCGTTTGCGCAAGCTGTACCCTAAAAAACCCTTCTATGTCGTGGTTGAAGATATTTGCGCTTCAGGTGGCTACTACGTTGCAGTGGCAGCCGATCAGATTTTGGTTGATAAAGCCAGCTTAGTTGGCTCAATTGGTGTGATCATGGAGGGCTTTGGTTTCACGGGCTTGATGGACAAATTGGGTGTGACACGTCGCATGATTACAGCTGGCTCCAACAAAGGTATGCTTGACCCGTTTAGCAAGGAAGAGCCTAAGCAAGTCGAAATGGTGAAAACCATGATCGATGAAATTCATCAGCAATTTATTGCTGTAGTAAAAGAGGGTCGAGGCTCACGCTTGAAAGATACCCCAGATCTTTTTTCAGGACGCATTTGGAATGGCGAGCAGGCAGTCAAGCTGGGTCTAGTAGATGGTTATGGCACAGTCGATTCTGTTGCGCGCGATATCTTTAAGGCGCCAGATGTGCTGGACTACACCTTGAAAGAAAATTTTGCAGAGCGTGTGGCTAAACGTTTTGGCGCTGAGGCTGGTGCAGCAGCAGGCAAAGCTTTGGTGAAAGCACCTGATTTGAAGTAACAATCTCTACGCTTGAGATTTACTCAGCTTAGGCCAATAGTAGAAATACTGTTGGCCTATTTTGTAATGAAGCACATGCTGCTTCATTGGGGTAGCGCTTGCGCCAATGTTCAATCGGCATTGTGGTAATCATTTCTGATGGCAGGCTTAAATCTACGCCAATACAGAGCAGGGTTTGTGGCGCTAAAGAGATCATGCATGCCGTCAGCATGGCTACATTGCGATAGGGTGTCTCGATCCAAATTTGAGTCTGTTGGAGTTTTCGAGATTCCACTTCAAGTTGTTTGAGCTTGGTACTACGCTCATGGGTGTCCTGCGGCAGGTAGCCCTGAAATGCAAAGCGCTGACCATTGAGACCGCTTGCCATGAGCCCCAAGAGAATTGAGCTTGGGCCAACCAATGGCTTTACTTGCGCACCCAGTTTGTGAGCCGCGAGCACTAACTCAGCACCCGGATCAGCCACGCCGGGAACGCCCGCTTCAGACATCAGACCCATGTCATGGCCGGCTAGCAATGGCTTGAGTAAATCAGCAGGTTTTACCGAGTCGCCATACTTAGCATTACGGGCTGCACCTCGCCATTCACTCATTTGCATTTCTTGAATGGTGCATGTTAGAGGTAAAACACTATCAATTGCTTTTAAAAAAGCGCGCGCTGTCTTGGCATCCTCAACAATCCAATGCTTGAGTTTTGCAGTGCAGTTAATAGTTTCACTAGGGAGTACCCAAGGCAGTTGTTCTGCACGTGCGTCATCACCTAATGTATTGGGGGCTAAATAGAGTGTGCCAAGTTTTGCCATGAATTATTTCTTCTGTGGAATTGCAAATCCTGCATCACGCAATAAACCTGTCAATGCAATGAGTGGTAGGCCAATGAGTGCGGTTGGGTCATCGCTTTGGATGGACTCTAGTAGGCTGATGCCCAGGCCTTCAGACTTGGCGCTGCCTGCGCAATCGTATGGCTCCTCAGCGTGCAAATAGTTTTCTAATACTTCATCGGAAAGTTTGCGAAAGCTCACTTCGGTTGGCACGCTAATTGTTGTGAACGTGTCCTCTTTCATGAGGCAAAGTGCAGTATGAAAAGTGACGGTTTGGCCACGCATGAGTTGGAGTTGTGCCAACGCTCTCTCAAAGTTCCCAGGCTTTCCAATGGCAGCGCCACAAAGGTCAGCTACTTGATCAGAACCAATGACCCAGGCATTGGGATATTGTTTTGCCACTGCAGCCGCTTTTGCTTGAGCAAGTCGAAGCGTCAAATCCAGAGAGCTCTCTCCTGTTTGTGGCGTCTCATCTACCTGAGGAGAAACGACTTCAAATGGAATACGCAAGCGCTCCAACAGTTCGCGACGATAGACTGAGGTCGACCCTAGAATGAGCGGAGGATTCGAGAATGTTTGTATTGACGCTTTATTAGAAATACTCATTGCTGCTAACTTTCGAAGATGTCTTGATTTAGACTAATGTTATGAATCGTAATCAAGTTTTACCTCAAGTTCAGTTATCTTCAGAACCCAGTGCGCTCAGGCGGGTCGATTTTTGTGCTCCACAATCCTATCAGGGTGCTGGTTTTTTAAACGTTTCAGACCTGCCCAGGGTGACGGAAGAGGCATCAAGCGTGGTCGCCGGAGATGGTTTTCATTGGGAGGTCAAGACCCATTTTGAGGAGTCTTTAGGTAGTGATTCCCATCAAATCCTGAATTTAGGACTAAAAAAGGGCGAATTCACCTCATTTGCCAGCGCTGTTTGCAAGATTGTGCAGTCGATCTCCAGGAAAACCGACGTTTTGTCCTGGTGGCCACCCAAGAGGAGGCTGATGCTTATCCTTTGGAGGATGAAGAGCAAGAGCCTCTGGTTGCTAGTCAGCAATTTAACTTGTTAGAAACCATTGAGGATGAGGTTTTGCTGTCATTACCCTTGATTCCAAAGCATCCTGAGGGATTCTGTGAGACTCATGCCTCCATTTTTGGGGATGAGGAGTCTGGTGGTGAGCTTGGGGAGCGTGAAAACCCCTTTAACATATTGAAAAATATGAAGAAAAACTAACAATTCAGGCTTTTTGGGGTCTATTGTTTTAGGAGAGCTTGGCAAATAAATCAAGCATTTAGACGCTTTTCCATGCTAGAATATCGCCTTGCTCTTAGAGTTCATTATGTCATTATGGCCGTTCAACAAAACAAAAAATCACCTTCCAAACGTGGCATGCATCGTGCGCACGACTTTTTGACCGCACCTGCTACGGCTGTTGAAGCCACAACTGGTGAGGCTCATTTGCGCCACCACATTTCACCTAACGGCTACTATCGTGGCCGTAAAGTTGTTAAAACCAAAAACGACTAATTTTTTAGTCCAATCAGATAGAAGCGGCTCCATTTAAGGCCGCTTTTTTCTTGGATAAATTACTTGCAGCAATCAATCAGTTTATGAGCGTTACTCTTGCTATTGATGCCATGGGCGGAGATCATGGAGTTGTCGTGACGGTACCTGCCGCCTGCGATTTCTTGCAAAAACATGCTGATGCCAAAATTGCTCTGGTGGGCAATCCCGATTTAATCAAAGAAGTGTTGAGTAAGTCTGCTCAAGCCCCGATAGACCGGATTCAAATTATTCCTGCCAGCGAAGTCGTGTTGATGGATGATCCCATTGAAGTAGCGCTGCGTCGCAAAAAAGATTCTTCAATGCGTGTGGCAATTGAGCAGGTCAAAGATGGCACTGCTGATGCAGTGATCTCTTCTGGCAATACTGGGGCGTTGATGGCGATTTCCCGTTACATCCTCAAAACCCTTGATGGCGTTGACCGCCCAGCGATTGCTACAGCCATTCCCAATGAGTTGGGCCGTGGCACTACTATGCTGGATTTGGGTGCTAATGCTGACTGTGAGCCAATTCACTTGGTGCAGTTTGCCCAAATGGCAAACGTCATGGTGCAAGTGGTTGATGGCAAAGAAAACCCCTCTATTGGCCTACTCAACATTGGTGAAGAGGTCATCAAAGGCAATGAAGTCGTGAAGCAAACTAGCGAGTTGCTGCGCCAAACCAATTTAAATTTCTACGGCAACGTAGAAGGTAATGATATTTTCAAGGGCACAACCGATATTGTTGTATGCGATGGCTTTGTTGGTAATGTCGTACTCAAGGCTAGCGAAGGTCTGGCGAAAATGATGAGCGGATTGATTCGTGAAGAATTCAATCGTTCTGTATTAACCAAGTTCATGGCCATTTGTGCCATGGTCCCATTGCTACGTGTGCGTAAGCGTGTCGACCACCGTCGCTACAACGGCGCCGTCTTGTTAGGTTTGCGCGGTTGTGTCATTAAGAGTCATGGCTCTGCTGACCGTTTTGCATTTGGCTTTGCATTAGATCGTGCATATGAAGCGGCCAAAAACCGTATGGTAGAGCGGATTGCTGCTGCCTTTGTGGTGGAGACGAAAGTATGAGTATTTTTGCAAGAGTAGCTGGCACTGGAAGTTATCTTCCGCAGCAGCGTTTGACTAATCAAGACTTGGTAGAGCGTTTAGCCAAGTCTGGTCTTGAGACAAGTGATGAGTGGATTAGGACTCGTAGCGGTATTTCAGCGCGCCACTTTGCCGCAGACCATGAGCTTACAAGTGATCTAGCTGTTAAAGCAGCACTAGCGGCACTGACTAGCGCGGGAATGACTTCAGAAGATTTAGACCTCATTATTTTGGCGACCTCTACTCCGGATCACCTGGGTGGCTTTCCCAGTACTGCCTGCGTAGTTCAAGATAAATTAGGTGCTCACACATCGTGCGCAGCATTTGACGTACAAGCAGTCTGTGCTGGTTTCACTTATGCGCTCGCGACTGCTGATGCCTTTATTCGTTCTGGTTCGTATAAGAAAGTATTAGTGATTGGCGCCGAAACCTTTTCTCGCATATTGGATTTTCAGGATCGCGGCACATGCGTATTGTTTGGTGATGGCGCGGGCGCGGTAGTTCTAGAAGCTTCACCTGAGCCAGGAATTTTGTCTTCCGCTTTGCATGCTGATGGTAGTCAGCGCAATATTTTGTGTGTGCCTGGCCGCTCTGGTAATGGTTCAGTGCATGGCTCACCATTCATGACGATGGATGGCCAAGCTGTATTTAAATTGGCTGTGAAGGTGTTAGAGCAAGTGGCTCATGAGGTTTTGGAGAAAGCCAATCTCAAGCCTGAACAAATTGATTGGTTGGTTCCGCATCAAGCAAATATCCGCATCATGGAAGGTACTGCTAAAAAGATGGGCATGTCGATGGATAAGGTGATTGTGACGGTTCATGAGCATGGCAATACATCTGCCGCCTCTATTCCTTTGGCTTTGGATGCGGGTGTGCGTTCTGGTCAAATTCAACGCGGTCAATATCTCTTGTTAGAAGGTGTTGGCGGTGGCTTTGCCTGGGGAGCGGTTGCTCTCAAGTATTAATTCGGTGTTCATTCAGCGTTAAGTCAGTATTAGCCAGCATATATTCCATTTCTACTCTTCGATACATTAATCCCATGACATTTGCATTTGTTTTTCCTGGACAAGGTTCTCAATCGGTAGGCATGCTCAATTCCATTGCGCAGCGCCCTGAAGTGCGTACGACATTGCAAGAAGCTTCTGAAGCATTGGGAGAAGATGTTGCAAAGCTGATTGCTGAAGGCCCTGCGGAGGCATTGTCTTTAACTACCAATACGCAACCAGTCATGTTGACTGCTGCTGTTGCTTTCTATCGTGCTTGGTTGGCGGCAGGCGGCCCTGCTCCAAAAGTGATGGCAGGTCATAGTCTGGGTGAATATTCCGCTTTGGTTGCAGCCGGCGTGATTGCTTTTAAAGATGCTGTTCCTTTGGTCCGTTTTCGTGCCGAAGCAATGCAAACTGCTGTCCCAGTTGGTACTGGCGGTATGGCGGCTATTTTGGGTTTAGATGATGCAACCGTCATCAAGGTGTGTACAGAAGCTAGCGATGTATCTGGTGGTGTGGTCGAGGCAGTGAATTTCAATGCGCCTGGACAGGTGGTTATTGCGGGTGCGAGTGATGCTGTGACCAAAGCTTGTGAGTTGCTCAAAGTGGCTGGAGCAAAACGGGCATTGCCACTGCCAGTATCCGCACCCTTTCATTCGTCTTTATTGCAACCAGCCTCCGAAAAGCTCAAGGGCTATTTAGCGAATATTGAATTTAAAGCGCCGAGTATTGATGTTATTAATAACGTGGATGTTGAAATCCTCAATGACCCTCAAGCCATTAAAGACGCTTTAGTGCGTCAAGCTGCTAAGCCAGTACGCTGGCAAGAAACGATTCAGGCGATGGCAGCGCAGGGTGTGACTCAAGTAATCGAGTGTGGTCCGGGCAAGGTATTAGCGGGACTCACTAAGCGCATTCATGATCAAGTCACTGGACTGCCAGTCTTTGATGAAGCCAGCTTAAATGATGTGTTGGCTAGTTTGAAGTAATCAGTAAATCGACTACGAAACAACTAACAGAATAATTAACTAAGCAATTAACTAAGTATTCAATACAGACAATTAATAACCAATATGAAATTGAAATACTGGAAGACATATGAATCTTGATATAAGCGGACAAATTGCCCTGGTCACTGGTGCTTCTCGCGGTATTGGGCAAGCTATTGCAGACGAGCTAGTTAAGTGCGGCGCCAAGGTCATTGGTACAGCCACTTCTGAGGCAGGTGCTAAAGCGATCGATGATCGTCTTCAGTCTTCTGGTGGCAAAGGTTTGGTATTGGATGTAACTAAACCGGGCGCCTGCGAGGAAATGATCGATCTCGTGGTGAAAGAATTTGGTGGTATCAATATTTTGGTAAATAACGCTGGTATTACTCGTGACAACTTGGCAATGCGCATGAAGACCGATGAGTGGACTGATGTCATTGATACCAACTTAAGTGCAGTTTTTCGCTTATCTCAAGCCGTATTACGCCCTATGATGAAAGCGCGTGGTGGTCGAATTATTAATATCACCTCAATTGTGGGTCACATGGGCAATCCTGGTCAGGCCAATTACGCCGCGGCAAAATCGGGTGTTTCTGGCATGACGCGCGCTTTAGCTCGCGAAATCGGTAGCCGTGATATCACTGTGAATTGTGTAGCTCCAGGCTTTATTGATACCGATATGACCCGAGCTTTGAGTGAAGAGCAGCAAAATGCACTAAAAGTGAACATTCCGCTGGCGCGCTTGGGTAGTCCTGAGGATGTAGCCCAGGCAGTAGCCTTTTTGGCCTCTCCAGCAGCGGGATACATCACGGGAAATACCTTACATGTCAATGGCGGCCTATATTTGGCCTAATGGAATGCGGGATTTTGTTATTTTTTAGCGGATTTGCTAAATGCGTCCGCCAAGCTGATAAAATCCTTCCATCGTTTTTTACAACCCCTGGGGAAATTAATGGACAACATCGAACAACGCGTTAAGAAAATCGTCGCTGAGCAATTAGGCGTCGCAGAAGGAGATATCAAAAATGAATCTTCTTTCGTGAACGACTTGGGCGCTGACTCTCTTGACACTGTTGAGCTGGTTATGGCTTTGGAAGATGAATTCGGTATCGAAATTCCTGATGAGGAAGCTGAAAAAATCACCACAGTTCAGCTCGCGATCGACTTTGCTAAGTTAAAAGCTCAGGGTTAATTCCCTAGTTTAGGCATTACCGTGTCAGTATCAAACGGCCGACGCCGGGTAGTAGTCACCGGCCTTGGCCTCATCTCACCTGTTGGTAATTCGGTTGACGTAGCTTGGTCTAATTTGCTTGCTGGCAAGTCAGGTATTGCTACGATCACCAAGTTTGACCACACTCCACTGAGCGTGCATTTCGCTGGAGAGGTGAAAGATTTCAATGTCGAAGAATATGTTTCTGCCAAAGAAGCGCGTCATATGGATACCTTTATCCATTACGGTATTGCTGCTGGTACGCAAGCTATTCGCGATAGTGGACTAGAGATCACCGAGCAAAATGCCGAGCGCGTAGGCGTGATGGTCGGCTCTGGGATTGGTGGTCTGCCAATGATTGAAGAGACTGGCGCCGAGCTCTTGGCGCGCGGTCCACGCCGTATCTCCCCATTCTTTGTGCCTGGCTCAATCATCAATATGATTTCTGGTCACTTAAGTATTTTGTTTGGCCTCAAAGGCCCTAACGTCGCTGCAGTGACTGCCTGTACAACCGGTTTGCATAGCATCGGTTTGGCTGCGCGGTTAATTCAATATGGCGATGCAGATGTCATGATTGCCGGTGGCGCTGAGTCAACCATTTCTGCTTTAGGTGTCGGTGGTTTTGCATCTGCCAGAGCACTTTCAACTCGCAACGATGATCCTGCCACTGCATCTCGTCCTTGGGATAAAGACCGTGATGGTTTTGTTCTGGGCGAAGGTGCTGGCGTTCTCGTGCTCGAAGAGTATGAGAACGCAAAAGCGCGTGGCGCAAAAATCTATTGTGAGTTGCTCGGCTTTGGTATGAGTGGTGATGCGTATCATATGACTGCGCCAAATATGGATGGCCCACGTCGTTGCATGGTCAATGCAATGCGTGATGCCCAGCTTAATCCCGATCAAATTCAGTATTTGAACGCCCACGGTACCTCGACCCCATTGGGCGATAAGAATGAAACCGAAGCTATCAAGGCGGCCTTAGGCGATCACGCTAAAAAAGCTTTGATTAACTCTACCAAGTCAATGACTGGCCACCTGTTGGGCGGCGCTGGCGGCTTGGAGTCTGTATTTACGATTCTGGCGCTTCATCACCAGAAATCGCCTCCTACGATCAATATCTTTAATCAAGATCCTGAGTGTGATTTGGACTACTGTGCCAATACTGCTAGGGATGTGAAAATCGACCATGCAGTCAAAAACAACTTTGGCTTTGGTGGTACTAACGGCACCTTGATTTTTGGTAAGCTGACCTAATATTCTTCAATATCTTCATTATTGGTTTTTACCAAGTAGGTCTATAGCATGATGAAAAAGCACTTTATTGCGCTCTTGACTGTATTGAGTCTTGGGCAAATCGCATTTATTTCGTCTGTTAGCGCTCAAAATCCTCGAGTAACAATCCCAGATTTTGCAGACTTGGTTGAGCGCGCAAGTCCTGCAGTAGTGAATATCCGCACTACTGAAAAAATAATCGTGCAACAGTCTCAGGGTGGATTTCCAGGAATGCCAGAAGACCAGGCGGAATTTTTCCGTCGTTTCTTTGGCGTGCCTATTCCCGGCATGCCCAGTGGACCCAAGCAGGCACAACCTAATCCTGGAAAGCCTCAAGAAGCTGATAGAGGTGTGGGCTCTGGTTTCATTATTGAATCTAATGGATTGATTCTGACAAATGCTCACGTAGTCGAAGGGGCATCTACAATTTATGTCACCTTAACCGATAAGCGTGAGCTCAAAGCCAAGTTATTGGGCATGGATAAGCGCACTGATGTGGCGGTTGTCAAAATTGACGCGCGTGATTTACCAAGACTTCCCTTGGGCGACTCATCTAAGGTGAGAGTGGGTGAGTGGGTACTGGCAATTGGCTCTCCATTTGGTCTAGAGAACACCGTAACCGCAGGCATTGTCTCGGCCAAGAGCCGCGATACTGGCGACTATCTTCCCTTTATTCAAACTGACGTTGCAGTAAATCCAGGTAACTCTGGTGGTCCATTGCTCAATACTGCTGGCCAAGTGATTGGCATTAATTCTCAAATTTTTAGTCGCTCCGGTGGCTATATGGGGATTTCATTTGCCATTCCAATTGATGAGGCAATGCGCGTAGCTGATCAGTTGCGTACTAACGGCAAGATGACTCGTGGCCGAATTGGCGTTGCTTTAGGTGAAATGACAAAAGAGGTGGCTGAGAGTTTAGGTCTTGGCAAGCCTCGTGGTGCATACGTACGTAGTGTGGAAGCGGGTGGCCCTGCTGCGGCTGGGGGGATTGAGCCAGGCGATGTGATCCTGAGCTTTAATGGACGTGAGATCAACAAATCCACCGACCTACCTCGCGTAGTTGGTGAAACCAAGCCAGGCACTTCGGTCGTTGTACAAGCTTGGCGTAAGGGTGCTACTAGGGATTTAACTGTGACAGTAGCGGATTCTGACTCTTTGCAGGCTGCTAACAAAAAGCCTGATATTCCTGCCGCAAACGGAAATGGTGTGAATATTTTTGGAGTGGCAGTTGTAGATTTATCAGATGTTAAAAAGAAGGAATTGAACATCAAAGGCGGCGTTGAAGTGACGGGTCTAAGTGATGGCTCCTTAGCAAGAGCAGGGGTCCGCCCTGGGGATGTCATCATCCGGGTGGCCGATACCGATATTACCGCCGTAAAGCAGTTTGAGGCCCTAGCTAAGGGTCTGGATGCAAACAAAGCTGTCCCGGTATTTATTCGCCGTGGCGATAGCACCTTGGTTATCCCTGTAAGACCTAAATAAGCCCTTTTTAGGCTAAAAAAATGAGGTTCGGCGCCTTTTGGGCGCCACCCATTACAATCATCTGAAGACGACTTTTTGCAGCGCATCATTGTGGTGCGTTCTGACAAGGCGTTTTTTGAATTACTTAATAAGACGCTATGGATTTAATCCGCAATTTTTCTATTATCGCCCACATCGATCACGGCAAATCAACGCTTGCTGATCGCATTATTCAGTTGTGTGGCGGTCTCTCTGACCGCGAAATGGAAGCCCAGGTTCTGGACTCAATGGATATTGAGCGTGAGCGAGGTATCACCATTAAGGCCCAAACCGCAGCACTCAATTACAAAGCTAAAGACGGCAAGATTTACAACATCAACTTGATTGATACCCCAGGGCACGTTGACTTTTCCTATGAGGTAAGTCGCTCCTTATCTGCTTGTGAGGGTGCTCTCTTGGTGGTTGATGCCAGTCAAGGCGTTGAAGCGCAAACAGTAGCGAACTGTTACATGGCCCTCGAGTTAGGTGTCGAGGTTGTTCCTGTTCTCAATAAGATTGATTTGCCACAAGCCGATCCGGATCGCGCAAAAAAAGAAATAGAGGATGTCATTGGTATTGATGCATCTGAAGCAGTTACTTGTTCTGCTAAGACTGGTATGGGCGTAGCCGATGTGATCGAAGAAATGATTGCTAAAGTGCCGCCACCAAAAGGCAATTCAGCCGACCCATTACAAGCCTTGATTATTGACTCCTGGTTTGACAACTATGTTGGTGTTGTCATGTTGATCCGTGTAGTCAATGGCACTCTAAAGCCTAAAGAGAAAATTACCCTCATGGCTAATGGTTCAAGTCATTTGGTTGAGCACGTTGGTGTCTTTAGTCCGAAATCAGTTGATCGCCCAGAGTTATCTGCTGGTCAAGTGGGCTTTGTGATTGCGGGCATTAAAGAACTAAAAGCCGCTAAAGTTGGTGACACCGTCACACACTCTCCTGGACAACAAGGTCGTGTTCCCGCAGCACAGCCGCTGCCTGGTTTTAAAGAAGTCAAGCCACAAGTGTTTGCTGGCTTATATCCAGTTGAGGCTAGTGAGTACGATCAATTGCGTGAATCACTGGAGAAGCTCAAGTTAAATGATGCATCTCTCTTGTATGAGCCGGAAGTCTCTCAGGCTTTAGGATTTGGATTCCGTTGTGGTTTCTTAGGTTTGCTCCATATGGAGATTGTGCAAGAGCGTCTAGAGCGCCAGTACGGCATGAACCTGATAACGACTGCGCCGACTGTGGTGTATCAGGTGCAGCAGTCCGATGGCACAGTCATCATGGTCGATAACCCATCCAAGATGCCTGAAACCAGTAAGGTTGATACGATTCTGGAGCCGATTGTTACGGTGAACCTCTATATGCCTCAGGAGTATGTGGGTTCGGTAATTACTTTGTGTGTTGGTAAGCGCGGCATTCAGACGAGAATGAACTATCTCGGTCGCCAAGTCCAACTCACTTATGAATTGCCAATGGCGGAGATTGTCCTTGATTTCTTTGATCGATTGAAATCGATTTCTCGTGGTTATGCATCGATGGATTATGAATTCAAGGAATATCGTCCGGCTGATGTAGTGAAGGTTGATATTTTGATTAATGGCGACCGTGTGGATGCGCTGTCTGTGATTGTTCACCGTAGCAATAGTCAGCATCGTGGTCGTGAAGTGGTTTCTAAAATGCGCGGCATTATTCCTCGTCAAATGTTTGATGTGGCGATTCAAGCGGCCATTGGTAGCAATATTGTGGCCCGTGAAAACGTGAAAGCCTTGCGCAAGAACGTATTGGCCAAATGTTATGGCGGCGATATATCTCGTAAGCGCAAATTATTAGAGAAGCAAAAAGAAGGTAAGAAACGTATGAAGCAGGTGGGTAACGTTGAAATTCCGCAAGAAGCGTTCTTGGCTATTTTGCAATTGGAGGATTAATGAACTTTGCTCTCATTCTCTTTGTCTTGGTAATTGTCTCTGGCATTGCTTGGCTTGCTGACAAGATGTACTTTGCCCCACAGCGTCGTTTGGCTGGCAATGACCGTATGCCGCTTTGGTTAGAGTACACAGCTGGATTTTTTCCAGTCATTTGTGCTGTATTTGTGCTGCGCTCATTTATTGTCGAGCCATTTAAGATTCCATCTGGCTCAATGATTCCTACATTGCAGATTGGCGATTTTATTTTGGTGAATAAATTTACCTATGGAATCCGTTTGCCAGTGATTAATCAAAAAGTCATCACGCTGGGATCTCCAAAGCGTGGTGATGTAGTGGTATTCCGTTATCCCCGTGATGAATCTGTTGATTACATCAAGCGGGTTGTAGCTTTGCCTGGTGATGAGATCACCTATGAAGATAAGCGTTTAAAGATTAATGGTCTGCCATTGCAATACAGCGGTGGCGAGCCATACCTTGATCCTGAGAATATGCGCTATGCCAAGCGCTATACGGAAACGTTCCCAGTGGATTTAGGCGGCAATCGTCATGACATCCTCAACGACTCAGATCGCCCTTCAGCAGTGTTCCCAACAGAGCGTTTTCCAGGTGCTGAATTTTGCCAATACCAGCAGACAGGTCTGACTTGTAAAGTACCGGCTGGGCATTATTTTGCAATGGGTGATAACCGAGACAATAGTGCGGATTCTCGCTACTGGGGTTTTGTACCTGATAAGAATATTGTTGGCAAAGCTTTTTTTGTTTGGCTTAATCTAGGCAATCTAGGTCGCATCGGTAGCTTCGAGTAAATTTCATGAACGTGCGCTCCGTCATCGAAACAGCCCCACTTCAAGAGCGTCTTGGATATCAATTCAAGAAACCTGAGTTATTGCATCAAGCCTTGACACATCGTAGTCATAGCAAAAAAAATAATGAGCGTTTGGAGTTTTTGGGCGACTCTATTCTCAATTGTGTCGTTGCTGATTTGTTGTACGAGCGTTATTCAGATTTGGATGAAGGAGATCTTTCTCGTGTGCGGGCAAATCTGGTTAAACAACAGGCCTTATATGAGATTGCTCAAACACTCTCTTTATCCGATTATCTGCGCTTGGGTGAGGGTGAGCTTAAGAGTGGTGGCTTTCGTCGTCCATCGATTTTGGCCGACACTCTGGAAGCGGTAACCGGTGCCATCTTTTTGGACGGCGGTTTTGATGCCGCAAAAGATTGCCTAAGAAAGCTGTACTCATTGATTCTGTCGCAAGTTGATCCTAAAACTTTGGGTAAAGATGACAAAACCCTATTGCAGGAATGTTTGCAAAGTTATCAGTTGCCATTGCCAACTTATAACGTTACTGGAACTACTGGGGCGGCGCATAACCAGCAATTTGAAGTGGAGTGCTTGATACCAAGTCTGAAAGTGTCAGTAAAAGGTGAGGGTGCTTCCCGTCGTGCCGCTGAGCAATCGGCTGCAAAGGCGGCCTTGCTTGCGGTTTTAAAAGCATTGCCACAAGAATCTCGTAAGCCGAAGAAGACTCGGTCTGCCAAGAAAAAAGCGGCTAAAAAAGAAGTAGCCGAAGAGCAGTTAAATCTTAAGCTGAAGGGCTAATCGTGTTTAGATGCGGCACTATCGCCATTGTGGGACGCCCCAATATGGGCAAATCCACTTTACTGAATGCATTAGTTGGGCAAAAAATCAGCATTACTTCTCGTAAAGCACAAACCACACGCCACCGCATTTTGGGGATTCAGAATCGCGAAGAGGCTCAATTTATTTTTATCGATACGCCAGGCTTTCAGACACGTCTGATGAATACCTTGAATAAGGCGTTAAACAGAACGGTGACTACTGCGCTGCAAGACGTCAATGTCGCCTGTTTTGTTGTTGAAGCTGGGTACTTTGGCGAGGATGATAAAAAGGTGCTCAAGCTTTTGCCCGATAACTTGCCGGTAATTCTGGTGCTTAATAAATTGGATTTATTTAATAGTCGCTTTCAGTCGCCATCTGAGCGTGATCAGGCACTGCTAAACTTTATTAAAGAGATGGCTCGTCCTTGGTGTGAGTTAGACGGTCACGAAG
Source organism: Polynucleobacter necessarius (assembly GCF_900096765.1). Lineage (NCBI taxonomy): Bacteria > Pseudomonadati > Pseudomonadota > Betaproteobacteria > Burkholderiales > Burkholderiaceae > Polynucleobacter > Polynucleobacter necessarius. The sequence continues at coordinate 88,628 of NZ_LT615228.1, forward strand.
ATCAGAAGAGCGAGTTTGCTGAGATTGTTCCAATGAGTGCGAAAAGCCCTGGTGATATTGAAAGACTGCTTGATGTGCTTGAGGGCTACTTGCCTGAGGGTGAGCCAGTTTACGATGGCGACACCATTACTGATCGCAGCGAGCGCTTCTTAGCAGCAGAAATCCTCCGTGAAAAAGTGTTTCGCTTTACGGGTGAAGAGCTGCCTTACACCAGTACTGTAGTGATTGATCAATTCAAGATGGATGGCAAGATGCGCCGTATTGCAGCCACAATTCTGGTTGATCGTGATAGTCATAAGGCAATGATCATTGGCCAAAAGGGCGAGCGTCTAAAAAAGATTTCAACGGATGCCCGCATCGATATGGAAAAGCTCTTTGATGGCAAAGTCTTCCTAGAGACTTGGGTGAAAGCCAAGCGTGGCTGGGCAGATGATCGCGCTGAATTACGGGCGCAGGGATTGGAATAATTCCTCATGGCCTCGATTCGCGTGGTTGACGAGCCTGCTTTTGTATTGCATAGCATTCCCTATAAAGAAACCAGCCTCATACTGGATGTTTTCACCCGTCAGTATGGGCGCATGGCTTTAATTGCTAAAGGCGCTAAACGTCCTCGCTCAACATTACGCCCAGTGTTGCAACGTTTTCAACCGCTCTTGGTGTCTTGGAGTGGTAAGTCTGAGCTTCGCACCCTCACTAAATCGGAGTGGGTTGGTGGCATGCCTTTCTTAGTTGGTGATGCGCTACTGTGTGGTTTCTATCTCAATGAACTGCTTGTAAAGTTTTTGGCTCGCGAGGATGAATATGAAAAACTCTACGATCGTTATGCGCAGACGATTAATGCATTATCTAATCTCGAGTTCGAATCTAAAGGCTTGGAGGAAATTCTGCGTCCATTTGAGCTCTCTCTATTGCAGGAGACTGGTTATGCTGCTGCCCTAGATCGCTGCGTGGAAACCAATCAAGCTCCTGATGCTGATACCGAGTATGTCTATCAACCCGAACGTGGCGTGCGTCCAGCCCAAGGGGATGATCCAGGGCATTGGCCGGTGCTGACCGGCAAATCCTTGCTGGCTATTGCGGCGGGTGATTTTTCAGAGGCGCAGACGCTCTCAGAAAGCAAGCAATTAATGCGCTTTCTCTTGGGATTGCATTTACAGGACCGGGTATTGACTACCCGTCAAATTTTGATTGATTTAAAAAAATCTAGTAATCTACAGATATGAGCATAGGCCCAACCTTAGAACTTGGAATCAATATTGATCATGTTGCGACTTTGCGTAACGCGCGAGGGACTGTGTATCCAGATCCACTGCGAGCAGCTAAGTTAGCAGAAGATGCTGGCGCTGATTTAATTACCTTGCATTTACGCGAAGATCGTCGCCATATAAAGGATGCAGATCTGTTTGCTTTACGCCCCCTGATTAAAACCCGCATGAACTTGGAGTGCGCAGTTACACCCGAGATGATTGCGATTGCCTGTCAAGTGAAGCCCCACGATGTTTGCCTGGTCCCGGAGAAACGTGAAGAGGTGACTACAGAGGGTGGTTTAGATGTGCTGAGTCATTTTGAAGCAGTAAAAAAGGCAACCCAACAATTAAAAGATGCAGGCATACGGGTCTCGTTGTTTATTGATCCTGAGAAGCAGAAAATTCAGGCTGCTCAGGATGTGGGTGCCACGGTAGTCGAGCTACATACCGGCAGATATGCTGATGTATCTGGTGTAGAGCAGGCTGCTGAACTAGAGCGTATTCGTAATGCCGCAAGCTTTGGCAAGAGTATTGGCCTTCGAGTCAACGCGGGCCATGGATTGCATGAGGGCAATGTGATGCCGGTTGCAGCGATTCCTGAGTTATCGGAGTTAAATATTGGTCATGCGATTGTGGCTGAGGCTTTATTTAAGGGTTGGCAAAACGCGATTGAGGATATGAAGGCCTTAATGGTTCGAGCTCGACATCAAGACCATATCCGACCTCTTTAATTACGAATACTTATGATCATTGGCATCGGTACGGATATATTGCAGATTAGTCGTTTGCAAGCTGCCTATGATCGCACTAATGGTCGTTTGGCTGAGAAGATTTTGGGGCCAGATGAGTTATTGGTCTTTCAGAATCGTCTAGCCAGAAATCACAAGCGCGGTATTGCATTCTTGGCCACCCGATTTGCGTCAAAAGAAGCTTTTTCAAAGGCGATTGGGTTGGGAATGAGAATGCCAATGACGTGGCGTTCACTCCAGACTCTAAATGAACCTAGTGGTAAGCCTGTGACGAGTTATCGAGGTGCTTTGGCGCAATTTATGCAGGATCAAAATTGGGAAGCACAGGTGACGGTGAGTGATGAGCAAGATATGGCCATTGCTCATGTAATTGTTACGCAAAAGTAAGCGCAAATTATTCATATTGAATGAAGGTTTACGTCTTGGTGGAATGGCCAACTGTGGCAAGCATTTTCCGGGGCACGGTTGGGCAGAAGCAGACTCTCAGACTCTCATATTGCTATCCCAGTTGATGAGCGCTCCTTGTCAGAAATTCTGAACGATGATGCCAAGCCTTATGAATGGTTGGATCTCAGTTTGGCAGCTGTGATGCCGGCTCATGTGATCTATCCAAAGGTAGACAAGAATCCTGCTGGCTTTTCTAAAATTTGGTTGCATTCCATTCTTCGTCAGGAGCTAGGTTTTGAAGGTGCGATCTTTAGTGACGACCTTTCCATGGAAGGAGCTAGCGTTGCAGGCTCAGTAGTCAAAGGTGCTGAAATGGCGCTTGATGCAGGTTGCGACGCAGTATTGATTTGTAATCGCCCAGATTTGGCCGATCAATTGCTGAGTCAGCTCAAAGTGAGCAAGGCTAAGCAATTAGAATCAGCAATGTGCTTAAATCGCTTAATGCCAACAGCATCTTTTAGAACGTGGGATATATTGCAAGAGGAGGCTGAGTATCAGCACGCCAAGGGATTATTGCAACAACTAAAATTAATCACTTGATGATTTAAGCGACCCAGGAAGGCTCGGGTGTGACTCATTGGGTAAGAAAATAGGCAAGAAAAAAGCCCGGCTGGCCGGGCTTTTTAACATCAGTAGCTAGCTAATTAGTTAGCGCGGCTACGATATTCACCAGTACGAGTATCGATTTCGATCTTATCGCCAGTGTTGCAAAACAAGGGCACTTGCAATTCATAGCCAGTAGCTAATTTTGCTGTCTTTAATACTTTCCCTGAGCTGGTGTCGCCTTTGACTGCAGGTTCTGTGTAAGTGATCTCGCGAATGAGTGAGTTAGGCATTGCAACGGAGAGCGCTTTGCCTTCGTAGAATACAACTTCGCATGGCATACCTTCTTCGAGGTAGTTCAATGCATCACCCATGAATTCAGATTCCACTTCATATTGGTTGTAATCACTGTCCATGAATACATACATTGGGTCTGCAAAGTAAGAATAAGTACACTCTTTTTTATCTAGGATCACGACATCAAATTTGTCATCCGCTTTGTAAACGCCTTCGTTGGGCGCGCTAGTTAACAAATTCTTAAATTTCATTTTCACAACAGAGGAGTTGCGGCCTGAGCGGCTGTATTCGGCCTTTAATACGACCATGGCATCGGCGCCAATCATAACTACGTTACCAACGCGGAGTTCTTGTGCTGTTTTCATCTTGCTATTCCTGGCGCAGAGTGATTTCTGCGGTTTTTATCAAAAACAAGATTGTAACCGCCCGCAAGGCTTTATTGCTTGGCTCTAGGTGACAAACCGCAGTAGGCGTGCTGCCAGGCCACCATCCCCTTGTTTTTGAAGTAATTGGCTGCGCCAGGTCTTGGCATGAGTCTGCCAAGCATCTATTGATTCAAGCCATTCACTGGGCATTGCCCAGGTCATTGCCGTAATGGTAGCAAGTCTGAGGTCCTGATTGGCGTTTTCAAGGTAGAGGTCTAAGAAGGCAGCTAACTTCACTTCATGAGCGCGATCTTCCTGAGGATAGATGTGCCAAATAAAAGGTTTTCCTGCTAGCTGGGCGCGCACAAAAGAGTCCTCTCCGCGAACAATATTAAAGTCGCATTGAGATAAAACCCAGTCATATTCATCCTGCGATACAAATGGCATGGAACGTAGTAGAACGTTCGTTGGCAAATGAAGCGGTTGTTCGCCATAGAGATTTAACTGCTCCGCATGACCATGGGCAAGTATTACATCGACATTGTCACCAAGTGAGCTCAAACTCTCTAACCATTTTCGTAAGGGCGCTCCGGGGTAGCAGAAGATGCTGATGCGTTTGGCGCCAGGGCGCAGTTGCGACCAAACTGGTTTTAAATCCTCAGGGATTTTTTCTGCAACCAAATATCCTTCTGGCGGAACGGGGTCAATTAATAGACCGCCGACTTCATCTTGAAATCCAGGGAAGAAGAAATACTTTGCAATACCGTGCGATTGGGGGGAAGCCTTGGCATGAAAATCGGCAATCCAGGGTTCTGCGCTCAGATACTCTAAATTAATAATGATGGGTTTAATAGGTGCAACAAAGAGGCCTGCCAGATAGCGCTCGGGTAAGTCGCAGCCAAAGGCCTCAATTACCACGTCCGGTGTTTGTACTGGATGCCGTGAATTGCTAAAGCTTGCTTCCCAGGGTAGGAGATCAATTTTTTGCACAATTGCAGGTTCTACGCCAGAAGCGAGTAAATTGAGGGTTGGCAGGTCGTCGCAGAAAATGCGTACCTCTTGCCCATGAAGGCTTGATAAGCTTCGGGCTAGGCGCCAGCAAACACCAGTATCACCATAGTTATCGACGATTTGGCAGAAAATATCCCAACGCATGAGTAATTCGCTTTTCGAAACCCTTCAGCAGGATGTTAAACGGCTACCCGGATTGCCGGGGGTGTATCGCTTCTTTGATGAAGCGGGAAACATTTTGTATGTAGGCAAAGCGCGTAACCTTAAAAAGCGGGTATCGAGTTATTTTCAGTGTACACAGCTATCACCGCGTATTGAGCTGATGGTGGGCAAAATTGCCCGCTATGAAACTACAGTAACACGGACTGAAACAGAAGCCCTCATTCTAGAGAACAATCTCATTAAAGAGTTGGCTCCGCCTTTTAATATTCTGTTCCGCGACGACAAGTCTTATCCGTATGTGATGTTAACGGGGCATCAGTTTCCACGTTTAGCATCTTATCGCGGAAAAGTGGATAAACGTAATCATTACTTCGGGCCGTTCCCCAATAGCTGGGCTGTGCGCAATAGTGTGCAGATTTTGCAAAAAGTATTTCGCTTAAGAACTTGCGAAGACTCTGTGTTTAAAAATCGGAGTCGTCCTTGTTTATTGCATCAAATTCATCGTTGTAGCGCCCCGTGCGTTGGGCGTCTGAGTGTAGAACAGTATGGGCAGGATGTGGCCCAGGCAACGCGCTTTCTAGAGGGCGATCACTCTCGCGTTTTATCGGAGCTTGAAAAAGAGATGCATGCCCACAGCGAAGCGATGGAATTTGAAATGGCTGCAGTATTACGTGATCGGATTGCTGATCTCTCGAGTGTTTTGCAGCAGCAAGCTATGGATACAGTTGCTGAAGGCGAAGGTGATGTTGACATCATTGCTGTAGCGCAAATGGAAGGCATGGTTTGTGTCAATTTAGCCATGGTGCGTGGCGGCCGCCATTTGGGTGATAGAGCGTATTTTCCTAAAGGGTTACGAACAACATCTGGTCAACTTCCGGAGCCTACAGAAATTTTAGAGGCCTTCATCGCGCAGCATTATTTAGAGGAGCCTAGTTATGGTGAAGGCTCGCCAAGCAACTTAATCCCACCGGTATTAGTTTTAAATCATCCGCTGCGATCTACTGGCGATGATGTGACTCAGCTTGACGACGCTCCACCTGAAGATCTCCATGATCTATTAAATGCACAAGCTGGCAAAAAAATTACCTTCTTGCACCAGCCTCAAGGTCAACGACGCCATTGGCTAGCAATGGCTGAAGGCAATGCTAAGTTAGCTTTAACTAAACGTTTAGTAGAGACGGGCGGACAGTTAGCAAGGGCGCGAGCTTTGGTGGATATTCTTGGTTTGGATATTGAGGGCTTAGAACATTTACGGATTGAGTGTTTTGATATTAGCCACACCTCAGGGGAGGCTACCCAAGCTTCTTGTGTGGTCTATTCCAAGAATGCTATGCAATCGGGTGAATATCGTCGCTTTAATATTAACGACATTACACCGGGTGATGATTACGCAGCTATGCGTCAGGTATTGCAACGACGCTACGCCAACTTTCAGGAACTGCCGCCAGAAAAAATGCCACAAGTGATTTTGATTGATGGCGGTAAGGGCCAGGTTGAAATGGCAAGACAGGTGTTATCAGAATTCGGGATGGATGTCGGTTTGATCGCTGGTGTTGCCAAAGGCGAGGGGCGTAAAGTCGGTTTAGAAACCTTGATATTTGCAGATGGCCGCGAACCATTAGCCCTAGGAATTGATAGTGCAGCTTTATTGCTCATAGCTCAGATTCGAGATGAGGCTCATCGATTCGCCATTACCGGTATGCGGGCAAAGCGTGCTAAGGCTCGGACGGTATCGCGACTAGAGGAGATCGAAGGAATTGGCGCTAAAAGACGACAAAAGCTCTTAGCTCGCTTTGGGGGTCTAAAGGGTGTGGCGAACGCTAGTGTTGAGGAGATTGCGAGCGTTGAAGGGGTATCTATCACCTTGGCTGAACAGATTTATCGCCAGCTGCACTAAAGTAGTCACTCTATTTAGTTTATGCTTAGCAAATGCCATTCAATCTTCCTATTGCGCTAACTTGGCTGCGTGTTGCGGCAATCCCATTGCTGGTGGCAATCTTTTATGTTCCAAATTCTTTGTTTAGTCCGTTTGAAAAGAATCTCATCGGAGCAGTCATTTTCGTTTTGGCAGCACTGACTGATTGGTTAGATGGTTTTCTAGCGCGTCGGCTAAAACAAGAATCTGCCTTTGGTCAGTTCTTAGATCCTGTTGCGGATAAATTAATTGTGGCAGCAGCTCTCCTTGTTTTATTGAACATGGATCGTGTGCAAGTCTGGGTAGCTTTGGTCATCATCGGTCGAGAAATTACGATCTCCGCCTTAAGGGAGTGGATGGCACTGCTTGGGGCTGGGAAAAGCGTTGCTGTTCATATGGTTGGTAAGCTAAAAACGACTGCGCAACTTATCGCCATTCCTTTTTTGTTACTCAATGACACTTTATTTGGATGGTTGGATTGTGCTAAGTTGGGCACTTGGTTGATTTGGGTCGCAGCCTTTTTAACGCTTTGGTCAATGTTTTATTACCTAAAAAAGGCGTTGCCCCAATTGGTTGGCAAGGTGGATTAATACGATACACCCCCAGCCAGATTGGCTTTGCGGGCTCAGCGTTGATCCCGTTTTCACCCCTTCAATTAGGAATAATGCTTTCTTGGCGATTGTTTGTTAAACTATTGCCCTGTTTAGCCCTGTTTATGCGGGAATAGCTCAGCTGGTAGAGCGATACCTTGCCAAGGTATAGGTCGGGAGTTCGAACCTCCTTTCCCGCTCCAAGTTCGATGGGAAGCCCTGAAAAGCTTCCCATTTTTGATTTTGGTATATCTGGCGCGTTGGCCGAGTGGTTAGGCAGGAGCCTGCAAAGCTTCGTACGGGGGTTCGATTCCCTCACGCGCCTCCAGTAATTTTGCTTGACGAAATAGGTGCATCACCTAAAATGGTTTTAATTAATGTAAGCAAGATGCACGGACACTCTAAAGCGTAGACATGATCAAACCCCAAACCCTTAAAGTTAGCGCAATCACTTTATTTTTTCCGCAATCTTAGGTGCGTGTGCAATATCTGGCGATTCCCCATCCGGAACACCTGCTGAGGTACAAGAATTACAAACGCAACTTCTGGGCGATATGCCACTGCCACAGGGCGCAAAGATTGCTGGCTCTGACCCCATCATTATTGGCGGTGGTAATCAGTGGGTTGGCAGAGCAGTGGTCAATGCCTTGCAGGGTGCTACCGATGTGTATGCATTCTTTCAGTCCGAATATCCTAAATCTGGATGGACTATACAGTGAGAGCGCAGTAAAAGCAAAGTCCAGTATTTTAGTTTTTACCAAGGGCGATAGAACCGCAACAGTTGAAGTTGTTGAAGGGTCCCTTGGCGGACCCAAATCCATTATTGTGATAACTTCGTCTCCCAAGAATGCAAACGTGATTGTTCCAACGCGTAAGTAGTTCGTCAATTGCAGTTAATAAAAAAAAGCCTCTATTTAGAGGCCTTTTGTTTTGCGTCATTGATCTAACTAGAGATCCTCTGCACGGATTAGGCCAACTGCCTGACCTTCAATTGCAAAGATGGGGTGACGGCTATCCACCAGAATATTTTTGAAGTCCGGGTTCTCGGCTTGTAATTCAATCACCACCCCATTGGCGGTTTTCTTTTGCTGCCAACGCTTCACAGTGACTTCATCATCTAAGCGTGCAACAACAATATCGCCATTGCGCACCTTGGTTGTTTTTCTCACGGCCAAATAATCACCGTCTAATATTCCGGCATCACGCATGCTCATGCCTTTTACTTTTAATAAGTAATCAGCACCTTTGCTAAATAAGCTTGGATCAATCGGCACTTGTTTTTCAATATGCTCTACCGCCATGATGGGGGATCCTGCAGCAACTCTACCAATCAATGGCAATGTGAGTTGTTGTAGTGCGCCCGATGGGAGAGACAATTGACGATATTGATTTGAATGCTGCGTTTGATTGAATCGTTGCGGAATACGAATGCCGCGTGAGGTGCCTGGGGTTAATTCGATATAACCTTTTTTTGCCAGAGCACGTAGGTGCTCTTCAGCAGCGTTTGCAGATGCGAATCCAAGTTGGGTAGCAATTTCAGCTCGAGTCGGGGGAAGGCCACTCTCATCAATGGCTTTGGTGATGAGTTCCAAAATCTCGCTCTGGCGTGGAGTGAGTTTAGGGAGGGCAGTTAGCCCCTCTTGAAAATTGACTGTATTTATGTCCATACTGGGATTGTATACAGCACTATTTAAGAATTCAAGTTATTTAGAGGGGATAATAGGGGTATGAGTTCAATTAATCGTAATCTGGATCAATTTCCCCATATTCTGGTTCTGGGTATGGGCGGCACTATTGCGGGCTTGGCACCTAACCCTAATGAAAATCCCCTGCAATACGAGGCTGGCCAAGTTGAGGTGAGAGCTTTGTTGGCTCATGTGCAGTCAGCTATTCCTAGTGGAACAGCGCTGGTATCTCGTCAGGTGGCTAATATCAACAGTCGCGATCTTTCTAATGGGGAGTTATCAGAGCTCGGCTGTGTCGTACGTGAGGCCCTTGTAAATCCAATGGTTGCGGGGATAGTGATCACTCACGGCACTGATACGATTGAAGAAACAGGCATTTTTTTACAGCTTACCTGTGGGAATAATGCTCAAAATTTAGGCAAACGAGTGATCTTGACGGGGGCGATGTTCCCTGCGAATGCACCCAAGGCAGATGGCCCATCTAATCTCTTAGATGCGATCCGCTGGGCTTCAACCCCTTTAGATAATTGTCCTGGTGGAATTTACGCTGTCATGGATGGCAGGGCTTGCATGGCGATGGACTTAGCTAAACGCCACGCTAGCGCCCTAAATGCCCCAATTATGGGTTCCCCGAGTAGTTCAGCGGGCTTGATTAACCCATCTTGGCTCTCGGGAGTAAAGGCAGTTGAGGCAGCCTGGACGGAGGATTTACCAATTCCCAAGGAGAATGAGTGGTCTTGGGTGGAGATTTTGACTAGTCACGCTGGCGCTCGATCAGAGATGGTTTCGCATTGGCTCAATTCTGAAGTTTCAGGTTTGATTTTGGCTGGTAGCGGTATGGGTGGATTGCACCAGGAATGGCAAAAACCGCTGATGGAGGCTGCCTATCGAGGTATTGCCTTAGTGAGAACGACGCGCACAGGTGCTGGGGTCACTTTACCCAATATGCCCGATAAAGAGATGCCAGGTTGCCTAGCCTCTGGCACTCTCTCAGCCCCCAGGGCTCGAATTGCTCTTCAACTGGCTCTGAACGCTGAAAAACAGGCCAAGTTGGCTGGTAAATCTCTGACTTGGCAGGATTTTTTTGCTAGAATAGCGGTCTTGCCTGAAATCAGGTGAGCGCTGAAAAGCGGCAGTAAAGCTTTGAAAATAGTGTTTGTTAGTTGTACAGACAATTTGTTACTACCTTGTCACACTGGCGCTGATTTCGCAACCATCAGAAATTAGCAAGACGCCCAGGTGACTTTATCCTTAAGGAGTGTTTGATGCGTCATTATGAAATCGTCTTTATCGTTCATCCGGACCAAAGCGAGCAAGTGCCAGCGATGATCGATCGCTACAAAGCTACGTTAGCAGCTGCGGGCGGCAAAATTCATCGTATTGAAGATTGGGGTCGTCGTCAGATGGCTTACATGATCGACAAGCTTGCAAAAGCCCACTACGTTTGCATGAACATTGAGTGCGACCAAAAAACTTTGGAAGAGCTCGAGCATGCTTTCAAATTTAACGATGCTGTTTTGCGTCACCTCATCATCAAGACTAAGAAGGCTGAAACAGAGCCTTCCATCATGATGAAAGAAGTGCAGCGCGAAGAAGCTCGCAAATCAACCCAAGCCGACGCTCCAGTAGCGGTAGCCTAAGTTAAAAGTTTGAAGAGGAATACACAGACTAGAAAACGTATCAGAGAGGCGGAGCGGCGTTGAATCATTTCACCCTCACTGCAATCTTGGTATCTAAAGACGCAATTCGATTTACACCAGCAGGAATACCGGTGATGCATTGCCAGCTAGAACATAGCGGCCAAGCAAACGAGGTAGGAGTGGCAAGGAAAATTCAGATGAGTGTTGAAGCCATCACAATCGGTCCCATACAAAAGGATCTAGAGCGAATGGACTTAGGGGCCGAGGCGGTGTTCGAAGGATTCTTAGCACCCAAAACTCTACGTAATCAAAGACTTGTTTTCCATATCACCCATATTCAATTGAAAAATTAAAGAGGAAATCATCATGGCGTTTGGAAAGAAACCCGATTTCAAAAAGAAACCAGCTCAGAACCCACTGTTCAAGCGTAAGCGTTATTGCCGTTTCACTGTTGCTGGTGTAGAGCAGATTGATTACAAAGATGTAGACACATTGAAGGACTTCATTGGCGAAAACGCCAAGATCACTCCTGCACGCTTGACAGGCACAAAAGCAAAATATCAGCGTCAGTTAGACACTGCTATTAAGCGTGCTCGTTACTTGGCTTTATTGCCATTCTCCGATCAACATAAGAAATAATTGGGAGCCCTCAATGCAAATCATTCTTTTAGAAAAAGTAACAAACTTGGGCAACCTCGGTGACGTAGTTCGCGTTAAAGACGGTTTCGCTCGTAACTTCTTAATCCCACAACGTAAAGCTCGTCGTGCAACTGAAGCAGCTATTGCTGATTTCGCATTGCGCCGCGCTGAGTTGGAAAAATTGGCTGCCGAGAAATTGGCTGCGGCTGAAGCGGTTGGCGTAAAGCTCAAAGACCTGGTTCTCGAAATCGGTCAAAAAGCTGGTGTTGACGGTCGTTTGTTTGGTTCTGTAACTAACCACGACATCGCTGATGCATTGAAAGCTAAAGGCTTTACGATTGAGAAAGCATCGATTCGTATGCCTACTGGCCCGTTGAAAATGGTTGGTGATCACCCTGTAGCTGTTGCTGTTCATACTGATGTAGTGGTTGATATCACCATTCGTGTGGTTGGCGAGCAAGCGTAATTTTTAAAACAGAGATTTTATAAATCGCTGGCCTCATGGCTGAATCCCGTTCACGTTCCGTTACGCTAAATCCTGGCATGATGGGTTCTGGGGATGCGGTCGTGCAGGCCTTAAAAGTCCCGCCGCATTCTGTAGAAGCCGAGCAGTCATTGCTCGGCGGTCTACTGATCGATAACACCGCCTGGGATCGTTTGGGTGGCGTGTTAAACGAAAAAGATTTCTATCGTCCTGAGCATGCACTGATCTACAAGGTCGTGGCACGCCTTATTAGCGAAAACCAACCAGCAGACGTGATTACTGTTCATGAAGCAGTGAAGACTGAGCAAGGTGGTGACTTGGTTGGTATTGATTACCTCAACTCATTAGCGCAAAGCACTCCGAGTGCTGCAAACATTAAAGGCTATGCCGACATTGTTCGTGACCGTAGCATTTTGCGTCGCTTGATTGAAGTTTCAGACAATATTGTTAATTCCGCATTTGTTCCCGAAGGTCGTTCAGTACGCACTCTTCTCGATGAAGCGGAGTCTCGTATTTTGCAAATAGGTGAAGAGGGTAGCCGCAAAGCCGACTACCTTGAAATCGAGCCTTTGCTAAGAACTGTTGTAGCCCGTATTGATGAACTCTACAACCGTCAAGGCGGTAGCGATATTACGGGTATCGCAACAGGCTTTATTGATTTAGACAAGCAAACGAGTGGCCTACAAAAAGGTGATCTTGTGATTGTTGCCGGCAGGCCCTCAATGGGTAAGGCGCAACCTCTTGACGCCAAGATCAAAACAAAAACTGGCTGGAAGTTGATGGCTGAATTGCAGATCGGTGAGCAGCTTGCGTCTGTTGATGGTCAGCCATCCATGGTTACCGGTATTTATCCGCAAGGCCTCAAGCAAATTTATAGCGTGACCTTCTCTGATGGTCGCAAAGCAGAGTGCTGCGATGAGCATTTATGGCGGGTGATGTACCGTGACTGGGCGGAGCCACGCGTTATTAATACTGCCCGTCTAATGGAAATGTTGCAGTGTGTACGTTATAAAAACAGATTGTGGATCGATCCTGTTTCTGGTGACTTTGGTCACTCGAATGAATTACCAATCCATCCTTGGGTACTTGGTGCATTATTGGGTGATGGAACTTTGGCTCTATCCCATAGCAGTGTGATGTTTTCTACCAAATCACCTGAGCTGATTGAGCGTATGAATGCACTTGCGGGCTATGAGATAGAGTTGGTGCATGCTGGCGTGTATGACTGGCGCTTGGTTTCCAAAGAAAGAATTGCCGTCAACGGTCAAAGAGCAAATATCAGTACCAATTACTTTAGATCTACCTTGGATGAGCTAGGTGTTCTTGGAAGTAGAAGTTATGACAAAGCTATTCCCAGTCTTTATCTCGAAGCTAATAAAGAAGCTCGTTTAGCCCTGTTCCAGGGTTTGATGGATACCGACGGTTGGATTGAAAAATGGGGTTCGATTCGTTTCTGCACTGTAAGTAAGCAGTTAGCAGAAGATGTTGCTGCTTTGGCTAGATCGCTAGGTGGATTTTGCTCAATTGCCACTAAAAAGACTTCATACACCTATCAAGGTGAGAGCAAACAAGGTCGTCTTGCTTACGTACTAAACATGAGTTTTGCTGCGGGCTTTGATGCTTTTACGCTGCCTGAGAAAAAAGAGCGCCTGAGATCTCATTGGGATCGTCAACGACGCCTCACCTTTACAAGTATTGAGCCATCAAGAGTGGCTAATGCTCAATGCATTTCAGTTAGTCACCCACAAAGGACTTACATTACGAATGACTATGTAGTGACTCATAACACGGCATTTGCACTCAACATTGCTGAAAATGTTGCGCTTGCAGAAGGTTTGCCAGTAGTTGTGTTCTCTATGGAGATGTCGGGTGAACAGTTGGCTGCTCGTTTATTGGGTTCAGTAGGGCGCGTAGACCAAGGACGCATGCGTACCGGTAAATTGCAAGATGATGAGTGGCCGCGTGTAACTGACGCAATTGCCCGCTTAAGCAATACGCAAATTTTGATTGATGAGACTGGCTCTTTATCTAGTCTTGAATTGCGCGCTCGCGCACGTCGTATTGCTAGAAACTTTGGCGGTACGCTTGGTTTGGTGGTGATTGACTACTTGCAGTTGATGAGTGGCTCTGGTTCTGAAAATCGTGCAACGGAGATTTCTGAAATATCCCGCTCTCTCAAGTCACTTGCAAAAGAATTGCAGTGCCCAGTCGTTGCACTCTCACAGTTAAATCGTGGTCTTGAGCAACGTCCCAATAAACGCCCAATCATGTCAGACTTACGTGAATCTGGTGCGATTGAGCAAGATGCCGACTTAATTATGTTTATTTATCGGGATGAGGTTTACCATCCTGATACGACAACTGATAAGGGTGTTGCCGAGATTATTATCGGCAAGCAACGTAACGGCCCAATTGGAACTGTGCGCTTAAGCTGGCAGGGCCCATTTACCAAATTTGATAACTTGGCCATGGGATCGATTGGGTATTCCTCTGGTGGTTACGAGCCATTCTGAAGAAGTAAGTCACTGAGTATTGAGAATGGATAAACAAAAAGCCTCGCAATGCGAGGCTTTTTTACAGGGGACAAGAACTTTTTATAAAGTAACTTTTATTTTCCGCTTTCACACTTCTTAATAGAGGCAGCTTTTGCTGCGCCATAGAGGGGCTTACCATCTTTGCTTACCGCCTTTGCTTCGCAGGCTGCTTGATCAGCAAAAGCATATGTTGGAAGCGTAAAACTGAGTGCAATACTTAAAGCGATGATGATTCTTTTCATGACAATCCTTTTTGAGTGAATGTGAAACTTCAGAAGGTTACCCATGGGAACTTTACTAAATATTAAGATGTTTAGAAATATAGGGCAAACTCTATGAGCATAAGAACAAGGGTTTTATTGAGCTATACGACGTGCTTCGGTAAATTTAGCAGCCCAATAAGGCGCCGTAATGTAATCTAAGCGCACAGTGCCGCCAGCGCTTGGAGCATGTACGAACCTTCCTTGTCCCACATAGATGCCTGCATGTGAGTATTTTTCACCGGTGGTGTTAAAAAAAACAAGATCACCTGGCGCGGGTGGTTCATTTTCAACGCTGCGACCTTTATTGCTCATCTGTTGAATGGTTCTGGGGAGCTTGACTCCTGCAGCCTTGTTATAAATATAGACAATTAGCCCGCTACAGTCAAACCCCCCTTTGGGTGTATTCCCTCCATAGCGATAGGGCACGTCCACTAATCCAACCGCTGCGATAGAGATGTCTTCAGTTCCAACACTCGTATCTTGTTTGAATTGGGCAACTCTCGAGGCATTGGATTTGCTGCCCATGATGCTTGTAGTGCTGCACCCCGATAGAGTTAGCAGGGTAGAAATAAAAATGCCGCACCCTATGAGAGTGCGGCATGAGACAGTTTTTTTAAAGTGCGTCGGCAACATGATCCGCAAGACGGGAACGCTCACCGCGCGCAAGGGTGACATGGCCACCATGACGCCAACCTTTGAAGCGATCCACAACATAGGTGAGGCCTGATGATCCCTCAGTTAGATAAGGGGTGTCGATCTGAGCAATATTACCCAAACAAACAATCTTCGTTCCTGGGCCTGCACGAGTAACTAAAGTCTTCATTTGCTTTGGCGTTAAGTTTTGAGCTTCGTCAATGATGACAAATTTACTAACAAATGTTCTGCCACGCATGAAGTTCATGCTCTTGACTTTTATGCGTGAGCGAATCAGCTCTTGAGTGGCAGCGCGACCCCATTCACCGGCATCATCATTGCGTTGAAGTACTTCTAGATTGTCATCAAATGCGCCCATCCAAGGCTGCATCTTTTCTTCTTCGGTCCCTGGTAGGAATCCAATGTCTTCACCAACTGGGACGGTGGCGCGGGTGATGATGATCTCGTTATAGCGCTTGCTATCTAAAACCTGCTCTAGGCCAGCGGCCAGAGCCAGCAAGGTTTTACCAGTACCGGCTTGACCGAGAAGTGTTACAAAATCTACATCTGGGTTCATTAAGAGATTCATGGCAAAGTTTTGCTCGCGATTGCGTGCGGTAACGCCCCAGACATTATTTTTTTGGTGTGAAAAATCACGGAGTGTCTGCAAGAGTGCAGTTCTGCCGTTAATTTCTTTTACGTGGGCATAAAACGGTGTTGAGCCGTCTGGATTTTCTTGATAAACAAACTCGTTCACCAGCATGCTTGGTACTGAAGGTCCAGTTACTCTATAAAACATCGTTCCAGATTTAGAGTCCGACCAGCTTTCCATATCTTTGCCGTGTTTAGGCCAGAAATCTGCCGGTAAAGACATTACTCCGGAATACATTAAGTCGCGATCTTCCAATACTTGATCGTTGAAATAATCTTCGGCGGGTAAACCTAGGGCACGAGCCTTAATGCGCATGTTGATATCTTTTGATACCAACACCACTTTCCTGGCCTTTGCGATTTTTTTGTAATTCGCTAACAACCGCCAGAATCATATTGTCACCCTTACCTTCAGGAAGACCTTCTGGTAAGGCTTGCGTAGATAGCTTTGTCTGAAAATACAGGCGCCCTGAAACATCTTGGTTGCCTAATTTATTCAAGGGAATGCCATCATCTAAAGTACCGCTAGTGCCTGCAATTAACTGGTCTAGGGAGCGGCTAACGGTACGGGCGTTGCGAGCCGACTTCTGTCATGCCTTTCTTTCTTATGGTTATCTAGTTCCTCTAGGGTAGTCATAGGGAGAAATAGGTCGTGCTCAGAAAAGCGGAATAAAGAGCTGGGATCGTGCATGAGAACGTTAGTATCCAAAACAAACAAGCTTGGAGGTCCTGTGCGAACCACGCGTTTTGGTTTTGCTGGCGCAGTGACTTTGACTTCGTTCTTAGCTGGGCTGCGGTCATCCTTAATTTTTTCTAGTGCTACTTCCGCAGCAGATAAATCTTCCTCTACATCATTAGCCCAATCAGAGGCATCCACCACTACTGGCTTTGCTGGAGCAGAACGTTTCTTTAAATCAGGGGTGTCCTTGCGGCTCAGTTTTACTTGATCAGCAATTTGAGTGGGGATCGGGGGCAATGGCATGCAGACTCTCCTAAAAGAAAAAACCGCCAAGCGGAGTGCATTGACGGTTTATTGTGAAACTGGTTGTGAAAACTTCTAAAAAACGGAGGGGGTTATTCCCCGAACCTGATTTGAGTTGCTCAGATTTCTGATTCAAACGGATTGACAGACTTTCCCGTCGTTTACGGTGCATATGAATCACTTTACCCCAAAATTGGGGCTTTGCAAGCACCTCAGATCAAATTGTTGTAAAAATTATTTTGTAGCTTGGGGGCTGCTTGTAATACCTCTGTCACATGACCTGGAACTTTGAGGCCGCGCCACTCTTGTGCCAGCTTTCCATTGGAGTCAAAGAGAAAGGTGCTACGCTCGATTCCGCGAACCTGTTTGCCGTACATATTCTTCATTTTGATTACCCCAAAGAGTTGACAGAGTTTTTCTTCGGTATCAGCAACTAGCTCAAAAGGCAACTGTAATTTGCTACGAAAATTATCATGGGATTTGAGGCTATCTCGAGATACGCCCACTACCAAAGTATTTGCTTTGGTAAATGCTTCAATGTTGTCGCGGAATTCACCAGACTCAGCAGTGCAGCCAGGAGTCATATCTTTTGGATAAAAGTACAGAACCAATTTTTTGCCCATAGCTGATTCTGGGGTGAATGTTAGTCCCGAGGTTGCAGGAATTGCGCAAGGTGGAATGGGTTGTCCGATAGCTACTGTCATGATGGTCCTTTGTAGTTTCTTTGTAGTTTGTCTCTCTAGTTGTTGATATTAGTTATTCTGAATAATCAATTCACCGCTGCGATTGGGTATTTCGCCCCAGGTCAGGGGTAATACAGCTATTTTATCCAGTTGTTTAGTGGCTTCCCAAGATTGGTGCAGCTCACCCATAGTAACTAAATCATGGCCTTGATTTAGCCAGCCAGCCAATAGTTGTTCAAAGGCAGGGAGGAGTTTTTGACCCTCTAACTCTGCATGCAGGGTAAATACTTGGTCATTGGGGTTACTTTGGGTGATTTCCAGAATCTTTTTGATGGCTTCAAATTCATTAGCGCCATCAACTCCGATGAGCTCATCCATGGTCGGCAGGGTAGTAGGATATTGCACATGCTTGGCTTTACCAGAAGGTAGCGCAAGTCGATACGGCATGAGATTAGGTTCTGCTCTGCCATCGGATGAATAGGTAATGCCCCATTGATCTAATTGTTCAAATGCCGCCTCGTTCATTTGCCAACCGGCAGCACCATAAGTGACTGGTGGATGGCCAAAGATCTCTACAAAGCGATCCCAACTTTTTTGCATCATCGCTTTAGTCCAAATGGAATCTTGATTGCGCACTGCATCTTGCCATGCGACGTGATCCCAAGTGTGAATACCTGTTTCATGGCCCGCTTGATCAATGGCGCGCATTTCTGCAGCTGCTTTTTTTCCAATATCAGGACCAGGAAGTAAGACGCCGTACAGCAGGGTTTTGATGCCGTAGTGTTCTACGACCGAAGTACGACCTACTTTTTTTAAAAAGCCAGGGCGAAAGACTCTTTTTAAGGCCCAGCCCGTATGGTCAGGGCCTAGGCTAAATAGGAAAGTGGCCTTTAAGCCAAATCGCTTGAGAGTCTTGGCTAAATTGGGTACACCTTCTTTGGTACCACGTAAGGTGTCAACATCAACTTTGAGAGCGATCTTGGCCATGAGCCCAGTTACTCGTTCTTATTCTGAATCAACTAATGAGCGAGCCTTTTCAACATCCTGGCGATAGGCTTCAAAAATATTCTTTAGCGCATCCGCCATAGTTACTGTTGGTTTCCAACCCAATTCGATCATTGTGTTATCAATCGCAGGAACACGATTTTGCACGTCTTGATAGCCTTCGCCGTAATAAGCGCCTGAGGTAGTTTCAATAATCTTCACATCATTTGCTGTCTTGGCATATTCGGGAATACTGCGCGCAATTTCTAACATCTGATTTGCTAGCTCACGCACAGAGTGATTATTTTTGGGATTGCCGATGTTGTAGATCTTCCCATTGGCAACACCATCTTTGTTATCAATGATGCGCATCAATGCATCAATTCCATCATCAACATAAGTGAAGGCGCGCTTCTGCGCACCACCATCAACTAGATTAATTGGTTCGCCACGAACGATATGACCTAGGAACTGGGTGACTACACGAGAAGAGCCTTCTTTGGGTGTGTAGATGCTGTCTAAGCCTGGGCCAATCCAGTTAAAGGGGCGAAAGAGAGTAAAGCGTAAACCTTCCATGCCATAGCCCCAAATCACACGGTCCATTAACTGCTTGGAGCAAGCATAAATCCAACGTGGTTTATTGATTGGGCCGTAAACCATATTGGATTTAGAAGGGTCAAATTCATTGTCTTCACACATGCCATAGACTTCAGAGGTCGATGGGAATACCAAATGCTTTTTATATTTCACTGCAGAGCGCACAATGGGAAGATTGGCTTCGAAGTCGAGTTCAAAAACTTTTAAGGGCTGCTGTACATAGGTTGCAGGTGTGGCAATAGCGACTAAGGGAAGAATCACATCGCATTTACGAATGTGATATTCAACCCATTCTTTATTGATGGTGATGTCACCTTCAAAGAAGTGCATGCGTGGATGATTGATCAAATCACCTAAGCGATCATTTTGCATATCCATGCCATAGACATCCCAATCGGTTGTCTCCAAAATGCGCTTAGAAAGGTGGTGACCAATAAATCCGTTCACACCAAGAATGAGTACTTTTTTCATCTCTACTGCCTCGTAATTATCTAATTTGTTTGGCTTATTTACTAGCGGGGAACCATTCCAGGATTTCCAGTGCCTGACGGTTTCCACAAATGCCGAATACCTGATTATCAACCACTTGGATGCCTACAGCCCCAAGATCCAGATCGGCTGGAAATGGCCCTTTTAGGCTGGTTTTAGCGACAATCATGGTTTTACCTTGGTGGTTGGTAAAGGCGCCTGGGTAAGGGGGTGCCACAGCTCTGACTAGGTTATGGACCTGTTGGGCGGTTTGCTTCCAGTGAATCTGGCCATCTGCAGGCTTTCTGCCGCCAAAATAACTCCCTTTTTCAAGTTCATTGGCCTTGCGGGGAATCTTACCTTGAATGAGGCTTGGTAATGCTTGTTCCATTACTTCAACGGCCGCTTGAGTAACTTTTTCAAACACATCGGTGGCAGTTTCATCGGGGCCAATCGGAACAGCTGCTTGACCCACGATATCACCGGCATCTGGTTTGACTTCCATGACATGCAAAGTAGCGCCAGTTTCGGACTCACCATGCAAGATTGCCCAATTCACGGGGGCTCGACCTCGATATTTCGGAAGCAAAGAGCCATGCATATTTAATGCTGCAATCCTGGCACATGCCAAAATTTGCGCTGGGATCATGTAACGATAGTAAAAAGAAAAAATGTAGTCAGGGGCTAGGGCTTGCAGCTTCGGAATTAAATCTGGTAGCTCATTTGCAGTTGGCGTGATAAATGAAATCTTTTTGTCGGCGCAGAGTTTAGCCACGCTTCCAAACCAGACATTCTCATTAGGGTCGTCTTGATGGGTTACCACTAAATCAATTTGGATGCCGGCACTAAGAAGTGCATTGAGGCAATTGACACCAACATCGTGATAAGCAAAGACGACCGCGTGCAATTATTTTTTCTCTAAAACAGTTTGCACAACATAGCGAGGACGATTGCGAATTTGCTGATAGATACGTCCAATATATTCGCCCAGAAGACCAAGGCCAAACAGCATGACGCCAATCAGGAAGAAGGTGAGTGCGAAGAGAGTAAACACTCCCTCCACCTCAGCGCCTAGAATAAAACGGCGCACCAGCAAATAGATGAATAGGCTACCCGCAGCCAGCGATAGCAACATGCCTAAGATTGAGAAAATCTGCAGCGGCATGATAGAAAATCCAGTTACCAAATCAAAGTTCAGGCGAATCAGTTGATATAAGCTGTACTTGGATTCACCAGCAAAACGTTCTTCGTGTTTGACAGTGATTTCAATTGGATTTGCAGCAAAGGTATAAGCCAATGCCGGAATGAAAGTATTGTTCTCGTCGCATTGGCGAACCAGGTCGACGAGACGACGACTATAGCCGCGCAACATGCAGCCTTGATCGGTCATCGTGATGCGTGTGATGTTTTCACGCAAACGATTCATGGCACGTGATGCAAATTTTCTGAAAAAGCTATCCTGACGATCAGCGCGAATGGTACCAACGTAGTCATGACCTTTGAGTAATTGTTCGGTCAGCGCATCAATTTCTTCAGGTGGGTTTTGTAAGTCCGCATCCAAAGTGATGATATATTCTCCTTGGGCGTATTCAAAGCCAGCCATGATGGCCATATGCTGTCCAAAGTTACTGTGAAACAAGACAGCACGGGTGACAACAGGACGTAATTCCACTTGTTTGGTCAAAATTCCTGCTGAGCGATCTTTGCTGCCATCATTAACAAAAACAATCTCATAGGTAATCTGGCGTTTTGCAGCCAAAGCATCAAGCGCTGAATAGAGGCGATCGAATAAAGCCTGCAGACCACCTTCCTCGTTGTAAACGGGAATCACAATGCTCAGCTTTGGGTTGGCAACTAAATTGGCAGTCATGCTGTAATTTTGCCTGAATCTGAGGATTTACCCCAAGAATGCTAGTTTTTGTGGTGTTTCTTCAGAATTCTGACAAGTCCACTCGCTATACGGCCAATATCCTCATCCTGCATAGCAGGAAATAAAGGTAGGGTCAGAATTGATCTACCAATGCGCTGCGCAACAGGTGTATCACTGGTTTTATATCCCTGGTTTTTATAAAGGGTAAAGTCGGTGATCGCTGGGTAGTGCACCCCGGTGCCAATGCCAAGGTCTTTTAGTTCGGTCATCACTTGTGCACGATCAACCTGGAGTTGATCTAATGGCAACACCACCTGAAACATATGCCAGTTGCTATCGTTAAAGTTTTCAAGAGGTAGCTCTAGGCGAAGATTTTCTAATCCCGCAGATTTCAATTGAGTGCGAATAGCATCGAAATATTGTCTCGCTAGAGCTGTTCGACGTGTTTGGTATGCAGGCAATTGTTTGAGTTGTTGTAAGCCAATCACCGCGTTGACGTCGGTGAAGTTATCTTTGCCACCCAACACATCCACATCCATCCCGTCCATGCCTTGGCGGGTTAAACCTTGTAAGCGAAATTTCTCAGCTAGCTTCGCTTCCTCAGCATTATTCAACACTAAGCAACCACCTTCGACGGTGGTGAGATTTTTGTTGGCCTGAAAACTAAAACTAACCAAGTCACCAAAGCTACCAATCTTTTTACCTTGCCATTGGGAGCCAAAAGCTTGTGCAGCGTCCTCAATGATGCGCAGCTTGTATTGCTTTGCTAGAGCGTAAAGCTGATCCATATTGACTGGCAGGCCAGCCAAGTACACGGGCATGATGGCGCGTGTATTGGGTGTAATTGCTGCCGCAACTTTATTAAGGTCAATGTTGCGAGTAATGGGATCAATATCCACAAAGACAGGTTTAGCGCCAACGCCTAAGATGACATTGGAAGTAGCTACCCAAGAAATAGGGGTAGTGATGACCTCATCACCTGCGCCAATACCCGCAACTTGCAATGCAATTTTCATGGTGGCAGTCCCATTCGCAAAGCAGCGAACAGGACGACCGCCAAAATATGCACTCAGCGTCGCTTCAAACTCAGCCAGCTTAGGTCCTGAAGTGACCCATCCCGAACGTAATACTTCGGATACCGCATCAATCGTTTCTTGATTGAAGCTTGGACGAGTAAATGGAATAAATTGGGGGTTGGTGTTTGGCATGATTTCTTATATTACCGCCTTAATCACTGAGGGGTGCTTGCGGTGTCAGGATGTTTCACAATGACTCTTCTGGAGTCACGATCCACTTCTTGCATTGGCAGCTTGGCTTCTTGAAGGGCTACATATTGCTCAGGTACCATCATTGCATAAGCGCCTTGATCTTCGTTCCAGCGCTCAATAAAAGCGTTTAGTGTGGGTAACCAGAGATCGGGTTGTTGATCAACGCCAAACCTTAACTCGTCTGGATCTTCCACCATGATCATCGTTCGACCCAGATAAAAGGGCATCGTGTGATCCAGCAAGCGGACAGAATAGAAATTCACGTTTGCTGGGATGTTTGCTTTCACGCGATTGGCTAAATCAACCCCAGATACCGCACGCCCCAAGCTCTCATGACCAGTACCTGCAATGATGGCGCACAGAAAAAATCCGCAAGCAAAACTCGTAATACTTTGAATGCCATTACGTTTGCTTTGCCATACTGCTAATGCGCTAAAACACACCAGCACAGCAAGTGCAGCAATCACCCAATCAGTGTACTGGGCATAAGCCTCGATCTCGTCTGGTCTGGCTTGTTTACCAACATCACCCAAAAAGAAAAAGCCCACCATACCCAATAGAGCAAATCCCATTGTTTGCAGTTTCCAGGGTGTCGCCATGGAATTATTTAGGCCTAACAATTGGTCTAAGCGTGCTCCGATAAGCAGCGCTAGCGCTGGAAAAATGGGAATGATGTAGCCCGGCAGTTTCGAGTGTGAAAGACTAAAAAAAGCAAAGATCACAACGAACCAACAGAGTAATAGCCAGTGGCTAGAGAAGCCAGGCTTGCGATTCTCAAACGTGTTTTTGATTGCACCTGGGACTTGCAATACCCAGGGCAATATTCCAATGATGAGCAATGGTACAAAGTAATAGATCGGGCCAGTTCTACTATGAGCGTCTTGTGTAAAACGCTGAAGATGTTCGTGGATGAAAAAGAACTCCAGGAACACTGGATTACGCTGAGCAACCAAGACAAACCAAGGTGCTGTAATGATTAAGAAAATGAACGTACCGCTGATGATGTGCAAGCGAGTCCAAATTTTCCAGTCCCATCTACTGATCGAGTAAGCAATTAAAACCATTGCTGGAATAGCTGCGCCAATGACCCCTTTTGATAAGGTGGCCAAGCCCATGCAGGCCCAGCAAAGCCACATCCAGAGGCGAGTGCCGCTACTTTGGGTGGAGGTTTGTGCAACGAGGAGGCTACATAGTGCTGCGACTAAAAATGCAGACAAGCCCATGTCTAAAGAATTGACATGTCCACTAATAATCCACATGGGGCTAGAGGCTAGAACAACTGCCGCTAACCAACCTGCTCTTGCGTTAAATATCTTGGCCCCAGTAAATCCAACGGCCAAAATAGTCAGAAAGCCTGTAAGTGCGGTCCAAAGTCTTGCTTGCCACTCACCGATTCCGAAGGCTTGAAAAGCTGCTGCAGTTGCCCAAATTTGTAGTGGTGGTTTTTCAAAATACTGATAGCCGTTGTAGTGAGGTGTAATCCAATCACCCGTAACCAGCATTTCTCTGGCCATCTCCGCGTAGCGCCCCTCGTCCGAAGGAATGAGGTGACGGTAATTGAGTGTGCCGAACCAGAGCAAGCCATAAATGAGTGCCAGCAGCAAAATCTTGCCTGGGTGCAGGGCGGATGATTGTCGGATTTGGCCAAACTGCATTAAGTGGGCTCCACGATGAGAGCCAAGAGGACTTGACGTCCTTCGCCAACCAAAATGTTGTAGGTTCTGCAGGCAGCCTGAGAATCCATGATTTCAAAGCCAATTTTGGCCTCAATGAGGGCTTTTAAGAGCTCTGGCCTAGGAAAGCGTTGACGACTTCCGGTGCCAATGAGGATGAGTTCAGGCTTGAGATCAACCATTTGAGCGAAATGGGATAGCTCTAGATCCTCAAACGACTTCACTGGCCACTTAGAAATAGCTCCATCAGAGCTCAGCAGGACGGCGTGGGCATATGGGTTCTGGTTGATTTCCACATAGCCATCCCCGTAGCCAGTGATCGTATTGGCTCCAGAATGGGGGTCAGATTGAAGCTTCAAGTGGACTCTCTGTCATAATTATGTGGATTATAGCTAGCTGTTTTTTCCAAGATTTCAAGAACTTATCCTTTAATTTATTGTGAAACCCATCCTCAAGTCCCAAAAACTCAATGACGTTTGTTACGACATTCGTGGGCCAGTGCTCGAGTTAGCTCAGCGCATGGAGGAAGAAGGTCACAAAATCATTAAATTAAACATCGGAAACGTCGAGGTCTTCGGATTTGATCCGCCTGAAGAAATTCAGTTGGACATGATCCGTAATATTTAAGCAATGCTTCCGCTTATTCTGATTCCAAGGGCATTTTTTCTGCTCGTAAAGCCATCATGCAGTACTGCCAAGAAAAAGGCATTCAAGGTGTAACTCTAAATGATGTGTACACCGGAAACGGTGTATCGGAATTGATCGTGCTTTCGATGAATGCATTGCTCAATGACGGTGATGAAGTATTGGTTCCAACACCAGACTATCCTTTGTGGACAGCTGCAGTCAGTTTATCTAGCGGTACACCAGTGCACTATCTTTGTGATGAATCTAAAGATTGGGCGCCAGATCTCAATGATCTTCGTAAAAAAAATTACACCACGCACAAAAGCGATTGTGGTGATTAATCCAAACAATCCTACTGGTGCGATCTATTCCAAAGAGGTGTTGTTGGAGTTGACGCAGATTGCGCGCGAACATGGATTGATATTGTTTGCTGATGAGATTTACGACAAGATGTTGTACGACGGTGAAAAACATATTTCTCTAGCGTCTCTCTCTAATGATGTCGTCATTATTACCTTCAATGGCCTGTCAAAAAATTACCGCTCATGCGGCTACCGGGCAGGCTGGATGGTGGTTTCGGGCGATAAGGAGATGGTGCGTGACTATATTGAAGGCCTCAATATGTTGGCCTCAATGCGCTTATGCGCCAACGTGCCAGGACAGTATGCAATTCAGACTGCTTTAGGTGGTTATCAAAGCATTAATGATTTAGTTGGTGAAGGTGGCCGCTTAGCAAAACAGCGAGAGCTTGCTTGGAAATTGATTACTGATATTCCTGGTGTGACTTGTGTCAAACCCAAATCAGCTTTGTATCTTTTTCCAAGATTAGATCCTGAAGTCTATCCAATTGAAGATGATCAGCAATTTGTTGCAGATCTCTTAAAAGAAGAAAAAGTATTGCTAGTGCAGGGTTCTGGTTTTAATTGGGGTAAACCTGATCATTTCCGTGTAGTGTTCTTGCCTCATGAAGATGTGCTCAGGGAGGCCATTGGCCGTCTCGCACGTTTCCTTGAGCGTTATCGCAATAAGCATGGCCGAAAGGCTTCCTCAACTGCAGCAAAGGCATCATGAAACCGATTCAAGTTGGTCTATTAGGTATTGGCACCGTTGGTGGTGGCGTATTCACTGTTCTCGAGCGCAACCAAGATGAAATTACTCGTCGTGCTGGTCGTGGTATCCGAATTAATACGGTTGCCGATCTGAATGTGGATCGCGCTAAGGAATTGGTCAAAGATCGTGCGCAAATTGTTAGCGATGCACGCGCTGTGATTGGCAATCCAGAGATTGATATCGTGGTTGAGCTCATTGGTGGCTACGGCATTGCTAAAGATTTGGTATTGGAGGCCATTGCAGCAGGTAAACATGTGGTTACTGCTAATAAGGCCTTAATTGCTGTACACGGCAACGAAATCTTTAAGGCTGCGCATGCTAAAGGCGTCATGGTTGCTTTTGAGGCCGCAGTTGCTGGCGGAATTCCAATCATTAAGGCATTACGCGAAGGCTTGACTGCCAATCGTATTGAATGGATTGCCGGCATTATCAATGGCACAACCAACTTTATTCTGTCGGAGATGCGTGACAAGGGCTTGGACTTTGAAACCGTTTTGAAAGAAGCGCAGCGCTTAGGTTACGCAGAAGCAGATCCTACCTTTGATATTGAAGGTGTTGATGCGGCGCATAAAGCAACCATCATGAGTGCGATTGCGTTTGGTATTCCGATGCAATTTGAAAAAGCACACGTTGAAGGTATTACCAAGCTGGCTGCAATCGATATTCGTTATGCAGAGCAGTTGGGCTATCGCATCAAGTTACTTGGTATCGCCAAGAAAACGCCAACTGGGGTTGAGCTTCGTGTGCATCCGACTTTAATTCCTTCTAAGCGTTTGATTGCTAATGTTGAAGGCGCGATGAATGCAGTACAAGTTTTTGGTGATGCAGTTGGTAAAACCCTCTACTACGGCAAGGGTGCTGGCGCTGAGCCAACAGCCTCCGCTGTGATCGCAGACTTGGTGGATATCACTCGCCTATTGAGTGCCGATGCTGAGCATCGCGTACCGTATTTGGCTTTCCAGCCTGACGCTGTTCACGATACGCCAGTATTGCCGATCGGTGAAATTACCACCAGCTACTATTTGCGTATGCGCGTTGCAGATCAAGCTGGCGTGTTAGCTGACATTACTAGGATCTTGGCATCTCACGGTGTATCAATCGATGCACTCTTGCAAAAAGAGGCTGACGAGGGCGAAAGTCAAACCGATTTGGTTGCTTTAACACACGAGACCGAAGAGAAGAATATGCTAGCTGCAATCAAAGAGATTCAGAATCTTAAAACCGTTGCTGGTGAAGTAGTCAAGATCCGCTTAGAAAACCTGTCTTAATTTTATCGATGCGTTACCAATCAACTCGCGGCAATAGCCCACAACAATCTTTCTTGGAAATTCTTTTGGGTGGATTGGCCCCGGATGGCGGCTTATACTTGCCAACGCACTATCCTCAAGTGAGTGCAGCGCAACTAGACTCTTGGCGTGGCTTGTCTTATGCAGACTTGGCTTATGAAGTATTGAATTTGTATTGTGACGATATTCCCGAGGCAGATTTGCGGGCGCTCTTACGTAAGACCTATACCGAGCAAGTCTATTGCAATGGGCGCCCACAAGATAACGCTAAAGACATCACTCCATTGCATTGGCTCGGTGAAGAGCAGGGCACACGTATTGGTTTGTTAAGCCTTTCAAATGGCCCAACATTGGCTTTTAAGGATATGGCCATGCAATTGCTGGGTAATCTGTTTGAATACGCCCTCAAGCGTGCAGGTCAAAAACTGAATATATTGGGCGCGACTTCTGGTGATACTGGTAGCGCTGCAGAATATGCGATGCGCGGCAAAGAGGGTGTGAAGGTATTTATGCTTTCGCCACGTGGCAAGATGAGTGCTTTTCAATCTGCGCAGATGTACTCTTTGCAAGACCCCAATATTTTTAACTTGGCGGTAGCTGGCGTCTTTGATGATTGCCAAGATATTGTGAAGGCAGTGAGTAATGATCACGCCTTTAAAGCCCAAAATCAAATTGGCACAGTGAACTCGATTAACTGGGGTCGCGTAGTTGCCCAGGTGGTGTACTATTTCCAAGGTTACTTATTGGCAACAAAATCAAGTAATGAAAAAGTGTCTTTCACGGTACCATCTGGTAACTTCGGTAACGTTTGCGCTGGCCATATTGCTCGCATGATGGGTTTGCCTATTGCACGCCTGATTGTTGCTACGAATGAAAACGATGTGCTGGATGAATTCTTCCGCACAGGCGTATATCGTGCTCGTAAGTCTGCTGAGACTTTGCATACCTCTAGTCCTTCTATGGATATCTCCAAGACAAGTAACTTTGAGCGTTTTGTATTTGATTTTATGGGTCAGGATGGCAAAGCCACAGCTGAAATGTTCAAGCAAGTAGATCAAGCTGGTGGCTTTGATATCTCTCAAGAGGCTGTATTTAAAGAATTGGGTAAGTATGGCTTCCAATCGGGTCGCAGCACTCATGCTAATCGCCTAGATACTATTCGTGATATTGATAGCAAGTATGGCGTGATGATTGATACTCATACTGCCGATGGTGTGAAAGTAGCTCGCGAACACTTACAAGCTGGCATTCCGATGTTGGTATTAGAAACTGCGCTGCCAATTAAGTTTGAGGAAACCATTCAGGAAGCTTTAGGGCGTCCTGCTGAATGCCCTCCAGCATTTAAAGACATTAAATCCAAGCCACAACGTGTAGAAAATATTGACGCTGATGTAAATCAAGTGAAGACATTTATTACTGCACACCTTAACTAATCCTAGTAGCAATTACTCGCTAACACAAAGCGCTATGACTAAGCCACCGATGTTGACCACACAGCAGGCCTTGGATCATTTGCTGGGTCACGCTCTGCCCGTGAATGAGAGTGAGAAAGTCACTATGCAAGAAGCTCTCGGTCGGGTTCTTGCGCAAAGCGTAAATAGTTTGGTTGATGTCCCTCCGCTGGACAACACCTCGATGGATGGTTACGCGGTACGTACAGCCGATACGCAAACTCCCGGAAGTGTACTGAGGATTGCTCAACGTATTCCAGCTGGTTCGGTAGGCACTACATTGGAGCCAGGAACTGCCGCCAGAATATTTACCGGTGCCCCTATTCCTCCAGGTGCTGATGCGGTTGTCATGCAAGAAGACTGCTCAATCCCTGAAGGTAGTGTTGATCAAGTGCAGGTCAATATCGCGCCCTCTCAGGGGCAGTGGATTCGTCGCAAGGGTGAGGATCTAAATGCTAATAAACCTGCGCTATTAGCGGGTGCATTTTTGCGCCCGCAAGAGCTAGGCGTTGCCGCTTCAGCGGGATTGACGCATTTACAAGTTAAACGCCGCGTGAAGGTTGCCGCATTTTTTACCGGCGATGAACTTGCTCTGCCGGGAGAGCCACTAAAACCAGGCGGTATCTACAACTCCAATCGCGATACTTTATTGGCATGTCTGCGATCCTTGGGTTGTGATGCTACCGATTTAGGTATTGTTCCCGATCGTCTTGATGCAACAAGACAGGCACTGCGCAAAGCCAGCAAAGATCATGACTTGATTATTACCTCTGGTGGAGTTTCGGTTGGAGAAGAAGATCACATTAAACCCGCGGTGACTGCCGAAGGAAGGCTGGATTTATGGCAGATCGCTATTAAGCCGGGTAAGCCTTTAGCATTTGGTGCGGTTCGTAAGTCCGAAAGCCCCGCCGATGGTGAGGCCTGGTTCATTGGTTTGCCTGGCAACCCTGCCTCTAGTTTTGTTACTTTCTTGTTATTTGTGCGTCCATTTATTCTCAAGCTGCAGGGTCGCGAAGAAAAGTTGCTGCAGTCTTATTGGATGCGTGCAGATTTTGATTGGTTAAAAGCGGATCGTCGTAATGAATTTTTACGCGTCAAGATGAACGCGCAGGGCGGCTTAGATTTGTTTCCCAATCAAAGCTCTGGCGTGTTAACTAGCGCTTCTTGGGGTGATGGTTTGGTAGATTGTCCACCAAATCAACCTATCAAAGCAGGTGACTTAGTGAAATATATCCCTTTTGATGCATTGCTCAAATAATCGGTTTACGATTGATCCATGAAACTTGAATTGCGATTTTTTGCTTCATTGCGTGAGACCCTGGGCACTTCTCAAGAGGTGATTGAGATTCCTCCGACGGTAAAAACCATTGCGGACTTAAGAGTGCTGCTGGCACAGCGTGGCGGTGTATGGGCGCAAGCGCTGGCCCAGGGTAAAGCGCTGCGTTGTGCTCTGCATCAACATATGGTTCCTGAGAGCACTCCCTTGCAGGATGGGGCTGAGGTTGCTTTCTTTCCGCCAGTCACAGGGGGTTAAGGTGGGCAATTCCTCCATTCGGATTCAGGAAGAGGATTTTGATATCAGCGCAGAAATTGCGGCATTACGTAAAGATGATCCGCGAGTTGGTGCAGTAGTGACTTTTTTAGGTACCGTGCGCGATATGAATGACGGTAGCCCAGTCAGAGGGATGACACTGGAACATTACCCTGGCATGACTGAAAAATCCCTTGAGGAAATCATCGCCAAGACAAAGTCTCGTTGGAATATTTATCAAACTCTTGTGATTCATCGGGTTGGTCCATTGCAGCCAGAAGACCAAATTGTTCTAGTTGCTGTAACGAGCGCGCATCGCGGTGAAGCATTTACTGCTTGTGAATACATTATGGATTACCTCAAAACTGCAGCCCCCTTTTGGAAGAAAGAAGACATCCCAGATGGAGCTCGTTGGGTGGATGCTCGCGTTACTGACGAAGCTGCAATAGCTCGCTGGGAAAAATAGGTTTTATCCAATTTAAGGAAAGAGTAGAGATGAAAAAATTAATTTCATGCTTACTATGTGTGTTTAGTTTCACCGTAACCGCTGCCACTGATGGTCCAATAGTGGAAGTCGAGACAGGTCGCTTGCAAGGTGTTGTTGAGTATAATATGCAGGCATTCAAAAATATTCCTTACGCTGCTTCTCCTTCTCCTGTAGGGTCGCTGCGTTGGAGGCCGCCCCAACCAGCGTTGACTTGGAGAGGCACGCGCGATGCTAGCAAATTTGGCGATGCCTGCCCGCAATCCTTCGTTAAGAATTTAAGCGCTGGCTTAGCTTTGCCTGGCAATGAAGACTGCTTAAAACTTAATGTTTTTACACCACAAAAGCTTGGTAAAGATTTGCCAGTTATGGTGTGGATTCATGGAGGGGGCTTGCTGGTCGATGGCGCAAGAGATGCGCAATTTACGCCAATTAATTTGGTAAAAAATGGCGTGATTGTGGTGACCTTTGATTACCGCTTAGGTACATTTGGTTTTTTTGCTCCCAAAGAACTCATCGCAGAAGCAAAGGCCACGGGTGAACCAGTCAGTAACTATGGCACGATGGATCAAATTGCAGTCCTCCAGTGGGTCAAAAAGAATATTGCTGCTTTTGGTGGTGATCCCAATAATGTCACGATCTTTGGAGAGTCAGCCGGGGGTAGAAGTGTTACTTGGTTAATGGTTTCTGATGCCGCAAGAGGCTTATTTCATCGAGCGATTGCGGAAAGTGCTCAACAAAGTCCGCTACGAGGTATGACTGAGAAACGTCTTGGCATGGATTCAGAAACTGATATCGATGCTAAATATATGGCCGCCGTTGGCGCCAAGAGTCTGGCAGAAATGCGAAACATGCCAGCTAAAAAGCTAGTCTTGACTGCAGCAAATTTTGAGCAGGGTGAGTTTTGGCGGACCATTTATTGATGGACAAATTATCAAAGGCGATCCTATTCCATTATTTGCCGCGGGCAAACAAGCTAAGGTTCCATTTATGATTGGTACCAACTCCTGGGATTCAAGCTTTTTAGTTCCAGGACAGCCTGCCAATCTAAATGATTTTCTAAAAAAATTACACGAAGATCCCAAAATCATTCAAACACTTTATGCGAACGTCAAAGATCAATGCATTTTGTCTTCCGATCTCATGGGTGACATGCTCTATCGAGGCAGCACAAAACTTCTGGCCGACAGCATGAATGGTGTGGCGCCTGGCTATGCCTATTATTTTGATTACCTAACACCTAACATTAGACCCGCCTATCCAGGTGTGCCACATACATTTGAGATCAGTTATGTTTTTGGTAGTTATGGTCTGATGCCACAGGCCCCCAAGAAAGTGGAGTCTGGAGCGGAGCAGTGCGCTCTGATTGAGAAAGCCACAGCTGACCTGAAGAAAAAAGGGATTTGGTCTAAATACTGGTATCCCATTACAGATAAGAACAATCCTCAAGATCAAGCTCTATCTGAAAAAATGTCCGCAAGTTGGACGGCATTCGCAAAGACCGGAAACCCCAATGTTGGCGGACAAGCTCATTGGCCAATTTATAGTCTCAAATCTGACGTCATGAGAAATTTCTCCAATAATCCGGATGAGACCGTTACTGGATTACTCAAAGAGCGAGTTGATTACCAAATGCTTCATCTGCGAGAGATATTTGCTCTAGAGCGCCTAAAGGATGCGTTTTAATATAACTAATAATAATTTATTTCATATTAGGATTTTTCCATGATTGCCTTTAAAAAATTACTCGCATTCACGAGCCTTTCTGTTTTATCTTTGCATGCTTTTGCTCAGAGTGCTGTCAACCCCATGCCGAAAGTAGGTGATGATTGGCGTTTTTCTGCTTCGATTAATGCCTGGGCACCGGCTACCTGGGTAACGGTTACTGATAATAAGCGCGAACTCTCTAAATCAACAGTAAGCTCAATTAGCGATAACATCAACAGTGCCGGTCCGATGGCCATGTTTACTTTAGAGACTCACAAAGGAAATTGGGGTGTATTGGCTGACTTGGTTTATTGGCAGTCTAGTGGAAGTTATGGTGAAAGCCGTCCGATTTTTGGCAAGGATAATGTTCTGTATGCTTCCCAAAACGTTACTATGAAGCAAACAATGTTTACTGCTGCAGCAACGTATACAGCCTATAACTCACCCTCTCTATATTTAGACGGCTTGTTAGGAGCGAGATACATCTCCTCAACAACCTCACTCTCAAATAGTACTCAGCTTGACCATGATGGGCATGTAGTAACAACTCCTGATGGTCGCAAACTTGCAGTCGGTGGCAATCCTTCCTCTGTGTCTCAAACCACCAATCCTGTAGTAGGTTTTAAGGGGCGGGCTCGTATTATGGATAGCTCTTGGTTTATCCCGTTTTATGCAGACGTGGGTAAGGGACCAGGCCCTAATAACGGTACATGGCAAGCGTTATTAGGCGTTGGTGATGCATTTTCTTGGGGTGATGTTACTCTGGCCTATAGAGCGATGGGTTTCCATTTAAACAGCAATACAGGTACCACTAACTATACCAATGCAGGCCCACAGCTTTCAGCAACGATTAATTTCTAAAGCGTAGACTGCTCTGATCTGTTCTGATATTTAACCACCCCGCGGGGTGGTTTTTATTTAAGGGAAATTAGGATTGAAAAAAACTCAACTTTTTTGATCTAGGCAGTTGCTTTAGTTTGGCCTCGGCTTTTGAAGCTTCAGATCGATCGGGATGCTCTTGGGTTGCTAAAAGTATGACAGGCCTGCGAGCCCTGGTGTAGCGGGCGCCTTGCCCTGAGTTGTGGGCTTCCAAGCGATGCTCTAGACGGTTGGTGATTCCAGCATAGTAGCTGCCATCAGAGCATTCAAGAAGGTAAACAAGCCAGGTCAAAATAGGTTGAATTAGGGTTAAAAAGGGGCTCAGAAAGCCTTGAAATTGGCAATATTGCCCTTACTATAGATAGAAATACGCGAAATTGAGTGAGGCATATGAGGAGGCATATGAGGCATAAAAATGAGAATAGATAAATTAACCACCAAGTTTCAAGAGGCTTTGAGCGAGGCACAGAGTATTGCTTTAGTCAAAGATAACCAATACATCGAGCCAGCCCATGTAATGTTGGCAATGTTGCGTGATTCTGATGGCGCAGCAAAAAGTCTTTTAACTCGTGCAGGCGTCAATGTCGCTGGTTTAGAGAAGGGTGTTGAAAAGATTATTAATAATCTCCCTGAGGTTCAAGGCACCAGCGGTGAGGTTCAGGTTGGCCGTGACTTAAGTAATTGGCTGAACTTATGTGAAAAAGAGGCCAATAAACGGAATGATCAGTTCATTGCTGGTGAACTTTTCTTATTAGTTGCAGCCGATGACAAGGGCGAGCTTGGCAAAGTAGCGCGTGAAAATGGTTTAAATCGAAAATCGTTAGAGGCGGCTATTGATTTAGTTCGCGGAGGAGAGTCAGTGAATAGTGCAGATGCCGAGGGTCAGCGTGAGGCCCTCAAGAAATACACCGTTGATTTAACTGAGCGTGCTCGTATGGGCAAGTTAGACCCAGTGATTGGACGCGACGATGAGATCCGTCGCACCATTCAGATCTTGCAGCGCCGTGGCAAAAATAATCCAGTCTTAATTGGTGAGCCGGGTGTTGGTAAGACTGCCATTGTGGAAGGCTTAGCTCAGCGTATTGTCAATGGTGAGGTTCCTGAAACCCTCAAAGACAAGCGTGTCTTGGTATTGGATATGGCTTTACTCTTAGCGGGCGCAAAGTATCGTGGCGAATTCGAAGAGCGTTTAAAGGCTGTACTGAGCGATGTCGCCAAAGATGAAGGCCAGACCATTATCTTTATTGATGAGATTCATACAATGGTTGGTGCCGGCAAAGGCGATGGCGCAATGGATGCTGGCAATATGCTCAAGCCTGCATTGGCTCGCGGCGAATTGCATTGCATTGGCGCAACTACTTTGGATGAATATCGCAAGTACATTGAAAAAGATCCTGCGCTTGAGCGTCGTTTTCAGAAAGTCATGGTTGAAGAGCCTAGCGTTGAGGCAACCATAGCCATCTTACGTGGTTTGCAAGAGCGCTATGAGCTTCATCATGGTATTGAAATTACAGACCCTGCTATTGTGGCTGCGGCTGAACTCTCTCACCGCTACATCACCGATCGCTTCCTACCAGATAAGGCTATCGACTTAATTGACGAGGCTGGTTCACGTATTCGGATGGAAATTGATTCCAAGCCTGAAGTAATGGATAAGCTCGATCGCCGTTTGATTCAGCTCAAGATTGAGCGTGAAGCAGTCAAGAAGGAAAAAGATGAGGCCTCGCAGAAGCGTCTCGGGTTAATTGAAGAAGAGATTAAGCGTCTCGGAGCTGAGTATGCTGACTTAGAAGAGATATGGAAGGCTGAAAAAGGTGCTGTATTGGGCGCCGCCAATATCAAAGAAGAGATTGAGAAGGTCAAGGCCGAGATTTCTAAATTGCAGCGCGAAGGCAAGCTCGAAAAAGTGGCTGAGCTGCAATATGGAAAATTACCAGAGTTGGAGGCTAAGCTTAAATCTGCAGCAGCAGCTGAAGCCAAGGGCGATAAAAATGGCGTAGTGAAGAACAAACTCTTACGCACCCAAGTAGGCGCTGAAGAAATTGCTGAAGTCGTTTCTCGGGCAACGGGTATTCCAGTTTCCAAAATGATGCAAGGCGAGCGTGACAAGTTGCTCAAGATGGAAGAGCTCTTGCACAAGCGTGTGGTTGGTCAAGAAGAGGCTATTCGTGCGGTATCCGATGCTATTCGTCGCTCACGCGCTGGTTTGGCTGAGGAGAATCGTCCCTATGGATCCTTCTTGTTCCTCGGGCCTACTGGCGTTGGTAAAACCGAGCTATGTAAAGCTCTGGCTGGTTTTTTGTTTGATAGCGAAGATCATTTGATTCGTATCGACATGAGTGAGTTCATGGAAAAGCATAGTGTTGCACGTCTGATTGGTGCACCTCCAGGCTATGTTGGATATGAAGAGGGTGGATATCTCACTGAGCAAGTGCGTCGTCATCCTTATAGCGTAATTTTGTTTGATGAGATTGAGAAAGCTCATCCAGATGTCTTTAACGTTCTATTGCAAGTATTGGATGATGGTCGTTTGACTGATGGTCAGGGTCGCACCGTCGATTTTAAAAACACGGTGATTGTGATGACTAGCAATATTGGGTCTCAACTCATTCAGTCGATGGCTGATAAGAAACAGGCTGAGATTAAAGAGGCTGTATTTGAAGAGCTGAAGAATCACTTCCGTCCAGAGTTCTTGAACCGAATTGATGAGATCGTAGTCTTCCATGGTTTGGATAAGGGCAATATTGCCAATATTGCGAAGATTCTGCTCAGAAACTTGTCAGATCGCTTGGCACGTGTAGATATGCAACTCGAAGTGAGTGATGCGGCATTAAGCAAGATTGCCGAGGTTGGTTTTGATCTAGTCTTTGGCGCAAGGCCGCTCAAGCGTGCAATTCAGCAGCATATTGAAAACCCAGTGTCTAAGATGATTCTTGAGGGTAAATTTGGTCCTAAGGATGTTGTTCCAGTAGATGTGGATGACAAAGGTGAATTTAGCTTTACTCGTCAGGTTCACTAGTAATCGTTCTGCGGGGATTTCTCTGCGCCAGTAAACTCGGTACATGACTGTTGCGCTCAGTAGGCGTGCCAGTGATGTCCGGGTTATTGGTCTTATTAGCCTAGCTCACGGCAGCTCACATTTCTTTCATTTAATTCTTCCTTCCATGTTTCCATGGTTGAAAGATGCTTTTGCATTGAGCTATGCTGAGTTAGGATTGCTGATGTCAATCTTCTTTGTGGTCTCTTGCCTTGTTCAAGCCTCCTCAGGATTTTTAGTTGACCATATTGGCGCCAGGCCTGTGCTATTTGCTGGAGTCGGTTTATTAGCGATAGCTGCATTGACATATTCTCAAAGTACCGGTTACCCCATGTTGATCTTGGGCGCAGTCATTGCAGGTTGCGGTAACGGCATTTTTCATCCGGTTGATTACACGCTCATCAATCACAAAGTCTCTGCACCGAATTTGCCATATGCCTACTCCATGCATGGTGTCACAGGTTATTTAGGCTGGGCTGCTGCGCCCGCATTTATGGTGGCAATAGCGCAAGTATCAGATTGGCGTATTGCATTCTTGTCAGCCGCTGCTCTGGAGGCTTTGATCCTATTGGTTCTCTGGCTCTATAAGTATTACTTGGTGGATGATTTAAAAGAGCGTCATGAGCAGACTCAAGTGGATACGCAAGATAGCCATTCGAGTGCGCAAAAAACGAGTCCATTTGCTTTTCTAAAGTTATCGGCAGTATGGTTATGCTGGGTTTTCTTTTTCTTCAGTATGGCCTCCACTTCAAGTTTGCAATCCTTTGCTCCTAGCGCTCTCTTTAGCATTTATCAAACACCTTTGGCAGTGGGAAGTTATTTTATTACGCTATTAGCATTGGGTAGTGCAGTAGGAGTTTTATTTGGGGGATATTTAGCGGCTAAGTTGCAAGCTCCAGAGCGCATTGTGTCTAGCTGTCTATCATTAACGATTCTTGCCTGTTTACTTCTCGCAACGGGAATCATTTCTCATTCATGGCTCCCTGTTTTATTTATTGGGCTTGGATTTGGTTATGGCGTAGTAGCGCCTTCACGAGATCTCTTAGTAAAAAATGCAACTCCTAAAGGGGTGGCTGGTCGTGTGTATGGCATTGTTTATTCCGGCATTGACTTGGGTGCTGCAGTAGGGCCATTTATCTTTGGATTCTTTATGGATTCTGGCCTTCCGAAGGCGCTCTTTATGGGTATTGCTGTATTTCAACTGATGGTGATTCCGACCGTGTTTAAGGTTTCATCTAGCACTACCCCTAAAACGGTCTAGGTAATCTACAGAATTTTCATAATATGAAATGTTATTACACTGCGTAAAATGCAGTGCAATAAGATGTACTTTGTTTTATTTTGAGAGATGGATAGTCATTCCATATTGCAAAAATACATCTCTAAGTATTTGAAATATAACTATTAAATAATTTCAAGAAATTTTTTATTTCCCCTTGCCTGGTTTTTTAAACTCTCTAAACTCTTATATAAGACATAAGACTCAAAACGGTCTTTAAGGCCCACAAATTTTGAAGTACTTGTTTAACTTAGGGAGAAAAACATGGCAGATCGCAAAGCAGAAATTGAAGCGCTACAAAAAGACTGGGATACCAATCCACGCTGGAAAGGTATTACTCGTGGTTACACAGCAGAAGATGTTGTACGTCTGCGTGGTTCATTAAAGATTGAGCACACTTTAGCTAAGCATGGCGCAGAGCGTCTCTGGGATTTGGTAAATAACGAAGCTTACGTGAACTGCTTGGGTGCTTTGACTGGCGGTCAAGCAATGCAACAGGTTAAAGCTGGTATTCAAGCGATTTACCTCTCAGGTTGGCAAGTTGCTGCGGATGGTAATTCTTATGCAGCAATGTATCCAGATCAATCTTTGTATCCAGTGGACTCAGTTCCAAAGATGGTAGAGCGTATCAATAACTCTTTCCAACGTGCAGATGAAATCCAAACTGCAAAAGGTATTAACCCAGGCGATCCTGGTTATATCCAGTACTTTGCTCCAATTGTTGCTGATGCAGAAGCAGGTTTTGGTGGCGTATTGAATGCATTTGAATTAAGCAAGGCATTAATCAAGCAAGGTGCTGCTGGCGTTCACTTTGAAGACCAATTATCTTCGGTTAAGAAATGCGGTCACTTAGGTGGCAAGGTATTGTTGCCAACTACCGAGTCTGTTCAAAAATTGATTTCTGCACGTTTAGCTGCTGACGTCATGGGTGTTCCAACCATCATCTTGGCTCGTACTGATGCTGAGGCTGCTGACTTGTTGACATCGGATTATGATGAAAACGATAAGCCATTCTTGACAGGTGAGCGTACTCCTGAAGGCTTCTACAAAACCCGTAAAGGCTTGGATCAAGCGATCTCACGTGGTTTGGTTTATGCAGCCTACGCTGATATGGTTTGGTGTGAAACTGGTACACCTGATCTTGAATTTGCGCGCCTATTTGCTGAAGCAATTCGTGCGAAGTTCCCAGGCAAGATGTTGGCTTACAACTGCTCACCATCTTTCAACTGGAAGAAAAACTTGGATGATGCAACGATTGCTAAGTTCCAGCGTGAGTTGGGCGCGATGGGTTACAAATATCAATTTATTACTCTCGCTGGTATTCACTCAATGTGGTACAACATGTACGACTTGGCGCAAGACTACTCTAAGCGCGGCATGACTGCTTACGTTGAGAAAGTTCAAGAGCCAGAATTTGCTGCACGTGATCGTGGCTACACCTTCGTTTCACACCAGCAAGAAGTTGGTACCGGTTACTTTGACGATGTAACAACCGTCATTCAAGGTGGTAAGTCTTCAGTTATTGCATTGACTGGTTCTACTGAAGAAGAGCAGTTCCATTAAGAATCCCTAAGTAGTTTGTAGTAGCAGTAAGCACCAATACTGCCTCGGCATCTAAATTACCCCACAAGGGTGACTTAGATGCCGTTTTCGTTTACATTCTTTCCATGACTAATTGCGTACTTTGTGAAGATGATCTCAAGCCTGAAGAAGGCGTTTTGATCTGGCGCGGCGATTATTGTCGTGTCGTCTTGGTGAATGATCCTGATCTACCTGGTTTTTGTAGGGTAATCTGGAACCCTCATGTTGCTGAAATGTCTGATCTCACCTATGGAGAGCGAGATCACATCATGTCTTTGGTGTTTGCTGTTGAAGAGGCTATTCGTCAGGTCATGGATCCAGATAAGATTAATTTGGCTGCTTTAGGCAATATGGTTCCGCACATTCATTGGCACATTATTCCTAGGTTTAAGGATGATGCATTTTTCCCTGGATCGGTCTGGTCTGTGAGAGTACAGGAGACCCCTAAAGTCTCGTTGGAAGCACGAAAGGCGCTGGCTGAGCAGTTACCTGCGGCAATTCGCGCCACCATTTCTCAAATGCATTAAATTAGTATTTATTCAGCAAAAAGCTGAAATGCAATGCCCATAATAAAAAATAGACGGAGACGGAAGTGATAGACAAAATCATTCCTAGCGTGGCCCAAGCCGTGCAGGATATTGCCGATGGCTCGACCATATTGGTTTCAGGTTTTGGTGGAGCAGGATTGCCAATTTATCTATTAGATGCTTTGGCAGAGCAGGGCGCAAAGAATTTAACGATCATTAGCAATAATGCGGGTAACTCCGGCATTGGTATTGCTAAGCTCATTGGCAGGGGTCAAGTGAGTAAGGTGGTGTGCTCTTTTCCACGCCAACCAGAATCGGGTGCCTTTGATGACTTATATCGTGCCGGCAAGATTGAGCTGGAGTTAGTTCCCCAGGGTACTCTTGCCGAGCGTATTCGCGCAGGTGGAGCAGGTATTGGCGGTTTTTATACGCCAACCGGTTTTGGCACTGAGCTTGCCAAAGGAAAAGATACTCGCGTGATTGATGGCATCAATCATATTTTTGAGACGGCGATTAAGGCTGACTATGCCTTGATCAAAGCCGACAAGGGTGGTCGTTGGGGTAATCTCACCTATCATCGTACTGGCCGCAATTTTGGGCCGATTATGGCAACCGCTGCTCGTTGCACGATTGCTCAGGTCAATCAAGTAGTGGAGTTGGGTTCCTTGGATCCTGAGGCGATTGTGACCCCGGGCATTTTTGTAAAGCGCGTTGTGCTGGTGGAGGGGAAATCATGATTGATTTGACTAAAGTACAAAAGCGCTCAACGGCTGATATTGCCAAACGGATTGTGCAAAACATTCCGGATGGAGCACACGTGAATTTAGGAATTGGTCAGCCAATGACCATCTGTAATTACTTGCCTCCAGATAAAGAAATCTTGATGCACTCCGAAAATGGTTTGCTAGGTATGGGCCCATTGGCCAAAGAACACGAGATTGACGAAGAGCTCGTCAATGCTGGCAAGCAGCCTGTGACTATGCTACCTGGCGCATCGCTTTGCCACCATGCTGACTCTTTCGTGATGATCCGAGGTGGACATATTGATATCTGTGTATTAGGTGCATTTCAGGTGTCAGTGAAGGGTGATATTGCCAATTGGCGTACAGGCGATCCAAAAGCAATTCCGGCAGTGGGTGGTGCCATGGATTTGGCCTTGGGTGCCAAGAAGCTTTTTGTCATGATGGAGCATCTGACTAAGGCGGGTGAATCTAAGCTAGTGAATGAATGTACTTATCCATTGACTGCATTAGCTGCGGTGGATTGCATTTATACAGATTTAGCAACCATTGCTGTAACACCGGATGGTTTGGTGGCAATTGATTGGGTAGATGGTATGAGTTTTGATGAGTTAGTAGAGCTCAGTGGCGTACCAATGCGTCAGGTCCAAAAATAAATTTGTATCCATCGATGCAATTGAAAAGCCTTTTACCAATCATTGCCTTTTGGATAGGCATGGGATTTGGGATTTGTCCCGTTGGTGCTGCAGATGCATCACCTTCATACCCCAACAAACCTATCCATTTAATTGTAGGATTTTCTCCTGGCGGCTCTGCTGATGCTGTTGGTCGGGCTTTGGCGGAGGGTTTATCAAATCGTCTAGGCCAGCCAGTGGTTGTAGAAAATAAAGCTGGTGCGAACGGAAACATAGCAGCAGAGTATGTGTCGCGTGCAAACCCCGATGGTTATGTTTTGTATTTCCCATCGATTGGTCATGCGGTCAATGCATCTTTGTACAAAAACTTGCCATACGATCCTGTAAAAGATTTCACGGCCATTGGTGGCGTATTTTCAGCTCCCAATATGTTGATTGTTCCAATGAACTCGCCCTATAAATCTATTAAGGAGCTGATTGCTGCGGGTAAAGCCAATCCCGGAAAACTGACCTTTGCTTCTAGTGGTAGCGGTACCTCTGTGCATCTTTCAGCTGTGCTCTTTGAGAAGATGGCCAAGATTGACATGATTCATGTTCCCTACAAAGGTACAGGCAATGCCTTGCCTGATGTGATTTCTGGTCAGGTAGATAT
Source organism: Polynucleobacter necessarius (assembly GCF_900096765.1). Lineage (NCBI taxonomy): Bacteria > Pseudomonadati > Pseudomonadota > Betaproteobacteria > Burkholderiales > Burkholderiaceae > Polynucleobacter > Polynucleobacter necessarius. Next base: position 130,534 of record NZ_LT615228.1, read on the forward strand.
GAGCTTTCCGAATCTGCCAAGCGCTTTGCCACATGTCAAAGCCGGAAATCTTAGAGCGCTTGGTGTGACAACCGCAAAACGATCTAGCGCTGCACCCAATATCCCAGCGATTGCTGAATCTGGCTTGCCTGGTTACGACATGGCAACTTGGTATGGATTAGTTGCGCCTGCAAACTTGCCCTTAGATATTCGCAATCGATTGAATAAAGAATTACAAAGTATTTTGGCTGATCCTAAGTTCAAAGATAAACTCATTGCGCAAGGCGCAGATCCTATGCCAGGAACACCAGAACAATTTTCTCAATTCATTAAAGCGGAAATTGAGAAATGGCGTAAGCTCATTGCGCAATCCCAAATTACAGTCGATTAATTATTAGTAGTGCAATATTTCAAAAGGGAATATTTATGTCATTTGGCTCTAACGCTTGCATTGCTGGAATATATGAGCACCCCTTAAGAGTGGCGCCTAACCATACCGTTGCTCAGTTGCATGCAGAGGTCGCGCGTGGCGCCTTGTTGGATGCTGGCCTGACTTTGGATGATGTTGATGCTTACTTTTGTGCAGGCGATGCTCCTGGCATGGGCCCTGTATCGATGGCTGATTACTTGGGTTTAAAAAAGTTGAAGTATTTAGATTCAACAGATACTGGCGGATCATCCTATTTGACTCATGTGAATCACGCAGCGCGCGCAATTGCTGCTGGGCAGTGCAAAGTGGCTTTAATTACTTTGGCAGGTCGTCCAAAATCTGAAGGCTCTAGTGGTACGCAAGTGCGTAGTCAATATGCCAGTGCTCCTGACTTTGCTTTTGAAAAACCGTACTCACCAGCACCACTCAATACCTATGCCATGTGCGCGATGCGCCATATGTACGAATTTGGAACAACTAGTGAACAGTTGGCATGGATCAAGGTGGCCGCCTCTCACCATGCCCAGCACAATCCTAATGCTGCACTCAAAGAGGTATTAACGGTTGAGGATGTATTGAACTCCCCAATGATTGCCGATCCCTTGCATCGTGCAGATTGCTGTGTGGTTACTGATAGCGGTGGTGCACTGGTGGTGGTACACCCAGATATTGCGAAGACTTTAAAAAAACCAGTGGTCACCATGATGGGTGCTGGCGAAACGACCAAAGGTCAAATGGGCGGTAAGGTTGATTTGACCTATTCTGGTTTAGCTTGGGCTGCGCCATTAGCATTTAAAGAGGCTAAGCTCACCCCTGAACAAATTCGTTATGCCTCTATCTACGATAGCTTCACTATCACCGTCCTAATTCAGCTTGAGGATCTAGGCTTTTGTAAAAAAGGTGAGGGTGGTAAGTTTGTAGAGGGTGGCCAACTCATTTCAGGTAAAGGCAAACTTGCCTTTAACACCGACGGTGGTGGTTTATGCAACAACCATCCTGCCAATCGCGGCGGTATGACGAAGGTTATCGAAGCAGTGAGACAGTTACGTGGTCAAGCGCATCCAGCAGTGCAGGTGCCTAATCTGGAGTTTGCGCTTGCCTCAGGTATCGGTGGTGCACTGGGAACAAGACATGGCGCAGCCGTATTAATTTTGGGGAGATTGCAATGAGTCAAACGAATAAAGAGAATGCAGAGCATCGTCTGCCAAGCCCAATCAGCAATCCAGAAAATAAAGCTTTCTGGGAGGCTGCTCAGAATAATCATCTAGTGCTTAAGAAATGCTATTCTTGTAAAGAAGTGCATTACTACCCACGAACTATCTGTCCGCATTGTGGAAGTGAGGATACTACTTGGGTTAAATCTGAAGGTGTAGGAGAAATCTATTCTTATACGGTGATGCGCCGCGGCGTAGAAGTGCCGTTTGCCATGGCTTATGTTCGTTTACAAGAGGGCATCTCGCTACTTACCCATTTGGCGAACTGCAATTTTGATTCGATTCGGGTAGGGCAAAAGGTGAAGGTAGTCTTTCAAGAAACCCAAGATGGGCAAAAGACCCATCTTTTTGAACCTATTTAAATATTTACTTAAACGAGCCTATTGAGGGCCTCGAGATAATTCTCGGGATTAAGCGGCTTGCCCTCTCTTTGAGATTCCCACATCACCTGACCTAAGCACTCCATCATCAGATGTTGTGCTTCGTGTTGAGAGCCCACTTTTTGTGTGAGTTTTTCACTGATCTCTTGTATGCCTGGTGGCTGGTTGATCGAGATTTGCTCGCTAATCGATAGATGCATAGACAAGTGCAAGAATGGATTTGTTTCGCCACGCTCAGGTGTGTAGTCTTGCTCTAGCGCACCTTCGGGATCAGTAAGCAAAGCGTGATATTCGGGGTGCTCTTGCATCCAGTCGCCAGCCAAGGTCTCCATGGGATCTAGGATGTGATTTTCGGTTTTTTTCTTCCAGGTGTCACAGAAAAAGCGTCGCACCTCTGCACGGGTTGGATTAAATATCGCCACGAACTTTTCCTTTGCCAGTTTTTTGCTTGAAGCCACACAGTGGTTCAACTATACATTGCGTACATTCTGGATTGCGAGCTTTGCATGTATATCTACCGTGTAGGATGAGCCAGTGGTGTGCATCATGAAGATATTCTTTGGGGACTCGCTTGAGCAGTTGCTCCTCCACTTTTAATACATCCTTACCGGGAGCTAGCCCAGTACGATTGGAGACGCGAAAGATGTGAGTATCAACAGCAATCGTGGGCTGTCCAAATGCAGTATTGAGGATAACGTTGGCAGTTTTTCTGCCAACACCGGGCAGCGCCTCTAACTCTTCTCTCGTTTGGGGAACTTGGCCACCATGTTTTTCAAGTAGGAAACGGCAAGTTTCCTGGATATGTTTGCCTTTGGAGTTAAAAAGTCCAATGTGTTGAATAAAGGGTCGCACACCTTCCTCGCCAAGATCGAGTAAGGCTTGGGGAGTATTGGCAACCTTGAATAGTTTGCGTGTGCCTTTATTCACTGATACATCAGTTGCTTGCGCCGATAAAAGTACTGCAATGAGTAATTCAAAAGGGGAGCTGTATTCAAGCTCAGTTTCCGGTTTGGGATTATTGGCCTTGAGTTGCTCAAAAAAAGCACATCGCTTTTCTAGATTCATCATTGTTTTTGTTGTGCCCTTGCAATTGCAGCTGCAATGATGGCGCGTTTACGCTCTTTTTCTGCCTCTTCCTCACTGGATGAGGGAGGTGCGTTGCTAAGAGCTGCTAATTTAGCGGCCGCTTTCTTGGCTAGGCGCTCATCATTATCTTTTTGCTCTCGATCTAGGCGTTGAGTGCGATCGTGATAGCGTCTTCGCGCTACATTCGCTAACTCAGAAGTCCACGCATTCCAGCCAGTTTGCTTGCCAGTGACATCAATCATAGATATGCAGTCAACAGGGCATGGCGGTATGCATAGATCGCAACCCGTGCACCATTCAGTCAGAACTACATGCATTTGCTTGGAGGCGCCTACGATGGCATCTACTGGACAGGCTTGAATGCAGAGTGTGCATCCAATACATTTTTGTGGATCGATGAATGCTACTGGCCGAGGGCGCTCAAGGCCGCATGCTGGATCAATCGTGGGGTTGAGCTCAAAGGCATCTTGGGGGTAGATGGGAGTCAGGATTTTGCTGAGCCTTTTGATTCCCTCTACGCCGCCGGGCGGGCAGCGATTGGGAAGGGCTTCGCCACTAGCTAAAGCCTGTGCATATCCTCGGCAATCTGGATACCCGCATTTAGTACATTGAGTTTGCGGAAGAATATCTTCTAGGCGATCAGCAAGTTCGTTCGCCTGATGGATTTTCATGAAATGGCTAGTTCCTAGTTAAATGAGAGACGCTAGGTCTCTCATTTTCTTTGCTTTACTCAGCGCCTAGTTTTGGTAAGCGCGCTTTATTTTTTCTTTGGACGGGCTGGTGAGCTCGAATAAACGATTTAATTTTTGGGTAAACCTTTTCGCGCCAGCGACGTCCAGCAAATATGCCGTAGTGACCAGCCCCCGCAACTTCATAATGATCTTTATGATCTTTTGGAATACCAACACATAGGCCATGAGCCGAGCGTGTCTGTCCACTTCCAGAGATATCATCCAATTCACCTTCAACAGTCAAAAGGGCAGTCTCTTTAATATCCTGCGGTTTCACTAGCTTGCCAGCAACTTCCCAGGCACCATTTGGTAATGAATAGTCTTGGAATACAGTTTTGATCGTATCAAGATAGAACTTCGCATCCAAATCCAAAACCGCGTTGTATTCGTCATAGAAACGAATGTGCGCCTCGGCATCTTGTTCATCACCCTTCACTAGATTTTGGAAGTAATCCCAGTGAGACTGCAAATGGTTTTGCGGATTCATGGCAATAAAGCCGGTGTGTTGCAAGAATCCTGGATATACACGACGGCCGGCACCTGGATAAGTAGGCGGTACTTTATAAATCACACGGCTTTCAAACCACTCATGAGATTTTTGTTCGGCCAGGTTGTTAACGGCGGTTGGAGATTTACGTGCATCGATTGGGCCACCCATCATGATCATCGATGCAGGAGTGGCTTCACCAGCGGATGCCATTAAGGAGATAGCACCCAAGGTTGGAACGGTGGGTTGGCAAACGGAGATCACATGTAAATCTTCAGCACCGATGTGACGAATAAACTCTTGAACATAGTGAACGTAATCATCAAGACCAAATTCACCTTCCTTTACTGGAACATTGCGCGCATCGACCCAATCAGTGATGTAGACCTTATGATCTTGTAAGAGCGTGCGGACTGTGTCGCGTAATAAAGTGGCGTGATGGCCAGATAGTGGTGCAACTACGAGCACCACCGGATCTTCTTTTAGCTTCTTAATAATAGTTTCAACATCATCTGAAAATCGCTTGAAACGAACCAGGTTGCAGAATGGCTTGGCTACAGCAACCCTTTCGTGGATGGCAACTTCACTGCCGTGCGCCATCACTGAGTGAATACCAAATTCTGGCTTTTTATAGTCTTTGCCAAGACGATAGAGAAGTTCATAGCTAGCAGCTAAACGCTCTGGCCCAGGAACCTTGGATGCTGGATTAGAGGTATTAATAAAAGCCTCAGATGCAGCTCGAGCCCATGAGCTCATTGGTTGAAGTAAAGCCTTTTGGAATTCGTGTAACTGATAGAGCATTGGTACCTCCTGAAAATCTATGAAGCCGTTAATTGAGCTCTTTAAGCCAATACGCGGGCGATGGCTTTGGCTACCTTATCAATGTTTTTGGTATTGAGGGCAGCTACGCAAATGCGGCCAGTAGAGAGGGCATAAATGCCATCCTCTTTTTGTAAACGATCTACTTGTTCAGCAGTTAAGCCGGAGTAAGAAAACATACCGCGTTGTTTTTCAATAAAAGCAAAATCTTGCTTCACGCCAGCAGCTGCTAATTTTTCTACCAAACCATGACGCATTGCTTTGATACGATCACGCATCTGTGCCAACTCGTCTTCCCAGAGTTTGCGTAACTCAGGAGAATTCAAAACAGCAGCAGCAATGGCGGCGCCATGAGTGGGTGGGTTGGAATAGTTTGTACGAATCACGTGTTTAAGTTGTGAGAGCACACGAGTAGATTCATCCTTGCTTTGGGTCACGATGGAGAGGGCTCCTACACGCTCACCATATAAGGAGAATGACTTCGAGAAAGAGCTTGATACAAAGAAAGACATGCCAGACTCAGCAAAGAGGCGAACCGCGATACCATCTTGCTCAATGCCCGCAGCAAAGCCTTGGTAAGCCATATCCAGGAAGGGAATCAGACCTTTGTTCTTGCAGATATCAATCACTTGACGCCACTGCGCTTCAGTAATGTCGGCGCCAGTTGGGTTGTGACAGCAGGCGTGTAATAGAACAGTGGTGTTCTTTGGGAAAGACTCCAGCGATTTCACCATGCCATCAAAATCAACGCCACGTGTATTGCCGTCAAAGTAGGCGTACTCAATTACTTCAAAGCCAGCAGATTCAAAAATGCCGCGATGGTTTTCCCAGGTGGGATTGCTGATGGCACAAGGGGCATTGAGATTCAAGCGCTTAATAAAATCAGCGCCAACACGAAGGGCGCCAGTACCGCCTAAGCATTCGGCAGTGACTACGCGACCGTCTTTAATCAGTGAAGAGTCTGCGCCGAACAATAAGTTTTGCACTGCACTGTTGTATGGGTTTGGACCTTCAATTGGGATGTAGCTACGTGGTGCATGTTTTGCGACGATCGCTTCTTCTGCTTTGATGACTGCCTGCAGTAAAGGCACCTTGCCTTCATCTGTGTAGTAAACGCCAACACCTAAGTTCACCTTGTCTGGGCGTTGATCAGCAACGAAGGCTTCGGTGAGGCCAAAAATAGGGTCTTTAGGGGCTAATTGAACAGAGGCAAACAGGGTCATTTGGGGTCGAGGATCGTGGTTAGTAGTGAATTAAGGGTGGCTTTGTGATTAATTGACGTTAAATTGAGCTTAATTGTCTGTTTTTGAAGTTAGATCAAACTATTTCTAAATAAAAACGGCAAAATCATTGTTTGTACAAAATTCTCTGTGAATAAATCTCACAGTTAAAATGATAGCCGAGATGCCCCCTAAGTCACTCAAAATTGCTGCAAAAGCAGAAGCAAAAGAAGTACCAAAAACGCCCATCGCTGACCCCTTGGGCGAGGTGGGGCACGACCTAGATCCAGCAAAGTTTGTGAGCTTCCCGGGCTCCCCTTATCAGCTGTATCAGCCTTTTCCGCCCGCTGGGGACCAGCCTGGGGCGATTGATGCCCTGGTGGAGGGGGTGGAGGATGGACTGACCTTTCAGACCCTTCTAGGGGTTACGGGCTCCGGGAAGACCTTCACGATGGCCAATGTGATTGCCAGAACAGGGCGCCCGGCTATTATATTTGCCCCAAACAAGACCTTAGCAGCTCAGTTATATAGTGAATTTAGAGAGTTTTTCCCCAAAAACGCGGTTGAGTATTTTGTTAGCTACTACGACTATTACCAGCCAGAGGCCTATGTTCCTCAGCGCGATCTCTTTATTGAGAAAGATTCTTCGATTAATGAACACATCGAGCAGATGCGCTTGTCTGCAACCAAGAGTTTGCTAGAGCGTCGTGACGTCATTATTGTTGCGACCGTTTCAGTGATTTACGGTATCGGCAATCCAGGCGACTATCACAGCATGGTGATGACATTGCGCCCGGGCGACAAAATGAGTCAGCGCGATATTTTGATGCGATTAATTGCGATGCAATACGATCGCAACGAAATGGATTTCAAGCGCGGGGTATTTCGTGTGCGTGGTGACACCATTGATATTTTCCCCGCTGAGCATAATGAATTAGCAGTTCGCGTTGAATTATTTGATGATGTAGTGGAGAGTTTGCAATTTTTTGATCCACTTACTGGAAAGATTCGCCAAAAGATTCCACGCTTTACGGTTTACCCGAGTTCGCACTATGTCACGCCACGCGAAACGGTGCTCAAAGCAATTGAAACAATTAAAGAAGAATTACGCACCCGACTTGACGAGTTTGTTATTGTTAAAGACGGTAAGTTGGTAGAAGCGCAACGCTTGGAACAGCGCACCCGTTTCGATTTAGAAATGCTCAATGAGCTCGGTTTTTGTAAGGGAATTGAAAACTACTCCCGTCACCTCTCGGGCGCCGCTCCAGGGGAGGCCCCGCCTACCTTGGTGGATTATCTACCCAACGATGCCCTGATGTTCTTGGATGAGAGTCACGTGCTAATTGGTCAGCTGAATGCCATGTACAACGGTGACAAATCTCGTAAACATACCTTGGTGGAATTTGGTTTCCGATTACCTTCAGCGATGGATAACCGACCACTGAAATTTACGGAATTTGAAACGAAGATGCGTCAAACCATTTTTGTTTCTGCAACACCTGCTGAATATGAGAATACACACCAAGGTCAAGTGGTAGAGCAAGTGGCTCGTCCGACAGGATTGGTTGATCCGGAAATTGAGGTATTGCCAGCCACTACCCAAGTCGATGATTTGCTCAGTCAGATTCATGAGCGAGTCAAAGCGGGTGAACGCGTTTTGGTGACAGTATTAACAAAACGCATGGCAGAGCAGTTAACCGATTTCCTCTCTGACAATGGCGTGAAAGTGCGTTACGTGCACTCTGATATTGATACTGTAGAGCGTGTTGAAATTTTGCGTGATTTACGTTTGGGCGTATTTGATGTCCTAGTGGGTATCAACTTATTACGTGAAGGTTTAGATATTCCAGAAGTCTCTTTAGTAGCGATTTTGGATGCCGATAAAGAAGGTTTCTTGCGTTCTGAGCGCTCCTTGATTCAAACGATCGGACGTGCTGCCCGTAACGTACATGGCAAAGCAATCCTCTATGCGGACCGGGTCACGGATTCCATGCGTCGTGCCATGGGTGAAACTGAGAGGCGTCGAAGCAAGCAGATTGCTTTTAATCAGCTCCATGGTATTGAGCCCAAAGGTGTCCAAAAACGCATTAAGGACATTATTGATGGGGTGTATGACATCAAAGAGAAGCGCCAGGAGATGCAGGTTGAGCAAGAGCGGGCTCGCTATGAGGATATGAGCGAGAAGGATTTGGCTAATGAAATCAAGCGTTTAGAAAAACAGATGAATGCCGAAGCCAAGAATCTAGAGTTTGAAAAGGCGGCCAGCACCCGAGATCGACTCACCAAGGTCAAGGAAATGGCCTTTGGCGCTAGGTCTAGGGACTCCGTTTGAGGACCACTTAATTCCTGGCCGTTAAGAGGGATTTTTGGGATAATTCCCGAGCAGTTTGCTGGGTCTTATGGTAAAGTTGAGCGGAATGGTCGGGTATTACCCGCCCGACTGTTAGCTGTCCATAACAATCCATTACCAAGGTGACATATGAGACTTACAACCAAAGGTCGTTTTGCAGTAACCGCAATGATAGATTTAGCCCTGCGTGAAACGCATGGCCCTGTAACTTTAGCCGGCATTAGCCAAAGACAGAAGATTTCCCTTTCTTATCTCGAGCAGCTCTTTGGCAAATTGCGTCGCTTCAATATCGTTGAGAGCACACGTGGACCAGGCGGCGGATACACCTTGGCTCGTCCTTCTACCGAAGTGAGCGTTGCTGACATCATCGTGGCGGTTGACGAGCCGCTAGATGCTACTCAGTGCGGCGGCAAGGGCAACTGTCATAGCGAGGAAGAAAGCCATGGTCGTTGTATGACTCATGATCTTTGGAGCAATCTCAATGCCAAGATGGTTGAGTACCTCAGTTCAGTCACACTGAAAGATTTAGTCCAGCAACAAGAGGGGCGCGGAATTGTGATTCAGGATATGCGCCAAAAGAAAGTCAAAGTTGAAAGTGTCAAAGCTGAAAAGACAGCGCCAGCACTTGCAGCTAAAAAAGAAGTTGCTCCTAAAGCGCCATTAGTTAATTCAGTTTTCAATTTGGCGCGGCAGAGTTAAGCGATCTAATCAGCAGCACTACATAACTACAAAATAAACCATGAACGCACCACAAGACATTCCTCAACAACCGGTTCCGATGTTTAGTCCTAAACACTTTCCGGTCTACATGGACTATTCGGCTACTACGCCGATTGATCCTCGTGTGGTCGATAAGATGTTGCCTTACTTGCGCGAGCAATTTGGCAATGCCGCTTCTCGTAGTCACGCCTATGGCTGGGCTGCTGAAGAGGCTGTCGAGTGGGCGCGTTCGGAAGTGGCTCAATTGGTACATGCCGATCCAAGAGAGATTGTGTTTACTAGTGGCGCTACTGAGAGCATCAATTTAGCGCTCAAAGGCGCCGCTCATTTCTATAAAGAGCGCGGTAACCACATCATTACTGTGAAGACGGAACACAAAGCCACCTTAGATACTTGTCGCGAATTAGAGCGCGAAGGTTTTGAAGTGACTTACTTAGATGTCTTGCCTAACGGCTTAATTGATTTCGCGCAATTAGAGACTGCTATGAAGCCCGGTACGATTTTGGCTTCTGTGATGTATGCCAATAATGAGATTGGTGTTGTGCAGAATATTCTAGCGATTGGCGAGCTATGCCGTTCTCGTGGCGTGATTTTTCATGTGGATGCCGCGCAAGCTACTGGAAAAGTAGAAATTGATTTAGAGAAGATCAAAGTTGATTTGATGAGTTTTTCAGCTCACAAGACTTATGGCCCTAAAGGCATTGGCGCTTTGTTTGTGCGTCGTAAGCCCCGTATTCGTATTGAAGCGCAGATTCATGGTGGTGGCCATGAGCGCGGTATGCGTTCCGGTGCTTTGGCGGTTCATCAAATTGTGGGTATGGGTGAGGCTTTTCGTATTGCTCGCATTGAGATGGCGGAAGAAAATAAACGTATCCGCGCATTGCGCGATCGTTTATTGGCTGGACTGAAAGATATCGAAGAGGTTTATGTCAATGGCGATATGGATGACCGTGTACCTCATAACCTGAACATTAGTTTCAACTATGTTGAAGGGGAATCGATGATGATGGCGCTCAATGGTCTGGCGATCTCTTCTGGTTCTGCATGTACTTCTGCTTCCTTAGAGCCTTCTTATGTATTACGCGCCTTAGGTCGCAATGATGAATTGGCTCATAGCTCCATTCGTTTCACATTAGGTCGCTTTACTACCGAAGAAGAAGTGGATTTCACGATCAAATTGGTCAAAGAGAAGATTGCGAAGTTGCGTGAGTTGTCTCCATTATGGGAAATGTACAAAGACGGAATCGACTTGAGCACGATTCAATGGGCTGCACACTAAAAGATATTGAGAAAGATTAAAGAGGAAATACCATGGCATACAGTGAAAAAGTAATCGACCACTATGAAAATCCCCGGAACGTAGGTTCATTCGAAAAGGGTGATACCAGTGTTGGTACTGGCATGGTTGGCGCGCCTGCTTGCGGCGACGTGATGAAGTTGCAAATTCGCGTCAATGATCAAGGCGTTATTGAAGATGCTAAGTTCAAGACTTATGGCTGCGGCTCTGCGATTGCCTCTTCTTCCCTCGTCACTGAGTGGGTGAAGGGCAAGACTTTGGATCAAGCGCTTGAGATTAAGAACTCATTGATCGCAGAAGAGTTGGCTTTGCCTCCAGTCAAAATTCATTGCTCTATCCTGGCTGAAGATGCCATCAAAGCAGCGGTTGCTGACTATAAAGAAAAGCATCCTGCAAAATAAAAGACGGAAGCAATCAATATGGCAATAACCTTAACCGAAAAAGCTGCAAAGCACGTCAACCGCAATTTAGAAAAGCGCGGCAAGGGCTGCGGTTTGCGTTTGGGTGTGCGCACAACGGGTTGCTCTGGATTGGCTTATCAATTGGAGTATGTTGATGAGCCTGCTGCTGAGGATCAAGTATTTGAGTCTAATGGCGTAAAAGTATTTGTTGATCCTAAGAGTTTGGCCTATTTGGATGGTACCCAATTAGATTTTGTCCGCGAGGGTTTGAACGAAGGCTTCAAGTTCCAAAATCCAAACGTAAAAGACGAGTGTGGTTGTGGTGAATCCTTCCGCGTCTGACGATTACTTCAAATTTTTCGGTATACAACAGCAATTCAATATCGATTTGCCTGCATTAGATCAGGCTTATCTGGCTATTCAGAAAGAAGTTCACCCGGATCGTCATGCGCGGGGAAGTGAAACTGAGCAATGCCTTGCGATGCAAATGGCAACTTTAGCTAATACTGCGTTTCAAACACTCAAGAATCCCATTGATCGCGGCCTCTATATTTGTCAGCTTCATGGGGTTGATGCCAAACTCGAAACCAACACTGCTATGCCAGCGGCTTTTCTAATGAAGCAAATGGAATGGCGCGAAAGTCTTGATGAGCAAGCAGAAGATTTGTCTGCCTTAGAAGCCTTGATGGAAGAGGTTGAGGAGTCAAAATCTGAAACCATGATTGAAATTACCCAGGCTATTGATGGCGCTAAAAATTACACACGGGCAGCCGAGCTGCTTCGTGGTTTGCTCTTTATCGATAAGTTTGCAGTTGAGCTTGACGACACCCATTGCTGAATTAATCTAGGTAGCACAAGCTAAACTCTATTTCTTATGGCCTTATTACAAATCTCTGAACCTGGTAAATCCCTTGCGCCGCATCAGCGACGGATTGCTGTCGGCATTGATTTGGGAACCACTAATTCTTTGGTGGCCATTGTGAAGGATGCATTACCTAAGGTATTGCCAGATGAACAGGGTCGTGAGTTGTTGCCGTCGGTTGTGCGTTACTTGCCCAACGGGCGCACTCAAGCTGGATTTGAGGCGCTTGAGAGTGTTGTGATAGATCCAAAAAATACGATTGTCTCGGTTAAACGTTATATGGGCCGTGGCTTAACTGATATCGAGCACATCGAGAGTGCTCCTTATGATTTTGTCGATCAACCCGGCATGCTCAAGCTCAGAACGGTTGCTGGTGACAAAAGTCCGATTGAAGTTTCTGCAGAAATTTTAGCGCGCCTGCGTCAACTTGCTGAAGACTCGGTCAATGATGAGATTGTTGGTGCCGTTATTACTGTGCCAGCTTATTTTGATGATGCTCAGCGTCAAGCAACAAAAGATGCTGCCAAGTTAGCGGGCATTGAAGTCTTGCGTTTACTCAATGAGCCTACTGCTGCAGCGATTGCCTATGGTTTAGATAACGCCTCTGAGGGCGTCTATGCTGTCTACGATTTAGGTGGCGGTACTTTCGATATCTCTATTTTGCGCATGAGTAGGGGCGTTTTTGAGGTGCTTTCTACTGGCGGTGACTCTGCCTTAGGCGGAGATGACTTTGATCATCGCCTGTATTGCTGGGTGATTGAGCAAGCTAAGCTGCCTCCGCTATCTGTCCATGATCACCGCACACTTTTGCAGGCCTGCAAACATGTCAAAGAACAGTTAAGCCATAACCCATTAGCGCGCGTACATGAGACGCTAGCCGATGGCACAGTAGTTAATGTCGGAATAAGTCAGGCGCAGTTTTTTGAGATTACTCAAAATTTGGTGACCAAGACTCTAATGGCTTGCAAAAAAGCCTTGCGTGATGCTGGCCTGAAGGCTGAGGATGTTAAAGGTGTCGTCATGGTGGGTGGCTCTACTCGTATGCCAAATGTACAGCGTGCGGTGAGCGAGCTATTTGGTACGCAGCCTCTGAATAACTTAAATCCAGATCAAGTAGTTGCTCTTGGAGCCGCTATGCAAGCCGACCTATTGGCTGGCAATCAAAGCAAGGATGATGAGTGGCTCTTATTGGACGTTATCCCACTATCTCTTGGTATTGAAACCATGGGTGGCTTGGTTGAAAAAATTATTCCTCGCAATACACCGATTCCGGTTGCTAGGGCACAGGACTTTACCACCTTTAAAGATGGTCAAACTGCTTTAGCGATTCAGGTGGTGCAGGGTGAGCGCGAACTGGTGCAAGACTGTCGTTCTTTAGGTCGATTTGATTTGCGTGGAATTCCAGCAATGGCTGCGGGTGCAGCGCGTATTCGTGTCACTTTTCAGGTAGATGCAGATGGCTTACTCTCAGTGAGTGCTACAGAGCAAGGCTCTGGTGTGCAAGCCTCAATTGACGTCAAGCCATCCTATGGCTTGACGGATGCAGAAATTACCCGCATGTTGCAAGACGGATTTGCATCAGCAAAAGAAGATCTTCTCTCAAGATCTTTGCGTGAAGAACAGGTTAATGCGCAACGTTTATTGGATGCCGTGCAAACTGCTTTAAATAGTGATCGCGCCTTGCTAAACGCAGAAGAACAAGCTCTCATTGATCAAGAGATGGCGACTTTGCAAAAGATACTCAATGAAGAAACAGACAGTGCGGTAGTGCGTAAAGCAGTCGATCATGCCGCTAAAGCAACCGATGAATTTGCGCAAAGGCGGATGAATAGCAGTATTCAGAAAGCGTTGTCGGGTAAGAATGTGGCAGAGATCTAATCTCTTATCAAAATCTATTAATCAAAAAAATTATGACTCAAATCGTTGTACTTCCCCATAGTGAATATTGCCCCGAAGGAGCAGTGGTCGAAGCTGCACCTGGCACTTCGATTTGCGAGGCTTTGCTAGAGAACGATATTCCGATTGAGCATGCTTGCGATATGGTGTGTGCATGCACTACTTGCCATGTGATTATTAAAGAGGGGTATCAAAGTCTTAACCCACCTGATGAGAACGAAGAGGATATGCTCGATCGCGCTTGGGGTCTGAATCCTCAGTCCCGTTTATCCTGTCAGGCGATATTGGCTCGGCAAGATTTAGTAATTGAAATCCCCAAATACTCGATTAATCACGCCAAAGAGGGTCATTAATTGCACCAATTTAGTGCAGTAAGCATGATAAACAAGCATATCGAAATTGAGCAAGCAAAGTTAGGGGCTAATATGAAGTCGTAGTTCATTCAGTAGTCCTCCATAAGTATTCTTTTAAGCCATCCCACGGGGTGGCTTTTTCTTTTGGTGTTTGATTTCTTGTTAATAGTATGTTAAATTACATAATGTAAATATACATAATGATTATGACCACTAAAGAGCAAAAAATTGACCTTAAGAGAATGCGCAGCTCAGCAGATGCGGCATGCCGCCTGATGAAGGTGCTCAATCATCGCGATCGATTAATGCTTCTTTGTGAAATTAGTCAAGGAGAAAAGTGTGTTGGTGAATTGGAAGAAATTCTCGACATTCATCAGCCCATGTTGTCGCAACATTTAACAAGCCTAAGGGTATCAAAGCTTGTAAAAACTCGCAGGGAAGGTAAGCAGATTTACTACTCGCTGGGAAGCGAATCTGCATTAGCGGTCATCGAAGTTTTATATCAGCAGTTTTGTAAGAAATAATCAAAAGGGGAAGTATATGAAATGCAATGTTGGTGGTATCGATCGAATTTTACGAATCGTTGTGGGCTTGGTTTTGGTGGGTCTAGCAGCCAGTAATGTAGTCGGTGCGTGGGGATGGATAGGGATAGTTCCGCTTGCAACTGGGTTATTTAGATTTTGCCCCCTATATCCAATCCTTGGATATAGTTCGTGTGGAACTGGCTCAAACTATGGCGGCGGCGGATGCTGCAAATAAATGGAGTATTAAATGCCAAAAGACTACAAACAAATTACCAAGGATATCTCTACCTCACTTGCTAAGCTTAGAGCTGAAGCTCCGGAAATGATGAAGGGATTCGGAGATTTGGCAGCTGCAGCAACCAAAGATGGGGTATTGGATAAAAAGACCAAAGAGCTGATTGCGCTTGCATTAGGTGTGGCAGCACGTTGTGACGGCTGTCTTGGATTCCATACTCAAGCCTTAGCTAGATTGGGCGCAAGCAGGCAAGAAGTAATTGAAACTTTGGGCATGGCGACATACATGGGCGGAGGGCCATCATTAATGTATGCAGCCGATGCATTAAGTGCGTTTGAGCAAGCGCAAATTTAAATAAAAGCGTATAACAAAATAAAAAGCCTCGCACTGCGAGGCTTTTTGCTAAGTGGGATAATAAAATATACTTTATTGCGCAACAGCCTCACGAATCATGCCTGCGGCAACAGTATGGTTAGTCGCTTCATCAATCAAAATAAATGCGCCAGTACGTTGGGATTGATCAAATAGATCGGCAACGATAGGCTTTTGCAAGATGAAGTCTACACGTCCAATTTCATTAGTAGATAGTGCATGCACATCACTGGCGTGTGAGAGGGTTTGCACATCTAATACTTGTTGAATGTTCTTCACCTTTGCGCCAACAGTATTGCTGGTGTGGCGCAGAGCATATTTGCGGGTCAATGAGAGTGGTTCGCTATCTAGCCAGCACAAATCAGCAGAAAGCTGTTTGCTTAACACTGGTGGCTTACTATCTTCTGCACTAATAAACAGTGAGCCACGCGAGATATCAATATCTTCTGCTAACTGAATAGCAACAGCTTGACCAGTTTGGGCAGAGTCAACGGCATTGCTACCATTGGTTTGTTTGTTGCTTGAGCGGTTGCCTAAATAGATCTTAGAAACTGTCGCTTCAGAGCCACCTGGTAGAACCTTAATCTTTTGACCTTTGCGAATACTGCCAGACTCAATCTCACCAAGGTAGCCACGGAAGTCATCAGAAGCGCTGCCATCTTGGCGTGCCACATACTGAACAGGGAAGCGCAGAGCGAGTTTTTCGGACTCTGGGCTGGTATCTAAGCTTTCCAACCACTCAAGGAGGGTGGGGCCCATATACCAAGGAGTATTTTTGCTGTTGGTAACAACGTTGGCGCCTAACAAAGCAGAGATGGGAATTAAGGTTGGCTTTGGTAAACCAATCTTTTGAGCTAAATCTTCGATAGAGGATTTGATGGTGTTGTAAACCTTCTCATCAAACTCAAATAAGTCTATCTTGTTGATAGCAAACACAACATGACGTAATCCCAATAAATGAACAATTGCAGCATGGCGCTTGGTCTGTGCCAGTAAAGTTGCTGGAGTGGTGCTGAGATCAACCCGGGTGGCATCGACGAGGATGACTGCTACGTCAGACTGTGAGGCGCCAGTAACGAGGTTGCGGGTGTACTGCTCATGACCTGGCGCATCAGCAACGATGAATTTACGCTTAGGTGTTGAGAAGTAGCGATAGGCTACATCAATGGTGATGCCTTGCTCACGCTCAGCCTCAAGACCGTCAGTCAGGAGGGCTAAGTCCACGCCAGCATCGGAAGAGGTGACGCGAGCATGTTTTGTTTTAGAGAGAGACTCTAATTGATCGACCAAAATCGATTTGGTGTCATACAGTAAACGCCCGATGAGCGTGCTCTTGCCGTCATCTACGCTACCAGCAGTAATGAATCGAACAACGTTTTGGTGATTTTGATTGGTAGTCATCAGAAGTAACCTTCTTTCTTACGGCGCTCCATCGAGGCCTCATTGGTTTGGTCATCCATGCGAGTTGCGCCACGCTCAGTGATTTCGGTAATCGCGGTCTCAGCAATGATGTCCAGGGGGTTAGCTGCAGTGCTCAATACGGGGCAGGTACAGCTGATATCGCCCACGGTACGAAAGCGCACATCCAGAATTTCACTTACATCACCAGCTGCCTTAGGGGTGACGTCGGTCACAGGTACCAAGAGATTATTCTTCTTCACCACTTCACGTTTGTGGGTGTAGTAAATGCTTGGCAGGGCTAAATTTTCACGGGCAATGTATTGCCAGATATCGAGCTCGGTCCAGTTGGAGATCGGGAACACGCGCATATTTTCACCTTTGGCGATGCGTGCGTTATAGAGATTCCATAACTCTGGGCGTTGTGCCTTAGGATCCCATTGGCCAAACTCATCACGGAAAGAGAAAATGCGCTCTTTAGCGCGCGCCTTTTCTTCGTCGCGGCGTGCGCCACCCATTAGGGCGTCAAACTCATATTCAGCGATAGTTTCAAGTAGGGTGACAGCTTGTGCAGCATTACGAGAATCTGTTTCTTTGCGCAAACGCACCGTGCCTTTTTTGATGGAGTCTTCAACATGACCAACAATCAGTTTTACGCCGGTATTTTTCACGACCTCATCACGATACTGAATCACTTCTGGGTAGTTATGACCAGTATCAATGTGCAAGATTGGGAATGGTAGTTTTACAGGGCGATCGCCAAACTGGAACGCTTTACGAGCGAGGTGAAACATCACGATAGAGTCTTTGCCGCCCGAGAAGAGCATAGCTGGATTAGAGCACTGTGCTACCACTTCGCGAATGATGTAGATAGATTCGGCTTCTAGCCAATCTAAGTGATCATCGAGTAATTTTTGTTCTTGCATTCTGTAAGTCGCTTATAATTTCTACTAAGTTTGAATAATGAATTTGATTATTGATTAACGTGCAATCCACACTCTTTGCTATCGCTTTGTAACCACCACCAGCGACCAGCACGAATATCCTCACCCTTCTTGACCTGACGGGTGCAAGGCTCACAGCCAATGCTGGGGTAGCCTTTCAGGTGCAGGGGATGGATTGGAACGTTCTCTTGTTTAATGTAAGCCCAAATGTCTTCTTCAGACCAATCAAACAAGGGATTGAATTTAGCGATGCCCCGAGCGTCATCTAATTCTTCAAAATTTAGTTCAGTGCGAGTGGTGGATTGCTCACGTCGCTGACCAGTAATCCACGCATCAGCACCAATTAATGCTGCATTCAGAGGTTTGATCTTACGTGCGCCACAGCAAGCTTTCTTGGGTTCTTCGCCTTCATAAAAGCCATTCATGCCGTATTGATCAATGAAGGCTTGTACATCCGCTTCTTGCGGATAGACTTTCTCGATCGAAACACCATAACGATCTTCAGTAGTCTTGACCATATCAACGGTTTCTTGATGAAGACGACCAGTAGCTAAGGTGAATAATTTAACCTAGGCATTGGCTTTTTTGATGGCATCGGTGACCACCATATCTTCTGCGGCCAAACTCGTTGCAAAGCGCACGTCTGAAAAGCGTCTCGTAATTTCAGCGAGGCGCTCAACTAAAACGGCTGTTTTTTTGACGAGCTCCTCTGGGGTGAGTGTGCTTGCTGGGATAGACCAAAAAGTGGGTTTTTCGAGGGTAGAAGTTGGTATTTGCTGTGTTATTTAAGTACTCCGAGAGGTATGCTAAAAGGTGCTTCCTGCTCAGACACAGCAGTTTATTGGCTATTCTTATTACTTACAAATATATATAAGTCATCTTTTTATACTTAAAAGTAATGGAAATGAGGAATGTTGGAGGCCTAAAACCTTTTTTTAGTCTAAATCGATGTCGGTTTCTGGTTTAAGGGCTGCCTTGACCTTGGCTTCATCTAATTTGGGCGAGCATAGCTCAATGAATTCATAGGCAAAACCACGTAAAAAGTAGCCTTTTCGTAATGCAATGCGGGTCGTGTTGTTCTCAAAAAGATTGCCAACATCGAGCAGACTCAGTTTGGTATCACGGTCTGATTGGTAGGCCATCGAAGCGATGATGCCGATTCCTAATCCAAGTTCAACATATGTTTTGATCACGTCAGCATCCAGAGCTGACATGACGATATCTGGCGTAATGCCTGCTTTAGCAAAAGTTTCGTCAACCGATTTTCTTCCAGTAAATCCTTCGTGGTAAGTGACGATTGGATATTCAGCAATATCTTCGAGCGTCAGATTTTTCTTGTTCTCGAGGGCATGACCTTTTGGAACTACTACGGTGTGATGCCAAGAGTAATAGGGGAAGGTGACCAATTCAGGAATTCCTTCCAATGCCTCAGTAGCGATACCAATATCTGCACGACCCTCAAGCAATAGCTCTACGATTTCTTGAGGACTACCTTGATGAAGGGCCAGATGTACATTCGGAAACTTTTTCTTAAATTGACTCACCACATTAGGTAGTACATAACGCGCTTGCGTATGAGTAGTGGCAATAGTGAGTTGACCTTTATCTGCTTGGCTAAATTGAGCACCGAGTTGCTTAATATTTTTGGTGTCAAGCAAGATGCGCTCAACAATCGTGAGGAGCTCTTTTCCAGGCTCGGTAAGGCCGAGAAGGCGTTTTCCTTTACGAACAAAGACGAACAAAGAGCTCGACCCCGAGTTCATCTTCCAAATCTAGGATGTGTTTACTAACCCCAGACTGGGAAGTGGCTAGAGCATTACCCACTTCAGTCAAATTGAAGTTGCGGCGAACGGTCTCACGAATAATACGAAGTTGTTGAAAATTCATAGTGACTCTATTGCCTTAATTCTTTGTAGGTTTTTCGAACACGCGCAGTTGGGAGGGAATGATTCTAACTTGCTGCCCTTCGGTGAGTCCGAGTTTAGCCACTTCTAATTTGGGCAGCTCTACTCCATAAAACTGCTGAGCGTATTCACCGCTATCAGTAGATAGTGCAGAGAGCTCAATTCGTGAGTTCAAGCCAAATGAAAGAATGCGATCAATTTTGGCTGGCACGCCATCTGATCTGCCATTATCAACAACGATATCAAGTTCATGAGGCCGCGCAAAAGCCAATACTGGCGCTCCCTGTGAAATACTGTTGGCATGATTGTGCTCAAGTTTGTCATTACCCACCTGTATACCTTCACCTTCAACACGTCCATGAAATAAGTTCACATTGCCCAAGAAGCCATAGACAAATGGCGTTGCCGGTCTTTCATAGACCTCATCAGGGCTGCCAATTTGTTCGACATTGCCTTGATTCATGAGAACTACTCGATCCGCCACTTCCAACGCTTCTTCTTGATCGTGGGTGACGAAAATAGAGGTGATATGCAGCTCATCATGCAGTTGGCGCAACCAGCGACGTAATTCTTTGCGAACTTTTGCATCTAATGCGCCAAAAGGCTCATCCAATAAAAGGACCTTAGGTTGTACAGCGAGCGCTCTTGCTAGAGCAATACGCTGGCGTTGTCCACCAGAGAGTTGTGCGGGGAAGCGATCATGCAGCCAATCGAGCTGAACCAATTTCAGTAACTCATGTACTTTGTCAGCGATTTCTTCTTTACTTGGACGCTCTTTACGACTTTTTACTTGCAACCCGAATGCAACATTATCAAAAACAGTCATGTGCTTGAATAGCGCGTAATGCTGGAAAACAAAGCCTACTTGACGATCGCGAACTGGGGTTGCTGATGTATCAATTCCATCCAAAATAATATTGCCGCTATCTGGTGTTTCCAGGCCGGCAATAATACGTAATAGGGTTGTCTTACCACAACCAGATGGGCCTAAAAGGGCAACCAATTCACCAGAAGGGAAATCCAAAGAAACATTGTTGAGCGCAACAAAGTTTCCAAATATTTTGTTGATATTTCTGACTTCAATACTCATAACGGTCCTTCGATTGCGGGCGGGGCATTTGTTTCGGATTTAAGGCGCCATTCAACATAAGTTTTGGCGGCTAAAGTAAGTAGGGCTAATAGTGCGAGTAAAGAGGCCACTGCAAATGCAGCGACATAGTTGTATTCGTTGTAGAGAATTTCTACTTGTAATGGAATAGTGTTGGTATAGCCGCGGATATGTCCGGATACCACCGATACCGCTCCAAATTCACCCATGGCGCGAGCATTACAAAGAATGACGCCATATAAGAGGCCCCATTTAATGTTGGGAAGGGTTACATACCAAAAAGTTTGCCAACCATTTGCACCCAATACCGTTGCTGCCTCTTCTTCTTCCCGACCTTGAGCTTCCATCAACGGAATCAGTTCACGTGCTACAAATGGAAAGGTTACAAAGATCGTTGCGAGGATAATTCCGGGAACCGCAAAGATAATCTTGATGTCATGCTCTGATAGCCAGCCACCAAACCAGCCTTGCGCTCCAAAGACGAGCACAAAGATTAGGCCTGCAATCACGGGTGACACTGAGAATGGAATATCAATCAGGGTAATGAGGAGATGTTTTCCTCTGAAATCAAATTTAGCGATTGCCCATGAAGCTGCTACCCCAAATACAAGATTTAAAGGAACCGCAATTCCTGCCGCTAGCAAAGTCAATTTAATGGCAGACCAGGTATCTGCCTCAGTCAGTGCGTTGAAGTAATAGACCCATCCTTTATGTAAGGCCTCTGCGAATACTGAGAATAGCGGCAGCAATAAGAAGATGCCAAAAAAACTCAAGGACAGAAATAAAACAAGCGATTTAACGATTGCGGAATCACGGGTAGCGCTACTGCGCTCAAAGCGGGTTATGCTCATTAGCGAGTCCTCCCGGTTCTTTTTGCAGTCCAAGCCTGCAAACCATTGATTGCCAGAAGCAAAATCATAGAAATCGCAAGCATTACCGAAGCAATCGCTGTGGCACCAGCATAGTCATACTGTTCTAGTTTGGTAATGATCATCAGCGGCGTGATTTCAGAAACCATGGGAATGTTTCCGGCAATAAAAATTACCGAGCCATATTCTCCGACTGCACGGGCAAACGCCAGGGCAAATCCAGTTAATAGTGCAGGAGTCAGAATCGGTAAAACGACTCTCGTAAAGGTTTGCCAGCGACTGGCCCCTAGGCTTGCTGAGGCCTCTTCCAGCTCAATCTCAATTTCTTCAAGAATTGGCTGAGCTGTTCTCACTACAAATGGAACCCCAATAAATATCAATGCGACCAATACACCCCATGGAGTAAAGGCTATCTTGATGCCAAGCGGTTCGATGTACTGCCCGATCCAACCATTTTTTGAATAAAGGGCTGCTAGCGCAATACCAGTTACAGCGGTGGGCAGTGCAAAAGGGAGATCCACGAGGGCATCCACTAAATTTTTGCCAATAAAGGTATAGCGAACTAAGGACCAGGCAAGCAACAGCCCAAAAATAGAATTAATAAATCCAGCCAGTAAAGCCATACCAAAGCTCAGGCGATAAGAGGCCGTCACTCTAGGGGCGGTCACTTCGTTAATAAATTCGCTAAAAGTAAGGCTCGTTGTCTTAAAAATCACTGCAGACAGTGGAATTAAGACAATGATGGATAGATAGGTGATGGTGTAGCCAAGCGATAAGCCAAAACCGGGGAAGATGCTATTTTTCTTTACTGAAGACATCCCGAGAGTCTAGGGTTTAGACCTATAAAAGGGAAACAAGAAAAGATCATTAACTTATATGCAAATTGCATATAAGAGCTCACATCCATAAAAAACAGCCCAGAGGGTAATGTCTGGGCTGTTTAGGTTTAATTCATCACACTACTTTTGAAGCTTATTTGACAATTATTTCGTCAAAAACACCGCCATCGTTAAAGTGGGTTTTTTGGGCTTTCTGCCAGCCACCAGAAGTTTTAGGGTTTGGTGTGATGACTTCGATACCTGGTTTGGCGAGGTCATTCCAATCCTTAATGCCTTTTGGATTGCCTTTGCGAACCAAGAAGACGATTGTCGATGTGTATGGTGAAGAGTTATCTTTGAATTTCTTTTGCCAATCTTTAGCAACTAAGCCTTTTTCCGCCAAGATATCAATATCGTAAGCGAGGGCAAGTGTTACCACGTCAGCATCTAAACCATCAAGTACGGCGCGGGCTTGTTTGCTTGAGCCCCCATGAGATTGTTTGATAGAAATATCTTGGCCAGATGTTTTTTTCCAATCGGCAGTAAACACCTTGTCGTAATCTTGATAAAGCTCACGAGTGGGATCGTAAGAGACGTTCAAGATCGTTTGCTGAGCATAGGCTGAAGAAATTAGTCCAACCCCTAAAAACAGTATTGCTGCGAATTTTGATAAACTAATGCGTTTCATTCCAATTCCTTTCATTTGATGAAAAGAATTTAGAGAAAAACCCTTAGGCTGAGAAGCAAGAAAAAGTGGATTGGTTATCGTTAAATTGAATTAGAGAAGAATTGTCTTTTAAAACAATACGTTGGCTTTCTTCCTGAGACTCTAGAACAGAGTGTTTAAAGTGGTTAAATAGTTTAAGGCCATCGGGCCATGGACCAAAACCAGAGGCGGTATTGATATGGCCTGCGTCTTTGAGTGTAAAGGTGCAACTGCCCCAGCAGTTCCCCCAAAGTTGTGCTTTAGAAGCCTGCATCCAGGGATCGTTATCGCTTGCAATGAGAAGGCTGGGAACAGGAAGCCTATTCGCTGGAATTTGAGCGCGAATACTTTCTGACGCGCCAATTCCATGCCAGCGTTTTACGCCAGATTGATCAAAACGCTCTGGATCTGCCGGTGCTACAAGCATGAGGCCAGCAACCTTTTCAGGATTTTCGATGGCAGCCAAAATACTAGCAAGGCAGCCACGCAGGGGAAACTAGATCAGTTAATGTACGGCCAATATTGGTAGCCCAGTTCGACAAAATGGGCTGCTCCCAATTCTGATAGATTCGTTTGGATCCAGGAATTTGAGCTTCTATCCAACTTTGCCAATGAGCATCCTCGCTACCGCGATAACCAGGAATGATGAGGGTATGAGTATTTGTCATGGTGAATTTGGCATCACTGTAGAACTAAATACGCCAACAAGGAAACAAGAAAAAATGCTATCCATATTCAGGAAAGCTTATCTGTAATTCTTAGTTCTCTTATTGCTAGTTAAGTCATAAATTTCATTTGTTTATTCAATATCCAAATGATTTATGTCTAGTCATCGTCCAGTATCTCATTCATTCCAACTCCCCCAGGTGGTTGCCCAACTGCGGTTATCTCGCGAGGAAACCCATAAGATTCGTCATCTTGGCAGAGTGCGGGAGCTTCCATCAAGAGAGGCCTTAGAGGAGGTACTGAAGGGTGTTTTTGCTGCTTTATTTCCCACTCATTATGGGAGATCCGATTTAACGGATGAGAGTATCGATTACTTTGTAGGTAGTGTTTTGAGCGTAGCTTTGAACACCTTATCGGAGCAAATTCGACGCGGTTTGTATTTTTCTTCAAATAGCAATTTGGAGGAAGAGGCAACATTTGATGCGCTAGCAGAAAAGCTGACCACTCAATTTGCATCTGAACTTCCTGCAATACGGGCATTAATTGTGAGTGATATCCGTGCTGCCATGAGTGGTGACCCGGCAGCAACCAGTGTTTCTGAAATTCTCTTGTGCTACCCCGGTGTTAGTGCAGCCATTCATTACCGCATTGCTCACGCCTTATATGAGTTAGGGACGCCTTTATTGGCGCGGTTTATCTCTGAGATTGCGCATTCAAAAACAGGCGTCGACATTCACCCGGGCGCCAAGATTGGGGAAGGTTTCTTTATCGATCACGGAACTGGCGTAGTCATTGGTCAAACAGCCATCTTGGGCAAGAACGTCAGGCTTTATCAAGCAGTGACTTTGGGGGCGAAGCGCTTTCCTGAAGACGATGAAGGCAATCTTATTAAGGGCGCAGATCGACACCCCATTTTGGAAGACGATGTGGTGATTTATGCGGGTGCAACGGTGCTTGGTCGCATCACGATTGGCGCTAGATCAACGATTGGCGGGAATGTCTGGCTAACCAGGAGTGTTCCGCCTGATAGCAATATTTCACAAGCGCAAACACTGGGTCACTAGACCTCATCAATTTATTTCAATGTTTTTAATCAACCACTAAAGGAGTAGTTATGGCAGAAGTTATTCAAAGTCCAACCGCATTAGGCGATTTAGCAGCACGGCAATTAGCCAATGCAACCAAGACGGTACCCCAGTTATCCACTATTTCTCCTCGTTGGTTAACTCAGCTTTTAGGTTGGGTTCCGGTTGAGGCTGGCATCTATCGCCTCAATAAAGTGATTAATCCATCCGAAGTATTAACGGACTGTTCTAGTCGCGATAACGAGCGCGTATTGCCGCAAACTTTTGTGGATTATGATGCAAACCCACGCGAGTATTTCCTGAGCGCTGTTAATACTGTGTTGGATGTACATACTCGTATTTCTGATTTGTATAGCAGTCCATACAACCAAATCAGCGAGCAGTTACGCTTGACGATTGAGACCGTTAAAGAGCGCCAAGAGGGTGAGCTCATTAACAATGCTGAGTATGGCTTGCTAGCTAGCGTAGCGCCTGATCAGCGTATCAAAACCCGAACTGGTGCACCAACACCAGATGACTTGGATGAGTTGCTTACCAAGGTTTGGAAAGAGCCTGGATTCTTCTTGGCTCACCCAAAAACGATTGCAGCATTTGGTCGTGAGTGCACCCGCCGTGGTGTTCCCCCTCCAACAGTAGGCTTGTTTGGCAGTCAATTCTTGACATGGCGTGGTGTTCCATTGATTCCTTCGGACAAGGTCAAAATTCAAGATGGTAAATCTTCTATTTTGTTAATCCGTACTGGAGAGAAGAAGCAGGGTGTAGTGGGCCTATATCAACCAAATTTGCCGGGTGAGCAAAGCCCAGGCCTATCTGTGCGCTTTATGGGTATTAACAATAAGGCAATTGCCTCTTATTTGGTTTCCTTGTATTGCTCTTTGGCAGTCTTGACTGATGATGCTCTCGCAGTTCTTGATGGTGTTGAGGTTGGTAAATATCATGAGTACAAGTAACCCAGTTCATCCAGGCTTGCTAGACCCCAAGGTATTGGCTGACTTGGCTAATCAAAATTTCTCCGATTACCAGCCACAGTCAAATAGCTTTGGGGATCCGCGCGGAAATCTCCCGAGTGGCGTAACTAGTCACTCTTTTCAACCCAATGCATCTTCGGATCTGGCGGCGATTGCCCAGCAAGTGCTCGCCTCTTTGCAGCATAAGCCTGGAGGCGAGTTACCTGATCACAATCCCAGTTCATTGAGTTTGGGTGATCCACGCGGTAATTTGCCCACTGGGGTAGCAAGTCATTCTTTTCGCCCTCCAAGCTCATTAGATGTGTTGGCTGTTCCGCAGCAAGCTTTAGGTGGTCCAGCGCAGCAAGCTGGTCATGATGAGCTAACAAAAAAACCGAGCTCACTCTCTTTGGGTAGAAGTTTTGGCGCTGAGCAATTTATTCCTAACTCGCTATTGGGCGACTTGGTCAATCCCAGCAATGAATTATTTGTGAACCAGATAATTCTGGACGATATTTCAGTGCCCAAGTCTCAAAATACGGCACTTGATCCATTACTAGTTCGTAAGGATTTTCCAATCCTATCTGAACGCGTAAATGGACGTCAGCTGGTTTGGTTTGACAATGCTGCGACCACTCAAAAGCCGCAATCAGTTATTGATCGTATTAGCTATTTCTATGAGCATGAGAATTCTAATATTCATCGTGCCGCTCATGAATTAGCTGCTCGTGCTACCGATGCCTATGAGGGTGCCCGTGAAAAGGTACGCGCATTCATTAATGCCAAATCAGTAAATGAGATTATTTTTGTTCGCGGCACTACTGAGGCAATTAACTTAGTATCCCAGAGTTGGGGGCGACAAAACCTTAAAGAGGGCGATGAGATTATTCTGAGCAATCTTGAGCATCATGCCAATATCGTTCCTTGGCAATTACTCGCCAAAGAAAAAGGTTTGCGTATTCGGGTGATTCCGGTAAATGACGATGGCGAACTGCTCTTGGATGAGTATCAAAAGCTATTCAATAGTCGTACTAAGCTCGTGAGCTTTACCCATGTTTCAAACGCATTGGGTACGATCACTCCAGCAAAGAAGATTATTGAAATTGCACACTCGGCAGGCGTCAAGGTATTGCTTGATGGTGCTCAATCTATTTCGCATATGAAAGTGGATCTACAAGACCTTAATCCAGATTGGTTTGTATTTTCTGGCCATAAGGTTTTTGGACCAACGGGTATCGGTGCTCTCTACAGCAAGGAAGATTTGCTTAATGCAACTCAGCCTTGACAGGGTGGTGGAAATATGATTCAGGATGTGACGTTTGAGCATACCAAGTTTCATGATGCACCTAGTCGTTTTGAGGCGGGAACAGGCAATATTGCTGATGCAGTAGGCCTGGGAGCGGCAATCGATTACGTCAATTCTGTTGGCATTGAATTGATTGATCAATATGAGCACCAACTCCTGCTATATGCAACTCGCTTATTAAAAGAGGTTCCAGGTATTCGGTTGATTGGTACGGCCAAAGATAAAGCTAGCGTTTTATCGTTTGTTATTCCAGGAATTAAGACTGAAGATATTGGAGCAGCTTTAAATAAAGAGGGAATTGCAGTGCGTTCTGGTCATCATTGCGCTCAACCTATTTTGCGTCGTATGGGTGTAGAGACAACCGTTCGGCCTTCATTGGCTTTTTACAATACCTGCCAGGAAGTAGATCATATGATTGCGGTGCTTCATCGTATTCGCAGTCAGCACTAAATCAATGTAGTTGTAGCAATAAAAAAGGCCACGCAATGTGGCCTTTTTTTTAATCAAATCATTGAAGTATTTATGCGAAAGATTCTTCGAACTCTGCATATTTAATGGTACTCATCAAGAAGAGGATGCGACGTTGAAAGCTTTTGCGTTCCTCAACTTGCTCATGCGAAAGTTGATCATGTTCTCGCAGTAACTTGGTGATTACTGGGTTATAGAGCTCTCGAACAGGTGACATGAAGGTTCCTAACAATCCTTTGTTTTTCTTGCTTCTCTAATTGGCCCAGGATTTTTAAGATAGAGCTACTTATTAGGGGGAATATATGGCAAATCAGGGGAGTAAGCACGCGAAGGAGCAGCGCTTTTATGGGTCCTTGCTTGGCGCTTTGACAGGGGTGGCTTTAATTGGCCTCGCAGTTCATTTAGGCGCTATAAATGATTTCTTGGCTTCTTTATGGATTAATGGCGGGGATGTATGGGATTACTTTCGAGGCATTTCGATAGCTGGTAGTTTTATCGCAGGAGTTTGGTTGATTGGTAGGCACATCAGCAGGGAGGGTGTCGCTGAGCACTTTTATGAGCATACCCCTTACTAAGAAGTTATGCCAAAACGAGTTTAATTCCAACTAATAGCAAAGTAATTGCCAAGGCAGTGCGAGTCAATTTTTCGGGGAGGGTGCTAGAAAGTTTGGCACCCAGCCAAATAGCCGGAACGGAGCCTACTAACAGGCCAAATAAGAGTGTGAAATCCACATTGCCTAACCACCAATGTCCAAAGCCTGCCAGAGCGGTTAGCGGAACTGCATAAGCAATATCCGTCCCTGCAACTTCAGCGGTCTTTAAGTGTGGGTAGAGCATCAATATGAGAGTTGCTCCAATCGCACCTGCTCCAATCGAAGAAATAGTGACAAGTAAACCAATTGCACCACCAATCAGTACGGTCGCAACAATCTTAAGGCCGACTCCATGAGGCATCTTCTTGGGGTTTTTCTTTACCCACTCCAGAATTCTGGCTCTAACAGTTAGCGAAAGTGCAGTAAGAAGAACGGAGACGCCAATCGAGAAAGTAATCAGGTGTACCCAGTCTTTTGATATTGGCCCGAGCTGCTTGAGAACCAAAATAGATGCGGTTGCTGTTGTTAGACTACCGGCACATAAAAGACCAACAATATCCCATTTCACATTGCCATGAAGACGATGGGCTGCTGTGCCAATACCTTTGGTAATCGCAGCAAATGCTAAGTCAGTGCCTACGGCTGTAGTTGGTGCAACACCAAAGATTAGCGTCAGAATTGGCGTCATCAAAGAGCCCCCACCAACACCGGTAAGACCAACTAATAAACCGACTAGGGCACCAGAAAAAACGTAGTGCAGGGACCCCTGCAAAGCGTCAAGCATTCCCTAATTTACTTCTCAACGAACGCGCGTTCGAATACGTAATCACCCATTTGGCCTAAGCTTGGAGAGACTTTGAAGCCTTCGGCATCAAGCATCTCTGATGTTTCCTTAAGCATAGAAGGGCTGCCGCAAATCATGGCGCGATCTACTGCTGGATCCAATGGTGGCAAGCCGATGTCCTTAAAGAGTTGGCCCGATTCAATTGCAGTCGTGAGTCGACCAGTGTGTTTGAAAGCCTCGCGAGTGACTGTTGGATAGTAGATTAATTTTTCGCGAATGAGCTCGCCAAGGTATTCATCTTGAGTGAGTTCATTCTTAATGTAGTCAGCATAAGCCAGTTCGCTCACTAGACGGACGCCATGAATCAATACAACCTTTTCAAATTTCTCATAAGTTTCAGGATCGCGAATGATGCTCATGAATGGCGCTAAGCCAGTACCAGTACTAAATAGGTAGAGATGTTTGCCAGGATTTAAATCATCTAGCACCAATGTGCCAACAGATTTTTCGCTGACCAAAATGGGGTCGCCCACTTGAATTTTTTGTAGGCGTGATGTGAGCGGACCATCTTGCACTTTAATGCTCAAAAACTCTAAATGTTCTTCATAGTTTGGACTCGCAACGCTATAAGCACGCACGAGAGGCTTGCCTTCTACCTCAAGTCCAATCATCAAAAAATGGCCGCTACGAAAACGCAGGCCTTTATTGCGAGTGGTGGTAAAGCTAAAGAGGGTGTCGTTCCAGTGGTGAACGGTTAATACGGTTTCGGTGTGATAAGCGGCCATAAAAAGCTTAGTAAATTTTGCAAATCATTGATTATCCTCAAAAATTGACCCTTTTTTGAGGGATTGAAGGATTAACTTTTCATATCAAATGCACTTTTAGTAATAAGGACGTGTTTTTCGAGTTTAAGGCCTTCACCCGCTATGATTGAATGATGACTAGAGCCCAATACTTATATCTATCCCTCCTGAGCTTTGGATTGGTTGCCTATGCTGTGGAGTTGCAGCAAGTTGGTTTCCAGGGGGTGAGCTTCTTACCTTGCCCGCTATGTATTTTGCAAAGAGTGGGTTACTTGGGGGTCGCCATTTTTTGCTTCTTGGCGGTAGGTATCCCGCCTTTGCGTAAATTCTTTCATGGGCTTGCGGTGATATCGGCTGCGTACGGCTTTTCTATTGCTGCTCGCCAAGTTTGGCTGTTATCTCATCCGGAGAGTTCTTGTGGCATTGATCCTTTAGAGACTTGGATCAATCAATTTCAGCTTGCTCAGGGCTTGCCTTGGTTGTTCAAGGCAGATGGCCTATGTTCAGCGCAATTACCAGCCATCTTTGGTCTGCAAGTTCCAGAATGGTCTTTATTCTGGTTTGGCGTACTTTTATTGGTGTTGATAATTACCTTCTTTAGAAAAATCCGTGCTTAGCTAATAACAAAGCCTTCTTTTACAAAACGGGCTATAACCCATAAGATTACTTACTAAACTATTTTTGTATTAAGGAAAGCTGATGACTTACTTTACCGATAACTCCCAAACGATTGGCAAGACGCCTTTAGTTCGTCTTAATCGTGTAACTGATGGGGCTAAAGCCACTGTGCTTGCTAAGATTGAAGGCCGTAACCCAGCCTATTCAGTAAAGTGCCGTATTGGTGTGGCAATGATCAATGACGCCCAAGAAAAAGGCTTGCTTGGCCCCGGTAAAGAGCTGGTTGAGCCAACCTCTGGCAATACTGGTATTGCATTGGCTTTCGTAGCAGCAGCACGTGGCATCCCGCTGACATTGACCATGCCTGAAACGATGAGTATTGAGCGTCGCAAGTTACTGACTGCTTTGGGTGCCAAGATTGTTTTGACTGAAGGCCCTAAGGGTATGAATGGCGCGGTTGCTAAAGCAAAAGAAATTGCCGAATCAGACCCCAATAAGTATGTATTGCTTCAGCAATTTAGCAATCCTTCAAATCCAGCAATTCATGAGAAGACTACCGGCCCAGAAATTTGGGAAGACACGGATGGCAATATTGATGTGTTTGTTGCTGGTGTTGGTACGGGTGGCACTATTTCTGGTGTAGGGCGTTACATTAAACACGCCAAGAATAAGAATATTGAAGTCGTAGCCATTGAGCCGACCACTAGCCCAGTGATCACCCAAAAACTTAATGGCGAAGAAATTAAACCTGCGCCACACAAGATTCAAGGAATTGGTGCTGGATTTATCCGTTGTAGATAAGGTTGAGCAAGTCAGCAATGAAGAGGCCATTGAATTTGCCCGTCGTATTGCCAAGGAAGAGGGTATTTTGGTGGGCATCTCTTGTGGTGCCGCAGCTGCAGTAGCCGTGCGCTTGGCTAAGAAGCCCGAATATGCTGGTGAGACTATTGTGGTTGTGCTGCCGGATGCTGCTGAGCGTTATTTGAGCTCTGCATTATTTGAAGGTGTATTTGATGAGAAGGGTCTTCCTGCCTAAGTAAAAGGGCTATCAATAATTTAAGTGCTTGGGCAGCCTCAATGGTTGCCCAATTTGTTTTATAAGACGTAAAGGTCTATAAATGAGCCTATGAATACATCTCTACGAAAATCCCTCGGCTTTTTATTTCTCACTTTTTCATTAATGCATGCTAGTGTTGCTTTGGCGGACACTAAAACCGTCTATTTCAATGGCGATATTCTCACCATGGAAGGGGATTCCCCGCGATATGTAGAGGCTGTTGTTGTTGAAGGCAGCAAAATTATCTATGCAGGTGATGTAAAGGGAGCCTTTAATTTGGCGGGTGCTGATGCCACCCCTTATGATCTAAAAGGTCAAACCCTGCTACCTGGATTTATAGATACTTGGGGACATTTTTCTCTAATTGCTCAAGATTCTCTCTGGGTTAATTTGGCTTATTTCTCCAAGAATCCTCCCCAAACAAGAGCGCAGCTAATTCAGAAGTTAAAGACCGAAGCTAACGTCTTTAATGGTTGGGTGATTGGTACAGGCTACGCTGAGGCTTTGCTATCTGATGGACCATTGACTCTTGCTGATTTAGATGCGGCCTTTCCTAAGCAAGCAGTCTTGATTGAAAATATTTCCACCCTAACTGGTATAGTGAATTCTGCTGGTCTTAAAAAGCTAGGCATTACTAAACAGACTAAAGCAGTCTCTGGATTTATTCCGGTTGATCCTAAGACTGGTCAATTAACTGGTGAACTCATTGGTATGCCTTATTTAGATGCGGTAGCAAAGGCGGTAGGTAAGTATTCTCAGGATTTAACTTTCGAGACTTATCGTAAGGCCGAGAAGACCTACGTATCGAATGGCTTTACTACTGCGCAAAGCTATGAAGCTAGTATTGCTGATATGCGCGATATGCGATTGGCTGTGGATCGGAAAATTGTCGGGATTGATTTAATTGCCCTGCCGACATTTGATACGGTTGAACAAATGCTTGTAAGCAATCCCAATTTCCAGTTTGGTGCATATAGCCTAGGCGATCACGGCTTTATGTTTGCGGGAATTCAAGTTCCAACTGATGGTGCCCCTCAGTTACGTTTGGCATATTTCTCCAAATCCTATCTCGATACAACTGGCTTTCTAAAGGATTGGCGCGGCTTTGCCTATTACCCTCAGTCTCTAATTGATCGGTATGCCAAGTTGGCTTATGAAAAGAACATCCAGTATTTTGGTTATAGCAATGGCGATGCGGGAATAGATATGACTTTAGCTGCTATCTCTAAGGCAATTGCAGAAACGGGCGTAACAGAAGATCGTCGCACGGTAATTGCCCATTCTTTCTTTGTGCGTGATGATCAGTTAGATGATTACAGGAAGAAAAATATTATGGCAGTCATGATGCCTAACGGAACCTGGATGTATGGAGATACTTATCTCAATACATTAGGAGTCGAGAGAGCTAGTAATCTCAGCCCTCTTAAGAGTGCTAGTACAAAAGGCGTCAAGATTGCCATTCACAACGACACTCCCTCATCAGGGCCTAATGTCTTATTTTCTATCTGGAGCGCAGTCAATCGTAAAACTGTTGGCGGCAAAATACTCGGACCTGATCAATCCATTGGCCCATATCTTGCGCTTCAGGGCTTCACAATCAATGCGGCGTATCAATACAAAGAAGAGGCAAGCAAGGGATCAATTACTGCTGGCAAGTTAGCTGATTTAGTGATGCTTGATCAGAACCCGCTTAAAGTGAATCCCAATGATCTAAAAAATATTCGGGTTACAAGGACCATTAAGCGTGGCGTAGAGGTTTATAGCGATTAACTATTCTTTAAGTCATGTAATAACTAAGGGGGCTACTGCCCCCTTAGTTATTACTCTTGTGATGCGACTTAAAAATTAGCCTTCTTCCTCGCGGCGCAGGTGCGGGAAGAGGATCACATCACGAATATTGGGTGCATCAGTAAGCAGCATGACTAAGCGATCGATACCAATACCGCAACCACCAGTTGGAGGCATGCCGTATTCAAGGGCGCGAATGAAGTCATGATCAAAATACATTGCCTCTTCATCGCCCGCTTCTTTTTGCTCTACTTGCTTGCGGAAGCGATTTGCTTGGTCTTCAGCATCATTGAGCTCTGAGAAGCCGTTGGCAATTTCACGACCGGTAATGAATAATTCAAAACGCTCAGTAATGCCCGGACGTGTATCAGACTCTCTAGCTAGCGGGCTGACTTCAATTGGGTAGTCGATGATGTAAGTTGGCTCCCAGAGGTGCTCTTCAGCAACCAATTCAAACAGTGCTAATTGCAAGGCGCCAATACCCGCGTTCTTCAGGGTAGGGGAGTCAGGATTCTCGCCACCTTTTTTCAACTCAGCACGAATGAAGGTTGCATCATCTAATTGAGCAGCGTCATAGTTTTTGCCAGACTGACCGCAATACTTGAGGATGGCTTCATTAATCGTGAGGCGTTGGAATGGTTTACTTAAATCGAGTTCACGACCTTGGTGGGTCAATACTGCAGTGCCTTGCGCATCAATTGCGGCGGCACGAATGAGGCCTTCTGTGAAATCCATTAACCAACGGTAGTCGGTATACGCCGCATAGAACTCCATCATCGTAAATTCTGGATTGTGGCGTGGGCTCACACCTTCATTACGGAAGTTGCGATTGATTTCAAATACACGCTCAAAGCCACCAACCACTAAACGCTTGAGGTAAAGCTCAGGCGCAATACGCAAGAACATTTGCATGTCTAATGCGTTGTGATGAGTGATGAAGGGCTTGGCTGCTGCGCCACCAGGGATAGGGTGGAGCATCGGAGTTTCCACTTCCATGAAGTCTGCATCAAGCATATGGCGACGCAAAGAAGCGATAGCCTTACTGCGTGCTTTAAAAGTATTGCGACTCTCTGGATTGACGATTAAATCAACATAGCGCTGACGATATTTGGTCTCTAAATCTGAAAGACCATGAAACTTATCCGGGAGCGGGCGTAAAGATTTGCTCAGTAAACGCAAATTGCTGCACTCTACAGATAACTCACCTTTATTGGTCTTAAAGAGATTGCCTTCAGCGGAAATAAAGTCGCCCATATCCCAATGCTTAAAGGCACCATGGGTATCTACTCCAGTGAGCTCATCATTGATATAGAACTGAATTTGTCCGCTGCGATCTTGGATGGTGGCAAAACTTGCCTTACCCATCACGCGCTTGAGGATCATGCGGCCAGCAACTTTGACATGAATCTTCTTTTCTGCCAACTCTTCTTTAGTCAAGCTGTCATAGTGCGCATGCAGATCAGTTGCTAAGTGGGTAGGAACAAAATCATTGGGAAAGGCTACTCCGCTTTCACGTAGCTTAGCTAGCTTCTCGCGCCGCTCGGCAATGATGTGATTCTCATCGACTACTTCAGTGGCTGGTGTGGGGTTGGTTTTATCGTTCATATTTTTAACTAGCAGTGATATTGCACAATGAGAGTGGTTAAACGCCTTGCTTCAGACTGGCTTCAATGAAAGCATCAAGATCTCCATCTAATACTTTTTGGGTATTAGAAATCTCAACGTTAGTGCGTAAGTCTTTAATGCGGCTTTGATCTAAGACATAAGAGCGAATTTGATGACCCCAACCTACATCCGTCTTACTCGCTTCTAACTTATCCTGCTCAGCGCGGCGCTTTTGCATTTCATGTTCATAAAGGCGGGACTTAAGCATGCTCATAGCCTCAGCGCGGTTGCGGTGTTGACTGCGATCGTTCTGACACTGCACCACAATTCCGGTTGGGACGTGGGTTAAACGCACTGCTGAGTCAGTTTTGTTAATGTGCTGGCCGCCGGCACCAGAGGCACGGTAGGTATCAGTACGAATATCCGCTGGATTGACTTCAATCTCAATCGAATCATCGATTTCTGGATATACGTAGATTGAAGCAAATGAGGTGTGGCGTCCATTTGAAGAATCAAAAGGAGACTTACGCACTAAGCGGTGTACACCAGTTTCGGAGCGAAGGTGCCCATAGGCATATTCGCCGTCTACTTTAATGGTGGCGCTCTTGATACCGGCGACATCACCATCAGACTCTTCTAGAATTTCAGTTTTATATCCTTTGCGTTCGCAATACTTGAGGTATTGACGATAGAGCATGCTGGCCCAGTCACACGCTTCTGTACCACCTGCGCCTGCTTGAATATCGATAAAGCAATTACAAGAGTCCATCTCGTTATGGAACATCCGACGAAATTCCAGATCGTTGATGATCTTGCTGTAGGTTTCCACGTCTTGCTCAATGGCAGCAATCGTCTCAAAATCACTTTCTTCTTTAGCCATTTCGAATAATTCGATGGCGCTGGTGATGTTGGTATTTAAATCAGTGAGGGTTGCAACAACACCATCGAGTAATTTTTTTTCTTTGCCCAGCGCTTGTGCTTTCTTTTGGTCGTCCCAAATGGTGGGATCTTCCAGAATTGAGTTAACTTCAGTAAGGCGACGTGACTTTACCTCGAAGTCAAAGATACCCCCGAAGAGCTTGCTCACGAGTGAGCAGATCGGACAAGGTATTCGAAATAGTATTGAGGAGTTGTTCAGCTTCCATCCCCTAATTATAAGGGGGTTATTGTTTGCGACCCTCAGGCAAGTGTTGTCTCGTCGTGCGCTTCGATCATGAGTTGAACGCGGGCTTGCCCCTGATAACGGTCAGTTACTAGGCGGTAGGCTAGTTTGGCCGTGGCCGGCAAGGTTTGGGTGCGGTTAAACCAAACGGCTGTTAGTGGTTTTTGGGTGAGCTGGTTATAAGAGGTATCGCCCCCTAATGGGCGAACCATCAGCCTAAGATGCTTCTCCTTCATAAGGCTTTGCTGCGTGATTTCGAATTCGCCATAGAACACGGGCTGAGGAAATCCTTGTCCCCAGATTTCTTCGGCAAGTAAGTCACCAATTTCAGGGGTGAACTCGGAAGGCGCGAGAGCGCCATCATGTGCGTGGCGACGCTCTAGTAACTCATCGGTGAGTAGGCTGTTTGCAACCTCCTGAAAGCAAGCATCAAATTTTTCAAAATCATTCTTGCGAATCGTCAGGCCCGCCGCCATAGCATGACCCCCAAATTTGAGTATCAATCCAGGCTCACGTTTGGAAACAATATCTAAGGCATCTCGTAAATGAAATCCCGAAAGCGATCTGCCTGAACCACACAGCTCTTCTCCAGTATTGCCATCTGGTGCAAAGACGATCGCAGGGCGATTAAAGCGCTCCTTTAAACGGGAAGCCACAATGCCAACAACGCCTTGATGCCACTCTGGATTCCACAAGCAAATGCTAGAGCGTTGCGCCATCGTTCCATCTAGTTGATCCTCAGAGAGATGCGCTAGGGCAGTCTCTTGCATACCGGTTTCAATGACACGGCGCTCACGATTAATGCGATCTAGTTCTTGAGCAAGGGTCATTGCCTCATCTGAATTGTCAGTTAAGAGTAAGCGAATACCTAGCGTCATATCTGCAAGGCGCCCTGCGGCATTGAGCCGAGGACCGATAGCAAATCCAAGATCAAAGGTATTGGCTTTGCGTGGATCGCGGGCTGCCGCTTGAAATAATGCTTGGATACCAGGCTGAGATATACCTGCGCGGATGCGTTTTAAGCCATTCGAAACAAGTACGCGATTATTGCGATCCAGTTGCGCAACGTCTGCAACAGTCCCTAATGCAACTAAGTCTAATAAATTCTCAACTTTGGGTTGGGTCTCATTCGTATATTTACCGCGCTGACGTAATTCAGCGCGAAGTGCCACTAACAAGTAGAACATCACACCAACACCAGCGAGCGCCTTGCTAGGAAAAGTACACCCTGGTTGATTTGGGTTCACGATCGCCGTGGCTTTAGGAAGTCGATCGCCTGGTAAATGGTGATCAGTGACGATCACTTCCATGCCAAGTTCGCGGGCGCGCTCTACACCAGCCTCGCTAGCAATACCGTTATCTACCGTAATGAGGTATTTTGGTTTTGGTGTTTGTTGTGCCGCAAGCTCAACCACCTCAGGGGTTAGGCCATATCCCATGGTAAAGCGATTGGGAACCAAAAACTGTATGGGTGTGTCGGGTCCACCCAACATCCGTAAACCTCGCAGACCTACCGCACAAGCTGTGGCTCCGTCGCAGTCATAGTCTGCAACGATCAGCATTGACTCTTTCTTCTCCAAAATATCGGCGAGCAATGTTGCTGTGCTCAAACAGTTTTTGAGTTTGGGAGGGGGGATGAGGTTTTTCAGTTCAAGAGATAGCTCTTCTGGGGACTCCAGTCCACGTGCTGCATATAACCTAGCCAGCAGTGGGTGGAGACCACTTTGTTCCAACCAGGTAGCGGTTCGCTCTGAGAAAGGGCGTCGTGTAAACACGCTCATGACTGAATAATCTCTTTCCAAGTCAGTGCTTCTGCCTTTTTCCAAAAACGCCAAGTTTTTTTGATTAGATTCTTAGCGGTAAACAAGCGCTCACGTTTTTTGCCCTTTGGAAAATCAATGATGAGTAATTCATGTAATTGATCATTACTTAAGGCTTCGCACAGGGTGGGCCAAATCAATTCTGCTTGATCAAGCCAAGCAAATGCCCCATGTAACTGATTTGGATTGATATCCTGTTGATAAGGAATATTTAAAAGTTTGGATAGTCCAGCCAGCAAAGGGTGAGACCCATAAATCTGCTTGATACTTTCAAATTCTGATGGCGCTTGCACGCTACTCAATTTTCCGATGCCGCTAATCCATAAGGAATTAATGCTAGGCAAACTACGTTGTTCCCGCTCTTCATTCACGGGATCAATATGCCAGAGCATCTGGATTTCATTTTGTAATTTACGCCAGCGTTTTGCGATTCCTTCTTCATGAAAGTCGCGCGGCATCCACCAGTCAATATTGCGCCCTAAGGATTGATCGACGCTATAACTGGTCAGACTTGCAAAAGGACCCGCCGGAATAAACCAGTAATACCGATTTTGAAACAGCATTGGATGCCCGAAGTCTTCCTCAATACAAGGGAGTGCAGCTTTGAGGAGTTGGCCAGATTCAGATTCTGTGAGATCGATCTGATTTTGGCCCATCAATATGAGGTGGTCACGGGTAGCATGTAGATAAACGGGCTGCAGGCAAGCAATGATCTGATGGGGATCTACTTCTAAAGACGATTGCCCTAGCAATAGCACTGGGGCAACGGGAACTAGGTCCCCTAGCAAAAAAACGTTCGTGCGGTAGACCTTGCGGGGGTTGATCGCCAATCAGTTGATCGTCCAGGGCATCTTCCCCTGAAAGCATCAGAGTAAAGCGGCTTGTAGAGTCCTTGGAGGGGGTGCCATTTTTCATCATCCCCCTAATTTTAGGTGGCATTTGACTATTCCATCGGTTTGTCCCAGCAATTGTCTAAACTGTCGTTATGTTGAGACTTCCTATAGAGCTAGAAATTGGCTTGCGATACACCCGTTCCAAGCGCCGCAAGGCGGTGGGTAAGCGCGACGGTTTCCTTTCATTTATCTCCGGAATATCTACCGCCGGCATTGCTTTGGGAGTTGCTTCTCTGATTGTGGTGTTATCGGTCATGAATGGTTTCCAAAAGGAAGTACGCGATCGCATGCTGTCTGTGCTCTCCCATGTAGAAATCACATCCCCTGATGGCTTACCTAATTGGCAACCGCTTGCTTTACAGGTTGCGGCGCAGCCACATGTAGTTGGTGTTGCGCCCATCGTCAGTTCCCAAGGATTACTCGCTCGTGACAATGTCATGCGAGGCGTTTCTATTCGCGGCATTTTGCCAAGCGAAGAGGGCAAGGTATCCGATCTTCCAAAGCAATTTATCGCTGGAAGCATCAATGATCTTCAGCCTGGAAGTTTTGGGGTTGCCTTGGGTGCACAGCTTGCAGCTATCGTTGGCGCTCATGTCGGTGATCGCATTAATTTGATAGTTCCTGAAAGTGATTTAACGCCTGCTGGTGCAATGCCCCGCATGCGTACCTTGCAAGTGGTGGGTATTGTTGATAGCGGTCATTATGAATATGATAGTTCGCTAGCCATCATGCATTGGAAAGACGCTGCAGCTTTGTTGCGCCTTTATGATCCTTCTGGCCTGCGTGTCAAAGTAGATGATATGCAACGTGCTCCTGAGGTTGCGAATGAGTTGGCAGCCGTTGTGCCACAGGCTTTATGGGTTAGTGATTGGTCCCGATCAAACCGCAATTGGTTTGCTGCGGTTCAAACCGAAAAGAAGATGATGTTCATCATCCTTACTTTAATTATTGCAGTGGCAGCATTCAATTTAGTCTCAACTCTCGTGATGACGGTGAATGAAAAGCAAGCGGATATTGCTATTTTGAGAACAATGGGGGCGAGCCCGGGATTGATTCAACGCATTTTCTTAGTGCAGGGTCTTGCTATTGGGTTGCTGGGTTCGCTCGCTGGTGTTGGACTGGGTTTATTAATCGCCTTAAACATTGATGTCATCGTTCCTACGATTGAAGCTATATTTCGAGTCAGATTCTTGCCTCGTGAGGTGTATTTCATTAGCGAATTGCCGTCTGACGTTCGCTTGGGTGATGTTATGACCGTGGGTCTGATGGCATTTGGCTTATCAGTGCTTGCCACTTCATATCCAAGTCGTCGTGCAGCGAAGGTTCAGCCTGCGGAGGCTTTGCGCTATGAGTAATCAAAGTACCAATCACGTATTAGTTGCTAGAGGTCTAGCTAAGACTTATGGCCAGGGCTCAACAGCAGTTGAAGTCCTCAAAGCAGTTGATTTAGATGTTGCTCCATCCGAGAAGTTGGCGATCGTCGGCTCTTCAGGCTCAGGTAAGAGCACCTTGCTGCATCTTTTAGGTGGCTTGGATACCCCAACTGCTGGTTCAGTTGATTTAGCAGGATTAAGACTCAATCAATTGCCTGTTACTAAGCTTGACCGTTTGCGCAATGAGAGTCTTGGCTTCATCTATCAGTTTCATCATCTCTTGGATGAATTTAGCGCTGTGGAAAACGTGGCCTTACTGTTGCGTATTCGTGGTTTAGGTAATGATGAATCCATGGAGCGCGCAAGCAAGATGCTCAAAGCAGTTGGTCTTGCAAAGCGCGAATTACATACCCCAGCGGAGTTATCGGGAGGGGAGCGTCAGCGTGTTGCTGTTGCTAGGGCTTTGGTAGGTAACCCAGCATGCGTACTAGCAGATGAGCCTACCGGCAATCTCGATACTGAGACAGCTGATAGTGTTTTTGATCTCATGCTAGATATTGCTCGTGAACAAGGTACGGCCTTTGTGATCGTGACTCATGACCCGGTGCGCGCTAAACGTTGTGATCGCATTTTGCACTTAGAGCGCGGAGTATTAAAGACCTTTTCACAGTGACTATGAGGAATCAGAGTCCGATGTGGATGGATACTCACTGTCACTTGGATGCGCCCGAGTTCTCCAGCTCGCTGCTATCTATCATTTCGGCTGCAAAAGAAAAAAATGTGCAAGCTATCTTGCTGCCCGCAGTAAAAGTAGCAGATATTTTGCATGTCAAAGATCTTGCTAGCGAATATGGCAATCAGATTCCTGGTCTGGTTTATACCCTCGGCATTCATCCCTTGTATACCAATCAAGCCCAAGAGTCAGATATTGACCTTTTAGATAAAAAGATTGAAGCCTCTTTAAATGACCTTCGTTTTGTTGGCGTTGGAGAAATTGGCCTGGATTACTTTGTTGAAGGTTTGGATCTGCGTCGGCAAGAATATTATTTTCATGCGCAATTAGATTTGGCACAAAAATATCAGTTGCCAGTTGTTTTGCATGTACGTCGTTCACAAGATGCGATTCTCAAGGCATTACGGCAACGCAATATCCCAGGTGGAATAGCCCACGCCTTTAATGGCAGCTTCCAGCAGGCAGAGCAGTTTATTGACTTAGGATTTAAGTTGGGATTTGGTGGGGCTGCAACGTATGGGCGGGCTTTGCAAATTCGTCGACTGCTAAAAGATCTTCCGCTGGACAGTATTGTTACTGAAACAGATGCGCCTGATATTCCACCTGCTTGGTTGCGGGAGGAGGGCATTGCATTGAATGAGCCATCTTTTTTGCCCCGTATAGCTGAGCAGTTAGCCCAAATTCGTGGAATTAGTCGCTCTGACTTTGCATCAGCAGTTTGGCAAAATGCGATGCAAGCTTTGCCTCGCTGGCAATCGCTCTGTGCTAGCGATATAACCCCAAGCCAAAACTCCTAAATCATTGCGCATAGCAATTGCGGCTTTTATCGCCGGGGGATCGCTCCTGTTCTTTTTGCCGCAGTTGCCAATCAATTGGATGTGGGTGAGTGGTTGTATCGGTGCAATATGCTTAACCCTCCTAATCCATCTATCTCCAGGCACCCTAGTTAAGCAAGTCTTGGTAGGCATTTTCTTATTTAATCTGGGTTTTGCTTGGAATGCAGCTTATACCGAACGCCGTCTTGCAAATCTATTGGCCCCAGAATTGGAGGGTAAGCCATTAACTATTATTGGTAGAGTGGCTGCTCTTCCTCAGGGTAGCTCTTTTGGCGCTAAGTTTGCATTTGAGCTTGATGAAGTTTTTTTAGGCAAAGAGAAATTAGCTCAGTTTCCAAGAAAAATCTATTTAAGTTGGCAACCTGCATGGCGAAATACGCAAGAAATTCCCGAGATTGTTCCGGGTCAGCGATGGAAATTCAAAACCAAATTAAAGCGGCCATACGGATCTCTCAATCCGCATACTTTTGATTTTGAACGCTGGTCCTTTCATCAAAACTATGGTGCGAGCGGTTCTGTTCAAGCTGGAGAGTTATTGAATCCTGGGGATATTGGTTTTACTGAGTTTGAACTGCGCATGGAATTAGCCCGATGGTCGCTTCGCCGAAAAATCAAATCGCTGTTACCTGAGAATGCTCGTTATGTTGGTGTGATGATTGCTTTGGTCATGGGCGATCAAAATGCCATTGATCAAGAGGATTGGCGCGTTTTTAACGCAACTGGAATAGGGCATCTCATTTCCATATCGGGTTTGCATGTCACGATGTTAGCTGGTGTTGGCGCAATGCTTGCGGCAGGTTTTTGGCGACGTCGTCACTGGCCTATTCTGATTCCTGTTAGTAAGTTTGCTGCAGCCGCTGGGTTTTTGACTGCGTTTATTTATGCATGGTTAGCGGGATTTCAGATTCCAGCCCAAAGAACTATGTATATGGTTGGAGTCGTTGCATTTGCGCTGTGGACTGGCCGAAATCCAAGATCATTTGATATTTGGTGGTGGGCTTTGGCATTTGTTTTGATTATTGATCCAATGGCGCCGTATACCCCGGGCTTTTGGCTTTCCTTTGGGGCGGTTGCTGCCATTCTGTATGCAATGGGGGATTCTGCTGGGCTACTAGGAATCCCCACCGGCAAGGAGTTGGATGTTGATTGGTGTCAGAGGATTAAGCAGGCTCTACGTGAAGCGTGTCGTGTTCAAGCGGTTGTCACTATTTCGCTATTGCCTTTTACTTTATTTTGGTTTTATCAAACATCTGTTGTGTCACCACTAGCAAATGCATTGGCAATTCCATTGGTAAGTTATGTCGTTACCCCACTTGCCATTGCAGGTGCTTTACTACCGGATTTTATTGGGCGCTTGTTGCTGACTCTTGCTCATGACTCAATGCAATATCTAGCCCTTGTCTTGGAATGGATGGCTGGTTGGAGTTGGGCGGTGATATGGTCTAGCCAGCCTGCTTGGTGGGTGATAGTAATTTCATGTATCGGCATTGTCTATTCCATTCGACCCGGGGTAATGCTGGATGATTGGTTCAAAAGACTGATTGCATTATTTCCCTTGGCGATCATGTTCATGCCAGCGTTTGGTTCAACAGCCAAGTCACTTAACTCAGGTGAGTTTAGGGCGACTATTTTGGATATTGGGCAAGGTACAGCGGTGTTAATTGAGACAGCGCATAAGAAATTGCTTTATGACACTGGTCCCATCCAAGGAAAAAAAGATGATGCAGGTAAACGCATCATTCTTCCTTATTTGCAAGGTAGAGGAATTGATCACATTGATCGAATGGTAATTAGCCATAGTGATAGCGATCATGTTGGCGGAGCTGTATCTTTGATACAGAATCTCCAATTTGATTCTATGATGGGGTCTTTGCCTACTCACAATTTTCTGTTAGAGAATTTACGAGCAAGAAAAATTCCAAGCATACCTTGTCGCTATGGGCAGAGCTGGAGCTGGGATGGAGTAGATTTCTTTGTCTGGCATCCACATGAAGAAACGTTATTTCAATCTGAATACCCGATGAAGCCAAATGAAATGAGTTGTGTGCTGGAGGTGCGGAATCAGCAGTCATCTCTATGGCTTACTGGTGATGTTGAAAGACTGGGGGAGGAAGAAATCATCGGCCGCCT
The DNA here is from genome assembly GCF_900096765.1 of Polynucleobacter necessarius. NCBI lineage: Bacteria > Pseudomonadati > Pseudomonadota > Betaproteobacteria > Burkholderiales > Burkholderiaceae > Polynucleobacter > Polynucleobacter necessarius. The sequence goes on from NZ_LT615228.1 coordinate 174,304, forward strand.
TGATCAAGATGCTCTTCATGAAATCAGAGATAGAGAATTAATTTTGATGGCGCCACACCATGGCAGTAAGACTTCCTCATCTCAAGAGTTGTTATTTAGATTGAGCCCTAATTTTGCATTTGCGCAAAACGGATATCGCAATCGTTACGGACATCCGCATCCATCGGTAACTTCTCGGTATGAGAGCTTACATATCCCTTTTTATCAAACCCCTAAAACAGGTGCACAAATATGGACATTTAGAGCAAATGAAAAATCATCGACTCAATTTTGGCGACATGATATAAAACGTATATGGCACCGAAGTGCTGATTACTAATTCATCAATCTAATGATGTTGGTAACGAGAGGATTTGAAAATGAATAAGTTATTAACCCTTACTGCATTAACTACGGCAGTTCTTGTGGGTTGTGCGGGTGCTGATGTCCGGCCGATCGTAGATATGAAAGGCGTGAATGAGTCTGCGTATGAAAAAGATTTGCAGGAATGTCAGGCATACGCAAAAGATCAATCGGGCATGGGTTCAACAGCAGCTAAAGGTGCTGGGGCTGGTGCAGTAGTTGGCGGTCTTTTGGGGCTGGTCACCGGTGGAAATGCATCTGGTATTGCTCAGGCGGCTGGTGCGGGCGCTGTTATTGGCGGAGCAGGCGGCGCTTTTTCGGGAAATCAGTCCCAAGAGGCTGTAGTGAAGAGATGTTTGAGTGGCAGGGGTTACAGGGTTTTAAATTAACCCCCCAAGCAAGATGCGGGCAAAGACTAGGTGATCAAACTTTTTTTGATTGCCTAAAAAGCAAAAAGCCCTTAAAAATTGAGGGCTTAGAACAGAATTACTGGTTGCGGGGGCAGGATTTGAACCTACGACCTTCGGGTTATGAGCCCGACGAGCTGCCAGACTGCTCCACCCCGCGTCTCTGTCTCTGTCTGAATTCCGAAATTCTACCATTTTTTGGGGCTCTCTGTCGAGGTTTTCCTGCAAATAACGCTTAAATAGGCGGTTTTTTGCCATTTGACTGGCATTTATAGGGAGTAATATATTGCCTATTGCCACGCAATAACCCGCTAGGATCGATATATGTCTGTCAGTAATCCGGAGTTTTCTGAATCATCACTCTTAAGGCCGGTGGAGATTTCTCGCGAAGGTCATTCCCATAAAAAAAAGGGGGCTTCAATTGCGCTCATGTTTGCTGCCATTGGTGTGGTCTTTGGTGATATTGGCACCAGCCCACTGTATGCCCTTAAAGAATGTTTTAGCCCTGATCATGGCATTCCATTTTCTGCGGATGCTGTATATGGCGTTATCTCCATGGTGTTCTGGGCTTTTGCGATTGTAGTGTCGCTGAAATACGTATTGTTTGTGATGAGAGCAAACAATCATGGTGAGGGTGGTATTTTGGCTCTGATGGCACTTGCCTTGAGAACAGCGCCCACTGGTTCCAAGAGATCTTTATTAATCATCATGGCTGGCGTCTTTGGCGCATGCATGTTTTATGGTGATGCAATTATTACCCCGGCCATTTCGGTTCTTTCAGCGGTCGAGGGGTTAGAGGTAATCTCCCCAGATCTGACTCGTTATGTGATGCCGATCACAATTTTGATATTGGTTATCTTGTTTTTCATTCAAAAAACAGGAACTGATGTTGTGGGTAAGTTGTTTGGGCCCATCATGGTGATTTGGTTTGTTGTTATTGGTTTAATGGGTTTGCATCAGGTGGTTCAGAACCCAGCTATTTTTGGTGCGGTTAATCCCATGCACGCTATTCGTTTTATGGATGAGCATGCCCTACAAGGCTTTATTGTTCTAGGTGCCGTATTTTTAGTATTGACAGGAGCCGAAGCCTTATATGCTGATATGGGCCACTTTGGAATTAAACCAATTCGTATGGGTTGGTTTTTTATCGTGATGCCATGCTTGCTGTTGAATTATTTTGGCCAGGGTGCCATGTTCTTGAATAATCCAGAAACGATTAATAATCCCTTTTTCTTGATGGTTCCCGAGGGCTTCGTCTTTCCCTTGGTTATATTGGCTACTGCTGCCACAGTGATTGCTTCTCAGGCTGTCATTTCTGGTGCGTTCTCAATGACCAGTCAGGCCATCTTGCTCGGTTTTGTGCCACGTATGAAAGTGCGCCATACCTCTGATCGTGAGATTGGTCAGATTTATATGCCTTTCGTTAATTGGATGCTGTTGATTTTGGTAGTTGCTGTGGTGTTGGCGTTTAAGAAATCAGAAAACTTGGCCGCTGCATACGGCATTGCTGTAACTACCACGATGATTGTGACTACTTTCTTGGCTGCCATTGTGATGCGGGTTGTTTGGCATTGGAGTCGTTTGCTGGTGACCTTGTTGATTGGTGCTTTTTTGGCTGTTGACCTCGCCTTTTTGACCGCTAATCTTTTGAAAATCATGGAGGGCGGTTGGTTTCCTTTGCTGCTTGGCTCTGCCTGCTTTTTATTGCTCATGACTTGGTATCAGGGTCGCAAATTGCTGCGTCAAAACGCCGTCAATAATGGTATTGAACTCAAGGGCTTTATTGAAGCTTTAATGCAGCACCCACCTCATCGCGTAGAAGGTACGGCCATATTTTTAACTGCCCACGTCGATTATGTGCCGGTTTCTTTTTTTCATAACCTCAAGCACAACCATGTGCTGCATGAGAGAGTCTTTTTCCTCAAGGTCAGCATTTGGGATGTTCCTTATGTAAAGGATGAAGAGCGCATTACTTTCCGTGATCTCGGAAATGGCGTTTATGTGGTGCGTGCCGTATACGGCTTTAATGAAACGCCAGACATGGGTCAGATCATCGAACTATTACAGAAGGCGTCTGATTTGAAGTTTGACATGATGAACACTTCTTTCTTCCTTTCTCGAGACACGATTATTTCAACCGAGATTCCAGGGATGGCTATGTGGCGTGAGCGCATATTCTGTTGGATGTATCAAAATGCTGGTCGTCAATCTGACTTCTTCAAAATTCCAGCCAATCGATTAGTGGAATTAGGTGCGAAAGTCGAGATTTGAGAAAAGAACTTTGTCTTCGTGCGAAAATATTCGCAGGAATATTTTTATTGCTCAGTGCTTTCAGTGGGATTGTTTCGGCAACTCCTGCTGAGCAGGCTGAGTTAGATCAATTAAACAAAATTGAACAAGAGTTAGAGCTTCAGCGGGACTGGGCCAAGTATCGCTGGAATAAGGCGTTAACTGACTGCTACCAAAATTATTGGGTCAATAATTGTTTAAGTAATGCGAGAACTCAGTATCGTAAAGAAATTGATCCGATTACCGAGCAAGAACGCGCATTGCATGAAGTTCAGCGTGGCTTGCGAAAAAGTCTAAAAGATCAGGAGGATGTTAAGCGTGCGGCTGAGCGTGCATCACCTGAAAAAGCGGCTGAGCGTGCTAAAAATCAAAGTGACTTTGAAGAAAAGCAAAAAGCAGCAGCTGCTAGAGCGGCAGACCTGGAGCAGCGTCGCAAGGACGCGCCTAAGCGTGCTCAAGAAAATAAAGCTGGCACTCAGCTTGATTAATATACTCAATAATTTAATACTGAGATAGCTCTTGGCTAAAGTTAAAACGGTTTATATCTGCCAGTCCTGTGGCGGAACATCTGCTAAGTGGCAAGGGCAGTGCCCATCTTGTCAAGCCTGGAATACGATGGAAGAGGGTCTTCCAGAGACTATCTCCAACTCTCGTTTTCAGGGTCTGGCGCAATCTTTACCAAGACAAAAATTATCTGCGATTAGCGCCGAAGATTTGCCGCGCTTTAGTACGGGTGTTGAAGAGTTTGATCGCGTATTGGGTGGCGGTCTTGTTCCTGGTGGAGTAGTTTTGCTTGGTGGCGATCCGGGTATTGGTAAATCTACATTACTTCTACAAGCGCTTGCAGAGATGAGTACTGCCGGCATGAATGTTCTTTATAGCAGCGGCGAAGAATCTGCGGCACAAATTGCTCTGCGTGCTAAACGTATTGCGCTAGATGCGCCTCAGCTTGAAGTTCTAGCTGAAATCCAGCTGGAAAAACTGATTTCGATAATGGATACCGTTAAGCCTCAGGTTCTAGTAGTTGATTCGATTCAAACCTTGTACTCTGAGGTGTTAAGTTCTGCACCCGGATCAGTTGCCCAGGTGCGAGAGTGTGCGGCGCAGTTAACCCGTGCTGCCAAAGCCAGCGGTATTTGCGTATTGATGGTGGGTCATGTGACCAAAGATGGTCATTTGGCTGGGCCGCGCGTTTTAGAACATATTGTTGATACGGTTCTCTATTTTGAGGGGGATACCCACTCCTCTTTCCGTTTGGTGCGTTCCATTAAGAATCGTTTTGGAGCTGTCAATGAATTGGGCGTATTTGCGATGACCGAAAAAGGTCTTCGAGGAGTCACCAATCCATCGGCTATCTTTTTATCTCAGCACGAGCAGATGGTTCCGGGCGCGTGCGTGCTCGTGACTCAAGAGGGAAGCAGGCCATTATTGGTTGAGATTCAGGCTCTGGTGGATACTGCGCATGTTCCCAATCCACGGCGCCTCGCTGTTGGCTTAGAGCAGGCTCGCTTAGCAATGCTTTTAGCGGTTCTACACCGCCATGCTGGAGTCGCTTGTTTTGATCAAGATGTGTTTTTAAATGCGGTTGGTGGCGTCAAGATCTCCGAGCCAGCCGCTGACCTTGCCGTACTATTAGCGATTCAGTCATCGATTCGTAATCGTGCATTACCAAAAGAATTGATTGTGTTTGGTGAGGTTGGCTTAGCTGGTGAGATTCGTCCATGCCCAAGAGGCCAGGAGCGCTTAAAGGAGGCTGCCAAGTTGGGATTTACTGTAGCTATTATTCCAAAAGCCAATGCGCCTAAGACAAAAATCCCAGGACTCAAAGTCATCTCCGTTGAGCGCATCGATCAAGCAATCGCTGCAGCGGCAGAGTTGAGCTAAATTTTTTATCTCAAGTCTTCTGCTTGTATCAGCAGCACTTGCTCTTCCCCTGCGGATACTTCCATCCAGATTGCCGGTATTTGTGGAAACGCTTTTTTAAAGTTTTCGTACTCGTTGCCGATTTCTAATAATAGAGCACCACGTTCAGAGAGGTAATCTGGAGCATGGGCAATGATTTTGCGGATTATGTCCATGCCATCATCACCTCCCGCCAAAGCTAGAATAGGTTCGGCATGATATTCCGGTGACAGCGAGCTCATGGAGTGAGCGTTAACGTAGGGTGGATTGCAAATAATGAGGTCAAATAGATTTTCTTCATTGGGCTCTGGTAATGCCTCCCATAGATCACCATCAAGCAATTCTACTTGAGAGCTTAGTCCATGACGATCAACGTTACGAGCTGCAACTGCCAGCGCAGGCATGCTGATGTCGCATGCGCTCACGTGAATATCGGGGCATGACAGTGCGAGTAAGATTGCTAATGAGCCATTGCCTGTACATAAGTCGAGGGCTTTGCCATCAGCAGGTAGCCAAGGTTCTAATGAACCATCAACAATTAATTCAGCAATCCATGAACGCGGAACAATGCTTTGCTCGCTACAGAAAAATGGCACACCCATTAACCATGCTTCGCCCAAAATGTAGGCGAGTGGTTTACGAGAGCTTATTCTGGTTTGCGCTATGGCTATAGCTTGTTGATGCTGGTGATCGGATATTGAATCTTCCAAATGGTCGAGTGTTTCGGCGGGACTGAGATCGAGTTGCTTACTGACAATCCACAAAGCTTCGCTGTGCGCATCAATTGCGCCATGCCCATAATATAAATCGGCTGCATCTAGTTTTTGTGCAACTTCATCGATGCACTGATTGACGGTAAAGGCTTGAGAAGGCTCAGGGTCCATGATGGATTGGGTATGGTTTGATGAAATCGGTGGGCAGAATCTTAAGCAATCAATTGCTCAAGTGTATTGCGATAAATGTTTTTGAGTGGCTCAACGTCGTCAACGATCACGCACTCATCAATTTTGTGACTAGTAGCATTCAATGGCCCGAATTCCACAACTTCTTTGCAGATTTTGGCAATAAAGCGACCATCACTAGTGCCGCCAGTAGTCGATAGTTCTGTATCTATTTGTGTTTCAGCCTTGATCGATTGGCGCAGAGCACCTGCTAAGTCACCATCGCCAGTGATAAAGGGGTTGCCACCTAAAACCCAATCAATCTCAAAATCTAAACCAGCATTTTTCAAAATGGTTTCAAGACGCTCGCGCAATTGCTCTGGCTTGCTCTCTGTGGAGAAGCGAAAATTAAAGTCAATCGTGAGTTCGCCAGGAATCACATTGTTGGCACCAGTACCAGCATGAATATTCGAGATTTGAAAGCTAGTGGGCTGGAAGTATTGATTGCCTTTATCCCATTCTGTCTGTACCAAGGAAGCAATTGCGGGTGCAGATAAATGAATCGGATTTTTGCCCAGATGTGGATAGGCAATATGCGCCTGAATTCCTTTGATTCTGAGTTTTCCGGATAAAGATCCACGACGACCATTTTTGATCATGTCACCTAAGCGATCGACGGAAGTAGGTTCGCCAATGACGCAGTAATCCAAGCGCTGACCATGCTTTTGAAGGCGCTCACACATGATTAAGGTACCATCGTTCGCTGGACCTTCCTCATCGCTAGTGATTAAAAAAGCAATAGAGCCTTGATGATCTGGATGGCTGGCGATGAATTCTTCGGTGGCTACTACGAAGCCTGCTAATGAGGTCTTCATATCTGCAGCGCCGCGGCCATAAAGCATGCCATCACGAATCGTCGGTGTGAATGGATTGCTTGTCCACTTTTCTAGAGGGCCAGTTGGCACTACATCAGTGTGACCGGCGAACATGAGTACTTTGCCTTGGTCACCTGCAGAACCTTTTTTAATGGCCCAGAGATTGGTTACCTGAAAATTCTCAGGCCCACTAATAACACTCTCAGTATGAAAACCAATTGCCTGAAGCCTTTTTGCAATCAGATCTTGGCAGCCACCATCAGCCGGAGTAACGGAATGACAGGCTATGAGAGCTTTAGTTAGCTCAAGGGTGGCACTCATGATTTATGTTTTGTCTTAGTCGCGCAGCAGTTCGTTGATGGCAGTTTTTGCTCTAGTTTGAGCATCTACTTTTTTCACAATGATTGCAGCATACAAACTGTATTTACCGCACGCAGATGGAAGCGAGCCTGGAACTACCACTGAGCCAGCTGGAACTCGGCCGTAATGTACTTCACCAGTTTCACGATCGTAAATTTTGGTACTTTGACCGATGTATACGCCCATAGATAAAACAGCGTTTTCTTCAATCACTACGCCCTCCACAACCTCAGAACGGGCGCCAATGAAACAGTTATCTTCAATGATTACTGGACCAGCTTGAATTGGCTCGAGAACCCCGCCAATACCTACGCCGCCAGAAAGGTGAACATTTTTACCAATTTGTGCGCAAGAACCCACGGTTGCCCAAGTATCAACCATGGTGCCTTCACCTACATAGGCACCAATATTGACGTAGGAAGGCATTAAAACAGCGTTTTTGCCGATAAATGAGCCGCGGCGAGCTACAGCAGGGGGAACCACACGGAATCCACCTGCTGCAAAGTCAGCTGCGGTGTAATTCTCAAACTTACTTGGAACCTTGTCGTAGAACTGGGTATAGCCCCCAGCGCTCATTGGCTGGTTGTCCTCAAGGCGGAAAGAAAGCAAAACAGCCTTCTTAACCCATTGATTTACTTCCCACTTGCCAACGCTCTGGCGCTCTGCAACTCGAATAGTGCCAGCATTTAAGCCTTCTAAGACTGCATTTACAGCGTTTCTGATATCCCCAGGGACACTGTTTGGTGAGAGGTCTGCGCGGTTTTCCCAGGCTTGTTCAATGATGCTTTGTGGTGATTGGCTCATGCTTTTATGTTAACTATAAGATTGTTAAGGGATTTTGTCCCTGAAGGTAGATTTATCATTGTATCGATGGGGCAAAAACGCGTCTAAGGAGCCCCAAGCTTGCTATCATCTTCCCACTTTAGCTGTAAATTTTTTACCTTCTTATTTGAACCCTTTTTTCCCTGCAAAGTACGTCCCTGCAAAGTACGCCGTGCAACTGAAATCCATCAAACTTTCCGGCTTTAAGTCGTTCGTTGACCCAACTCACTTTGAAATGCCCGGCCAATTAATTGGCGTGGTGGGACCTAACGGTTGCGGAAAGTCGAACATTATTGACGCTGTTCGTTGGGTTTTGGGTGAATCTCGCGCTAGTGAGTTGCGTGGTGAATCCATGCAGGACGTTATTTTTAATGGTTCAGGTTTGCGCAAGCCATCTGGACGTGCCAGTGTAGAGCTCATTTTTGACAATTCAGAGGGTCGTGCACAAGGTCAGTGGAGTGCCTTTACTGAATTGGGTATTAAACGTGTTCTCACGCGTGATGGAAATTCTAGTTACTACGTCAACAATCAAGTAGTACGTCGCAAGGATATTCAAGATATTTTCTTGGGCACTGGTATGGGTCCAAGAGGTTACGCCATTATTGGTCAAGGTACGATCAATCGCATCTTAGAAGCGAAGCCTGAAGAGTTGCGGGTATTTCTGGAAGAAGCGGCTGGTGTCTCTAAATATAAAGAGCGTCGTAAAGAGACTGCAGCACGCTTAGAAGATACTGTAGAGAACTTAACGCGCGTTGAAGATATTCTGCGTGAGCTTGACCAACAGTTAACCCGCTTAGAAAAACAAGCTACGGTTGCTGAGCGTCATGCCGAGCTTTCAGCGCAAATGAAATCACAACAACAATTATTGTGGTTTGTGCGTCAGACTGAGGCTGGTAAAGAGCAGGAGCGTCATGCCAATGGTATTCGTGATACCCAGGTCAACCTGGAAGAGCAGACTGCAAAGCTGCGCCATGCTGAGTCAGAGCTTGAAACTATGCGTACTCAACAGTATGCTTTGCAAGACAAAGTTTCTGAAGCTCAAGGTGAGTTGTATCAAACCAATTCTGAAGTGAGCCAGGTTGAATCTCAGATTCATTATGTGCAAGAAGCGCGTCAACGTCTGCAACAACAAACTCAAGATCTGCAAGCTCAATTACAACGTTGGACGGTGCAAGAAACAGATGCTGCTCAAGCGCAACGTACTGCTGAATATGAGCTCAGCGAGGCTTCAGAAAAAGAACAAGCGTTGCTCATTGAATTGAATGGTTTGCAAGAGCAGATGCCTGCTCGCGAAGAAGATTATCAGTCTGCTACTCGCGACCTTAATCAAGCGCGTGATACACTAGCCTCTATTGACCAACGTTTGGCAAGTTTGGGTGAGCGTATTCGTGCAATGTCTGCGCAGTCAGATGAGCTCAAAGGTCGCGAGTCACGTTTGATTAATGAGCTTGATGGGATGCGAAGACCAGATGCAGAGGCATTGCAAATGGCTAACGATCGTCATGTGATGGCGCAACGTAAAGTTGAGGAAGCTAAGCAGCGCGCAGGCGAGACTCAGCAACGCGTTCCCGCTGCTGATGAGGCCCGTAATGCTGCTCAACAAAAGATTCAGACTGCTAATCAAGATTTGGCACAAACCGAAGCAAAATTAACTGCTTTGGCTGCCTTGCAGGCAAGCGTACAAGCTCAAGGCAAGATTGGCCCATGGCTTGAAAGCAAAGGCCTAAAAGAGAGCAAACGCCTTTGGCAAGAGCTAAAGGTAGAGAGTGGTTGGGAAGCAGCGCTGGAGTCTGTGTTGCGTGAGCGTTTGGCTGCAGTAACTGCAAAGAGTGTTCAAGAAACTTTAGCTTTGGCTAATGATGCTCCGCCAAGCCGCTTAGCCATTCTATTAACTGAAGAAATTACCCCTGCGCATACGTCAGCGCCAGCGGATTTCACTCCATTGCTCAGCCGCGTACAAAGTGCGGGCGCGGCAAGACTGACATTTGTATTGCAAGAGTGGTTAGACAATATCTATATTGCCTCTAGTCTCGAAGATGCTTTGCATCGTCGTGAAAAATTACCGGCTGGCGGTGCGTTTGTTACTCAACAAGGCTATTTAGTTAGTCGTGTTGGTGTTCAGTTGTATGCGGCTGACTCTGAGCAAGCAGGCATGTTGGCTCGCGCGCAAGAGATGGAAAGCTTGGAAAAGCAATTGCGCGCACAACAACTCATGCAAAGCGAATTGCAGGGTGAGTTAGACCAATGTGTTGCTAATTACCAAGCCGCTCATCAAGCAGCTGAGCAAGCGCGTTTGAATGCTGAGCATGCTGTTCAAGAAGCCCATGGTTTTGAAGTAGAGAGAATGCAGTTGACTCAAGCTGAAGAGCAATACAGTCAACGTGCCGCACAGATTCAGGGTGAGCTTGCCGAGTTGCGTCAGCAAAGTGAGCAACTGACTCAGACTCAAGAGCAGGCCACAAGAGAGCTGCAAGAATCAGAAGATTCCAAGCAAGGTTTGCAAGAGGCTTTGGCATTAGCTCAAGAAAAATTAGAGCTGGCTACTCAAGAGCGCGATCGCTTGCGTGAGTCATTGCGCGTTGCTGAAATGGCAGCCCAAGAAGCAGCATTTGCGACACGCTCATTGCAGCAACGTATTGCCGATTTGCAGCGCGATCAGAGTACGGCTCGCACTCAAATCATGGAAATTCAAGATAAGTATGATCTGGCAACTCAAGAGCTTGAGACTCTGAGTGACGAAGAAGCGCAAGATAAGTTGCAAGGTTTATTATTGGCTCGTAGTGCTAAAGAGGCTGCTCTCGCAAACGCTCGTACCGAACAAGATGCGCTGTTACATCAATTACGAGAAGCTGATGAGGCTCGTATGCAGGTTGAGCGTAGCTTGCAGCCAATGCGTGACAAGGTTGTTGATTTGCAATTACGTGAACAAGCTGCTCGTTTGAATTATGAGCAATTTGCTACTTTGTTGGCTGATGCTGAAGCTGATCTCACAGCGCTGGAAGCAAACTTTAGCCCCGACCTGAAAGTGGGCGCACTGCAAACTGAAGTTAATCGCTTGAATACTGAGATTCAGTCTTTAGGTCCAGTTAATATGGCTGCCTTGGATGAATTGGCTAGCTCACGTGAACGTAAGCAATTCTTAGATGCGCAATCTGCCGATTTGAATGAGGCAATGCAGACCCTGACTGATGCGATTGCGAAGATTGATGCAGAAACTCGCGATCTCTTGCAGGGCACCTTTGATCAAGTGAACGGCCACTTTGGAAAACTCTTCCCTGAGTTATTCGGCGGTGGTCATGCTGAGCTGGTAATGACTGGTGAAGAGATTTTAGATTCCGGTGTTCAGGTAATGGCTCAGCCTCCAGGCAAGAAGAACAGCAGTATCTACTTGCTCTCGGGTGGTGAAAAGGCTTTAACTGCAATTGCATTGGTCTTTTCACTCTTCCTTTTAAATCCAGCACCATTCTGCTTACTCGATGAGGTCGATGCACCATTAGATGATGCAAATACCTTGCGCTACGCTCAGCTAGTTGCCAAAATGTCAGATAAGACCCAGTTTTTATTTATCTCACACAACAAGATCACTATGGAAATTGCTCATCAGTTGATTGGTGTCACCATGCAAGAGCAGGGCGTCTCCCGCATTGTTGCGGTGGATATTTCATCGGCTGTATCGATGGTGGAGGCTGCTTAAGTGTACGTAGAACAAATCATGACGATGTTGGGTTTGTCTGATTTGCAATTTGCACTTGCTGCTATCGGTTTATTAATACTAGTGTTAGTGGCGGTAATGAATATTCGATATTCACGTGCTCGTCGCAAGGCAGTTGAGCAAAGTGAGTCCACCGCTTCGGATCGCTTTGGTCGCGAACCCAGTTTTGGTACAGGGTTTGCTGATAGCGATACGGCCGATCGCATTGAGCCAGGTTTTTCTCCTGCCGTAGTTGCAACCCCTGCCATTCCAGAAAAATTTGTGATTGACCCACGTATTGATTGCGTCATCACATTGCGTTTTGATGAAAGCATCAGCGGCACAGAAATCCTGAATGAGCTTAAAGATTGGGCTGATATTCAAGGTCAATCCGGTGCGCGTTGGATATGTGAAGGTCTTAACGCTGATGCAGACTCTGCAGAGGAATGGGAAGAGTTAAGACCTGAGGCTTCTTACTCTGAGCTGCAATTGGCCATTCAATTAGCAAGTCGTCGTGGTGCAATTGGTGTGTTAGAGCTCTCGGATTTCTGCTCGCGTGCCCAAGCTTTAGCTGATACTTTGGGTTCGCAGATTGATATGCTTAGCGTCAATACGATGCTCGATAGCGCGAAAGAGTTGGACGCGATGGCAGCTGAAAGCGATATTCAGCTCAGCATTAATGTTTCATTTGATGAACCATGCCCTTGGGGAAATTTTGATGCCTTAATGCGTCAACGCGGCTTTCGCTTGGCTCGCAATGGTCGTCACTATGAATTCTGTAGCAACGGCGAATTGATTTTTGTAAGTGCCGATTTAGATCCCAATAAGGCAGTAAGCCAGTTGACTTTGCTTTTAGAGGTTCCTTTGATTAATCAAGAAGAGCGCGCATTTGAAAGAATGTTGGCTGAGGGTGTTGAAATTGCGCATACTGGGCACGGTCGATTGGTCGATGACAACGGTATTAATCTCAGTGGAGCTGCGATTATTAGTATCCGTCAACATCTAGATACTCTTTATGCCAATCTTGAGAAATTTGGTGTTCCAGCTGGATCTTCTACAGCTAGCAGATTATTTAGCTAGGAAATTGCTTTGTCGTCTAATGGCCCGATAAATTTAGCGGAGCGTTATGCCTTCTTGCAGGGTGAGTTAGCCCGTCTCGAGCATGCTTACTATGTTTTAGATAACCCACTTTTGCCCGATATTGAGTACGATCGCTTGTATCGCGAGTTACTCGATATTGAGGCGGCCCATCCAGAATGGATCACTCCAGAGTCGCTCTCGCAAAGAGTGGGTGGTGCAGCCCTTAAAGAATTTGACTCCGTTGAGCATACTGTTCCCATGCTCTCCTTGAATAATGCATTTGAAGATGCGGAGCTGATTGCATTTGATCGACGTTGCCGCGAAGCGCTCCATGCTGATCATGTCACTTACGCTGGCGAATTGAAGTTTGACGGTTTAGCGATTTCATTGCGTTATGAAAATGGCTCTTTAGTAAGAGCAGCTACAAGGGGTGATGGTGCTAGCGGCGAGGACGTAACGGCAAATATCAAGACTATTCGATCAATTCCCTTGAAGCTGACAGGAAAAAATATTCCGCAAGTACTGGAGGTCCGCGGAGAAGTCTTTATGTACTTAAAAGATTTTGAGAAGATGAATCGACAGGCGGCTGAGCAGGGAGAGAAGGAGTTTGCCAACCCTCGTAATGCAGCGGCAGGAAGTTTGCGTCAACTTGATTTCAAGATCACCGCTAAAAGACCACTATCTTTCTTTGCTTATGGATTAGGTGCATTAGAGCCCCAGTCCTGGTTGCCCAAAACTCATGAAGAGCTGCTCAACACTTATGCACAGTTGGGGTTACCGGTTTGTTCAGAGCGCAGAGTTCTGCACTCTGTAGAAGAAATCCTCGCCTTCTATAACGAGATCGGTGCTAAGCGTGATTCTTTGCCTTATGACATTGATGGCGTTGTTTATAAGGTCAATTCATTTGCTGAGCAGGCTAAGTTGGGATTTGTATCGCGAGCTCCTCGATTTGCGCTGGCGCACAAATATCCCGCTCAAGAAGCACTAACAACAGTTTTAGGCATCGATGTACAAGTAGGGCGCACTGGCGCTATTACTCCAGTTGCACGGCTCTCTCCCGTTGAGGTCGGCGGGGTTACTGTCACCAATGCCACGCTTCATAACGAAGATGAAGTTAAGCGCAAAGATGTCCGTATTGGCGATACAGTATCGGTTCGCAGAGCTGGTGATGTGATCCCTGAGGTGGTCTCTGTGATCAAAGATCGCCGTCCAGCAGATGCTAAAGAATTTGTCATGCCAACCCGCTGTCCGGTATGTGAATCGCATATCGAGCGACTGGCTGATGAGGCGGTGGCGCGTTGTGGTGGTGGTTTGTTCTGCGGAGCACAGCGCAAGCAGGCCTTGATACATTTTGCACAGAGACGCGCTTTAGATATTGAAGGTCTTGGTGAAAAGATTGTCGACCAATTGGTGGATCAAAATTTAGTCAGAACCCCAGCAGACCTTTATCGCTTGGGTTTTACTGCACTTGCTAATTTGGAGCGCATGGGGGAAAAGTCTGCTGATAATTTGATTCAGGCGATTAATCAATCCCGCAATACCACTTTAGCTAGATTTATTTTTGCACTAGGTATTCGCCATGTTGGAGAAACTACGGCTAAAGACTTAGCAAATCACTATCAAACTATGCATGCCTTGATGGATGCCAGCATGGATGATTTACTGACGGTGAAAGATGTAGGCCCAGTAGTCGCTGACTCCATCACAAGTTTTATGCAAGAAGCCCATAACCGCGAAGTCATTGAGCAATTGCTTGCTTCGGGAATGCAGCTTGCTGTGGAAGAGAAAAATATTAGCGCAGCTGTCTCCGGAAAAACCTTTGTGCTTACGGGAACTTTTCCTACCATGACCCGCAATGAAGCTAAAGATCTGCTAGAAAAGGCCGGCGCTAAAGTGGCCGGTTCAGTTTCTAAGAAAACAGACTATGTTGTTGCTGGAGCAGATGCTGGAAGTAAGCTGACCAAAGCAGAAGAATTGGGTGTGCCTATCATCGATGAGGCTGGGATGTTAGTGCTGTTGAAGTGAGCTAGAGGCTACAAACTAGCTCTAGCTTCCTCTGGTTTTATTTCGTTGAGATTAGGCGCCAGAAAGAGTAGCCTCGATAAGGATTTTCTAGTCGGTTAGTTAATTGAAAACTACCCTTGGGTAGTTTTTGTATGAGTAGGATATTTCTTATAGTATTTTCAGGTGGAAATTTCAGGTGAAGGTATCTAGACTTTCCCTATTTGTTATATGAATTTTCTTAAATACATTATTGCTCAGCCTCGAAATACTAAATACTCAGAAGATTGTGATGCAATTCTCTCCCTAGAGAATCCTTTTGAGCGATCTATCAAAGAGGGTCACATTACTGCTAGCGGGCTGGTTATCAAAGATGGCAAGGTTCTCTTGGTATTTCACCCATATATTAGGCGCTGGATTCAGCCTGGAGGGCATGTAGACAACATGGAACCTCCCCATGAAGCGGCTATACGGGAAGTTTACGAAGAGACGGGTCTGCTTTGTGAAATCGCCTCAAAAGATCTGTGTCCAATCGATATCGATATTCACGAAATTCCTGCCAATCTTAAAAAAGGCGAGGGATCGCACATTCATATTGATCTGCTGTATCGGTTAACTGTCTTGAAACAGGAAAAGCCTATAGAGGATATTCGCTGCGCTTGGTTTTCTTTTGAAGATATTGAAAGCGAAAGAATACGGCGAGCATTGGCTAATTTAAGCCCCCAAAGCCTCTAAGAGCTCCGTCTCCAATTGAATCTGCAGCTTTGGATTTTTACCTAAGTTGGCCGCATCTAATAGCAGGATGTCCTCAACTCTCTCGCCAAGCGTATTAATTCTTGCGGTGTGAATAGAGACTTGATGCTTAGCTAGCACTCTGGAGATCGTATAGAGTAAGCCGGTGCGGTCGCTAGCAGATAAGGCGAGCGTGTAATACCGGCCACGATCATCTGGCACCATGTGAACGCGTGGCTGAATAGGGAAAGTGCGTGATTGTCTAGACAATCTTCCCATGCTTGGGTTTGGTAGCGGATCTGCATTAGTTAATGCGGCAGTTAATTCAAACTCTACTAGTTGAATGATGTCTCGATAGCTACCACCATCATCGACCAAGTTGCTGCCTGATACTTGGAAGGTATCAAGTGCGTAGCCATGACGAGTAGTATGAATACGTGCATCCCAGATGGAGAAACCATGTCTTTTAAAGTAGGCACAAATTCGAGCAAAAAGTTCTTCCTGGTCTTTAACGTAGACAGCAACTTGCAAGCCTTCGCCAATAGGGGAGAGGCGAGCACGGACAATTGGCTGTTCACTATTGACCTTATTAAATAAATGCCGTGTTAGCCAAGCGATATCGGCTGAATCTTGTCTTAAGAAAAAAGCGACATCTAGCTGTTTCCAAAGATCCTCATAAGAATCATCATTTATGCCGTACAGACGTAGTTTGGTTCGGGAATCCTCTTGGTGTTGTGCTAACTCAGATGAGGCATCTGGTTTTGCGCCACCTAACACTCTTAATGTTGCCCGGTATAGGTCCTCAAGTAACTTGCCTTTCCAGGCATTCCAAACTTTGGGGCTGGTACCGCGTACATCAGCAACGGTCAGCAAGTAGAGTGCAGTGAGGTGACGTTCATCTCCAACCTTTTGAGCAAATGCCCACACTACATCTGGATCGGTAATATCTTGCTTTTGAGCCACCTGACTCATATTGAGATGCTCCGCAACGAGCCACACCAAGAGTTCTGTATCTTTTTTATCTAGTCCGTGGTCTTTGGCAAACTTACGCATGTCTGCCTTACCTAGTTGTGAATGATCACCACCTCTTCCTTTGGCAATATCGTGAAATAGTGCGGCGATTACCAGTAACCAGGGTTTGTCAAAGTGCGCAATCAGGCTACTGCAAAATGGAAATTCATGGGTGTGCTCCACCACCATGAAGCGCCGAACATTGCGCAGGACCATCAGGATGTGTTGATCTACGGTATAGACGTGGAATAAGTCATGCTGCATTTGTCCCACGATCTTACGAAAGGCGGGTAAGTAGCGACCCAAAACGCTGCTGCGATTCATGAGCTGGAAGGCGCGACTCACTCCTTCAGGTTGCTTCAGTATTTCAATAAAAAGTGCTCTATTAATTGGGTTGGCACGCCACTTGGCATCCATCTTCTGGCGAGCGTTATAGAGCGCTCTAAAGATGGTGGCTGAGAGGCTCTTCACATTAGAAGTTTGTGCGAACACTAAGAAGGTTCGCAGAATTTGTTCTGGATGCTTTTGATACAGTTGTGGATCGGTAATATCCAGTACACCCTGTCTTTCAATGAAATGCTCATTACCTTCGCCTGGGATAGTGTGAGTTGTCCTAGACTCTTGAGGGAAGAGTAAGGCTTCTATATTTTGTAAGAGCACATCATTTAATTGGGTAACCGCTTTGGCTGCCCAGTAATAACGACGCATGATGGCTTCGCTTGCTTGGCGAGCAGAGTCGGTCTCAATACCCATAGATCTGGCCAGAGCCGCCTGCAAGTCAAAGGCGATCACATCTTGTCTGCGACCAGCGAGTAAATGCAAATTAGCTCGCAGTGTCTCTAGAAAACGTTGGTTGCGAGTTAGTTCCGTGAGTTCACGTTGGGTAACTAAACCTGCTTGGTTTAAGTCTCTGAAGGTATTCCCAAGCAATGCAGCCTTACTGACCCAGGAGATTACTTGTAGATCACGTAATCCACCGGGGCTCTCTTTACAGTTCGGCTCTAGAGAGTAAGGGGTGTTTTGATATTTATAGTGGCGTTGAATTTGCTCTGCCAGTTTTGCCTGAAAGAAGGCCTTGGGATCCATTGCAGCTTCAAAAGCAGTTGCAAATTCTTTAAAGAGAGGCTTCTTGCCGCAGATAAGACGTGCCTCTAGTAATGAGGTACGAACAGTAATGTCTTGCTCGGATTCGGAGATACACTCAGCAACAGTTCTGACCGATGAACCAATTTCAAGGCCGGTATCCCAGCAGCTAGCTACAAATTGCTCAACTTGTTTTGATAATGATTGGGCTTCTTTTTCATCTGCTGGCAGCAGAATCAAAATATCAATATCGGAATAGGGAAATAATTCCCCTCTACCAAAGCCACCAACTGCGGCTAGAGTAGCTTCATTACTTAATCCACAATCCATCCATAATTGCGTGAGTAATTGATCGGTGAGTTTGCTTAGTTGCTTGGTGAACTTGCCAACCACCTGAGTTTTTTTAAATTCTGCATAAGCCAGTTCGCGAGCAGCGCGTAGGCCAGCCGCATCAGTAATCTTATTGGCCGCCAGAGTGCTCATAGGTTTAGGCATCTACTGATGATGGTCGAAACGAAAGACCTTTAACGCAATCCGGAGGAGGGTTGCTACCTGCAGACCAAGTTAACACCTCAACCCCAGTGTCCGTTACCAAGAGGGTGTGTTCCCACTGCGCTGACAAACTGCGATCTTTGGTTTTGACCGTCCATTGATCTGGCATTGTTCGAATCTCGCGACGTCCAGCGTTAATCATCGGCTCAATCGTAAAGGTCATGCCTGCTTGTAGCTTTTCACCAGCGCCGGGACGACCATAGTGAAGGATTTGTGGATCTTGGTGAAATACTTTGCCAATACCGTGGCCACAGTATTCGCGCACAACAGAGTAACCAGCTTTTTCAGCATGCGTTTGAATGACGTAACCGATATCGCCCAGTGATGCACCTGGTTTTACTTGTGCAATTCCTAGCCACATACATTCAAAAGTAATTTGTGTCAGGCGTTTGGCCATCACTGAAACTTCTCCAACCATAAACATGCGACTGGTGTCACCGTAGTAACCGTCCGGGGTAATGACAGTGATATCTAAGTTGACTACATCACCATTTTTGAGAACTTTTTCACCGGGAATGCCGTGGCAAATCACATCATTGACAGATGTGCAGATGGACGCAGGAAAGGGTGGGTAGCCTGGCGGTTGGTAATTGAGTGGGGCAGGAATGGTCTTTTGTACATCCCGCATGTAATCATGACAGATACGGTCTAGTTCACCAGTTGTTACCCCAGCGACAACATGCGGGGCAACATGATCCAAAACTTCGCTGGCTAAGCGGCCAGCTTCGCGCATCCCTTGGATGTCTCCTTGGATGTCTTTTTCTGCGGTAAATACACTGTTCATTGCTTGATTATCAACGACTTGGGTCGCTTTGGCTGATCATATCTGCCTAATATTTAGGCAGAAAATTCATTTTTTGCCTATGCCTATTAGAGTTTATTGATGGTTCTATTCGCACTCCTTTTGTGAGGAGTTTAGGTGGCTAGATCATTGATATTTAAGCTATAATTTTGTTCTCAAGTCCATTTTGGTCTTGAAATCGCGAGTTGAGCCTTCCAGGGTGGCGCTTTTTAGCGCAGCTAGGACTCAGCTTTAGAACCAACCCTTAGGAGAAGTTATGTCAGTGACTATGCGTCAAATGCTGGAAGCCGGTTGCCATTTTGGCCACCAAACCCGCTTCTGGTCCCCAAAGATGGCCCCATTTATTTTCGGTCATCGCAACAAAATCCACATCATCAACTTGGAAAAAACATTGCCAATGTTTCAGGACGCCCTGAAATTTGCAAAGCAAGTTGCTGCGAATTGTGGCACGATTTTATTTGTTGGTACTAAGCGCCAATCACGCGAGATCATTGCTGAAGAAGCAACTCGTGCTGGTATGCCTTACATCGACAGCCGCTGGTTGGGCGGTACGCTCACCAACTTTAAAACTGTTAAAGGTTCATTGAAGCGTTTGAAGGATATGGAAGTTGCTAAAGAAGCTGGCGACTGGGAAAAGCTCTCCAAGAAAGAAGCTTTGACTAATGACCGTGATCTCGACAAATTGCAAAAAGCACTCGGTGGTATCAAGGACTTGAACGGCGTTCCTGATGCAATTTTCGTTGTGGACGTTGGCTATCACAAGATTGCTATTACTGAAGCAAACAAATTGGGTATTCCAGTGATTGCTGTTGTGGATACCAACCATTCACCAGAAGGTGTTGATTACATCATTCCTGGTAACGATGACTCCAGCAAGGCCGTCACTCTTTACGCTCGTGGTATTGCTGATGCAATCCTTGAAGGCCGTGCAAATGCAGTGCAGGAAGTACTGACTGCTGTTAAAGAAGGTGAAGAAGAGTTTGTTGAAGAAGGGAAAGCTGAATAATGGCCGCTATTACCGCTGCAATGGTTGGCGAACTCCGCGCCAAGACTGATGCTCCAATGATGGAGTGCAAAAAAGCATTAACCGAGGCTGATGGTGACATGGCTCGCGCAGAAGAAATTCTGCGTGTAAAGCTAGGCAGTAAAGCTGGCAAGGCTGCCTCACGTGTTACTGCCGAAGGGATCGTAGCTGTGTCTATTGATGGCAGCAACGGCGCTTTACTCGAAGTGAACTGTGAAACCGATTTCGTTTCTAAAAACGATGACTTCTTGGCATTTGCAAATGATTGCGTGAAGTTGGTTGCTGAAAAGAATCCGGCCGACGTCGCAGCTTTGCTCGCATTGCCTTTGAACGGTTCTACTGTTGATGAAGTGCGTAGCGCCTTGATCGGTAAGATTGGCGAAAACATCATGCCGCGTCGCTTTAAGCGTTTTGCTGGTAGCAATAAGTTGGTTTCATACCTCCACGGCACTCGTATTGGTGTAGTGGTTGAGTTTGAAGGCGATGAGACTGCCGCTAAAGACGTCGCGATGCACGTTGCTGCAATGAAACCAGTTGCTTTATCTACTGCCGATGTTCCTGCTGAATTTATCGCGATTGAGCGCAGTGTTGCTGTACAAAAAGCTGCTGAATCTGGCAAACCACCAGAAATCGTTGAGAAGATGGTGGAAGGTTCTATTCAGAAGTACCTCAAAGAGGTTTCTTTGTTGAACCAAACTTTTGTTAAAAACGACAAGCAAACTGTTGAGCAGATGCTCAAGGCGGCTAATACCTCAGTAAAAGGCTTCACCATGTTTGTAGTGGGTGAAGGCATTGAGAAGCGCCAGGATGACTTTGCTGCTGAAGTGGCTGCACAAGTTGCTGCCGCTTCTAAGGCTACAGCCTAAATAGCCAGTCTGGGGCTTGCCCCCCTATGGTTAGCAGCGCTCTTAAGGGCATAGAAACCTGGGTTTCTATGCCCTTTCCTTTGATATTGACCAAGCCCTTTATAATTTGATGCAGATATTAAAAAGCGCTTAAAGATCAATAAGCTATGTAAACAAATTACTTAGCAAATTACGGAAAAGAACCATATGCCAGGCTACAAACGCGTCCTCCTTAAATTATCTGGTGAAGCCCTGATGGGCGACGATGCTTTTGGCATCAATCCAGTCACAATCGACTCGATGGTTTCTGAAATCGCCCAAGTGGTGCATAGCGGAGTAGAGCTGGCCATTGTGATTGGAGGCGGCAATATCTTCCGTGGTGTGGCGGGTGGAGCTGCTGGAATGGATCGCGCCACTGCTGACTACATGGGTATGTTGGCTACGATGATGAATTCCTTAGCCTTGCAAGACGCATTACGTCAAAAAGGGATTGAAGCGCGAGTGCAATCTGCGCTGCGTATGGATCAAGTAGTTGAGCCGTATATTCGTCCGCGCGCCATTCGTGCGATGAGCGAGGGTAAGGTTGTGATTTTTGCGGCTGGTACGGGTAACCCATTTTTCACCACAGATACTGCCGCTGCTTTGCGTGGGGCGGAGATGGGTGTTGAAGTTATGCTCAAGGCAACTAAGGTTGATGGAATTTACAGTGCTGATCCAGTAAAGGATCCAAGCGCTACGCTGTACAAAACAATCACCTTTGACGAAGCATTAATTAAAAACTTACAAGTCATGGATGCTACTGCTTTCGCATTGTGTCGTGACCGCAAATTACCAATCAAAGTATTTTCAATACTCAAGCCTGGCGCTTTGATGCGCGTAGTGCAAGGTGAGCCTGAAGGTACTTTGGTGCACGTTTAATAGGAGGACAGATGTTTGCAGCAGAAATTAAAACCACTACCGATCAAAAGATGCAAAAGTCTCTTGAGTCTTTGAAATCCAATCTGGCAAAGATTCGATCTGGTCGCGCTAATCCAGGAATTTTGGAACATATTCAGGTTGAATATTACGGCAATCCAACACCATTGAGCCAGGTGGCCAGTCTAGGTTTGGCTGACGCTCGCACAATTAACGTTCAGCCATTTGAAAAGAATATGGTGGCCGCTGTTGAAAAAGCCATTCGAGATTCTGATCTAGGTTTAAATCCAGCCTCACAAGGTACTGTGATTCGCGTGCCAATGCCTGCACTAACTGAAGAACGTCGTCGCGAATTGACTAAAGTAGTGAAGAGCGAGGGTGAAGATGCCAAAATTGCGGTTCGCAATCTGCGTCGTGATGCCAATGAGCACTTGAAGCGTTTAACTAAAGATAAAGAAATCTCCGAGGATGAAGAGCGTCGTGCAACAGACGATATCCAAAAGATGACTGATAAGGCAGTGGTAGATATCGACAAGATCATTGCTGAAAAAGAAAAAGAGATCATGACGGTTTAAGGCCTGATTGAGTTTTATTTTTCATGACCCAACACCTTAGTTCTACCCAGGCAATTCCAGAGGTAAGTGCCATTCCTCGCCATGTGGCAATCATTATGGATGGTAATGGCCGTTGGGCAAGCAAGCGCATGATGCCTAGGGTCGCTGGCCACTCAGAGGGTTTGGGGGCAGTACGAAAAATTGTTCAAGAGTGCCGCCGTATTGGGGTCGAGTACTTAACTGTTTTCGCCTTTAGCTCCGAGAACTGGCGTCGCCCTCCTGAAGAGGTTGGCTTCTTGATGAAGTTATTTCTCAAGTCGCTCAAAGGTGAGGTATCTCGCTTAGCAGAAAATGATATTTCTCTGCGCTTGATTGGGGATCTAAGTCGTTTTGATTCCGCCATTCAAGAGATGGTGCAATTTTCAGAAGAAAAAACGGCGAGCTGCAAAGGTCTTACCTTTACGATTGCTGCTAACTATGGTGGGCGTTGGGATATTTTGCAGGCTATGCGCCGCTGCCTTGCTGCCAACCCCAATTTACAGCCTGATGATGTCACAGAAGATTTGCTGACACCGCATTTATCAATGGCTTATGCCCCAGAGCTTGATTTGTTTATTCGCACTGGTGGCGAGCAACGTATTAGTAATTTCTTGCTTTGGCAGTTAGCGTACACAGAGCTGTATTTTACGGATGTCTTGTGGCCTGACTTTGATGAGGCTGAGTTACATAAAGCCTTTACTTGGTTCAGTCAACGCGAGCGTCGTTTTGGTCGTACGAGTGCTCAGCTGGCCTCACAGACCGCTAGCGATGCTGCTTGATTTTTAAAGTTCCCTCCCAATGCTAAAAACTCGAATCATCACTGCCCTTGTGTTAATGGCAGTTCTTTTACCAATCTTGTTTTTATTGCCGATTGTGTATGCAGGGGCTTTCTTTTTAGTTGTCTTGGTTGCTGCAGCCTGGGAGTGGAGTCGATTATTGGCAGCAGAGGCAAAGTCTGCCGCCTGGTTGTACGGATTATTTTGTTTGGCAATTATTGTGTTCTTGTTGGGAGTGCAAAATACGGATTGGCAATTAGCCATATTATTTTTGTCGGTGCTCTTTTGGTTCTTGGTGGCCCCGTTCATTCTGGCGCGAGGCATGAATCTCTCGCTAGATAAATTGCGACCTTTTTATGTAGTGCTTGGCTTGATTGTTTTACCGGCAACTTGGTTCGCATTGGTTTTTTTGCGCGAGTTAGGTCTGATCTATCTGCTGTCTACTTTGGCTCTAGTCTGGGTTGCCGATATCGGCGCTTATTTTGTGGGAAAGGCAATTGGACGACATAAGCTTGCTGTGCAAATTAGCCCAGGAAAGTCTATTGAAGGTGCGGTAGGTGGTTTATTGCTCTGCTATGGGTATGCCTTTCTATGCGTTTTTTATCTACCGTTTGAATCTACTTTATTTGGCGCGTGGGCAATTCGTTTTGGTTGGATTCCGATGTTCCTGATGGTGACGGTTCTAAATGCATTTAGTATTTTTGGGGATCTCTTTGAGTCCCAGTTAAAGCGTTTGGCAGGTGTTAAAGATAGTAGTCATTTATTGCCAGGACACGGTGGTGTGCTAGATCGAGTTGATGCTTTGATTCCAACAATGCCGATTGCTGCTTTACTAGCAGGATTGATGTAATGAGTAAGCGGCTGGCCATACTCGGTTCAACCGGATCGATCGGCGTCAATACCTTAGATGTAGTTCGTGCCCACCCGGATCGCTATACGGTGGTCGCTTTGACTGCCGGCAAGCAAGTTGATCGTTTGGCTGAGCAATGTATTGAATTTAAGCCAGCTATTGCGGTACTTTCTGAGAGCGCGGATGCTGCTCAACTCGAAAGCTTTTTACGCGCCCGGGGGAGTCAAACACAAGTCTTGTATGGACCTGATGCTTTGGTGACAGCAGTCACTGAGTCTGGGTGTGACATGGTCATGGCTGCCATTGTAGGCGCCGCTGGTTTGATGCCGGCCTTAGCCGCTGCCAAATCTGGCAAAAGAGTCTTGCTGGCCAATAAAGAGGCTTTGGTGATGTCTGGCGCTTTATTCATGCAAGCCATGAAGGCCGGAGGAGGGGAGTTGCTTCCCATTGATAGTGAGCACAATGCGATCTTCCAGTGCTTGCCAAATCAATTTGCAAAATCACCACAGGCTAGTTTGGGTGTAGAAGAATTGTGGTTAACCGCTTCGGGTGGCCCTTTTAGAAATACGCCGATCGACCAACTGGACCAGATCACTCCAGAGCAGGCTTGCGCTCATCCAAACTGGGTCATGGGTAGAAAGATTTCGGTGGATTCAGCAACAATGATGAATAAGGGTCTCGAAGTAATAGAGGCCTTTTGGCTGTTCGGCCTGCCATTGGAAAAAATTAAAGTATTGATTCATCCACAAAGTGTTATTCACTCTATGGTGCGTTATCGCGATGGATCTGTATTAGCGCAACTGGGTCAACCTGATATGCGAACTCCTATTGCTTATGGTCTTGCGTGGCCAGACCGCATTGATGCAGGTGTTGCGCCACTGAATTTGACTCAATTGGCTCATTTGAGTTTTGCAGAGCCTGATCTAGAGCGTTTCCCTTGCTTATCATTGGCTTTTGCTGCTGCCAAAGCCGGAGGAACTGCTCCCACCGTCCTAAATGCGGCTAATGAAATTGCAGTTGCTGCATTTTTGGATGCTGGTCTGCCGTATTTGAAGATTCCTCAAGTGGTTGAGGAGGTGCTTAGCGCTATGGCTGTAGTGGGCGCAGATTCTTTGGAAACGACTTTAAGTGTTGATGCACAAGCCCGAAAAGCAGCGCAGGAATATATTCATTCATTGTAAAAATTTGCATAGTTTGTATCTCAGCGAATATCTTAGTTAGGATTTTTTTTGCAAGCATTCATTACTCTTGGCACATTTATCATCACGCTTGGTGTGCTCGTGAGCTTTCATGAGTTTGGGCACTTTGTTGCAGCTCGTGCATGTGGCGTACGCGTTCTTCGTTTTGCAATCGGCTTTGGAAAGCCCCTGTTTACTTATTGTGCAAAAAATAAAACAGAGTGGGTGATTGCCGCCATCCCTTTGGGTGGGTATGTGAAGTTGCTTGATGGTCGGGATAAGACGCAAGATATCGCGCCTAACGAGCAAATCCACGCTTTCGATCAAAAACCCCCGTGGCAGCGGTCCTTGATAGTGGCGGCAGGTCCTCTGGCGAATTTTTTATTAGCGATTATTCTTTTTTCAACCATTTATATGTCGGGTGCCCCACAGCTACCCGCTGTTTTGCAAACCCCTCCAGACAGTTCCTTGGCGTTTAAATTGGGGGTAACTGGAGGTGAGCAGATCGTTGGGTGGCAAGTTTTGGAGTCTAAGACCCAGTCTTTGGGACCAATTTCGGATGAATTTGAGCCGGTCCTGAGTTGGAATGCTTTGCGCTGGTTGCTGATGGATGCTCTTGCCGGGGAATACGGTTTCGCTCTGCAACTGAAGGCTCCTGACGGTAATTTGATGGTCAAAACCTTCTTGGCCGAGGATTTGCCCCCGATGCGTCAAGATAGTGATCCTATGTTACGCCTAGGTTTATTGCTAAAGCCAACCCTTTAGCTGACTGGAAAGAGCTCAAATTAAGCCCTTTTGAGGCTCTAGGGGCTGCATCCCAAAGAGTTTGGTTGGTCAGCAAGTTATCCCTCAGGCTAATGGCGGGAATGTTCACCGGAAAGACTTCTATAAAGCAGTTGGGCGGACCCCTTAGCATTGCTGACATGGCCGGCAAGTCAGTCCAGGTTGGGTGGCAGCCATTTTTTGCATTTTTGGCACTACTAATAAGTATTAGTATCGGGCTGCTCAATTTGCTCCCTTTTCCCATGCTTGACGGGGGTCAGCTCCTGTATGATGCATGGGAGTTGGTCGCTGGAAAGCGGATTTCGACTTCAACACAGGAACAGCTGCAAAAAGTAGGCTTTTTCTTGTTAATTTCTTTCTCTATTCTGGCTTTGTTTAACGATTTACAACGCTATTTGTCGCCTTGAATTTTTTGACTCTTTCCCCTTCGATGTTTACACGCTTACTTGCTCGACTGCTGATGATGGTAGCTTTGGGTCTGAGCATTCCTGTTTATGCAGCAGATTCCTTTGTTGTCAAAGATATTCGCGTAGAAGGTTTACAGCGGGTTGAGCCAGGTACTGTATTTAGTTATTTGCCCGTTCAAGTAGGCGACACTTTCACCGAGGAAAAAGGGGCTGAGGCTATTAAGGCCTTGTATAGCACCGGGTTTTTTAGGGATGTGCAAATTCAAGCTCAAGGTGATGTATTGATTGTCATCATTGAAGAGAGACCAACAATTTCACGTATTGAATTTACTGGGATGAAAGAATTTGACCCAGAGATAGTTCGTAAGTCCTTAAAAGCTGTTGGTGTTGCGGAGGCGCGTTTTTATGACAAAGCTTTAATTGATAAGGCTGAGCAAGAACTCAAGCGTCAATATGTTGGTAAGGGCATGTTTGCTGCAGAGGTTGTTGCCACCGTCACTCCGGTCGAACGCAATCAGGTTGCCGTTTACTTCAATATAGATGAAGGACCTGTTGCCAAGATTCAAGAAATTAATTTCATTGGCAATAAAGTATTTAGTGAGAGTACTTTGCGCGGCGAGATGCAACTGAAGACTGGCGGTTGGCTATCTTGGTACAGCAAGGACAATCTCTATTCAAAGCAAAAACTTACGGCAGATTTAGAAACGATTCGCTCTTATTATTTAAATCGTGGCTACTTAGAGTTTGTTATTGAATCAACACAAGTTTCGATTACTCCCGACAAAAAAGGGATTTACCTCACCATCAGTATTCGTGAAGGTCAAAAATTTACAGTTAAAAATGTTCGTTTGGCCGGTGAGCTATTGGGCAAAGAAAACGAGCTAATGCAGTTGATCGTACTGAAGCCTGGTGATACTTTTTCTTTCGCTAAATTAACTGAAAGCTCCAAAGCAATTGCAGAGGTCTTGGGTTCCTATGGCTATGCTTTTGCAACCATTAATCCGCAACCAGATATTCGCCGCGAACAAGCAGAAGTAGATCTCACTTTAGTAATTGATCCAGGTCGACGAATCTATGTTCGTAAGGTAGATATTTCTGGGAACGCCAAAACACGTGACATGGTGATTCGGCGTGAGATGCGTCAGTTTGAGAGCTCCTGGTTTGATAGTGACAAAATTGATCTATCGAAGAAGCGCTTGAATCGTTTGGGCTATTTCACTGAGACTGATATCACTACTGAGGATGTTCCAGGTACTTCTGATCAGGTAGATGTGAACGTTAAAGTTACTGAGAAGCCAACCGGTGCGATTACCTTGGGGGCCGGCTACTCCTCTACAGAAAAGTTAATATTGTCTGCAGGTATTGATCAAGATAATGCATTTGGAACTGGAACTGCAATTGGTTTAAATGCTTCTCTGGGTAAGATTAATCAGAACTTGACTCTGTCTAATTATGATCCCTACTTCACTGAAGATGGAATCAGTCGATACACTGATTTGTACTACCGCCAGTCAAAACCCCTTTACTACGTGGGTGATCCCGATTACACCATTAAGTCTCTGGGCTCAAATATTAAATTTGGCGTTCCATACACCGAAGTTGATCGAGTCTTTTTTGGAACGGGCGTTGAAGCATTCCAAATCCAGACAACATACAATACGCCGCTGCCTTACTTGACTTATGCTCAAAGTTACGGAATTGCTGCACCAGGATACCCTGCAACCCTGAATACCTATAACGTACCAATCACAATCGGCTGGTCCCGTGATGGCCGTGATAGCGCGCTTATTCCCTCTGATGGATCTTTGCAACAGCTCTCTGCCGAAGCTGGAACGCCTGCTGGTAATATGACTTTCTATCGCTTGTATGGCCAGTATCAAAAGTACCACTCCTTTACAAAAGGAAATATCCTCTCATTCAACGGTGAGGTCGGTTACGGAGAGGTGTACGGCAATCATCCTTTCCCAATTACTAAAAACTACTACGTGGGTGGTATTGGATCCGTACGTGGTTATGCCCCTGGATCCTTAGGGCCGCAGTACTTTAATAGTGCAGTTGGAGCCTATCAACCGACAGGTGGTCAGTCTAAGATTGTGACAAATATTGAATACACCGTTCCCGTTCCGGGGTCTGGTGTTGATAAGACTTTGCGTGTCTTTACTTTCGTAGACGGTGGTAATGCATTTGGGCAAAATATCAACTTAGTCCTAAAATACTCCTACGGATTAGGTATATCATGGATATCACCGCTGGGACCGTTGAAGTTTAGTTATGGTATTCCGTACAAGTCTGCGCCGACGGATAATGTCCAGCGATTGCAGTTCCAGGTGGGTACGGCGTTTTAATTGTTCAAGGAAAGTTTTATGAGGTTATTACATTCTTCAAAATGGATTCAAATTGGTTTGCTAGCTATTGCAACAGTAATACTTGCGCCTGCTGCATTTGCTCAGGATGCTGGAACTCGTGTTGCTGTTGTCAATTCTGAAAAAGTTTTCAACGAGTCTAATTTGGCAAAAGCAATGCAGACTCGATTACAAAATGAATTTACTAAGCGCCAGAATGATTTGCGTGACAATGCCCAGAAAATAAAGGCAGCGGCAGAAAAACTTGATCGTGATGCTGCAGTAATGACTGAGGCGGATCGTGTGCGTCGTCAGCGCGAGCTGGCTGATCAGGACCGTGAATTACAGCGTAAGCAACGTGAATTTACAGAGGATCTCAATCAACGCACCTTTGAAGAGCGTGCCAAGATTGCTGAAAAAGCAAATTTAGTCCTCAAGCAAATTGCCGAACAAAGAAAAATTGACATCATCATCCAGGAAGCTGCATACTTGAACCCAAAGGCTGATGTAACAGATGATGTTATCAAGGCCTTAAACAGTCTTAAGTAAGTTTTATGCCCACCGCCGTCGAGCTGGCCGAACAGTTTCAAGTAAGCTTGGTGGGGGAGGCCTCCCTCGTATTCAATGGTCTTGCGCCTCTAGAGCACGCTAAGTCTAACCAAATCTCCTTTTTATCAAATCCTTTGTATCGTCATCAGGCA
Source organism: Polynucleobacter necessarius (assembly GCF_900096765.1). Taxonomy (NCBI): domain Bacteria; kingdom Pseudomonadati; phylum Pseudomonadota; class Betaproteobacteria; order Burkholderiales; family Burkholderiaceae; genus Polynucleobacter; species Polynucleobacter necessarius. Next base: position 203,548 of record NZ_LT615228.1, read on the forward strand.
AGCGATAGCGCAGCTGGCGCTTTGATTCTGAGCCAGACTGATCTAGAGTTTCTTCAATCCAAATCCGATGCACATTTAGCTGGCCGCGTTTATTTTGTCTCAAAAAATCCTTACGCAACTTTTGCAAGAATGGCTCAGTACTTTGCAAAGCAGAGCGCACCCGCCTATTTACCCGGAATTCATCCAAGCGCAGTAATAGACCCTAGCGTAAGTATTCCTAGCTCTTGTCATATCGGGCCTTTTGTACAAATCGGACCTGGGGTCAAGCTTGGTGAGCGCGTTTGCATTTTGGGTAATGCAACGGTTGCCAGAAACAGTGTGATCGCGAGTGATACCTTAATTTATCCATCTGTTTCAATTTATGGCGGCACCCAAATTGGTGAGCGCTGCATCATTCATAGTGGCGCCATTATTGGTGCCGATGGTTTTGGATTTGCTCCTGACTTTTCGGCGACAGGTGGTGAGTGGGTCAAGATCCCGCAAACAGGTAATGTTGTGATCGGCGACGATGTTGAGATTGGCGCTTCAACTACGATTGATCGTGGTGCCATGAGTGATACGGTCATTGGCGCTGGTAGCAAAATTGATAATCAAGTGCAGATTGCTCACAACGTTATTATCGGTAAATGCTGTGTGATTGCTGGTTGTGCTGCCATCTCTGGAAGTACAAAAATTGGTAATTTCTGCATTATTGGAGGTGCCGCTAATTTCGCGGGACATCTCACTATTGCCGATAGAACTACGGTTTCCGGAAACACGTCGATTATTCGCTCGATTAACGAGCCTGGCCAGCACTATACGGGCGTTTATCCCTCAATGTTGCATGCTGCTTGGGAAAAGAATGCTGCAATCTTGCGTGGGCTAGATAAAATACGTCAACGCTTACGATTATTAGATAAGAACAAAAGTTCGGAGCCATAGGCTCCTTAATAACAAATTCATTATTCACTTTAAGTAGGTAATTTATGAGCAAGATCATCGCGATTGATATCAATAAAATTTTGAAGCTATTGCCCCATCGCTACCCATTTTTACTGGTTGATCGCGTCTTAGAAATTTCTCCACAGGTCAGTATTACTGCACTGAAGAACGTGACGATGAATGAGCCATTTTTTCAGGGGCACTTTCCAGACTTTCCAGTAATGCCAGGAGTTTTGATTATTGAGGCATTGGCGCAAACTGCTGCTCTGTTAACCTTTTCTGAGGAGCGTGCAGAAGATGCCATTTATTACTTTGCTGGAATCGATGGGGCACGCTTTAAAAAGCCAGTATTACCTGGGGATCAGTTGATCATGACCGCAAAGCTTGAGCGTGGTCGTGCTGGCATATATAAGTTTGCAGTGCAGGCAACTGTAGATGGTGAGATTTCCGCCGAAGCAAACATTACTTGTGCGGTACGTACGAAAGGCGCGTAATGACCCGGATTCATGCATCTGCTGTGGTGGATATCAAAGCAGAGCTCGCTAGCAACGTTGAGATTGGACCCTACTCAGTTATTGGCCCCAACGTCAAAATCGACGCTGGTACAAAAGTTGGCTCACATACGGTGATTGAGGGGCACACCACAATCGGCAAAGAAAATAATTTTGCGCACTTTGCTGCAATCGGTGGGCCGCCACAGGATATGAAATATCGTGGAGAGCCCACTCAACTGATTATTGGTGATCGCAACACTATTCGCGAATTCACAACGATTCACACTGGAACCTCACAGGATGAAGGTATTACCCGAATCGGCAATGACAACTGGATCATGGCCTATGTGCATATTGCGCATGATTGCCAAGTAGGTAATCACACCATTTTCTCAAGCAATGCTCAAATTGCTGGTCATGTGCAGGTTGATGATTGGGCGATTATGGGTGGTATGTCTGGCGTTCATCAGTTCGTTCGTATCGGACAGCATGCGATGCTGGGCGGTGCCTCTGCATTGGTACAAGATATTCCTCCTTTTGTGATTGCCGCTGGCGACAAAGCTTCTCCACATGGTATTAATGTGGAAGGCTTGAAACGCCGAGGTTTCTCAAGTGAAACAATTTCTGCATTGCGCCAAGCCTATAAAGTCTTATATAAAGATGGCCTGAGCTTTGAAGAGGCTAAGGTGGAAATACAAAAAATGGTTGCTGCAAATTCGGCCGATCCTGCTACTGCTGAAAAGCTAGCCCAGTTCCACGATTTTATTGCCGCTTCGACACGCGGCATCATTCGTTAACGTTGGGAATACTTTGCCAAAGTTAGCTTGTGTAGCTGGCGAACCTTCTGGCGACTTACTTGCTGCGCCAGTATTAGGCGCATTAAATCAAATTCCAGAGATGGCTAGCCTTGAGGTATATGGCATTGGCGGGCCGCGGATGCAAGCAGAAGGTATGCGTTCTGATTGGCCTATGGAGACCCTGAGCGTTCGTGGTTATGTGGAAGCAATTCAACAGTTGCCTGCAATTCTGAAGCTTCGAAAAGAATTAATCGCCAATTTATTGGGGGAGGGCAGGCCCGATGTCTATTTGGGAATTGATGCGCCAGACTTTAATTTAGGCGTGGAAATGCAACTGCGAAAAGCGGGGATACCCACATTGCATTTAGTCTCCCCCTCGATTTGGGCGTGGAGAGCAGGGCGCATCAAGAAAATTTCACAAGCAGTCGAGCGCATGCTCTGCATCTTTCCATTCGAAACTGAAATTTACGATCGTGCTGGTGTGGCTTCAACTTATGTTGGTCACCCGCTTGCTAGTGAAATTCCGATAGAGCCAAACCCATCGCAAGCTCGTGGAAAAATTGCTCAAAAGTGTGCTATGAGTAATGCGTCACTTGATGGCACAGTCATTGCAGTATTGCCCGGAAGCCGAATATCTGAAATCGAGCTTATCGCGCCAGTCTTTTTTGAGACAATGCAGTTATTATCAAAAAGACTTCAAGGTCAAAAGCTACAGTTCTTAATCCCAGTGGCAACCCCGCGTTTACGAGCCCTGCTTGAGCAGCTTTTATTGGCTGTAAAAAACCAAAATCCTGATATTCAAATTCACTTGCTTGATGGCATGGCAGATGAAGTATTGGAAGCTGCTGATGTGGTATTGATTGCGAGCGGTACGGCGACTTTGCAAGCGGCATTATGGAAAAAGCCTATGGTGATTTCTTATAAAGTACCCTGGTTAACGGCTCAGATTATGAAACGGCAGGGTTATTTACCGTATGTGGGGCTACCCAATATTTTGTGCGGTGAGTTTGTGGTTCCCGAGTTATTGCAAGATGATGCGACACCCGAAAAGCTAGCTAATGCAATGCAAGATTGGCTGGATCACCCCAGTAGAGTTACTCAGCTCAAAGAGCGTTTTACTGATATGCATGAAACATTGCGTCGCCCAACGGGATTATTGGTTGCTCAGGCAGTGGCTCAAACGATTGCGAATCACCGTCACAAGTGGGTAAGTGCATGAGTATGATTTGGGTCTGTGGTGTGGATGAAGCGGGGCGCGGACCTTTGGTAGGTGCAGTGGTAGCTGGTGCAGTAGTGCTCGATCCCAATAATCCGATTGAGGGTTTAAAAGACTCCAAAAAATTAACCGCTGCTCGAAGAGAATATTTGTATGAGCAGATTATGGAAAAGGCTAAAGCCTGGGGCATAGGCGAGGCGAGCCCTCTAGAGATAGATCAGATGAATATCTTGCAGGCTACGATGCTGGCGATGCGTCGAGCCGTGGAAGATTTAACAACTCGACTAGGTGATTGGCCAAGCAGAGCGCTGATTGATGGCAACCGATGTCCTGAGTTGCCGATTGCGGCAGAAGCGATTATTCAGGGCGACGCTAAAGAGCCTGCAATTTCAGCTGCATCTATATTAGCTAAAGTGACACGTGATCGTCAGATGCAAGCTTTGCATGAGCGCCACCCTGAATATGGTTTTGCCCAGCATAGGGGTTATCCGACGCAGGCTCACTTTGCTGCATTAAAGCAATATGGTGCCTGCTCCGAACATCGTCGTAGCTTTTCTCCGGTTCGTCGGGTGCTAGAGGCGCTCGCAGATTAATCATGAACTTTGATCTCATTTCTTCAAAAGAAAATCCTTTGTTTAAGGAGGTTCGTCAATTACAGGCAACCGGTAGCAAAGGTCAGAAGGCGAGATTAGCTAGCGGCTGCGCTTTGCTTGAAGGAATTCATTTAGTGCAAACCTGGGAGGGTGATCCTGCTTTAAAGACACTTTTTACCTCAGAGCTCGGGCTAAAGAATGCAGAGATCGTGCAGGCTATGTATTCACATTTAGAGCTTTGTCCTGACACCAAGGTTTATCAATTGGATAGTGCTCTATGGGATTTGCTCAGCGATTTAGTGAATGCTCCTCATCTGGCGGGCTTATTGGATCTGCCAAAATCATGCCTTGCTTCGCCGCAGTCAATTTCAACTTTAGCTGGTGATGTGGTGATCTTGGATCGCATTCAAGATGCTGGTAATGTAGGCTCGATTTTGCGTACTGCTGCTGCCGCTGGATTTACACAAGTCATTGCCTTATTTGGATGCGCGCATTTGTGGTCCAGCAAAGTCTTGCGAGCCGGCATGGGTGCTCATCGATTATTGGATTTATACGAAGGTTGGTCAAACCAGCAAGTGCTCAGTGCCGTTACTGCACCTTTATTAGCCGCTACTGCAGATGCAGAACTTGATCTTTTTTCTATTCACAAAGAGCTCATTCATCCGGTTGCATGGGTGATGGGTAGCGAAGGTCAGGGTGTTTCCGAAGATTTATTGGCGCAAGCAAAAAGCGTCTCCATCCCCATCGACCCTCGAGTAGAATCGCTTAATGTATCAACTGCAGCTGCCGTTTGTCTCTTTGAGACAATGCGCGTGCGACTTCACTAGGTTTGTTGTTTTAGCCCAGAATTGTCTTATCAGATTTAATGGCTTGCAATACGGTGGTAGCAATCTCTTCAATCGATTTACTGGTTGTTAGTACCCATGGAATTGATTGTTTTTTCATCATTGCAGTTGCCTCGTTAATCTCATAGCGACAATTTTCTAACTTGGCGTAATTACTACCAGGTCTGCGTTCATTGCGAATCTCGGATAAACGTTCGGCATCGATCATGAGGCCAAAGATCTTTTGGCGATAAGGAACCAAATCTTTTGGCAGTTGTCCACGTTCAAAGTCTTCTGGTATCAGGGGATAGTTTGCGGCTTTTAATCCATATTGCATTGCTAGATATAAGCTCGTTGGCGTTTTGCCAACCCTAGATATACCTATCAAGATAACATTTGCCTCGGCAAGATTTTGATTGGATTGCCCATCATCATGGGCGAGTGAATAGTTGATAGCCTCAATACGGTTTTTGTAAGCCTCGGTATCCGCATTGTGGTGAAGGCGGTTCATGGCATGGGTGGATTTCATACCTAGGGCTTCTTCAAGTGGAGCCACGAAGGTCTGGAACATATCCAAAATTAGGCCATTGGCCTTAGCAACAATGGCATTGAGCTCAGAATTCACCAAAGTGGTGAAGACAATGGGCTGAACTCCATACTTACTGGCTGCCTGATTGATGCTCCTAACGGCGTCGTGGGCTTTTTCCACGCTATCCACAAAAGGTACCCGGATGTGCTTAAAAGTGGCTTCAAATTGAGCCAAAATCGACTGACTAAAGTTGTCGGCGGTGATGCCGGTACCGTCGGAGACAATAAAAACAATGCGGGTTTGGGTGGACATGGATTTGGCCTAAAAGTCAGGGTCAGCACTACAATAGAATCATATTAAAGCATGCCCTATTTTAGGTGGCCGCTAGACCAGTTTCCTTATCTTTAGAGAGTATTTTATGTCCAACCAACAGCAACAAAATAGTAGTGTGGCAGATGCCTATGTTTTGCCTTTTGAGCAACTTCGTATGACTGACGTTGAGTCAGTTGGCGGTAAGAATGCTTCCTTAGGAGAAATGATCTCTCAGTTAGCGTCCACAGGCGTTCGTGTGCCAACTGGTTTTGCAACCACCGCTTTGGCATTCCGTGATTTTCTAAAACACAATAACCTGACCGAGCGTATTCAACAGCGTCTAGAGGGTCTGAATATTGACGATGTTCGTGTATTGGCTCAGGCTGGTGCTGAGATCCGTGAGTGGATTGAGACAGCGCCATTTCAACCTAAGCTTGAAGAAGAAATTCGTAAAGCATTTGCTGTGCTAGATGATTCAGGTAAGGGGTCATTTGCTGTGCGATCCTCAGCGACCGCAGAAGACTTGCCAGATGCTTCTTTTGCAGGCCAACAAGAAACCTTCTTGAACGTTGAGGGCATCGATGATGTTCTCAAGAAAATTCGTGAGGTATTTGCTTCCCTCTACAACGATCGCGCCATCTCCTATCGTGTTCACAACGGTTTTGCTCATGCAGAAGTAGCTTTATCTGCTGGCATCCAGCGCATGGTTCGCTCAGATTTAGGCGCTGCCGGCGTGATGTTTACTTTAGATACCGAATCTGGCTTTGAGGATGTAGTGTTTATTACCTCCAGCTATGGTTTGGGTGAGACAGTTGTTCAAGGTGCGGTCAATCCCGATGAGTTTTATGTATTCAAAACTACTCTGGCGCAGGATAAGAAAGCAATCATTCGTCGCTCTTTGGGTTCTAAATTGATTCAAATGCAATTTGCACCTAAAGGATCGGCTGAAAAAGTACAAACGGTTGACGTAGCTCCTGAAAAGCGTAATCGTTTTTCATTGGAAGATGCCGACATTACTGAGTTGGCTAAATATGCAGTGATCATTGAGAAGCACTATGGTCGTCCAATGGATATCGAGTGGGGCAAAGATGGTCAAGATGGACGTATTTACATACTTCAAGCACGTCCTGAGACTGTAAAGAGTCAGGCTGCTGGTCAAGTAGAGATGCGCTATAAGTTAAAGGGTAGCTCTAAGGTATTGGCGAAAGGCCGTGCGATTGGTCAAAAGATTGGTGCTGGTCCCGTGCGTATTATTCGTGACCCTAGCGAGATGGATCGTGTTCAGCCAGGTGATGTCTTGGTTGCTGATATGACCGATCCAAACTGGGAGCCCGTAATGAAGCGTGCCTCTGCGATTGTGACCAACCGTGGTGGCCGTACTTGTCATGCGGCGATTATTGCGCGCGAGCTAGGTGTTCCGGCTGTTGTTGGTTGTACTGATGCTACCGAGCAATTGCAAGATGGCATGGTGGTCACCGTCTCTTGTGCTGAAGGTGATGAAGGTCACATCTATGATGGTTTGATCGAGACTGAGGTAACCGAAGTTTCTCGTGGCGTATTGCCAGAGATTCCAGTGAAGATCACCATGAATATTGGTAATCCTCAGTTAGCGTTTGACTTTTGTCAGATTCCGAATGCAGGTGTTGGCCTGGCTCGTCTTGAGTTCATTATTAATAACTACATTGGCGTGCACCCACGTGCAGTTTTGGAGTATCCAAACATTGATCCTGATCTCAAGCGTGCGGTTGAGAGCGTTGCTCGTGGCTATGCAAGCCCTCGTCAGTTTTATGAGGACAAGTTGGTTGAGGGTGTAGCTACGATTGCGGCGGCATTTTATCCAAAGCCTGTCATCGTTCGTTTGTCCGACTTTAAATCAAATGAGTACAAGAAATTAATCGGTGGATCACGCTACGAACCCGACGAAGAGAATCCAATGTTGGGCTTCCGCGGTGCTTCACGCTATGTCTCTGAAGACTTTGGCGAGGCATTTGCTCTTGAGTGCGCTGCTATGAAGCGCGTGCGCGAAGACATGGGTCTAGACAATGTCGAGATCATGGTTCCGTTCGTGCGCACTATCAAACAAGCCGAGCGCGTCATTAATATGATGGAAAAGTTTGGTCTGAAACGTGGTGTAAATGGTCTGCGCCTCATCATGATGTGCGAGATTCCATCCAATGCCATTTTGGCCGATCAATTCCTCGAGTACTTTGACGGTTTCTCAATCGGCTCCAATGATATGACCCAGCTTACTTTGGGTCTTGATCGTGACTCCGGTATGGAATTGTTGGCAATTGACTTTGACGAACGCGATCCAGCGGTCGAGTGCATGATTGCTCGCTCGATTGAGGCTTGCCGCAAGCAGAACAAGTACGTTGGTATTTGCGGTCAAGGCCCGTCAGATCATCCAGATTTTGCACGTTGGTTAGTAGAGAAGGGAATTACTTCCATCTCGCTAAATCCTGATAGCGTGGTAGAGACCTGGGAGATGTTGGGTAAAAAATAATCCCACAACTTTGAAGTATTCATAGGGCGCATTGATATGCGCCCTATTTTTTGCCCACTACTGAAATGATTGTTAAAAAAGGGTACATTAAGCATATTGCGTAGGTGTTTAAAGGGTGTTGTATGGAGCCGTTATCCGGATTGAAGGTGATTGAAATGGGGCAGCTCATCGCTGGTCCATTTGCCGCCAAAACATTAGCTGACTTTGGAGCTGATGTTGTCAAAATTGAGCCACCTAAAGTCGGAGATGCTCTGCGTAAATGGCGTTTACTGAAAGATGGTACATCCATCTGGTGGCAAGTACAGTCACGTAATAAGCGCTCGCTCTCTTTAGATTTGCGGCAGAGCGAGGCGCAAGATATTGTGCGCACTCTGGCCAAAGATGCCGATATCTTGATTGAAAATTTTCGGCCTGGAACTTTAGAAGGTTGGGGTCTTGATCCGAATGAATTACTGAAAATCAATCCTCGTCTCATTGTGTTGCGCATAAGCGGTTATGGTCAAACAGGACCTTATCGTGATAAGCCTGGCTTTGGTGTTGTTGCTGAAGCGATGGGTGGCTTGCGTCACTTAACTGCTGAGCCTGGAAGGGTCCCCGTGCGAGTGGGGATCAGCATAGGGGACACCTTGGCGTCTCTGCATGGTGTCATTGGCATATTATTGGCAATGCAAGAGCGTCATCACAGTGGTAAGGGGCAAGTGATTGATGTAGCTTTATACGAGGCAGTCTTTAATTGTATGGAAAGCTTGTTGCCAGAGTACAGCGCTTTCGGAGAAATAAGGCAGGCTGCTGGTAGTGCTTTGCCTGGAATTGCCCCCACCAATGCTTATCTATGCTCTGATGGGGGTTATGTTCTCGTTGCTGGTAATGGAGACAGTATCTTCAAGCGCTTAATGAAGCTAATCGATAGAGACGATTTGGGTGGCGACCCTGAGCTAGAGAATAATGATGGACGTGTGAAGCGAGTAGTGGAACTGGATCAGGCTATTGGAGATTGGGCCAAGACCCTCACTACCGATCAGGCTTTGGAAGCCTTGGATTCAGCAGCAGTACCTGCCGGCAGAATTTATACCGTAGCAGATATTGCCAAGGATCCACACTACAGAGCCAGGAGCAATATCGAAACCATTCAAATGCGAGATGGTGCCAGCTTAGATGTTCCTGGGGTATTTCCAAAGTTATCCCGTACTCCAGGCTCTATCAAAACATTGGCTCCGGATATTGGACAGAATACTGAAGAGATATTGCGCAGTATTGGCTTAAGTGAAGCGCAGATAGCCTCTTTAACAGAGCGTGGAATTGCGTTCACTAAATAATCTAAGATAAAAATATGACTAGGATTTATTTTAATGATGTAGTGACTAGAGATGGCTTTCAGATTGAGCCTAACTTTGTTCCCACGGCGGATAAGGTTCGTTTGATCGATGAAATGAGTCAGTGCGGCTTTGCCAAAATTGAAGTGACTTCATTTACCTCGCCTAAAGCGATTCCAATGCTTCGTGATGCGGAAGAGGTCATGGGAAAAATTACACGAGTACCAGGAGTTGAATATACCGTATTGGTTCCCAACCTCAGGGGTGCAGAGCGTGCACTGGAGTCTCGCGCTGATGAATTTAATTTGGTAATGTCCACTTCTGAAACGCATAATCTTGCTAACTTGCGCATGACACGTGAAAAAAGCTTTGCCGGCTTGGCTGAAGTAATTCGTTTTGTCGATGGCAAAACACCCATCAATGTTTCCTTATCGACCAGTTTTGGTTGCCTTATGGAAGGCGATGTGCCTCAAGCCGTGGTTGAGGAATTTGCGAAACGCTTTGCTGATTTAGGGGTAAGGGGTGTTACGATTTGTGACACTACTGGCATGGCTAATCCTGCCCAAGTAAGCGTAATGTCTGAATCCTTGCAACAATTATTCCCTCATCTTCAGCTCACGATGCATTTTCATAACACTCGGGGAATGGGTCTCGCTAATGTATTGGCAGCAGTTCAGTCTGGCATAACCCGTTTTGACGGATCTCTCGGAGGTTTAGGTGGTTGCCCATATGCACCAGGTGCGAGTGGCAATATTTCTAGTGAAGATGCGATTCATATGCTCGATGCAATGGGATACGACACGGGCATTAATATCCCCAAATTACTCAGTTTGGCCCGTGAGTTGCCCGCAATAGTTGGACATACTGTTCCAGGGCAAGTAGCTAAAGCAGGGCGTTCTTGTGATTTACATCCCGCACCTGAATACCTTGCTGATTTACGCGAGGTCTAAATGATTGATCATTTGGATCACTTGGTTTTAACAAGCACAAATGAGTCAGCTTGTATCGATTTTTATACCCGCGTCCTGGGTATGTCCCTGGAGTCATTTATTGGCGGTACCCCACCGGTTGAGCGCAAAGCATTTAAGTTTGGCAACCAGAAAATTAATTTGCACATCAAAGGCAAAGAGTTTGAGCCTAAAGCAAATGTACCCACTCCAGGTTCATTGGACTTATGCTTTATTGCCGATTGCCCACTTGCTGAGGTGATCGCCAAACTAGAGAAGGCGAACTGGCCTATTATTGAGGGCCCAGTTATTCGAACTGGAGCCACGGGAAAAATTAACTCGGTCTATGTTAGAGATCCTGATCTCAATCTCATTGAGATCAGCGAGCCGATCTAAAAACGAGTAATAGCGGGGTAATCCTAATTACACCCGCTTGGCAGGTTTCTTTCTAGCAACTGTAGTCTTCTTAACGGCAGTTTCTTTTCTGGGCGCCACTCTTGCCTTTGATGGCTGATGATGAATAGGGACGGCACCCATTTTTTTAGCTGGCGCTGAGATGGCGCTTGATTTATGGGCTCCACTCCAGCTTGGCTCGGCAATGGAGTTAAAGGCTGAGCGTAACTTTTCGCCCCATAATTGATGAATCATTTGGAAGTAAGGATTGGATTCATCCATCGTGACTAGTTTGCTAGCCGTGAGGGAATTTTTTTCATATACCAATAGATCTAAGGGAAGACCTACAGAAATATTACTATTTAAAGTGGAGTCCATTGAGATCAATGCACACTTGGTAGCAAGATTAAGTGGGGTGTTGTAACTCAGAACGCGATCCAAGATGGGTTTGCCATACTTCGATTCACCAATCTGAAAGTAGCAGGTCTCTGGTGTTGCCTCAATGAAGTTGCCCGCAGAATAGATATTAAATAATCTTGGTCGCTCACCTTTAACCTGACCACCAAAAATTAGATTGCAGTTGAAATCAATACCGGCCTTTTCAAGCGCACTATGGTCACGTTCATAAACTTGTTTGATTGCATCGCCAACCACAACGGCGGCATCATGAGCATTTTTCACGCTCCACAAATTACTGCCATTGAGTAGTTGGCCTTGAAGCAAAATTTCTTTCACGGCTTGGGTAATGGCTAAATTGCCTGAACTCATTAAGGCAAAGAAGCGATCTTTGTCTTTTTGGAACAAGGTCATTTTTCTAAAGGTGCCAATTTGATCTACACCAGCGTTAGTGCGGGTATCAGATAAAAAAACTAGGCCATCTTTTAGGCATAAGCCCACGCAGTATGTCATACCCCAATCCCTTTAAATTTTTTTAGAATTATCGCTGATTTACTTCAGGATAATCTCTGGATGGAGATTGTTGCGCTTAATTCTTCGCCGCCACCTCCTGACCGAACGCCTTTAACTGGCGCTGCAGAATAGTAATCTCGTCCAATCGCGAGGCGAATATGGCGAGAATCTATGATACAAGCGTGCGTAATATCGACGCTGGTCTAAATACCTTTTTCAATATCGCTGCAAAAATCAATCCAAGCATGGCTTGCTAGATTGGGTGATTCCTCTGCAAAGAAATAACCACTTACATAACGAGCTGGAATATTGGATGCACGACAAAGGCTTAACATCATGTGAGCATGATCCTGGCAAACGCCAGATTTCATAGCAAATGATTGAGCAGCAGTAGTAGCAAAATTTGTTTGGCCTGGTGAGTATTCAATAGCGTTTTGAACGGCGGATGCCAGCCTTAAAATAGCATCTACTGAGTTGTTTTTGGGAAGACTTTTAGAAAAGTAGTCCAACATCTCTTCGGTTGGCTCCGTCAGATTCGTTTGCTGAAGCAGATAATATGGGGATACTGCTTTAGGCTCGTCGATGAACTCAAATGCATCTTGGGTGCGCACTTCGCCTTCAGCCTCAATCATCATTGAGGTATAGGGACTTTCTTGCACAAATACGCTACAGGTATTACCAAATGTATCCATTGAGTTGGACGCTTTGATAGGAGTGCTAATTCTCCATTTCTCAATTTCCTGCCCAGCAACGTTTGGTGGTGTGAGACGCAGCTCTTGAATAGAGTAACGGACGGGTGTCTCGTAACGATATTCGGTGCGATGGCGTATCTTGAGGTGCATATATTTATCTTTAGATCTTAGGCCACAGCCAATGGAATGAGGTAGGCGCTACTGAATTCATCGGCAATATGATTAACGCGCTCTAAGAAGGCTTCGATAAACTCCTCTAAGCCTTGTTCAAATACTTCATCGATATCAGAGTAATCTAGACTTGCCTTCAGTTTTCCTAGCAAGCGCTCAATTTCTTTAGATTGTTGGTTCTTAACTTCGGAGATCAAGGGAATTAATTCGTTAACGCAGCAGACTAAAGAGCGCGGCATCTGCTTGTTAAAAATGAGCAGCTGCGCTACCTGCTTGGGGGTTACTTGATCGGAGTAAATCTGACGGTAAATCTCAAATGCAGAAACAGAGCGCAAAAGAGCAGCCCAATGATAGAAGTCAAAGAAATCACCATCAGTTCCATCCTCAGGGGTTTTATCGGCACCCAATACCTTGAGAGTCGGCTGATCTTCATATTTGGTCTCCAAGATACGTGCGGTATTATCTGCGCGCTCCAGTAAGGTTCCTACATTAATGAAGTAGAAGGCTTCATTCTTGAGCATGGTTCCATACAGAACGCCCCTAAATAAGTGGCAACGATGTTTTACCCACTCCAGTAGCCTGCTAGGGTCTGCTTGATGGCGCGCTTCTAGAATACGTTGCAGTTCAAGCCAAGTGGTATTTTGGGTTTCCCATACCTCGGATGTAATTTTTCCACGAATGACACGAGCATTTTCCCGAGCAGCAAATAGGCAGGACACAATGCTGGATGGATTGCTAGTTTCATAAATCATGAAATCCAATACATTTTCACGATTAATCACAGCGTACTTTTGAAGAAAGGCATCTTCAAGCTTGGAGATGGTTAATAATTTTTTCCAGCTTTGCTCTAAAAATTCAGTGGGCTGTGGCAGTAGTGAAGTTTGGTGATTAACGTCAAGCATGCGTGCGGTATTATCTGCGCGCTCGGTATAACGAGCTATCCAATAGAGACAATCTGCGGTACGACTTAACATGTTTACTCTTCCCTTATTCCTCTAGCACCCAGGTATCTTTAGTGCCACCACCTTGAGAGGAGTTCACTACTAAAGAACCTTCTTTGAGTGCGACCCGTGTCAATCCGCCTGGAACCATCTTGATGGTTTTTCCTGAGAGAACAAATGGCCTTAAATCAATATGTCTTGGTGCAACGCCAGATTCCACAAAAGTGGGGCAAGTAGAAAGGGCAAGCGTAGGTTGTGCAATATATTTATCTGGATTAGCAACGAGATGAGCTCTAAACTCCTCAATCTCCGCTTTGGTAGAGGCTGGGCCCACTAGCATGCCGTAGCCACCTGCACCATGAGTCAGCTTGACGACAAGTTTCTCTAAATTGGCGAGCGTGTATGCCAAATCATCGGCTTTGCGGCACTGAAAGGTGGGAACGTTATTCAGAATGGGTTTTTCGCCAAGATAAAACTCAATCATCTCTGGGACATAGGGATAGATTGACTTGTCATCCGCGATGCCGGTACCAATCGCATTTGCTAAGGTGACATTACCCGCGCGATGTGCGGACAGCAATCCCGCAACACCCAAAGTTGAATCTGAGCGGAAGGCGAGTGGATCTAAGAAGTCATCATCTACGCGACGGTAAATCACATCGACTCTCTCGGGTCCTTGAGTGGTTCGCATGAAGACCTGCTCATTCTTCACAAACAAGTCTTTGCCTTCCACCAATTCGACGCCCATTTGCTGAGCTAGGTAACTGTGCTCAAAGTAAGCAGAGTTGTACATGCCAGGCGTCAGTACTACGACATTAGGTTTTTTGACGTCATCAGGCTTCACGGACTTTAAGCGCTCCAGCAAAAGATCTGGGTAGTGCTCTACCGGTGCAATACGATATTTTTGAAAGAGATCAGGAAAAAGGCGCATCATCATTTTGCGGTCTTCAACCATGTAAGACACGCCTGATGGCACGCGCAAGTTGTCCTCTAGGACATAGAACTCGCCTTCGCCGGCTCGAACAATATCAATACCAGCGATTTGTGCATAGATGTCGCGCGGAATGCTGACGTTGCGCATTTCCGGGCGATATTGCGCGTTGTTATAAATTTGTTCTGCAGGAACAATACCAGCCTTGATAATTTCTTCATCGTGATATACGTCGTAGATAAACCGGTTTAGGGCTTTAACGCGTTGACGCAAGCCTGCTTCAAGCTGCTCCCATTCTTTCGCTGTAAAAATGCGGGGCACCTGATCAAATGGAATGGTTCTCTCTGAACCAAGGTCATCACCATAAACAGCAAAGGTAATACCAACGCGTCGAAAGATTAGGTCTGCTTCAGCCCGTTTGAGACCCATAAGAGTATCGCTCTGCTGCTTTAACCAGTTATGAAAAATTTGGTAGTGGGGACGCGCTTTTCCTGCGGCGTCGAGCATTTCGTCAAAAGGCAATTTCATAACTACAAAACTAATGCCTTTAGAAAAACGGGATTCATGAGTTTGTTGCGGCTTGGTGCCATAACGCACTAAATTAGTGCAAAAATGCTACGACATGCTAGGTCTGCTAGACAGTTTTGCAAATTCAGACGCATTTAAGCGTTTAAGTCGCCCCTGGCGATTCTGCCTTTTTGTACTTCCCACTCGCGCTCTTTAGTGGCTGCGCGCTTGTCGTGCTGTTTTTTGCCTCTAGCTAGACCAATCTCGCATTTGACATTTCCTTTGGAGAAATGCAGATTCAGCGGTACTAGTGTGTAGCCCTTTTGCTCTACTTTACCAATGAGTTTGCGGATTTCGATTGCATTTAGCAGGAGTTTTCTAGTGCGAGTGCTATCTGGGACGATATGCGTAGAGGCTGATAGTAAGGGGGTGATGTGGCAACCAATCAGGAAAAGCTCCGCCTTGCGAATGACTACATACGCTTCTTTGATATGCACACGACCTGCGCGAATGGCTTTTACTTCCCAGCCCTCAAGCACAAGCCCAGCCTCAAATCGTTCCTCGATAAAATAATCAAAGAAGGCTTTTTTGTTATCGACGATACTCATATTTATTTAGCTTCCAAGATCGATTATGGCAGACGTCTACAAGACCGTTTTAATTGGCCAGTCCGCTGACCGTATGTATGGTCTGGTGACTGATGTAGCGAGATATCCTGAGTTTTTGCCTTGGTGTGGCGGGGTTGAAATCTTCGAGCAGACTGAGACTGTGCTGGACGCCAAAATCAACATCAGTTTTAAGGGTATTTATCAGTTCTTTCATACCCGCAATGTCAATCATCGTCCCGAGACCATTGATATGGTTTTTGTCGACGGCCCGTTTAGACATTTTTCGGGACAGTGGAACTTCATTCCTTTGCGTGAAGATGCCTGCAAGGTGGAATTTAAGTTGCACTGGGAATTTAAGAGCATCATCCTAGACAAAATCATTGGGCCTGTCTTTGGGCATATTGCAGGAACCTTTGTAGATTGCTTTGTAAAGCGCGCAGAAGAGCTTTATGGCTGATCAAGTTCTGAATATCTGGATTTGTGATGCTAGGCAGGGTAAGCCGGTGATAAGTCCGTTTGAGCTCCATTTTGCCTCTGATGAGCAACCTACTGTTGGCTTGGCAATTACTCAGGCAGCAATAGCCTTGGGGCCAGAAGATTCCGTATTGGCTCGAAAGGGCTGTTTTGGGGTTTTTGGGAAGCGCAAAGAATGGGATAGCCCAATTTATGCTGGTGACCGTCTTGAGCTCTACTCACCCTTGTTAATTGACCCCAAGGCCGTCAGACGCAAGAAGGCTAACCAGAACCAAGACGCCAAATTCCAGGCCGCGGCAGCCAAAAGGAAGGCTAGGAGGCTATAATCTGATCTGTTTTTGCGACTAGGGGTTTTCTAGGCTAGGGGTTTTCTAGGGGTTTTGCATGCGACTCATTCAAAAAGCACTCACTTTTGACGATGTGCTCCTCGTACCGGCTTATTCTGCGGTACTCCCTCGAGATGCCAGCTTGGCAAGTAAATTAACTCGAGATATTTCCTTAAATACACCTCTGGTGTCTGCTGCGATGGATACCGTCACAGAAGGTCGGCTTGCAATTGCTATGGCTAGTGAGGGTGGTATTGGCATCATCCACAAAAATTTAAAGCCTGCAGATCAAGCACGCGAAGTTGCCAAAGTAAAACGCTATGAGTCTGGTGTATTGCGTGATCCAATTACCATCGGCCCGGATGTTACTTTGCGTCAAGTTATTCAACTTTCCCGCGAGCATGGGTTCTCGGGCTTTCCAGTTTTAACTGGAAAGGAAGTGGTTGGAATCATTACAAACCGCGATTTGCGTTTTGAAGAAGATTTAGACGCACCAGTAAAAACCAAGATGACTCCACGTGAGCGTTTGGTGACTGTGAAAGAAGGATGTTCATTAGATGAAGCAAAACGCTTAATGAGTCAACACAGACTCGAGCGTGTTTTAGTGGTCAATGACAACTTTGAATTACGTGGTCTGATTACTGTTAAAGATATTCTGAAAGCTACTGAGCATCCGAATGCCTGCAAAGACAGCGAAGGTAAGTTACGTGTTGGAGTAGCTGTAGGTGTTGGCCCTGATAATGATGAGCGCATTGAACTCTTGGTGCGTGCTGGTGTAGATGTCATCGTGGTAGATACTGCCCACGGCCACAGCCAAGGTGTTTTAGATCGTGTGAAATGGGTCAAGAAAAATTACCCTCACGTGCAAGTCATCGGCGGAAACATTGCAACTGGTGATGCAGCAAAAGCATTAGCTGATCATGGTGCTGATGGTGTAAAGGTGGGTATTGGCCCCGGCTCAATTTGTACTACCCGTATTGTTGCTGGTGTGGGTGTTCCACAAATCACTGCGATCGTGAATGTGGCAACCGCATTGAAAGGCACCGGCATTCCATTGATTGCTGATGGTGGCGTGCGTTACTCTGGTGATGTGGCCAAAGCATTGGCTGCAGGTGCAAGCTCTGTCATGATGGGTGGTATGTTTGCCGGCACTGAAGAGGCTCCTGGCGAAGTATTCCTTTATCAAGGACGTTCATACAAGAGCTATCGCGGCATGGGCTCTTTAGGCGCGATGGCAGATGGTTCTGCTGATCGTTATTTCCAAAGCGATATCGTTGCTAATGCTGAAAAACTGGTTCCCGAAGGAATTGAGGGTCAAGTCCCTTATAAGGGTAGTGTTTTGGCAATTTTGCATCAGCTCACTGGCGGCATTCGTTCTTCAATGGGTTACTTGGGTTGCAAGACGATTGCCGAATTGCATGAAAAAGCGAATTTTGTTGAAATCACTTCTGCGGGTGTGCGTGAGTCACACGTTCATGATGTGAAGATCACGAAGGAAGCGCCCAATTACCACATTAATTACCACATTGATTAAGACTTTAATTAAGACTGTTTCTTACGTGCACGACAAAATACTGATTCTCGACTTTGGTTCACAAGTAACTCAATTAATTGCTAGACGTGTACGTGATGCACGAGTGTATTCCGAGATCCATCCCTATGATTGTGATCCTGAGTTCATTCGTAAATTCATTCAAGAGCAGGGTGGCAAAGGCATCATTTTGTCTGGTGGTCCATCTTTAGTTACTGAAGAAGGTAGTCCTCGTGCTCCGCAAATCGTATTTGAATTAGGAGTTCCCGTTTTAGGTATTTGCTACGGAATGCAAACCATGGCAACCCAATTAGGTGGTGCAGTAGCATCTGCTGAGTCGCTCGGTAAAGCGCGTGAGTTTGGCTATTCAGAGGTGCGTGCGCATGGCCACACTGATTTGCTGAAAGGTATTCAGGACTTTTCTACTGGCGAAGGTCACGGCATTCTCAAGGTCTGGATGAGTCACGGTGACTCAGTAACGAGTATGCCGTCAACTTTCAAGTTGATGGCTTCTACTGAGTCTTGTCCTATTGCCGGTATGGCAGATGAAGAGCGTCGTTTCTATGCATTTCAGTTTCATCCAGAAGTTACTCATACTATTCAAGGCACAGCTATTCTTGAGCGCTTTGTTCATCAGATTTGTCATTGCAAGCCCGATTGGGTAATGGGTGATTACATTGCAGAAGCGGTTGAAAATATTCGTAAACAAGTTGGGGATGAAGAAGTCATTCTTGGCTTATCAGGCGGTGTAGATTCAAGTGTTGCCGCAGCGTTGATCCATCGTGCGATTGGCGACCAGTTGACTTGCGTCTTTGTAGACCATGGCCTGTTACGTCTCAATGAAGGTGATCTGGTGATGGAGATGTTTGCCAGAAATCTTGGCGTCAAAGTGATTCGCGTTGATGCAAAAGACACCTTCATGGGTAAGCTTGCAGGGGTTTCTGATCCAGAGGCTAAACGCAAAATTATTGGTAAAGAGTTTGTAGAAATTTTCCAAAGTGAGTCTGGAAAAATTAAAAATGCCAAATGGTTAGCACAGGGCACGATTTATCCAGACGTGATTGAGTCTGCGGGTAAGGGCAAGAAAGGTGCGCATACCATTAAGAGTCACCATAATGTTGGCGGTTTGCCTGAGGATATGCATCTCAAGCTTCTTGAGCCACTGCGTGAGCTCTTTAAAGATGAAGTTCGCGAACTTGGTGTTGCTCTCGGATTGCCACGTGAGATGGTCTATCGTCACCCCTTCCCGGGTCCTGGTCTTGGTGTACGTATACTGGGTGAGGTTAAGGCTGAGTATGCAAGCTTGCTTCAGCGTGCCGATGCAATCTTTATTGAAGAATTGCGAAATACGATTGATGAGATTAGTCAAAAATCTTGGTACGACCTCACTAGCCAAGCATTTGCAGTGTTCTTACCCGTCAAATCTGTAGGTGTAATGGGCGATGGCCGTACTTACGAATATGTTGTGGCCCTCAGAGCAGTCCAGACGCAAGACTTTATGACTGCACACTGGGCTCACTTGCCCCATGAATTACTCGGCAAGGTTTCTAATCGCATCATTAATGAAGTGCGTGGAATCAATCGCGTGGTATATGACATCAGTGGAAAACCGCCAGCGACGATCGAGTGGGAATAAAAAATCCACCTTAGTAATTTAATTATTGAGAAATATCCCTCTTCAAGTTTTTGTTACTCGTTCCCTATGGATTGATTTCATTGACTTAACAAGTGAAATCTTCTTTAAATTGATTTTAGTAATACTGTCATCAGCATTCTTTACAGTTGGAATGTTGAGGTTGATTGATTCCTCAACTTACTAATGTGAAATGCTGATGAAGAAAAAAATATTTGATGTCCTTATAAGTATTAAGGCTCGGTTGTCTAGATTGTTTAAGGCAGCAGAGTCAGATTGTCAACAGCCAGTCGCCACTCCTCCTGTAGAGCCTTTAGCGCCTGTAGCAAACGAGGAGACCGTCAATACTCACAATGAAGAGTTTGAAGCTGCGCAAAAGAGTCCGTTAATTACGCGTCTGATCAGTACTAAAGCTGCCAAAGTCTTACAAGAGACCCGATACTTTCTAATTGAGAACCAAGTAAATCCTAGAAAAATTGCCTATACCGTATCAGGGGATCTAGATGCAGAAAATATTTTGATCTGTTTACCGGGTCTACTGGAAACCAAAGCATCTTTTGCAGTAATTCATGCTTACTTTTTGAGGTTTGATAACTGCAAGGTGATCAGTGTTGATTTTTCTGGTAGAGGTGACTCTGACTATATTGGCAGTGGCGATTACAAAATGTCCTTATATCTATCAGATATAAGCGAGCTCATTCGAGGTGTGGCACTGGGTAAAGAAAAAATGCGTCAGCGAATAACGATACTAGGCACCAGTATGGGTGGTGTATTGGCCATGTACCTTACCCAAATTTTTGGCAAAAAAATTGATGGGATCATTTTGAACGACATTGCGCTTACAGTTAATTGGGCCTCACTATATGCGCTTTATAAATCAATGAGGAATGAACTAGGATTTAGAGAGACGCGTGAATTAGCAAAAGAGCTAAGTGTTGATCAGAAAGCTATTTCTGATGCTCAACTTCCCAGTCATTTTGATCTTTCCTATCAGGCGGATATTTGGGGTATGAATTTTCATGAATCTCTTGAAAATTTCAAAGGAAAGGTAGCGCTTATTTACGGAGCTGACTCAAAGATTTGCACAAAGCAGCGCGTACAGGACGCTAGAAGCTATATCCCCCACATGCAAACCCTTGAGGTTCCAAATGCAGGTCATCCAGCGCCATTTAATTTGTTAGTTTGCGACTTTATTCAATCTCAAATGGGCGTTTAATCCTCAGGTGGTTTTTCTAGGCGATAGAGTCCATTTTTTAATTCAGAAATCGTCTTGCCAAGCTCAGAGAGCACTTTTCCTTGTCTCCTCTCAATTGCTTTCTTTTTGGCCTTGAGTTCTTCACTGCAGGCCATCTCTTCGGCTTCTAGATTTTTGTCTTTCGATAGATTCATAAAAGTGATTCCAAAAAAATCCCAGCCTGAGCTGGGATAAGTCGTCGTGACAAGGAGCATTTCTTATGGAAAGCAGGATCATCATCCATTTTGAATGTGGCAATTTGATGAATCTTGAATCATTTTTTTTACACGGAATGCATCAGACACTCATTTTGGATCGAGATTTGCACGCCTTCAAACTGTCATACTCTTTGGTCAAGATTGATGTGGGTAAATTTAGATAGGACTGCAATGTTAAAGGGTAAAAGAGGTTTGGTTTTTGGTGTTACAAACGATAAAAGTATTGCTTATGCTGTAGCAAAAAAGTTATCTCTAGAGGGCGCTGAAGTCATTGCTACCTGCTTGAACCAAAAGGCCTACGATGCAATTGCTCCTTCTATGATGTCAGAAGGTATTCGCATTCAGGCATGTAATGTGGAAGAGCCGGATCAGTTAAAAGTGTTTATTGACTTTGCTCTGCAACACTTAAACCAATTTGATTTTATCGTCCACTCTATCGCATGGGCTCCCTTGGAAGATTTACATGGCCGTGTAATTGATAGCTCGAGTAATGGATTTGCTCGCGCAATGACCATCTCTTGTCATTCGTTCGCTCAAATTGCACATCTCTGTGTGCCGTACATGAAACATGGTGGCAGTCTAGTAACGATGAGTTATTTGGGGGCTGACGAAGCGGTCCCCCACTATGGATTAATGGGTCCTGTTAAGGCGGCCCTGGAGTCATTGGTTCGATATATGGCCTTAGAGTTGGGTCCATCAGGGGTACGTGTTACTGCAGTGTCGCCTGGACCCATATTAACGAGGGCTGCCTCAGGCATTGAAGGATTTGATGACTTGATGAGACGTGCAATCGAAAAGGCGCCATTGGGAAGACTAGTTACTACTGATGAGGTAGCAAACCTGACGGCTTTCCTATGTGATGATATATCTAGCGGGATGACAGGCCAAACCATTTACGTTGATGGCGGATGCCATGCAGTGGCTTAACAATGTTGCCAGAAAATTCTCTGACCGATCTTCATTTAAATGAAGATATTCATGAATTGAATATTGAAATTGTTCGATTAGCCTATTTTTTTAAACATTGATCTTGAGAATGAATCTGAAGTAGATCGCTTGCTTAGTAACAATTTGCCTGACGATCATGAACATTTTCACAAGCTGGCCACTTTGAAGGGCCTGATTTTGTTGAGAGGCCATATTCATGCGCTACGTGCTGAGCATGGCGTACCTGATGACAAGAGCCCATTGGATGAAAATGTATTTCAACAATTGCACTTAAGTCATTTTGTATCAAAGAAGGAGAATTAAAAATGAAAAAGGCTGTTCCTGTTGAAGAGCTGGTTGCTAGGATACCCTCTGGTTCTACTTTGATGATTGGCGGATTCATGGGAATTGGTACACCACATCGAATCATTGATGCTTTAGTTGCTACAGGTACTGGTGAGTTGACGGTCATTGCAAATGATACTGGGAAGCAGAATTATGGAATCGGAAAGTTAATCTCTAGTGGGCAAGTAAAACATGTGATTGCAAGTCATATTGGTCTTAATCCTGAGACTCAGTCAAAGATGTTTTCTGGGGACATTACCGTTGATCTTGTTCCCCAAGGAAATCTTGTTGAACGTATTCGTGCCGCTGGATTTGGTTTGGGCGGCGTCTTAGTTAAAACGGGTATTGGCACATTGGCTGAAGAAGGAAAGCAAAAGGTGGACATCAATGGAGAGCAGTGGTTATTGGAGCTACCAATTTTTGCTGAATTTGCTTTGATTCATGCTCATCAGGCTGATTATCTCGGTAATCTTGCATATCAATTAACGGCTACTAACTTCAACCCTGTAATGGCAATGGCTGCATCAACAGTGATTTGTGAGGCGAGCGAAATCGTTCCTGTCGGCATGATTACACCAAATGATGTAGTAACTCCAGGCGTTCTGGTATCAGAGCTAGTGGCAATGCCGCATCGTCATCATTAGGAAAAGCATATGATTAAAAAATTGTTACCCAATGAAGTAATCGCTATGCGAGTTGCACAAGAACTTTCTGATGGTATGTTGGTAAATCTTGGCATTGGATTGCCTACCCAAGTGACCAAATATTTGCCTAATGGAATGCTGGTTTATTTGCAGTCTGAAAATGGACTTATCGGCTTAGGCGCAAGACCGCCAGAGGGAATGGAGGACGAAGATTTAACCGATGCTGGTGGGGTCTCTGTCATGGCCATACCTGGTGCCACAAGAATAGACTCGGCACTGTCATTCGGGTTGATTCGGGGAGGCCATTTGGATAGGACGGTATTGGGCGGATTGCAAGTTGATGCTCGCGGAAGATTAGCCAATTGGATGATTCCCGGGAAAATGGCGCCCGGTACGGGCGGCGCTATGGATTTGGTAACGGGTGCCAAGAGAGTGGTGGTGGCTATGCAACACGTTGCAAAAGGGGAGCCCAAGATTCTTGAGGAATGTACATTGCCCCTGACATCAACTAGACCAGTTAGTCTAATAGTTACTGAATTGGCAGTGATAGAGCCAACGGAAAATGGCTTAGTGCTACGTGAATTAGCGCCAGGCGTTTCTACTGATGAGGTAATCAATGCCACAGCTGCAAAATTGATTGTTGCTGAAGATTTAAAGCCAATGCCTATTATGCGAGATAGTAATGAGTGACTTAGAGATGAAAAATGAGGCCTTAAATTCCCAATTTATTAGGGTGTGGCCCTTGGTTCATGGCGGTGAGTACCAAATCAGACCAATTACAAATAGTGATCGCAGCGCTGTCTTAGATTTATTCGATCACCTGTCCTTAAAAAGTCGGTATTTTCGGTATGCGCATGCTATGTCGACACTGCCTAATGATTTATTAAATCAAATTATTAGCGCAACAAGAGTTAATGATTTTGCATTGGTCGCTATAGTGCAAAAGCCAGGTGAGCCGGAACGTCTGGTAGGAATTTCACGCTACGTTAGAGATGATCAAGGTTCTCAAGGTGAATTTTCTCTGTCGGTCAGTGATGATTTTCACCATGAGGGAATAGGTTCGCATTTGATGCAAGGCATTTTGGATTGCGCAAAATTAAATGGCTTAACTCAAATATACGGATATGTATTAAAAGAAAACCAGGATATGTTAATTCTCATGCGTCATTTGGGGTATGAGTTACATACTGATGAAGATGACTCAAAGATGTATATAGCGAGCCATCAGACATAAAAAATATGTAATAAATATGTCGTAATACTGTCATATTCAATTAGTCATAAACATTACACATATTTGTCATGCTAACTCTCTAGAGTATTCAATGAAGCTCTAACAACTTTGGGGAACAGCATGATCGAATTCAATCAATATAACCCTATTTCATCTTTGCAAAATTTGCTCAAGAGAAATATGGATGCAGCTGAAGTTGTAAAAAAGGAGCAGCAACAGGCTGTCCATAAAATCTCAGAATTGGCCACACTCAATCTTCGAAAGATGCAGGAGATTGCGCTGGGTGAGCCCAAAAAAATTGAGCACGCTTTGGACAGATCCAAGGAAAGCACTCAGAGTTTGCTTTTTTCTAATCCGGTGGAAATGTGGAAATCCTGGAATGAGTACCTAACCGACTCCAATCAGCGTAAGGCTTTGGTTTTTGAGACCTTACGTAAGCGTGGCAACATTTATGTTGATCACGTTGAGTCTGGTATGCCGCCGGTCTTAGATTTTAAGTATGAAATCATTATGGATGGCAAGGATTTAAGCTCTCCAGTCAATTACCTCTTATTGAAAATTGTTCCTCCACAAGGTGTAACTATTGACGAAGGACGTGCGCCAGTCATGATCATTGATCCTCGGGCTGGTCATGGTGCAGGTATTGGCGGCTTTAAACCAGATAGTCAAGTGGGGGATGCTTTTGCTGATGGGCATCAAGTCTATTTTGTTGCATTTAGACCGATGCCAGAGCCAGGGCAAACTTTGGCAGACGTTTGTGATGCTGAAATCATGTTCTTGCAGGATATTATTTCGCGTCATCCAAACTCACCAAAACCTATTGTGGTGGGCAATTGTCAGGGTGGCTGGGCTGCAATGTTACTGGCAGCATCCGCACCCCAGTTGGCTGGTCCCTTGGTTTTGAATGGCTCCCCTATGTCATATTGGGCTGGAAAAATAGGTGAGAATCCTATGCGCTATACCGGTGGAGTTAAAGGTGGGGCTGTGCCTGCACTGTTTTTAGCTGATCTAGGCAATGGCTTATTTGATGGCGCAAATTTAGTAGCTAACTTTGAGTCTTTAAATCCCAGCAATAGCTTCTTTGGTAAGTATTACAACTTATATGCCAATGTTGATACAGAAGCACAGCGATTTCTTGATTTTGAAAAGTGGTGGGGCGGCTATTGCTTTTTAACTGAATCAGAGATGCGATGGATATTAGATAATCTCTTTATCGGTAATAAATTAGCTAGTGGTGACGCAGTCTTGGGATTAGATAGGATTGATTTAAAAACCATTCAATCCCCAATTATTGTGTTCGCCTCTCATGGAGATAACATTACGCCTCCTCAGCAAGCTTTAAATTGGATTCCAGATCTATATGCTAGCGTCGAGGAGATTAAAGCGAGAGGGCAGCGTATTGTCTATATGCTGCATGATTCAATTGGCCACTTAAGTATTTTTGTGTCCAGTGAGGTTGCCGGTAGAGAGCATGTCGCTATTACCGATACTGTCAGAGCAATTGAGGCACTTTCTCCAGGTTTATATGAGATGAAGCTCGATGACGAAGAGGATCGACTTCATATCAGATTTGAGCCTAGAGGTATGGGTGATATTTTGGCTCTGGGTGATGGTAGGGACGATGAGGAGCTATTCTCCGAGGTCGCTGAAATGTCTAATATCAGCACGGCCATCTATGATCGATTTGTTCGACCAGTTGTCAAGAATGTAGTAAGCCCTGAAGCGGTAGAGCTGATGCGTGAATCACATCCTTTGCGCACTCAACGACTGATTTTTTCGGATAAAAATCCATTGATGCCAATGATGGATAAAGTAGTTGAGGGTGTCTCACAAGAAAGAAATCCTGTGAGCAAGAATAATCCCTTCTTGATGGCAGAAAAAATAACAACTACCTTAGTTGAAACGCAGCTGAATCTATATCGCAATATGCGGGATGCGATGACAGAAACCCTTTTCTTTTCCATCTATACCTCCCCATTCATTAAAGCTTCGATTGCGCCAAAAGGTGTTGAAGTGCCGAAACGTCATCATGTGGATGTACGTCAAATGCCAGAAGTACATTCAGCCCTATCAAGCATTGAGGAAGGCGGATTGGCCGAGGGCGTAGTGCGGATATTGCATTTATTAAATAGTGCACGTGGATATGTAAGACGAACACGCTTAGAACGTGAATTAATTGCGTTGGGACATTCCGCACTATTTCCAGATATGTCTCATGAGGATATTGTGAAATTAGTTCACCAGCAATCCATGATTGTTGATTTTGAACCAAATAAAGCATTCGATACCTTGCCGATTCTTCTAAATACTGTTGATAAGCAGAAAAAAGCGCTAGCACTGGTAATGGATATTGCAGGGCCTCGCGAAACAATGCACCCATATGTTTTGAAAATGTACGGCCAAATTGAAGAGATGCTGTCTAAAAAACACCATCGGCCAAAACAAATCGAGCAATCAGAATGAATTTGTCAGAGTCTGGTTTTAAAAACCATACATGGGATGAGTTACAAGTAGGGCAAAGTGCTTTTATTGAGCGCCGCATTTCTGCGCGTGATTTATTTTTTATTTGCTCATGCATCTGGAAATTTAAATCCTCTTAATATTCCTCTTCCCGCAGAGCAAGAGGTCGAAGATAATGAAGCGGTTGCCCCTTCAATGTGGGTGGGCTCGCTCATATCTAGCGTCTTGGGGAATATTCTTCCAGGGCCCGGCACATTGTATCGATCTCAAGATTTCAATTTTTTAAATTATGCGCATGTTGGTGATTTACTCAGGGTAGAAGTCAAGTTAATTGAAAAAAAGAATGTCCGCAAGTCGTATTTGAAACGCATGTTCATAAGCAAGATGGAATCTGCATCGCAAGTGGACTGGCAGTGGTCGACGCACCAACAAGCACGATTTATTTGAAGCCTCATGAGTTACCAGGCTTGTTATTGTCAGAGCACGATCATTTCCATCGCTTAATAGAAGAGGCGAAAAGCTTGCCTCAAATGCCTACCGCCGTCGTATGTCCAGATGATGCTAATTCATTGGCGGGAACACTTTTGGCTATGAATCAAGGTTTGATTAACCCAATATTAATTGGCTCTCAAATTGCAATACAAAAAGCTGCTCAATTGGGTTCTATCGATATATCGAACATGCAGCTAATCGACATTGCGGACCATAAACAAGCAGCGGCAAAAGCAGTCGAGTTAGTTCATCAGAAACAAGTTGCAGCCATTATGAAGGGTAATTTACATTCTGATGTGTTGCTTTCTCAAATCGTTAAAAAAGATGGGGGTCTGAGAACCTCCAGAAGAATCTCGCATGTCTTTGTATTGAACGTGCTGACATTCGAGCAACCATTGTTTATTTCGGATGCGGCAATCAATATCGCTCCAGACCTTGCTACTAAAGTTGATATTGTTCAAAATGCGATAGACCTTGCTCGGGCATGCGGCATTGTTTTGCCACATGTAGCCATTCTGTCCGCTGTAGAGACTGTCAGCTTAAGCATTCCATCCTCAATGGATGCTGCAATTCTCGCCAAAATGGCTGATCGCGGCCAAATCACTGGGGGTCAAGTGGATGGTCCGCTAGCCATGGATAACGCGATTGATATGTCTGCGGCGCTCACAAAGCATCTCAATTCACCAGTTGCTGGTAAGGCTCAGGTTTTAATCGTGCCCAATCTTGAGGCTGGGAATATGCTGGCTAAAGAATTGACTTTTGTTTCTCATGCCCAGCCAGCAGGCCTTGTACTGGGAGCGCAGGTGCCCATTATGTTAACTAGTCGAGCTGATAACGAGCGCGCAAGATTGGCATCCTGTGCTCTAGCCCAGCTTTATCATCAATTTCAATTAAGTGGTTACTCAAGCTTTAATTTGAGTGAATAATCATCGTAGATCTTGTTATGAGCATCAATACTCTTATTTCTGGCCCATGCATTTTGACGATCAATGCAGGATCGTCTTCTATTAAATTTTCCTTATTCACTGTCCCCCAAGAAAATCAAGTCATTGTTGGGCAAATAGACGGCATCGGAGCCAAAAACGCAATCTTTGAAGTGCGGTGGGCGGGCGCAGGTGATAAGGAGGTGCTTTCATGGTCAAACGACGATGAGCCTAAAAATCACCGTGAAGCGCTCAGTTTTTTAGTTGGATGGATCAACAACCGATTCAATTATATTGATATTGCGGCAATTGGACACTGTGTGGTACATGGCGGCCAAAAATATCTTGCCCCGACGCTGATCAATGAAGAAATCATGCATGAACTTGAATCACTCATGGCGCTGGCTCCCTTGCATGAGCCGCATAACTTAGCTGGAATTAGGGCGGCCCAAGAGAATTTCCCCAGCGTTCCTCAGGTTGCCTGCTTTGATACCGCATTTCATCGAACGCATTCATTTGTTGACGATTGCTATGCAATCCCCAGAAGCTTTTATAACGCAGGAGTTTGTCGCTACGGCTTTCATGGACTCTCCTATGAGTACATTACAGAGCGTTTGGTTGGAATGTTCCCCAAGGAGTCAAGAGGCAGGGTGATCATTGCTCACCTAGGGAATGGGGCCTCAATGGCTGCATTAAAGAACTGCATTTCCGTTGCCTCTACGATGGGGTTTTCTTCCTTAGATGGGTTACCCATGGGGACTCGCTGTGGTGAGATTGATCCTGGAGTATTGCTCTATATGATGCAGCACGATGGGCTTAATGCAGATCAAATTGCCAATATCCTGTACAAAGAGTCTGGCTTAAAAGGCCTATCTGGCGGTTTATCGAATGATATGCGTACATTAGAAGCCTCTGATAAGCCAGAAGCTAAAGAGGCTATGAATATTATGTGAAGGAAGTAAAGCGTGAGATCGGCGCATTGACAGCACTTTTAGGCGGCCTAGATGTATTAGTCTTTACTGGTGGGATCGGTGAAAATTCTGCAATGATCAGAGCAAGAGTGTTAAAGGAGATGTCCTGGATTGGCATTGATCTCGATGAAGACAGCAATCTTGCGGGTGAGACTATCATTTCTTCCGACAATTCAAATGTGCTTTGCCTGAAGATGCACACGGATGAAGAGCGCATTATTGCCAGGCATACCTATGAGCTCAGTAAAAACCAAGAGTTGGTGGTCTCTTAGGCTAAGAAGTCTGCGATCTTCAAAGTACCGCTATTAAACAAGCATCCAATCTCTCTAAAGAGTGAGTGGGCAATCACTTGTAGGATAGCTGAAGATCGTCAATTTCTTTAATTTCAAGCTGACCGAAGATAAAGCTTTCCGACTTGATCAATTTCCACTCTAGATCCTGAAAAACATCCTGATAAGGCCCTGAGAATTTACGAGAAATGCCATAGAAGATATCAGTTAGCTCTTCCTCAAGCGCCTCTGGAACGGTCTGCGAAAAGTAAATCACTTTCTCACCATTATAAGTTTCGCTAATGCTAGCCCCTTTGATATCTTCAATACAAATACCAACTTCAGGCCGGTAGTTTTTTATGAAGGTTGGCCTAGAATTAGTCAGTACCGAGCCTAATTTCCAGACTAGGCCACATTTGATTTCCATGTTTTCTTTTTGAAACACTTCTCGATCAACAATAGAGCCAATTTCAAGTGGAATGATCTGGTAAGGCATTGTGCTACCCCCTTGATTACATGGAAACAGACTTAGATAAATTGTTTCATTGCTTTGTGACAAAACGATGATGTGATGATTTATTGATGTCATATAAGCATGATAAATTTCAATTTAACGAATACGTAATTCGCCTCCCAAATGAATCCAAATGAATAAAGCTGAACTCATTGATCATATTGCGACGGGAGCAGATATTTCAAAGCTTGCGGCCGAAAAAGTGCTCAATTCAATTATCTTTCGCATCACCACTACTGTGGCGATGAACGAAGAGGTGCGTATCATCGGTTGGGGTTCATTTATTCCTGCGCCCAGAAGTGCCCGCATAGGGCGCAATCCAATTACTGGTGATGCTGTTCAGATTGCCGCTAGCGTGAGTGTGAAATTTAAACCTGGAATTGCATTTAGAAGTGCCCTGAATTAGTCGGAATAAAAAAGGGCTAAGTTGATTCTTCTGGGTACGTAACAAGTTCTCGAAAAATTATGAATGCGATTTTCTAAAATCGCCAAGTGACGCCAATCTCTGAGCGGGTAGCATTGGGTCCGCTCGCAGATACTACGGTTCCGAAATTGCTGGCACTGCGCATTGCCGAGAGGCCGATATCAATATCATTGGCAGGGGAGATAATAAGAGCCATCAGGCCGTAGGTGCTTAAGTACTGCTCGGGTATTGGCGGATTGGTGGTTGCGCCAATATCAAGCGCTACTTTGATTCCTGGCATCAATGTCCATACAGGCGCGAATGACATCAAGAAGATATTCGTGCGGTTCAGATCCATACTTTGACCAACGGCATAGTTGGTGTTGTAAGGTGAATGCATATAAGACAGGTTCAAGTGAACTTCGATCTGATCCCAGTAGCGAGAGGCAATGAAATTGGCCCCGTAATTGAATGCGGCTAACCCAAGTCCATTGACTTGTTGTAATTTGCTGGCAGGAAAAATCAGCGTAGGCTTGATAGCAAGGGCATATTGGTTTTCTTTATCCTCAAAAAAACGCCACTTCATGCCAAGCATTGAATTTGAGAACCTGGTGTAGCTTCCAGTAGGCTCGGTGTAATAAGTTGTTGCTATAGAGGCTTCAAGTGATTCATTTAAGCCTCTGGTGTAGGTAAATGGAAATGCTTTGGCGCCTCCCTGTCCTGCAAACTCCTCTCCTGGGGTCACAATGTCAATTGGCGCTGTATTGGTGCTGCCATGTCGATTGATCGCAAAAAAGTACTGCTCAATTTGATTTCTGCCTGCCTCAACGGTACCTGCGTCATCAGTATTGAGTGGCTCAAAGGCTAACGCCGTAGATGAAGTCAGCAGTAGAAGAATAATGAATTTAAGCACTGTAGGGGGTGGGCAAATGAAATATATGACCTTAAATTGCTCTGATGACAGCCTGATGTCTGTCATACAATACGGCCTATATGAATGATCTCGCCCACAATTCTTTTCCAGTTGATGGTGTCGTTTTCGCCTGGGGTATGAATAGCTCTGGCAAAAACTATGAAATTCCATTGGATGAAATTACTGAGAAGTTAGATGATCCCGAGCAGTCAATGTGGCTGCACTTGAATCTATCGCATTCACAAGTGCAACGATGGCTGGATAAAACCAACTTAGTGCCAGAGCGAGTAGTAGAGATGATTCGAGAAGGTGTTACTCGAAGTCGTTTGGAGCGCATTGAAAAGTTAGACGACTGCTTGCTGATGGTGATGAACGATTTTCATCAAGAATTTGGCTTTAAAGAGGGTGAGGCTACCTTAGGAACCTTATGGGCAATCCTCACTCCACGCTTAATGATTTCTTTAAGAAATAAGCCGCTCAATACAACCGATAAACTCAGGGCGGATTTAAGGGCTGGGCAACTGCACCCACATTCTGCCATTGAGTTGTTTCATGAGCTGATTGATTTACGGGCTGAGTATTTGAGGACTCTATTGATTGGATTGTCTGAAAAGATGGATGATCTTGAAGAAATGCTACTCAAAGGCCGCGATATTCCAGAGCATGAAAACTTAGGCCGAATTCGTATTCACTGCAGTCGTTTGCGACGTCAGTTTGCTCCAGAGCTGGTGGCTCTTCATCGATTGCAAAAACACTTACCATACTGGTTCTCTGCTCAAGATAAGGCAAGACTGAGCGACGATGTAGATTTGTTGTCCTTTCTGGTGCAGGACATTTCCAATCTCTATGACAGGGCAAAGGTATTGCAAGATGAACAGGCAGCGCACGTAGCAGAATTTAATGCTCGTAACTTGCAAGTCTTGTCTATTATGACGGTCATATTTCTCCCAATGACTTTATTAACAGGAATTATGGGGATGAATATGGAGGATCTACCAGGCCTTAAAGGTTCATTCTATGAAGTCATGATGCTGATGGTTGCTGCTGGTAGTCTTGTTTACATAGGATTGAAGTACAAAAAGATTATTTAAAAGCTTGAGAAATTTCAAGTATTAAATTCTGTGCTTCTACTTGTAAGAATTGAGCATAACTTTGAGCACGCTCGATTGCCTCTACAAAATTATTTTCATAGTATTTCATGCGCGCCTCTTCAATTGAAATTAATTTAGGTACTGAAATACCGGTTCTTTGATACCGGTTCTTTGGGATGTTTCAAAAAGACTTAATCTTTGGTGGTT
The DNA here is from genome assembly GCF_900096765.1 of Polynucleobacter necessarius. Lineage (NCBI taxonomy): Bacteria > Pseudomonadati > Pseudomonadota > Betaproteobacteria > Burkholderiales > Burkholderiaceae > Polynucleobacter > Polynucleobacter necessarius. The sequence goes on from NZ_LT615228.1 coordinate 235,958, forward strand.
ACGGGCATGATGCAAGAGCTGCCCTAAGCGTCTATAGGGATTATTTTAGTAGTCATCTAATTGCCTCGATCCTTAAGCGGTGATCTTGTGTGCTGATCATTACACTATGGTGAAAGATTGATAACAGTCACGATTTCATCCCTAACGGGTTCATCAAAATGTCATCTCCCAGGTGGATTATCTGATCCCAGATCCAAGTGAAATTGAAGGAGAGTCATCATGTTAGATCGCATCCCAAATGACAAAGTGATTGATTTAAGAAGAAGGGCGGCTGAGTATTTTCAAAAAGCTGCCTGGAATCAGTTGCTAGCCTTGGACAACTATCGAGAGAATAATTTGCTTGCTGCAGAGCGATTCGCACAACTCTCATTTGAGGATCAAATGAATGCTGTTGAGTGTGCTGAGTTGGCCGATGCTGAAGCGGATCTCATGCTTGAGTTGGAGATAGTGGAGGAGAGTTAACTTACGGTTTTGGCTGATTCCTCGTACAATGACTTCTTGTACAGCCAAAATTACTTTGTTTAAATGCTACCTCACCAAGCTGGTGACATCAATGTTGCACAATTCAATTTAATCTATATTGACTGTTTTATCGTCAGTAGATTGTGCTATCGAGTTATTGGTCGAGTGCTGAGATTTTGTAATATTTTTGTTCGTGGATTTTCTTCATGATTGAGTTACGTCAAACTGCTCTTGAAATACTACTAACGAAAGATACGCAAACTAAGGTAAGCCGAGTGAATCAATTATTTGAGGCTTATGAGCTTAATCTAGTGGATATCAATTCAGAGTTTATCGCTCGAAGACCGGGGTTTGGAGTTGCCGGGACGCCCTCAAAAACCAGAATTAATTCTGCCGCTCCAAGTTCCGAAAAGAAGAATGGATACTCTTGAAGGTAGGGCTTCATTATTGCATTCGCTTGCACACATAGAATTTAATGCAATTAATTTGGCGCTTGATGCGATTTGGCGTTTTGCAAAGATGCCAAAACAATATTATTCAGATTGGCTGAAGGTGGCAAAGGAAGAGGCTTATCATTTTAATCTGGTGAATGAGTATCTCAGATCACTAGGATTCCCTTATGGATATTTTCAAGCGCATAACAGTCTATGGGAGATGGTCGAGAGAACTAAGGACGCCATCATTGCCAGAATGGCGCTTGTTCCCAGAACGATGGAGGCAAGAGGTTTAGATGCAGTGCCAATGATTCGGGATCGATTTAAGCAGATCAAGGACGCACGCGCGGTCGAGATTTTAGACATCATTCTTCATGATGAAATTGGACATGTGAGAATTGGTAATTACTGGTTTAATTTCTTGTGCACCCAAAATCAGTTATCACCCACTTCAACCTATAGAGAGCTTGCGCGGCAATATCGTGCCCCTAGGTTGAAACCGCCATTTAATATGGAGGCTCGTCGGCAAGCAGGCTTTAGCGATGAGGAGTTAAGTCAATTGTGAAAATTCTGAGCTTAATTCCGCCAATGACGCAGTTAAATACGCCGTATCCATCAACTGCTTATCTCACAGGCTTTTTGAGATCGCGTGGATTTAATGCTGTACAAGAAGACTTGGCTCTGAGCCTAGTGCTGGATCTTTTTACACCCAAAGGCCTAAGCCAGATTCATGCTCAGGCGCTTGAAATGCCAGAGGAGCTTCGTAGTGCTAGTGTGAATTATTTCCTAGATTACTTTGAAGACTACCAAGCAACGATTGCACCAGTTATCGCCTTTTTGCAGGGGCGTGATAGCACATTAAGTCACCGTATCAATGCTCGGACTTTTTTACCAGAAGGTCCGCGGTTTTCTTCCCTTGAGGCCTATGATGATCAGACGGGTGATCCTATCGATTGGGCTTTTGGGGCTCTTGGCTCGCAAGATCGTGCTCGGCACTTAGCCACCTTATATTTAAATGATCTCTCAGATGTGCTGCGAGATGCTGTAGATGATCGTTTTGAATTTGTTCGATATGCCGAATCCTTGGCAAGCAGTCAGCCGACATTTACTCCTCTAGCTCTGGCTCTGACGGCTGATCAGACTTTGATAGATCAGTGCCTTCATCGCTTAACCATTGCGGTCATTGAAAAGCATCAGCCTAATCTAGTCCTCCTATCTGTGCCATTTCCTGGAGCAATGTATGCTGCTTTAAGAATTGCCCAGACTATCAAAAAGTCAAACCCTGGTATTCATATTGTGTTAGGTGGTGGTTATGTCAATACTGAACTACGGGAGTTAAAAGATGCTCGTATTTTTAATTTCATAGACTTTATCACTCTCGATTCTGGTGAGAGACCTGTGCTTTCTTTGATCGAACATCTTGAGGGTAAGCGCTCTGGTGAAAGATTAGTTCGCACGTTCATTAGAAATGATGAAGGAGTTGTTGAGTATATGAATTGGCCTGAACCCGATATTCCATTTGAAGATGTTGGGACGGCAACCTGGGATGGTTTGCCACTTAACTCCTATTTATCCTTGCTAGATATGCTCAATCCAATGCATCGCCTGTGGAGCGATGGCCGCTGGAATGAGTTAACGGTTGCACATGGGTGCTATTGGAAAAAATGTAGTTTCTGCGATGTCACTCTTGATTACATCTCTCGTTATGAGACTGCCTCAGCGGCTCTTTTGGTGGATCGAATTGAGGCTATTGTTGCCCAGACTGGTCAAACTGGTTTGCACTTTGTAGATGAAGCAGCGCCACCCAAAATGTTGAAAGTATTGGCAGAGGAGTTGATTCGCCGCAAGGTGCAAATCTCTTGGTGGGGCAATATACGATTTGAAAAAACATTTACGCCGTCATTGGCCGAGCTATTAGCCCGTAGTGGATGTATTGCAGTGTCTGGTGGTTTAGAGGTTGCCTCTGATAGATTATTAGATCTCATGAGAAAAGGTGTCTCAGTAGCACAGGTTGCTCAAGTTACCAAGGGATTTTCTGATGTAGGAATTTTGGTGCACGCCTATTTAATGTATGGATTTCCGACTCAAACAATTCAAGAGACGGTAGATTCTTTAGAGTATGTCAGGCAGCTTTTTGAAAATGGTTGCATTCAAAGCGGGTTCTTCCATCGTTTTACCTGTACGGTGCATTCGCCTGTTGGTCAGAATCCTCAAGAGTATGGCATTGAGTTGCAACCCTTGCCAGATATTACCTTTGCTAAGAATGATGTGGCGTTTATTGATCCCACTGGCGTAGATCATGATGTCTTAGGCCTGGGCCTGAAAAAGGCTATATATAACTTTATGCATGGGGTGGGCTTTGATCATGAGGCGCACACTTGGTTTGAGGGGCTCGATCTGCGCATTCCAAAGACATCAGTCTCAAAAAATTACATTTCCAACGCCTTTTATTCATAGTGTTTATTTAGCTCTAAGAGGCTTACAATTATTTTTTAAAACCAAAATCGAGCTAAGCACATAGCATGAACTTATCACGCCGAACTTTTATTGCATCTGCCGCTTTATTACCTGTTGCCTGTGGAGTTCCTCTCTCGTATGAGGGTGGTGTTCCTGTGTCAGCTCCTAGCCCTACGCCAAAAGTTAGGCAACCTCAAGTAGGCCAAGAATGGATATATATTAAAAAAGATGTATTTAACGGAAAAACATTAGGCTTGATAACTGAGCGGGTTGTGAGTGTAGGTAGCAATATTGTTATTGAGCGAAGTGAAAATGGTGCTGCATTACCCAATGAAATACAAACTTCATGGGGTTTTGTGCAAACCGATCCGCAGTGGTCTAAAGTTTTAAATTTCAGACCGGCATTAGCGCTTTGGCCAACTGAGCTGACAGCAGATTGGAGTAAGCAATTTATTACCAAGTACACAGTTGCTGGATACCCAGATGGGGAGTTGGGTTGGCAGGAGTATATGAGCGCTCAAGGTTGGGAAAAAATTACGGTTCCAGCTGGAGACTTTATTGCCTTACGTTTTCATAACCTGATCAACTATGAGAGTGACGATCCTAATAAATTTGCTTGTATGCATAATGAAACTATTTGGTTTGCTCCTCAGATAGGCCGTTGGGTTGCTCGTGAAATTTCAGGATCTTATAAAATTCAAGGCGAGGGTGGAACTGTTATTTCTGAAAATAGCTATCAATGGCAACTTGTATCTAATAAGTAAATATGTTCCGAAAATCATTCATCTTTGTAATTTCAGGGTTTCTCTCCGCCTGCATTGCAACGCAGCCCTATCCAAAGGGTGAGCTAGTATCTCAGCCTGATCCAGCCCCGATAGTTCGAGCGCCTAAAGTTGGTCAAGAGTGGGTTTACCAAATTCACAATGTTTTTAATCAAGAGATTGTCGATATAGTGACTGAAAAAGTAATTTCCGTTGGTCAAGAGGTACGAATTACTCGATCAGGCTTAAAGGCCGGACCATTGCCAGATGAAATTCAATCGCCTTGGGGTTATGTGATTCAGGATCCTCATTGGAATCCTCCGCAAAAATTTCAGGAGAGAATCCCGCTTTGGCCTAAGCAATTAATGACCGGATGGGGTGATTTTTATACAACGCGCTATGAAGTGGTTGGATATCCGGATAGTAGCTATTACTGGGGTTTAAGTATTGCTGCTCAGGACTGGGAGCGCGTTCAAGTTCCAGCGGGTATTTTCACAACTTTGAAGTATCACAATGAAATGCCTTATTTCCAGAGTAATGATCTATTTAGAATCGGTAATATGCGTGAGGAAGATGTTTGGTTTTCTCCTGAGATAGGCCGCTGGGTTTTGCGTAGAGGAAGCGGGCGCTATATAACTAGCGGCGTTTTTTGGGCTAACGCCTACTGGGAAGACTATTTGCAATGGGAGCTTGTCTCCTGGAAATAGCAAAGCGCTTAAAATAGGCGTATTGCTATGTATACCGTTAAAGAACTATTTCCTACCCTTCAAGGCGAAGGAGCTCACGCTGGTCGTGCAGCTGTCTTTTGTCGTTTTGCCGGCTGCAATTTATGGAGTGGTCGCGAAGAAGATAGAGCGACAGCGGTTTGTCAGTTCTGCGATACCGATTTTGTAGGCAGTGATGGTGTGGGTGGTGGAAAATTTGAAAGTGCTCAAGAATTAGCAAATGCTATAGAAACTTCATGGAAAAGTACTTTAGCCGGCCCACAGCAGCGTTATGTAGTTTTTACTGGTGGAGAGCCTCTATTGCAGCTAGATGAGGCCTTGATTGATGCGCTTCATCAAAAAGGATTTGAAGTCGCCATTGAAACCAACGGGACTATCAAAGTTCCCAAAGGGGTAGACTGGGTTTGTGTGAGTCCTAAAGCGGGATCTGAATTAATTGTGCTTCAAGCAAATGAATTAAAGCTGGTGATACCTCAAAAAGGACATGGGTCCTTGGAGAAATTGTTGGCTCGTTTTGAAAAGATGGATTATCGCAATCGCTTTTTGCAACCAATGGATGGGCCGGACTTAAAAGTGAATACTGAGTTAGCAGTGAGTTTGTGTCAAAAACGACCCTTATGGCGTTTGAGTATTCAATCTCATAAACTCATTGGAATTCGATAAATACTTAAACCCAATAGATGACTTACTGAATGACTAAGAAACAATCTGCAATTTCAATCACCCGCCGACTAGAGTTTGATTCTGGTCACCGCACCCCAAATCATGATGGGCAATGCAGGCATTTGCATGGACATCGTTATGCCATTGAGGTGACGTTGACAGGCGAGGTTGCCGATCATCCTGGCAAAGCTGATGATGGAATGGTCTTAGATTTTGGTGATATCAAACGCCTTACTAATGAATACATTGTTGATAAATGGGATCATGCGTTCTTGGTGGCAAAAGAGGATGAAGGCCTGGTCGCATTTTTGTCAAGCTTGCCCAATCATAAGACGGTGATTTTGGAGCATGTTCCTACCGTAGAAAACTTAGCTAATGCTGCATTCGCAATATTGCAGCCAGTTTTTAATAAAGCATTCGGTGGGCGTCTTGAGCTTTCTGCTATTCGATTATATGAGACGCCTAATTGTTGGGCTGATGTTCATCACTCTTAAATGAAGCAAAACGAGCTTGACCAACAGTTTATGCAACAAGCTATTGAGCAAGCTCAATTAGCGGCTCTTGCTGGTGAAGTTCCTGTTGGCGCTGTTCTGGTTAAGGACGGTCAAGTAATTGCTAAAGCATTTAATAAGCCGATCACCAGTCATGATCCTAGCGCTCATGCCGAGATGCTGACATTAAGACAAGCAGCCCAAGTCGAGCAAAACTATCGTCTACCAGGCAGCACTCTATATGTCACCCTTGAGCCTTGCGCCATGTGTTCAGGTGCAATATTGCACGCTAGAGTTGATCGGGTGGTTTTTGGTGCTACTGACCTTAAAACTGGTGCTGCAGGAAGTGTTTTAGATGTATTCTCTTCAAAACAAATCAATCATCAAACGCGTGTTGAAGGTGGGATTATGAGTGAAGAGTGCGGCCAATTGCTACGTAGCTTTTTTAAGGAACGTCGTTGAAAGCGATTCATTTAATTGCACCTTCGGGAGCAAGTCTAGAGGAGCGGACTCCTTTGGCTGGTATTGCTTGGTTAAAGAGTCAAGGAATTGCTGTTGCTAACGCAGAATGTGTGCACCGCGTCCATGAGCGCTTTGCGGGTACCGATGCAGAGCGTTTGGCTGAACTTAACCACTTGCCATCAATAGATTCTGAGTCAGTCGTGATGGTGATGCGAGGCGGTTATGGTTTACATCGTTTGCTTTCTCAGATCGAATGGGAAGCCATTGCCAAAGCAGTTAAGAATGGACTACAAATCTGTGGCCACAGTGACTTTACAGTATTTGAGTTGGGTTTATTGGCTAAAACAGCGGGTATCACCCTATCTGGCCCGATGCTCAATTTTGATTTTGGTGGGTCTGATGAGGGTGGCAAGTTAATTGCCCCTGATGGATTTATGTGGAAGCATTTTTTAGATGCCATCCAAGAACGAAAATTAAATTGCACGATTAATGCCTCCCAATCTTTTCTGGGTTCTGCAAGTTCAAGCAGCTTGGTTGGAATGCTATGGGGTGGAAATTTGACAGTCTTGGCCAGTCTAATTGGTACGCCATATTTGCCCAATGCCCGACAAACTCAGGGAGGCATCTTATTTTTAGAAGATGTTAATGAGCACCCATATCGTTTGGAGAGAACGATGATGCAGTTGCTCGATGCGGGAGTCCTCGAAAATCAAGGGGCAGTTTTATTGGGTGGTTTTTCAGCATATCGTCTTTACGATAACGACCGGGGCTACTCATTAGCACGTGCTATTGAGGCAATTCGTCAGCGCTTGCCAAATCACATCCCTATGCTCACCGACTTACCATTCGGTCATCAGGCAAATAAGTTAACTTTGCCAGTGGGTGCTCAAGCAACGCTTGATTACAACGAGTCTGGCTTTACACTGAAATCTAGTTGGTAGGACCCATGAGAAGGCGCACTAGTGTCGCTATTGTCTTTGCACTGCTCACATTTACCAAGGTTGCTATGGCAATAGAAGAGCCAAAATTTACGGTACTGGAAAAAACCCCCACCATTTGAGTTGAGATTATATGAACCAATGATCCTGGCAGAGGTTCAGGTAGAGGGCGACTTAGATCAAGCATCTAGTCAGGGATTCCGCTTGATTGCTGCTTATATTTTTGGTGAAAATCAAGTTAACCAAAAGATTGCCATGACTGCTCCCGTAGCAGTAGAGCAACAGAGCGCAAAGATTGCGATGACTGCGCCTGTCAGTATTGAATCTAACTCAGGGCAATGGATAGTCTCATTTGTGATGCCAGCAGAGTACACGATTGAGTCCCTGCCTAAGCCTTTGAATCCTAAGGTGCAGATCAGGCAGATCCCCCAAGTGAGGCGGGCGGTGTTTCAATTTTCTGGGTTCTATAACAGTCAAAAAGTTGCCGACAAAACCCTTGAGCTTGAGCAGTGGATGAAGGGTATGAATCTTGTGCCTCTTGGTGATCCAAAATTTGCTCGCTATAACCCACCTTGGACGCTGCTCTTCATGCGTCGTAATGAGGTCATGATTGATGTGCGCGATTAGTTTTTAGCTTCAACACTCTTTAACAAGAACTGCGCGCCGCCATCTACACCCAACGCTTTAGTCAGCACAGGTAGCGCTTGGGATAAATGTTTTTCTAATGTCCATGGTGGATTAATAATGAACATGCCGCTTGCCTGCAGGCGACGTTCACCTGGCGCATTTTCTATTCGCAATTGTGCGTGCAACCAGGAGCGTTTATGCTTGGTTGCAATCTTTTTCATTTGATCTGGCAGAGCTGCGGACTCTCTTCTAGAAAGAGTGGGGTACCAGATGGCATAACAGCCTGTGGCAAACCGTTTTAAGGCTTCTTCCATAGTTTCTTCTAGATAACGATAGTCTTGTTTATCTTCATAAGACGGGTCTATCAGTACCAAACCGCGTCTGCTTGGTGGGGGCAATAGCCCCTTCAGTCTTTTAAAGCAGTCTTCAGCATAAATATCAATTTGTTTTGACTGTTTTAACTCCGCAATATTGTGGCGCAGAATATCAATTTCTTTAGGGTGGAGCTCAAATAACTTTAGACGGTCTTGTGGTCGCAACAGTCTTGCAATAATGAATGGCGATCCAGGATAGGTGCTCAGCTCTTCAGGCGTATTTTCAGGCTGAATGGCTTCTAGATATCTTTGAATACTTTCAGGCAGGGGGTTGGAATTTGCAAAAGCTTGCAGACGAAAGATTCCACCTTCAGCTTCTTTGCTCACTGTAGCAAATCCATCTTTGAGGCTGTAAATTTCAGCGCCAGCATGAGTGTCCACGATCGTCAGAGCCCCAGGCTTTTCTTGTAAATACTCTACAAGATGAATCAGTGTCAAATGTTTGAGAATGTCAGCATGACTGCCAGCATGAAAAGCATGTCGATAGCTAAACATAGAAAATTATTGTGAGTTTTTTGGCAATGATCCGAACTGCGCTTTACCAAAGAAAATAAGAGTAATGACAACAATCGCAATCGATGCATATTGCAGTGGAAGATTAAGGTCTATATCCAGAACTTGGGTACTATGAACGTAGATGGAGGATAGACCACCAAGAGCAATAATGCGTGGCCAGGCTTTTCGGGGGCTTAGTTGCGCTTCAGGAATACGCAATGCACAAAGGGCACCAATCATCCCGCACCACAGCCCAATTCCGGCGCCTGCCATGACATCGGTAAGCCAGTGGGCGCCAACTGCATTACGGGAGAGTCCAGTGAGTGCGGCTAGTAAAAAGAGGAACCCCAGAGGTTTGCGATTTTCAGTGTCGCTAGCAAAGTAGATGGCGCTCATCACGGCAAATGCCGTTAAGGTATGGCCAGAGGGAAGTGCTTTATCAAGGAGCGTTTCTCCAATACTATGAAAGCTGTTATTTTCTAATACCCTAGCCGGCCTAGGTAGGTTAAATATTCTTTTGAGGATAGTGCTAGCAATTGCCGAAAATGCACCAGCAAACAATCCGGCGCTGAGTAATCGTGGCGCTAACAAGAGTAGAGGAAAGAAGAGTGAAAAACTGCCCCAGCCATTGCCTAAAAAAGTGAGCCAAGCCCATAGCATATCTGGCAGCAATTGTGTGAGGCGGTTGATAAATAAAAAACTACTGCTTTGCAGTCCACCAAAATAAATTCCAAATGCGAACGCGATTGGGGCTAGTGGAATTAGCCATGCAAAATGAGGAATAGCATTTTTGCTCATTAAGCTTAGCGACCTTTTGCCTTGTCAGCTTGCTCAAGTTGTACATTGACCTTTTCTAGTACTTGCGCTACTGAAATGGCCTGCATACAAACATTATTGCTACACGGTGTCTTGCGATGATTAGCGGCGCTCACACAAGGGGAGCAGGCTAGATTGGCGGTTATGGCAATTGAGTTACCAACAGAGCCATAAAGAGCAGGTGTTTCTGGGCCAAAAAGTACCACGGTGTGAAGGGATGTCACAGCAGAGAAGTGGCCTGGACCTGAGTCATTGGTCACCATGACATCGGATAGTGTGTAGAGCGGAGGGAGTTCTGCAAAACTCACTTGACCAGCAAAGTTAAGAGCATTCTTCACATTCGCAACTGAGCGCACTTTGTCTACATAAATAAATTCTGCAGGAGAACCGGTAATGAGAATTAAATCGGTTGGATAGCGTTCATGTATCGCTTGAATTAACTCAGAAAACCGTTGTTGTGACCAGCGACGCTGCGGCAATAGATCACTCGCATTTGGGTTGATGAGGATGATTCTATCTTTGCCGTAAGTGAATGCAATATTGGCTTCTTTGGCTAACTTCTCGATACGGGCTTTAACTTTCTCTAGTGCGCCAGGCTGAATGACTGCTTGCTCTAAGCGAACTTCAGAATCTGCAATATGTATTTTGCTAAAGGGTACTTCAATTTCAGTGGCAAAAGCAGCATGAATCAGGGAGAGAAAGTTCTTAGTGATATGGATGTGTGGGTTGTAATGCACCTTGCGGGTTAGCATGAAGCCCCGCCATAAACCCTCGCCATGAAAAATGTGATAACCCACTCGACGTCTTGCTCCACATAAACCAGTAAGGAGGGCGGTAAAACGTGAGAAGAGTTCTAAGTCAATTACGGTATCAATACGATGGCATCTAGCAACAATCAAAAAGCGTAGGGTATCTTTAATGAGGCCGCCTAAGCTAGAAGAATCAATCGTGAAGATATTTTCTGGCTTGACTGTGTTCAGTAGGGTAAGACTTGCACGATTACTCTTGAAGATGAGGAAAAAGAGTTCGGCGCCACGAGCTTGTGCATTGCGCATGGCTGGATCAACCAATATTGCACTGCCCATTTCTGAGAGTTCAATAAAGAGTAGTTTTTTTGGAGTTGCTGGACCACTGCTAAACACATTTTTTAAGCCATCCAATAAGGCCACCACTGGACTGACGATGGCGCACAAAGGCACACCAACCCAATGATCAATGGCACGCATGGTATTGACGCTAATAGTCATAGTTTTGCTCTGCAGAAATTATTTTCGTTTTAGTAAAAAGTAGGCGCCTGGAAGAACAGAGATCACCGTAATTGCACCATAGCTAATGGAGGCAAGCACTGTTAATGAGGGATTAACTCCCCACAAGGCCAATACTGAAGAAAGGGTAGCCTCGCGTAAGCCCCATCCAGAGATGCTAATTGGTAGCATAAGTAGAAGGCTCAAGGCTGGGAGGCCAATCATGAGGCTGGAGATTGGTGCCTCAGCGCCATAGGTCTTAAGACAAAAGCCAAAAGCCAAAATAATGAAGCCATGAATCCCGATCGCAAAAATGGCTTGGGCAATATTCATTGGCCATGAGAAAGCTAAGCGAATGCCTGGCATGGCGTTGTTCATCCGCAAGCGATCCAGCAACTTTTGCAAAAGACTGCGGCTGTTTGGCCAAGCCAGAATAATGGATGCAATCAGTCCCGCAAGTAGCATAATTGCAATGACAAAGTAGCCCAAGTCTTGCCCCCAGAGGGCCAATGTGGCGCCGCCTAGGACTAGACCAATACCCCCTAATAGATTGTTCCCTGCCAAACCTATTAAGCGATCAACCAAAACCATCGAAAAACTAAGACGCAGTTTTGGGGTAGCATGCTCTAAATCCACGGAATGGTGGAGCTCTTCATTCAGCTCCGAAGTATCTTTTAAGTTTCCGGCGCTGGTGAGATGAGTTGCAGTAATTGCACGATAACTATCTCCACCTAAAGTGCTCGGAAGTCCTTGATTAATTAATCCCCCTGCAAAGTACAGGGCAACATATGTTTTGAAAGAGCTTTTGAAGCCTACGCTGCGCATAAGAAATCCCCACCGTATGCCTCCGCATATAAAAGCGCAACAAATAGCAATTCCTGCTGCAATCAGCCAAATCGGCTCCATCTTGATTTGCGAGTCTAGTAGTGTGTGCCAATCAATTCCGCTGGTGGCTTTCCATAGGAGTGCTAGAGAGAGGATGATGCGAATCGAAGGCCATGCCCGTTTCAGAGCGGATTTCCACCCTGAGGGAGTTTGGGGGGTGGAGTGGGGTTCTGAACTCATAGGCGTAAGGATAATGCTTTGGTCGCCTAAGGTCTTGAATTTGGGAGAATTACTCCGCCAATAGAGGGCCTTGCCAGTGACTACACAGGCTAAAGTCAAACTGAGAGAGTATTTTCCCAAATCGTGAAATTTCAAGGGTATCTAAAGGCTCGCAGCGCTCAAACCCGGACTGATTGCGAACTGGATTGGGAAAACTCATTCCTGACCAGTTAATGAGCAGAATATTTGAGCCCTTGGGTAATTGACCAAACCATAAATCAAATTGATCTTGGCGTTGATCCAGAATAAATACTGGGATTGGTTTTGCATACCATGCAGCCCGACTGCCAAGTGTCCAATTTTGGACGGCAATCCCATTAACCTGGTTGGTTTTGCTTAAGTAGACGGCTTTTTCTCCTGCCGCTTTCCAGCCGTAGAGATCAGCAATGGGATTGGACTTCATCGCTGCTGAATTAATGCCGCCAGATAGAACATAAGCAAATCCAATGCAGCAAAGTGAAATTTGTGTGACTAATAGAATTTGAATCAGTCGACGATGTTGTGTCGACCATGCTTTTGCTAGGCCAATGCCCGCAAAAGGTGCAAGACAAAACCATGCGGGAGTTGTCCAGTGTGGCAAGCCTCCGCCACCAGCTAGTGCACTAAAAATTCCAAACGGAACGAAAAAGAAACCCAGTAATGCAAAGAGTGAAAATTTTGTGCCGTGAATACAGTTTTTTATGAAGAGGTATCCACCTAATACAAGGAGGGAGCCATATACAAGTATCTGCACACCAATATAGGCTGCAAACCTTCTCCATAACCAGGTTCCGCCAGAGCCGTGAGCAATTTGATAGTTAAATGAAATCCAATCGTTTGCCCAATTCCAGTAGAGCACAGGAGTAATCAGGGCCAGCGCAAATGCAGCTGCCAGCCAGAATCCCAGTTTTGTAATCCAGGGTTTTCTGGGTGCGCTTAAAAATACGATGAGAAGAGCAATAGCTGTAAATACTGCGGTGTATTTGCTAAGGCCTGCTAGCCCCAGCAAGCCTCCAGTGATCAACCAGTCTGTAGCCGTAAATTGATCTCTTGTTAGCCAGCGTAATGCCATCAACATGAGGCATAAACTCAATGGTGTTAGTAAGGTGTCTGGTAACAAACCAATTGCTAAGATATGGGGCAAGGGTGCAGCAACCATGGCTAGCACTGCCATCAGTCCGCAAGTATTGGCCGAAGGTAATGCGCTGGTTAAATAGCCTGCATTTCGACCTTGAATAAAGTGGTGCGTCTGAATAGTGACTTGGTAAACAAGATAACAGGAAATAATCCAAAGCATTTCTGGAATGAGTCGAATCATGCCCTCTGATGAAGTGAGGGCTATGAGTGGCCACTGGATCCACCCTACTAAAGGAGGGTGATCAAAATAGCTCCAGGCTAAGTGCTGCGCATAAAGGGCGTAGTGAGCCTCATCCACTGAAAACCCGATTGCAAATCCTAGTGCGAAATGCACGAGAGCCGCTAAGCAAACAGAGATTGCTGCCCAGCTTGAAGGAGATTGGTGGCGCATGGGTCAATTTTAGATGCAGTCGAGCATTTCTTTGGGACAATTAGAAGATGCTGAAGTCAATTCTTTCTTTTTTAATGATCCTGTCGATGCTAGCCCTTACGGCTTGCGCTGGGTTTGGCGGCGGATCAGTACAAGATGAATCAGGTCAGGCATTCAACCCAGATCAAATGCAAGCTCAAGAAGAACTTCCTAAGTTCTCGGCAGAGACTGCGCGGGAGGGCATGCCCAATGGTTGGAATTTTTATCGCATAGCTCCATACAAAAAGAATACGATCTACCGGCTAGAGAACTATCAAGGTAAAACAGTATTAAGTGCCAACTCTAAAACCTCTGCTTCTGGATTAGCTGTGAAGTTGCGCCCACGCTCACCAAATAATTTATGGCTACAGTGGGAATGGAAGGCTATCAATGCATTACCCGATGCCGATAATACCGAAGGGTATCGCGATGATGCCCCTTTGAGAATTTTGGTGGCTTTTGATGGCAACAAATCAAAGCTCCCATTGAAAGAAAAATTGAATTTTGAAATGGCCAATTTAATTAGTGGTCAAGAAATGCCCTACGCGACCTTGATGTATATCTGGTCAGGAAAGACTCCGGTCGACACTATAATCGCGAATGCGCATACCTCTCGCGTCAAAATGATTGTGGTCGACTCTGGCTGGGATAATTTAGGTGTATGGCATCAGCATCAGCGTGACTTGGTAGCTGATTACAAGCGAGCCTATGGTGAAAATCCTGGAAATTTGATTGGTGTCGCCTTGCTAACGGATACTGATAATACGAAGTCAGAAACACGCACTTTTTATGGTGATATAGAGTTGATTCGTAAACACCCAAAATAAATTTCGTGGACTCGTTAAGCTAATTGGGTGCGCATGCTTGGCCGCCACCTTTTCAATAGTAAGGCGTTACTCAATACGCAAAAACTTGAAAGTGCCATTGCGCTTCCAGCCAGCATGGGTGATAAATAGCCCAGCGCCGCCAAAGGAATGCCAGTGCAGTTAAAAATAAATGCCCAAAATAAGTTTTGCTGAATTTTGATCCACGTACGTTTAGATATATCAATTGCATCAGCGACTAATTGCGGATCACCGCGCATCAGCGTGATACCTGCAGCTTGCATTGCTACATCTGTTCCTGTCGACATGGCCATGCCCACATCGGCACTTGCTAAAGCGGGTGCATCATTGACGCCATCCCCCACCATTGCTACCCATTGACGGTTTTGGTTTGGTCCTGATGCTTGAAGCTTGCGAATGATGTCTGCTTTATAGCCTGGCATCACTTGTCCAAAGACTTGATCGATTCCGATGGATTGTCCCACGCGTTTAGCTGCAACATTGTTATCGCCTGAGATCATGACGGTCTGAATATGAAGTTGGTGTAAAGCAGTTACGGATTGCTTTGAGCCTTCCTTAATTTTGTCGCCAAAGACAATAATTGCAAGAGGCCTTGGCGGAATAGTCTGAAGCATCAATACTGAAATCGTTTGCCCGGACTCTAGATGATCGCGAGCTTTTTCTAGAATAACTGTGTGATAACTGTTTTCTTCTAAGGAGGCAATGCTTTGTAGTGATAAAGGTTGATTGATCAAGGGTCCCAAGCTAGGCGTGCCGCTAATTCCAATACCTGGAAGCGCTCTACTTTGTAGGGGGTTAATGGGTGTAACTCCCGCTGCTTTTGCTGCCTCGATTAGAGCCTTTGCAAGGGGATGCTCGCTACCCATTTGCAATCCGGCTGCGCTTGCTAAAAGTTCTTTGGAATCTACTTTATCCGACAAGGGAATCAAAGCCAACATTGTTGGCTTGCCATGAGTGAGTGTTCCAGTTTTATCGAAGGCAACAATATTGAGTCGATGCGCCAATTCAAGAACCTGTGGATCTTTAATGAGGATGCCGAAACGCGCTGCAACACCTGTTCCCGCCATGATTGCTGCTGGGGTTGCTAGACCCAGCGCGCATGGGCAGGCTATCACTAGAACAGAGACGGCTCTCAAAACGGCAGTCGATGCTGAATCTAAATAGATCCAGTTCATTAATCCCGTTAAAAGGGCAATTACAATAACGCTGGGAACAAATATTGCACTCACTTGATCCACCAACTTTTGGATTGGGGCTTTTTGTGTTTGCGCATCTTCAACTAAGGTAATAATTTTAGATAGAACGCTCTCCACACCAACAGCCTGGGCATCTATCACTAATACACCCTCGCCATTAAGAGACCCGCCAATCACTCGGGCACCCAGCATTTTTTTGACAGCTTCACTCTCGCCGGTGAGGAGTGATTCATCAACATGGCTGTTGCCAAAAATGATTTGCCCGTCTACTGGGATGCGTTCACCAGGCATCACTAGAATCCGATCTTTTGGAAAGATCTGATCTAAGGGGAGCTCGCGAAAGTGATCCAAAAAAGGACTGCCGTCAATGGACGTATCTGGAGGTAATACCTTGGCATTCTCTGGCCAGAGATTTTGAAGGGCGCGGATAGCTTCGCTGGTTTGCTGTTTTGCTCTTGCCTCTAACCATTTTCCCAGTAACACCATACAGATGATGACGGCTGAGCCCTCAAAGTACAGCTCATGTTTAGCATGTGGTGAGACAAGCATGTAATAGATGCTTAAGCCGTATGCAGCACTTGTGCCTAAGGCGACTAATAAGTCCATATTGCCTGAGCTGGCAATGAGAGACTTCAAACCAGATTTGTAAAAACGCCATCCTAGAAAAAACTGAACTGGGGTTGCGAGAAGTAGTTGCCAATCTGGTGCGAGAGACCAATGAATTCCGAACGGCATAAAAAGCATCGGCAAAAAGAGTGGGGCGGACAGCGTAAAGCCGAGTAACACTCGTCCTAGACCATCTGACCCCCAAAAAGTTAGAGCTTTACTTGCTTGAGCATTTCCCTGGGGGTTGCTCGGCTGGGCCGTATATCCGGCTTTCTGGACAGCATTGATGACTTGCTCAAGGCTGGTCCTAGACCCCATCTTCAATCTAATCTTTGCCTGCTCAGTCGCCAAATTGACGCTAGCAGCCTCCACCCCCGGTATGTGATCGAGCGCCTTTTCAACCCGACTTACGCAGGAGGCACAGGTCATGCCGCCAATGTCGAGGGTAAACAGCGAGGGAGTAGCATCTTTTGGGGGTTTCATATATAAGATAATCTACCCCATACCAAGTAAATTCAAGAGAGAGGGGTCTATATGTTGAGTCTTAAAGTATCGGGCATGACCTGTGGTGGCTGTATCAATGCAGTGACAAGAGCAGTGCAAGCTCAAGACCCAGGCGCTCGAGTTCAGGCAGATTTGGTTACCCAGATCGTCCAGCTCGAGACCACTTTATCACTGGCACAGGTCAGTCAACTGATTACGGATGCTGGATTTCCGGTGGTAAATTAACCTGCGTTTTAGATGGTCTTTTGGAAATTACAACTGCGATCAGATCGTTGATGGGGTTTGATTAATCTGGCAATCCCACTTCAAGCAAATTTTTGCTGGTGCGGTTAATCTACCCGCTATTTCATTAGAAATCATTTCAGGTATTTTTTGGGAGACAAGCCCTCAAATACGGACCATAGGAGAAAGTAGTGTCAGTCACTGTAGAAGCCGTACAAGCAGCATTAAAGGGCTTAATTGACCCCAATACAAAAGTTGATTATGTAACGGCAAAAAATGTAAAGAACTTAAAAGTTGAGAATGGCGACATTTCCTTAGATATCGTCCTAGGCTACCCTGCAAAAAGTCAGTTTGATGCTATTCGTAAATCAGTGATCAACGCTATCCGTGAATTGCCAGGTGTTACGAACGTCAGCGTCAATGTCACCAGCCAGATCGTCGCACATGCTGTTCAGCGCGGTGTCAAGTTATTGCCTGGCGTAAAAAATATTATTGCTATTGCTAGCGGTAAAGGCGGTGTTGGTAAATCAACTACTGCAGTGAATCTAGCCTTAGCCTTAGCAGCAGAAGGTGCTCAAGTAGGCATCTTGGATGCCGATATTTATGGTCCAAGCCAGCCGATGATGTTAGGGATCACTGGCAGACCAGAGTCTCTTGAAGAAAATACGATTGAGCCAATGGAAGGTCATGGATTGCAGGCAAGCTCTATTGGTTTCTTAATTGATGATGATGCTCCGATGGTGTGGCGCGGTCCCATGGTTACTTCTGCGCTAGAGCAGTTGCTTCGTCAAACCCGTTGGCGCGATTTAGATTATCTGATTGTGGATATGCCACCAGGTACTGGAGATATTCAACTCACCTTGTCCCAGAAAGTTCCAGTAACAGGTTCTGTTATTGTGACCACCCCGCAAGATATCGCCTTACTTGATGCGCGTAAGGGCCTCAAGATGTTTGAAAAAGTCGGGGTACCTATCATTGGCATTATTGAAAACATGAGTACTTATGTGTGTCCAAGCTGTGGACATGAAGAGCATGTATTTGGTGCCGGTGGCGGTGAAAAAATGTGTCAAGAGTATGGTGTCGACTTTTTGGGCGCTTTGCCACTCAATCTTTCAATTCGTGAGCAGGCAGATTCCGGTCGTCCCACTGTGGTTGCTGACCCAGATGGTGCAATTAGTGCGATTTACAAAAACATTGCTAGACAGGTCGCCATTCGAGTTGCTACCCTATCTAAAGACATGAGCAGCAAGTTTCCAAATATCGTGGTTCAAAATACCTGAGGATTTATGCGCTTTGCAGTGCTAATGCGAAAGCAAAATATGGATAACCCATGGATTTCTTATCGATGGGTTCCTCAAGAAGTATTGCCAGACTTTGGGCAATTCAGTGCCAATCATGAGCAAATCAACCGCATAGCGGGAAAATTCTTGGAGCGTGATTCTGAGGGTGAGTCTTGGCTCTTTACCGGTTATGAACTCAATCTATTTCCTGATGAGGCAGAAGGCTACTACCTTAATGTTTCAGCTACTACCCCATGTTGGTTTGTGATGTGGCGCTTAGAGGAGGATGTCGAGCGCTATGTGGATGAGTCATCTATTCCTATGGCCAAATCAGAAGCAAGTCTTGCCGTGCCTCATCGCATTTGTGTCAGTTATAACGAAGCAGCTCGTTTGCTAGATGGCGGTGAATCGGTAGATACAGTCCCCTTGAATGATGAGCATAATTCTTGGTTGCAAGAGTATGTCGATCAAAAGTACCGACCTGAACCTAAAAAGCGTCATAAACCTGCCTCATTTAAAGGCGCTGAGCGTCCGGCGGAGGAGTAATGGCAGATGGTTTTCTAACTCGCTGGTCCCGAAGAAAATCAGGCAAGCTTGATGAACCGGTTGAGGCAAAAAAAGAAGTAGACCTTCCGGCTGAGGTGGTGAGTGTTCCTAATCATCCAGTGTTACCTGCTGTCACCCTGGATGATGTAGAAAAGATTGATCCATTAGCGCCAGACTTTTCCGCATTTATGAAATCTGATGTCGATCCTGCCGTGCAGCAGGCTGCTCTGAAAAAGATGTTTAGCGACCCGCACTTCAATGTTATGGATGGTCTAGATATTTATATAGATGACTATTCCAAGCCAGATCCGTTACCCGCTGGAATGCTGCAAAGAATGGCGCAAAGTGAGATGCTCAAGTTGTTTAGCAGGCCAAATGATGAGGAAGGTTCTGCTAAGCCACCGGAGAGTAATTTAAAAACAGACAACCCTTTAATTGGGGCTACTCAGTCTAGTTCTGTTACGACTTCTGATGTATCTTCTGCAGAAGAGATGCCCAGCGTCGATAATGCATTCGAACCAATTAATCAAAAGAAACAGTCTTCAGAAAATAGCCAATGAGTCAACAATTAGTCTGTAACTGCAATAGCACTATGCCCTTGGATGAAATGGCCTTAGGTGTTCCAATGCATCATGCTTTGTGTAGGCAGGAAGTGGGTTCTTTCTTAAAAGCATTAGATGGTGATGATTCTGTAGTAGTTGCTTGTACCCAAGAGGCTGCCCTATTTGGTGAGTTGGCAGATCAGTCTGAAAAACCCCTGGTAGCTCCGCTGCGTTTTGTCAATATTCGCGAAATGGCTGGCTGGACACAAGAGGCAAAGTTCTCGGGTCCAAAAATTGCTGCATTACTTGCTTTAGCGCAAATGCCAGAGGCCGATCCAGTCCCTGAAGTGAATTATGAAAGCCAGGGTCGATTACTCATTGTGGGTCCAGGCCCACAAGCGCTGCCTTGGGCAGAAAAGCTCAGCAACTCATTGGATGTGTCCGTTCTCTGTACCAAGCCTAGCGATTTGCCATTGACACGAAATTATCCAATCTATAGTGGCACAGTTACCAAGTTAGAAGGGTATCTCGGTAAGTTTTCAGTTGATTGGGAATTACGAAATCCTATTGATCCAGAAATGTGCACTCGCTGTGGCGCGTGTGTCGAGGTTTGCCCTGAAAATGCCATCGATGCCTCTTTTCAGATTGATTTAGATAAATGCAAGTCACATCGCGCTTGCGTCACTGCATGCGCTAGCATCGGAGCCATTGCATTTGATCGTGTAGACCGCAGTCGTAATGCAGAGTTTGACCTCATTCTGGATTTACGCACAAATCCACAAATGCGCATGAGTCAGACTCCTCAAGGTTACTTTGCACCAGGGAAAGACCCTTTAGATCAAGCACTGATAGTCAATCAGTTGCTTGAGATGGTGGGTGAGTTTCAGAAGCCAAAATATTTTGCTTACAACGACAAGATCTGCGCTCATGGCCGCAATGGCAAAGTAGGGTGCAATGCTTGTATCGATGTTTGCTCTACCGGTGCAATTGGTTCTGTCTTTAAGGGCGGGCAGGGTAGCGTCGAAGTTAATCCGAATTTATGTATGGGTTGTGGCGCTTGCGCTACAGCGTGCCCATCGGGCGCAATTCGCTACAACTTTCCCAGCGTTGCTCATCAGGGCAAAGAGTTGAAAACAATTGCTACAGTGTTTGCAGAGCAGACTAAGAAAAACAAATTAACTTTGACACCTAGTTTGCTTCTCCATTCTCATCAGGAGGGCGCCAGCCTGATTGAAAGTTTGGGACGAGCTTCTCACTTGTACCCAAAGCAGTTTGAAGGATTGCCTGCATTTCTTATTCCTTATGGTGTTGAGCATATCGCTTCAACCGGATTGGACTTATGGCTAGGCGCCTTAGCTTATGGTTATTCTGAAGTTATCTTGCTGCTGAGTGGAGAAGAAGATCCGGCATATCGCGCAGTACTGCACGAACAGACAAAGCTAGCAAATGCCATTTTGCAAGCCTACGGATTTGAAAATCGTATCCGAATGATTGAGGCGGCATCTCCTGATGACACAACTACTGTTTCCAAGGTGATGGGTGAGTTACGTAAGCGCGGCACCTTGGAGTCAATTTGTACGCCGGCAAGTTTTGGCTTTTCATTACAAAAGCGTGAAACACTAGAAGCAGTTCTCGAGCACCTCCAAAAGCATGCGAAAACTCCTCTGCCATCTGGTGGTGTAGTCCTGCCCAGTAATTCGTTGTTGGGTGGATTGGTGATCAACACTGATGCATGTACCTTGTGTATGTCGTGCGTTAGCAGTTGCCCAGAAGGTGCCTTACTTGACAACCCTGATGAGCCGATACTATCTTTCATAGAGAAGCAATGTGTTCAGTGCGGTATTTGCGTACAAACTTGTCCAGAGCAGGCATTGACTCTTGCACCCCGCTTACAGACTATTGAGCAGCGCAAACAAAAAGTAACCCTCAATGAGACTCAGGCATTTCATTGCATTAGTTGCGGCAAGCCATTTGGAACCTTAAAAATGGTGGAGTTGATGCTCACTAAGCTTGGAACGCATGGTGCATTTTCTGGGTCGGCAATGGATAGGTTAAAAATGTGCGGTGATTGCCGTGTAGTTGATATGGTGAAAAAAGAAACATGACCCAAGAAAATCTCAATCCATCCTCTACAGAGGTGGGCGACGTAGGTTTGCCTGAAGACCTCGCTAGGGCTGATCTATATGGTCTGATTGCACGCTTTTTTCATCTTCCGCCAGACCAGGAGTTATTGGATCAGATTGCTGCTAGCGCTGATCAGCAGGATGCTAGCAATGAACCCCCTCTAGCCAAAATATGGATGGATGTGGTGGAGGCTGCTAAAAATAACCCAGCCAAGGGCTTGGCACGAAGAGTTTGATTTGAACTTCATTAGTGTTGGCAAGCCTAATGTAGTTTTAAATGCCTCCTTTTATTTAGCGGGGCATCTGAATGAAAGACCGTTGGTCAATATTCGCAGGGCTTTAGAGGGGCTTGGTCTAGAGTCTGCAGATGAGGTTACCGAGACTGAAGACCATCTCTCAGCCCTGTGTGAAGTAATGCGCTATCTCATAGAGCGGGCGAGGACGTGGAGATTTCAAACCTTACAAATCAAAGGGTCTTTTTCAATGAGCACATTCGCCCTTGGTATGACGAGCTATGCGATTCAATTGAAAGCATTCCAGAAATGCATCTCTACCACCCTGTCGCAGCATTGACGCGTGAATTCTTTGCCATTGAAGGCCAAAGTTTTGACATGATTTAATGTTGCGCCGCATCAAATTAATCTCCTAATATCTCCGTATTGCACCAATATGTCAAAAGTGCGATAAACGATTAAACTTGATCACAATCAAGAATAATTAAATAGGAGCATGCCGTGAGCACTAAATCCAAAGTTGCTGTGAGCGAAGACAACCAGCCATCGCGCCGTAAGTTCTTTATTGGTGCAGGCGCTGCAGTTGGTGCAGTTGCTGTGGTTTCTCAAACCTCCGTTGGTAAGGCGGTGATTCAGGAAATTGGCAGCGCAGTCAAAGCTAAAGAAGATAGCAAAACCATGACTGCACACATGCGTAAATATTACGAAAGCACCATGCATGCTCTAAATGAGCGATCTTTATTTCATTGACATCAAATAAAAATATTCAATCAGGGACAACATATGAGTCTGACTCGTAAATCAAATACCCCACAAAGTAGCCGTTCTACAACTCGACTCATTGGTAGTTTGTCACGCGGTCTCAAGGCTGCTGTGCCAACCATGGATCGACGCACTTTCCTCAAGCGATCTGGACTAGGCGTTGGTGCTGGTATCGCTGCTAGCCAACTGAGCTTGGTGCAAAAGGCGGTTGCTGAGCCAAGTAAAGCCATGTTGGACGGTAAGGGCAAGATTGAAGTTAAAAGAACGATCTGTACGCACTGTTCGGTAGGCTGTGCTGTAGACGCCACTGTTGAAAACGGTGTTTGGGTGCGTCAAGACCCAGTATTTGATTCTCCAATTAATATGGGTGCGCATTGTGCTAAGGGTGTAGCTTTGCGTGAGCACGGTCATGGCGACTATCGTTTGCGCTACCCAATGAAATTAGTTGATGGGAAGTATCAACGGATTTCCTGGGATCAAGCGCTCACAGAAATTACTGCTCAAATGAAGAGCATCCGTGAAAGATATTCACCAGATGCCATGTTCTTTATCGGGTCCTCTAAGCACAACAATGAGCAATCATATTTGTTGCGTAAATGGGTTTCATTCTTTGGAACCAACAATACAGACCACCAAGCGCGCATATGTCACTCCACAACCGTTGCAGGCGTAGCTAACACCTGGGGTTATGGCGCGATGACCAACAGCTATAACGACATGATGAATGCAAAGGCAGCTTTGTACATCGGATCTAATGCGGCTGAAGCCCACCCAGTTTCCATGTTGATGTTGCTGCATGCAAAAGAGAATGGCTGCAAGGTGATTGTGGTTGACCCACGTTATACCCGTACCGCAGCAAAATCAGACCAATACGTGCGCATTCGTTCGGGCTCTGATATTCCATTCTTGTTCGGTGTTCTGTATCACATCTTCAAGAATGGCTGGGAAGATAAGAAATACATCAATGACCGCGTTTATGGCATGGATGAAATTCGCAAAGAGGTCATGGAGAAGTGGACCCCTGCTAACGTTGAGGCCGCTTGTGGTGTACCTGAGGCGCAGGTTTACCAAGTGGCAAAAACTATGGCAACCAATCGCCCGAGTACAGTGGTCTGGTGTATGGGTCAGACCCAGCACACCATCGGTAATGCCATGGTTCGCGCTTCCTGTATCTTGCAACTAGCCTTAGGTAACGTTGGTAAGTCTGGTGGCGGTACCAACATTTTCCGTGGTCACGATAACGTTCAAGGTGCAACAGACGTTGGACCTAATCCAGATTCATTGCCCGGCTATTACGGCTTGGCAGCAGGCGCTTGGAAGCATTATGCAACTGTGTGGGGCGTCGACTACGAATGGATTAAAGGCCGCTATGCCCCAGACATGATGGAGAAATCGGGAACTACAGTTTCTCGTTGGGTTGACGCTGTTCTAGAAAAAAATGACATGATTGATCAACAGACCAGTGTGAAAGGTCTATTCTTCTGGGGTCATGCACCTAACTCGCAAACTCGCGGTCTTGACATGAAGCGCGCGATGAACAAGCTGGATTTATTGGTGGTAGTTGACCCATTCCCAAGCGCAACTGCAGCGATGGCTGCTATGCCTGCAGCAGAAGGGGATGCGGTTAATAAGAACCGTAATGTATATTTGTTACCAGCAACCACGCAGTTTGAAACCACTGGTTCAGCAACAGCTTCAAACCGCTCACTGCAGTGGCGCGAAAAAGTAATCGATCCATTGTTTGAATCAGTGCCTGACCATGTGATCATGCAAGCATTTGCCGATCGCCTCGGGTTTGGTGAAGAGCTGTCCAAAAACTACAAGATGCTCAATTCGAAGTTTGCCGGTAAGCAATGGCGCGAGCCGCAAATTGAAGACATCCTGCGCGAGATCAATCGTTCTTGCTGGACCATTGGTTACACCGGTCAAACCCCTGAGTGCTTGAAGGCTCATATGCGCATGGTTGCTACATTTGATCCAAAAACACTCAAGTCACGCGGCGGAGTGGATCCAGTCACTGGCTATGACACTACTGGTGATTACTATGGTTTGCCTTGGCCCTGCTATGGCACTGCTGCCATTAAACATCCAGGCTCACCCAATCTCTATGACACCAGTAAGAGCGTGATGGAGGGCGGTGGAAACTTCCGTGCGAACTTCGGTGTTGAGCGTAATGGTGAAAGTCTGCTCGCTGCCGATGGATCATGCTCTAAGGGCTCTGCGATTACCACTGGCTACCCTGAATTTGATCATGTCTTACTGAAAAAATTAGGTTGGTGGGATCAGTTAACCGATGACGAGAAAAAGCTTGCTGAAGGTAAAAACTGGAAGACCGACTTGTCTGGCGGTATTCAGCGCGTTGTCATGAAAAATGGTTGCCATCCATTTGGTAATGCTAAAGCGCGTGCGGTTGTTTGGAACTTCCCAGATCCAATTCCAATTCACCGTGAAGCTTTGTACAGTACGAACGAAGCAATGATGCGTAAGTACCCAACGATTGACGATAAGAAGAATTTCTGGCGTCTACCGACTCTTTATAAGACCGTTCAAAATCAAAACTTGAACAATAAGCTTTATGAGAAATTCCCAATCATTCTGACTTCAGGTCGTTTGGTTGAGTATGAAGGTGGTGGAGATGAAACACGTTCCAATCCTTGGCTAGCCGAGCTACAACAAGAAAATTTTGTGGAGATTAATCCTCAAGCGGCTGCTGATCGGGGTATTAAAAATTGGGACTATGTATGGGTCAAGTCGCCAACCGGCGCCAAGATCAAGGTGCGTGCTCTAGTTACCGAGCGCGTTGATCAGGGCACAGCCTTTGTCCCATTCCACTTCGCTGGTTGGTGGCAAGGTGAAGATATTCGTAAGTACTATCCAGAGGGCGCTGCACCGGTAGTTCAAGGTGAGGCTGTTAATACCGCTACTACTTACGGTTATGACATGGTCACCATGATGCAGGAGACTAAAACCACCATGTGCCAAATCGAAAAATTTGCCTAAGTCTAAAAATAAGGTCAGGAGAACACAATGGCAAGAATGAAATTTATCTGCGACACAGAGCGCTGCATTGAGTGCAACGGCTGTGTTACAGCGTGTAAGAATGAGAATGAAGTTCCTTGGGGTGTCAATCGTCGTCGTGTTGTTACAGTAAACGATGGCATCATTGGCCAAAAGAAATCAGTTTCGGTTGCTTGTATGCACTGTACTGATGCACCTTGTATGGCGGTATGCCCTGTAGATTGCTTCTACCGTACCGACGAGGGCGTTGTATTGCATGACAAGGATATTTGTATTGGACGTGGCTATTGCTCTTTTGCTTGCCCATTTGGTGCCCCACAGTTCTTGAGCAAGGGCGCATTTGGTTCACGAAGCAAAATGGACAAATGCACATTCTGTAACGGCGGCCCAGAAGAGAATGGTAGTGTTGCAGAATTTGAGAAGTATGGTCGTAATCGTTTGGCAGAAGGCAAATTACCACTGTGTGCTGAGATGTGCTCAACCAAAGCGTTAATTGGCGGTGATAGCGATGTGATTACCAGCATCTTTAATATGCGTGTCACTACTCGCGAGAAGAATGGTAAGTATCCTGGCTCGCAGGCGTTTGGTTGGTTAACTGCTTACGGTGGCCCAGGAACCCCAGCGCCAACCCCAACACCTGCTGACAAAATCCCAGGAGCTAAATGATGAAATCAATTTTAAAGACTCTGGGTATCTGTTTCGCTGCCACCGCATTATTGGCCGCCTGTTCTGAGCCGCTCGAGATTGCCGCTAAGGTTGCTAAACGTCCCGATGTTGCTCCATATATGGGCGCAAATAATGGTTTTATGACTAAGGGGTGGACCCCAGGAAATCAAGCTAGTTGGACTGAAGCAATTAATAAGCGTACTCAGGGTCAAAACGAATACAGTCGAACTAATAAGTGATCATCAAAAAAACAATAAATAAAACGATAACGTTCAAGGACATTTTATGAAACGATCATTTTCTAAAGCGCTAAGTAATGTTGGTGGTTACAGCTAGCTTGTCGCTTACTCTTGCAAGTGGCATGAGCTTCGCAGAGCGTGCGCCGATGGCTCCTATGCCATCGCCTAGTGGGGTGGATATTCCGGCATCTTCTGTTCCGGCCAATCCCAATGCCTTAGCCAATGGCACCCAAGCTCAATCTCAACCAGCCAATCCGTCGATATTCACATCTGCTAATAGCGATCCATACAACTACGTCAGCATCCCAGACAAAGAGGCTAGCGTTCTAATTCAGCGCTCTGGTCAACAGTGGCGTGTGATACGAAACGGCATCATCACTGTGTATGGCGGCTGGCTGCTAGCGTTTGCATTCTTTGGTATTGTTGCCGTATACACCTTGAAAGGTTCAATTAAATTGCATGAGCCAATGTCTGGAGTCAAGATCAAGCGATTTGGTGCCTTCGATCGTATTACTCACTGGGTGATGGCATTTAGTTTTATTGGGCTAGCCTTTACCGGCCTCATGATTTTGTATGGCAAATATTTTGCAATGCCATTAATGGGTGGAATGGCTTATGGCTCATTCTTAATGGCTTGTAAAAACATCCATAATTTTACTGGTCCGCTGTTCACTCTCAGTATTGTGATTTTCTTCCTCCTGTTTGTTGGTAAAAATATTCCTGAGAAGGGTGACCTTCAGTGGTTGCTCAGCTTTGGCGGAATGTTTAGCGGTAAACATGTGCCAGCCGGATTCTTCAACATGGGTGAAAAGTTCTGGTTCTGGTTTGGTATGACATTCCTTGGTTTATTGATCTCTGCATCAGGCTTTGTACTCGATATGATTGTGCCGTTCATGAGCATTGAATATACCCGTGGCACCATGCAGATTGCCAACATCATTCACAGCAGCGCTGCGATTTTGATGACAACCATGGCAATGGGGCATATTTATATTGGAACTATCGGCATGCAGGGTTCTATCGATGGTATGAAGACCGGTTATGTAGATGCTACGTGGGCTAAAGAGCACCATGAGCTCTGGTATGACAAACTGAACAAATAAGGATAGAGCCATGAAAAAATCATCGCTTTGGCATTTTGCGTTTTAGGATCTGCTTCTGTTTATGCGACTCTGCCACCCTTAAGTCCTGAGGCACAAGCTGCCGCAGACTTAGCCAAAGCTAAAACAGCCTACGGTGATAAGGTTTCAGCTTATCAATTGTGTCAAGCGCAAAATCGCGTAGCTGATCGCTTTAGGGTTGCGGGAACACCTGCACCAGCGGCTTGTGTTGCACCACCACCATTTGTGCCGCCAGTAGCTGCTGCCGCAGCTCCAGCGCCAGCTCCAACTGTGGCGCCGGCTGCAAAGTAACTAATCGGCCAGCAATTCCTGTTGGAGATAGCGTTTAGCAGCTGAAGTTTGTGGATTTGAAAAGAAGGGGCCTGCAGGTCCCTTTTCTTTTATCTCACCTTGATCAATAAAGATAATGTATTGAGCGAGTCTTTGAACTTGCCCTAGCTGATGTGAGGAAAAAATAAGTTCTGATCCATGGTCGGTAAATCCTCGCATGATTTGTTCAACTTGCTCAGTAGCATGAGGATCTAAATTGGCCATCGGTTCATCCAGTAAAACTAAATTAGGCTTTAGTAAGAGGGCTCTAGCCAAGCATAGTTTTTGTCGCTCCCCAGCAGAGAGTTTATGCGCTGGACTATTGGCTAGATGGTCTAGTCCAACGGTTGAAAGCACGCGATCGACCTCTTGGTTGGTAATGGAGGGGTCAACATCCTTGATAAGGTCAATATTAGCCCTTACTGAAGCTTTGATCATTGGTGTGTGATGCAAAACTAACACTGTTTTATTTGCAAACGAATAATGAATGCTTCCAGTATCGGGCTCAATGAGACCATCTATCACTTTGAGAAGAGTTGTTTTGCCAGCACCATTGGGGCCAATCAGAGCGATTCGGCGATCAGCGGGAATAATGGCATGCGGTATGTTGAGAATGGTTCGTCCATTGCTTATGATTCTGATATTTTTAAGCTCAATCGACTTACTAAATTGTTCCGGTAAGTTAACCATAGCGTCGCTCCGCAACTTGGCGAACGCCAATCGTAAATAAATTCGCAATTAGCACGATTCCTAGCAAGACAATTCCAAGTGCGAGAGCTAGCGGAAGATCGCCCTTGCTGGTTTCTAATGCAATTGCTGTGGTCATGGTTCTGGTCGAGTGATCGATATTGCCACCCACAATCATTACCGCTCCAACTTCTGAGATGGCGCGGGCAAAGCCCGCCAGGATTGCAATGATGAGTGAAAAGCGGCAGTCCCAAATCAGCCATTTATAGCGAGCAAACGATGGTAGACGCAGACTCAAAAAAGAGTCACGATGGATCTTCCATGCGTCTTCAAGAATTTGACGGCTTAGCGCAGCAATTAAGGGGGTTGTCAGCAGTGTTTGAGCTATGATCATGCCCTTAACCGTAAAAAGCCATCCCCAGGCTCCGAGAGGTCCTGAGCGAGACAGAAGTAGATATACGATTACCCCAACAATCACTGTCGGCACCCCCATCAGGGTGTTGAGGATCACAATGATGGCCTTCTTGCCCTTAAAAGTCTCTGTTGCTAATAAGGCACCTATTGGCAACCCCAATAGCACCCCCAAACCCAGAGCTGTCAGGCTAACCTTAAGCGAGACCAAAACAATGCCGATAACACCCCCATTTAGGTGTAAAAGTAGGTTGATGGCATCTTGAATGGCTATGAACATGCGCTTGATTCTATCAAGGGAGTGGCAAAATGTACTTAATGCGAGTGATTTACTTATTTACTGACCTATGGCTGAGGTAGTCTGTTTGTGCAACGAGGTTTTTGATGTTGACCTACGTGAGTACCTAGATACCCATCTCATCAACTCCATTGATGAGTTGCGGGAGCAGGCCTCTATCTGCAATAAGTGTATGCAGTGTCAAGATCTCGTTGAGAGCGAAATTTATTTGGCAAGAGTTCGACGCCAGCGTGCTGCGGGGCAGATTTAATGAGCTCTAGCAGAGGCACACGCTTTACTGTAATGAGCATGAATGTCCATAAGGGTTTATCTCCTTTGCATCGACACGTCACCATTCATCAGTTGCGCCAGAGAATGCGCAGCCATCATCCTGACCTGCTTTTTTGCAAGAGTTACAGCAAGAGCATCGAGGTAGAGTGCGCCGCTTTAGTCAATGGCCGCTAACAGAATTAACTCATTACTTATCTGAAGATTTTTGGCGCGATTGGCATTATGGAAAAAATGCAGAATATCCCGATGGACATCACGGTAACGCCATTCTTTCAAAACACCCCTTAAGTAAGGGGAATAATTACGATATTTCTGCCTACCGTTTTGAAAAGCGTGGTTTATTGCACAGTATGATTCAGTTGGGTGATGCGAGCCGATTAATTCATTGTTTTTGTGTTCATCTAGCTCTGTTTGAGCGAGGTAGAGAGCGTCAGTTAATTGAAATTATTCGCCATATTGAAGAACTAGCTGGAGCTGCTCCAACCATAGTTGCGGGCGACTTTAATGATTGGCGAAATCGAGTTGGCGAACCGATGCGTGAAGCAGGTTTTAATGAAGTTTTCGAGATGTTGACTGGGTCACCCGCGAAAACTTTTCCAAGTATTAAGCCAATGCTGGCTATGGATCGCATTTATGTTCGTGGACTCAAAATTCATTCTGCAGAAATTTTGTATGAATGGCTAAAACTATCTGATCATCTCGGTATAACCGCACAATTGGAACTCGAATGAATGACTTGCTCAGTTTTTTCTGAAATCTAGCTTAGATATCAATTTGAATTGGCTAATACCAATTCATTTTTTGCTAGTCACTATTTTTATCGCAGTCATCATTTCAGTCAGAAGGCCAGTGGGGGTGGCATTTGCCTGGATATTTATTGTGATGACCTTCCCCTTGCTAGGAATAAGTCTATATATTTTGATTGGTGAACGCCCAGTAGGTCGTGGCTTGACTCGCAAGATCAAGCGGATGGATCGCGAATACGCAAAAATTACTGAAGCCTTGCGCCAGCAATATGCACCGGAGAGGCTCAAGCTACCCTCGGAAGCTAGAGCGCTAAGTCTTCTCGCAGAGTCTAAAAACGGCACTCCAGTTGTATCTGGAAACAAGATCAAGCTATATACGAACTCTTTGGAAATCCTGCAACTATTTATCGATGAAATTAATCAGGCTAAGGAAAGCCTTCATATGGAGTTTTATATTTGGGCTCTTGGTGGAGATGCTGATCGCGTTGGAGAAGCGGTGATTGCTGCTTCAAAGCGCGGCGTTAAGTGCCGTGTATTGTTGGACTCCTTGGGCAGTAAGAGCTGGTTTAAATCCCATTGGCCTGCACGTTTTCGCAGGGCTGGTATTGAGGTAACCGAGGCATTGCCTATTCAGGTAGGACGATTCCAGTTTAGACGTGCAGACTTACGTCTTCATCGCAAAATCTTCGTGGTTGATGGGTCCGTTGTTTGGACGGGCAGTATGAATCTGGTTGACCCAAGAACTTTTAAACAAGACTCAGGGGTGGGTGAGTGGGTTGATGCAATGGTACGTGTTGAAGGGCCAGTAGCGGCCCAATTTGAGCTTACCTTTTCATTTGATTGGAGTGTTGATAATCCAAAAATTACTCACTTCAATGATCGCAGACCACCCATTGCGCCATATGAGGGTGCTGCTATTGCCCAGGAGCTTGCTTCAGGCCCAGTGTATCGGGATGACATTTTGTATCAGGTCATCCTGTCAGCAATTATTGACGCACGTGAGGAGTTGACAATTACAACCCCTTACTTTGGGCCTGATGATGGTCTGTTGCAGGCTTTGATGGCTTCTGCAAGACGTGGTGTTAAGGTGACGCTGATTGTTCCTAAGCTCAACGATTCAACTCTGGTAGCCTGGAGCAGTAAAAGCTATTACCAAGACCTGATGAACTCTGGCGTGAGGATTGCCGAGTTTCATGGCGGCTTATTGCATACCAAGAGCTTATTGATTGATCGCCGAATTGCAATTTTTGGCTCAGTCAATTTTGATCAACGTAGCTTACGTTTAAATTTCGAAATCAGCCTAATTGTCTACAACGATGAGTTTTGCTCAAGATTACAGATCTTGATTCAGTCTTATTTGGATCAGTCGGAGTATGTTGATCCACTCGCTTGGGCTAAGCGGCCCGCATGGCAACGTTATTTAGAGAACGCAGCTCACCTCACTTCACCGCTTCTTTAGATCGTGCTGTCAGCCCGCATTTGAGCGATCTGCTCTGGTGAGATTCCAAGCTCGCGTAAGATTGCCTCAGTATGTTGACCTACGGCAGGGATGGCATCCATGCGGTAATCAAAACTATCGTTTTGGCCTGGAGGCAAAAGAGCCGGGACGCTTCCTGCGGGAGTATCCACTTGTATCCAACGCTTGCGGGCTTTGAGTTGGGCATGCTCCCACAAGCCCTTCATATCATTTAATCGTGCATTTGCTATTTGGGCATTCTCTAGTCGTGCAATTAATTGATCGATTGTCAGCGTCTTAAAGCATTGATCAATGATTGCCAAGAGTTCAGTGCGATTTTCATTGCGCTTGAAGTTCTTATCAAATCGCTCATCTTGAGATAGGGTAGTATTTTCGAGAACCACATCACAAAACTGCACCCATTCACACTCATTTTGTAAGCCCAGCATGACGGTACCTCCGTCGCCCGCTTTAAATGGGCCGTAGGGGTAGATGGTTGCGTGTGACGCACCGTTGCGAGGAGGAGGCTCTGCACCATCATAGGCGTAATACATTGGAAAGCTCATCCACTCACTGAGGGATTCAAGCATCGATACATCGATGACAGAGCCTTTACCAGTTTT
This sequence comes from Polynucleobacter necessarius, assembly GCF_900096765.1. Taxonomy (NCBI): domain Bacteria; kingdom Pseudomonadati; phylum Pseudomonadota; class Betaproteobacteria; order Burkholderiales; family Burkholderiaceae; genus Polynucleobacter; species Polynucleobacter necessarius. The sequence continues at coordinate 268,239 of NZ_LT615228.1, forward strand.
TCCTCTTTGCAAGAGTGCGGCCAAGATATTGGTATAGGCATACATGCCTGCTGCAATATCAGCAATTGAATTGCCTGCTTTGCTGGGTGTTTCTTTTGTTCCGGTGACAGATAAAAATCCTGCCTCACTTTGAATTAATAAATCATAGGCCTTTTTGTCTCGGTAGGGACCGTCATTTCCGTACCCTGAGATGTCGCACAAAATGAGGCCCGGATTTTCTGGTTGAAGTAGCTCCGCAGTCAATCCCATGCGCGCTGCAGCTCCAGGAGCGAGATTTTGAACAAGTACATCTGCAGTTTTAAGTAATGTTTTAAGGGCTTCCAACGCTGCTGGTTGTTTTAAGTCGAGAGTCAAACTCTCCTTGGAGCGATTGACCCAAACAAAGTGAGACGATAGACCTTTTACTTGTTTGTCATAGGCTCTAGCGAAGTCACCGCTTCCTGGGCGCTCAACCTTGATGACTCGCGCGCCAAGATCGGCTAATTGGCGAGTGCAAAAAGGAGCTGCAATAGCATGCTCAAGTGATACTACAGTAATGCCATCAAGTGGACGGATGCTCATATATTGATCTCAACCTAAAAGGATCTTGGCAGACCAAGAATATGCTCGGCTACATAGGAGTAGATAAGATTGGTTGAAATGGGCGCTACTTGATATAGGCGCGTCTCCCTGAACTTACGCTCAACATCGTACTCGTTAGCAACCAAATCCCCCGTGTGTTTGAAGACAAACGTTAGCTGCCTCCCAAGAAGCTTTAGCGGCTAAGTACTTGGCTATATTTGCTTCAGGGCCGCAGGGTTGATGGTGATCAAATAATTCACAGGCTTTAAAGCGCATCAAATTAGCGGCTTCAGTTTCGATATAACTATCGGCAATTGGAAATTGAATACCTTGGTTTTTTCCGATCGGGCGATCAAATACAACGCGATCGTTGGCATAGCGTCTGGCACGATCAATGAACCAGTAGGCATTGCCAATACATTCGGCGGCAATCAAGACGCGTTCAGCATTTAAACCATCGAGAATATATTTAAACCCTTGACCTTCGGTGTCTATCAGATTTTCTGCTGGAATTTCTAAGTTATCAAAAAAGACTTCATTCGTTTCATGATTCACCATATTGGCAATTGGACGAACTTCCATGCCCTTGCCAATCGCATCAGCAAGATTGACGATGAATATCGACATGCCTTCAGATTTGCGCTGCACTTCAGTGATTGGAGTTGTGCGTGCTAACAAAATCATTAGATCCGAATGCTGGATGCGCGAGATCCAAACCTTTTGACCGTTAACGATGCCTTATCTCCCTTTTTAACAGCGGTAGTCTTGAGTTTGGTGGTATCTGTACCTGTTGTAGGTTCGGTAACCGCCATACTTTGAAGGCGTAACTCACCAGTAGCAATCTTGGGAAGGTACATTTTTTTCTGGGCTTCAGAACCATGACGTAGAAGGGTGCTCATGTTGTACATCTGGCCATGGCATGACCCTGAGTTTCCGCCGGAAAAATTAATTTCCTCCATGATGACCGAAGCCTCGGCCAATCCTAGTCCTGAGCCACCATATTCCTCTGGAATTAATGCGGCTAACCAGCCCGCTTCCGTCATGGCTTTCACAAAGGCTTCTGGATAGTCACGTTCATGATCAATTTTTTGCCAATAGGTTGAGTCATAATTACTGCAAAGATCGCGCAAAGCCTCCCGCATATCTTGGAATTGATCGGGCTTGGGGATAGGGTGATTCATGGGTGTCTCTATAGTTGAAATATGTGGCTACTTGCTGCCTAGACCCATTAGTTTAAGCAAGAAATGAAATTCTTGGGGATTATCAAAAACAGGGCAAAATAGATCTAATTCGATGAAAAATCTGATCAAAACCACTCAATACGGGCTGAACAACTTGCAGCAAAAATATGGTCAACCACTGGTAAATGGAGCGGGTGCTTAGTGGAGCACACATTGGTACATTTTTTTGATTGGTTTGGCTTGCCTTCGGGTAGGATTGCCGGCGGTATTTATCAGCGCCTTTGTTTCGGCAACCTTGCTACCGATTGGTTCTGAACCAATTCTATTTGGATATATTTCTTTAAACCCTCATCTCTATTGGGTCGCCATTGTGGTGGCAACTGTTGGTAATACATTGGGCGGAATGCTTGATTGGTGGCTTGGGCTGATTGCTCGTAATAGCATGAAGTCTGTAGGAGAGCCAAAAGATGCTCGCCTTAAGAATTGGCTAGAAAAATGGGGTCCTAAAATTCTGCTACTTTCTTGGTTGCCTGGATTTGGCGATCCTTTGTGTTTAGCCGCGGGTTGGCTGAAGCTGGATTGGCGTCATTGTCTTATTTATATGTTTATAGGCAAGCTCTTTCGCTACCTCACGCTCACCTGGTTATTGACGTTAGTCCCGGATAGTTTCTGGCACCAATTGGGTCACTGGCTTCATTTAATCTAAACCCTGGCGTTGTATTCTATGTCTTTCCCTTATTAACTTTTCGAGAAAATGGATATGTCTTCTTTACAATGTAAAACTGCACTCGTTACGGGCTCTACTAGCGGTATTGGATTGGGTATGGCAATTGCATTAGCAAAGCAGGGCGCCAATATTATGGTTAATGGTTTTGGTGAGAAGGATGAGGCGCTTGCAAAAATTAAAGCTTGCGGTGTTGAGGTGGATTACCACGGCGCCGATATGAGCAAACCTGCTGAGATTGAAGACCTTATTAAGCAGACTGAGAAACGTTTTGGCGCGCTCGATATTTTGGTGAACAATGCTGGCATTCAATACACGGCCAATATTGAGGATTTCCCAACGGATAAGTGGGATGCGATTATTGCAATCAATTTAAGCTCTGCATTTCATACAACGCACCACGCTTTGCCTGGAATGAAGAAACGCAATTGGGGTCGCATTATTAATATTGCTTCAGTGCATGGATTGGTTGCATCCACGCAAAAAGCAGCTTATGTTGCCGCAAAGCATGGCATCGTTGGCCTCACTAAAGTGACCGCCCTTGAAAATGCTCTTACTGGCATTACTTGTAACGCTATCTGCCCAGGCTGGGTGTTAACTCCCTTGGTGCAAAAACAAGTTGATGCGCGAGCTGAGCGTGAAGGCATTTCAAACGAGGCTGCAAAGACTGCATTGGTCTCTGAGAAGCAGCCATCTGGAGAGTTCGTTTCTCCAGAGCAACTAGCTGCTTTGGCAGTGTTCCTCTGTAGTCCTGATGCCTCTGAGGTTCGCGGAGTTGCCTGGAATATGGATGGCGGCTGGACTGCTCAGTAAATTAAAAAGCCGCTATTAAAGCGGCACCTGCTTTACAAAATAACCGCTGATGATTCCGCTGATGATTCATTACTCAGCGGTTATTTTTCTGTCAGCAATAATCTTTCCCCATAAAGCAGATTGACTAGCAATATATTTTTGTAAATCTTCTCTGGTACCAGGATTGGGTGTTAAACCATGTTCGGCCAATTGAGCATTAGTAGCTTTATCTTTCAGTACCGCAACAAGTGCTTTATCCCATTTTTCCAAAATGATGTCTGGTGTTTTACCTGGTGCAACAAAAGCGTACCAGTTGCTGGCGTCAAATCCAGGGTAGCCTGACTCTGCAATAGTGGGAACGTTTGGCAGTGTCGGGGCACGCTTTAAGCCGGTTGTGGCAATCGGAATGAGCTTGCCATTTTTAATGTAGGGGTCTGCAGTTGCAAGAGCGGAGTAGTAAGAGGAGACGCGTCCGCCCAATAGGTCTACCATTGCCGGACTACCGCCTTTATAGGGAATATGAACCGTATCAATATCTGCACGGACGTTCACCAATTCACCTTGCAGGTGTGAGGCTGAACCACTGCCAGTGGATGCAAAAGCAATCTTCCCAGGATTCTTTTTAGCCAGTGCTACATACTCCTTGAAATTCTTGACGCCTAAATCGGGAATCACTACTAAAACATTGGGGAAGGTAACACCCATCGTGAGAGGTGCTAAATCTTTTTGAGGGTCATATGGCAATTTCATCAGATGAGGTGCAATTGACAGTGGACCAACAGAGCCAAACAGAATGACCGATCCATCAGCGGGCGCGTTAGCGGTGTAGGCGTGAGCAATATTGCCGCCAGCGCCAGGCTTGTTATCCACAATGACATTTTGTCCAAGGTCCTCACTGAGTTTTTTGGCAATCACCCGTGCAGCACTATCGGCAGATCCACCTGCCGCAAATCCAACAACGATGGTGATTGTTTTCTTGGGTGGAAATTCTTGGGCTCTAACACCAGAAAAATGGGTTGAAAGTGCCATCGAGAGGCAGGTCAGTACTTTAAGAAAAAAGGGCATTCGCATATGGTGTCTCGTAGTGCTTATATTCTTGTGATTTTGCGCCCCAAAGGGCCCTAAGTCACTATTTTAAGTAAGAATTCTGAATTTTTCCTGATCAGTACAAAATTAGCAGAATCGTTTATAGTTACACCGCATTCATCAATAAAGGAGATCCTTTCATGGCATCAATTTTGACCTCATTGGGACGCACCGTATTAGCAGGTTTTGTGCTCCTCGTTTTAATTATTTTGGCTTTAGGCGGTAACTTCGGATCTACTGAGTTGCCTTTCGTATTCCGCTGGTTGCACGTGATGTTTGGTGTGATGTGGATTGGATTGCTCTGGTACTTCAACTTTGTGCAAATTCCTTCTATGCCAAAAATTCCTGATGAGCAAAAGCCAGCAATTGGTAAAGTGATTGCTCCTGCTGCATTATTTTGGTTCCGTTACGCAGCTTTGTTTACCGTATTAACTGGTTTGATCGTTGCTACATTAAACGGTTATGCACATCAAGCGTTTACATTACAGGCTCCATTCCGCGCAATTGGTTTGGGTATGTGGATTGCATTGGTTATGGCATTTAATGTATGGTTTATCATCTGGCCTAATCAGAAACGTGCTCTTGGTATCGTTACTGTAGAGGCTGATGTAAAAGCAAAGTCTGCTCGCGTTGCGATGTTGACATCGCGCTTGAACACATTGTTATCCATCCCAATGTTGTTCTTGATGGTTGCTCAGTCACACAACACTACTTGGTTCGTGATCGTTTCTTAATCACCCATCAGTGCTGCAAAACTAAAGACCCGCACTGCGGGTCTTTTTATTTTGAGCTCGAATAGATTATGGGAGTATCGGAGGAAGTTCTTTAGTAAGGGCGCCACGCTGGGCTGTAGCGCTTCCCATGAGGACAAAGCCAATAGCTTGCCATCATCCGATTTAAAGCGAGCCTCAAGGCCATCATGGGAAGAATTGGTTTTCCATTGGCCAAGCGCACCTTTTGCCGGAGGTGAAACTACAGTTGCCAGGGCAGGGGTTTTCACCATCACTGGCATGGCTGGATAAGCAAGTGCAGTTGGAGTGCCAGTTAGCGTGACCGCAAGTGCTCTAGCGGCTTGCATAATCGGCATGACGTATGGCAACACTAATCCTTCTACTTCAGCGCAATCACCTAAGGCATAGATATCTTTTGCACTTGTTTGTAGTTCGCGATTGACCTGGACACCAAGGTTGGTAGCAAGCCCAGCCTTTTTCGCAAGATCTAATCTCGGCCTCAGTCCTACTGCCGACAAAATAACATCGCAAGCGAGGGTGCTGCCATTAGCTAGTGTGAGTTGAAGTTGGTCAGCGTTACGATCAACCGATTGAACGGTGGTAAAGAAATGCCATTTGACGCCAGCTGCGCTTAATTTATTTTGCAGATCAGTTGCTGCCGCCTCTGGAATCAGGCGTCCGAGCGCTTGAGGTGCGAGATCGATGACATCCACCTCATATCCCCCTAGAACAAGATCATTGGCAAACTCACAGCCAATCAGCCCTGCACCTAGAATTGCCACTCTTTTTTTATCAGCAATGGCATTGCGAAAGTTGGCATAGTCCTCAAGATCATTGACCGTCAATACTTCATTCGCGGCATTTCCTTGGAGCGGCAAGCGAATTTGATCTGCGCCAAGACCTAAGACGAGTTTGCCAAAAGGAATTGCACCTTTGCTGGTCTGAATGGTTTTTGAGGCTATATCAATTGAATCAACCTCGGCTTGAGCGACGATAGTTAACTCTAATTGCATAGCCATTTCATCTGCCGAAGTTGATACTAGCTGAGTAGCATCTTTCTTTCCCTCTAGAGCAGTCGAGAGCATAGGCTTAGAGTAAAAATAGCCAGGCTCTTTTGTCACCAGAGTAGTCGGAATGGATTTATCTAATTTTCGGATTTCACGAATGACGGTATAACCTGCTAATCCGCTACCGATTACTACGATAGCGGATGAAGATGTATTTTGGTCCAAGACTAGCTCCTTTAGGTGCAATCAGTGCGGTTCGAAATTACGCGGTGAGTAAAAGAAAGCTTAGATCTGAACCATTTCGAAATCAGACTTTGCTACGCCACAGTCTGGGCACTCCCAATCTTCTGGGATATCTGCCCATGCAGTGCCTGGAGCGATTCCATCTTCTGGTAAGCCCTTTGCTTCATCGTAGATAAAGCCACATACGATACATTGCCATTGTTTCATGTTAATTCCTTTAGTAATTGACAGAAGTTTAAATTCAGTTCCGTTTTATTTCTTGCTTGCGATTGTTAAGCAGCAAATACCTTTGCCTTCTCTAGCGCCTCTTTGTAGTGATTTGCATGGCGCTCTTCCACATTAGCCAAGGCTCCGAAGCGCTTAGCAGCTTTAGCTAATACCGCCTGAAACTGCTCTGCATGCTCTTTCGATTCTGCAATTTGCTCATCAATCTCTTTGATTGCTGCCTCATTACCCTCCTCAACAGCAGTTTTACGAAATGATGGATACATTTCAGTGTATTCATAAGTCTCGCCTTCAATAGCGATTTCCAAGGCGCGAGCTGGAGTAATGGTGCTGGCGGGGTAGAGCAAATCCAAGTGACCAAAGGCGTGCATCACTTCTTGATCTGCAGTGGCTTCAAAAATTCTTGCGGTCTCTTCGTCGCCAGCTGCCCTGGCTAATTTTGCAAAATAGCGATATTTGATGTGTGCCATGGATTCACCTGCAAATGCGGATTCCAAGTTTTGGATGGTTTTAATTTCTGGGCGTGCCATTTTTCGATTCCTTTACTCAAATGTTTAAATTTGTTGGGCTTGTAAAACATCATCGTATTACTTGCTCAACCATGGAATGAATTCTGAACCCCATAGTTTAATCAGTCCAATAAATAATTATGCTAATATTAATCTAATTATTCGATAAGGAGGCAATATGGCCTATTTACCGTCTCTCAGACAGCTAAGCTATCTGGTTGCTCTGGCAAAAGAGCTCAATTTCACCCGTGCGGCTCAGGCTTGTTTCGTAGGGCAATCGACTTTAAGTGCTGGCTTAAAAGAATTAGAGGATGGCTTAGGTATTCAGTTGGTTGAACGTGATCGTCAAAATGTGTCGATTACACCTGCTGGCCTAGAAGTGCTGGAGCGCGCTAAGGCGATTCTGACGGCATCTGAGGATTTGGTTGAGTATGCTGGCGCTACGGGCAAGCCAATGACCGCCAATATCCGTTTGGGCGTGATTCCAACGATTGCACCTTTTCTGTTACCCACTGTTCTGCCAGAGGTGCGAAAGCAATTTCCTGATCTTAAAATTACTCTTAGGGAAGACCTAACAGCAAATCTGCTTGCGAGGATTGCTGATCACAAATTAGATTTCGCTCTTATAGCATTGCCTTACGATGTCAGTGGACTGCGCGTTGAAGAATTATTTGATGATAATTTTTGGATAGTAGCCCGCGAAGGTGACCCCGCATTAAAAGGTAAGGAGGTGATGCTTCCAGCAAAGATGGCTGAACGATTGCTATTGCTGGAGGAGGGGCACTGCTTGCGCGAGCATAGCTTGCAAGCCTGCAAGAAGGCGGACATTCAGAAGAATGAGGCAATGGAGGCAACCAGCTTACTTACTTTATTGCAAATGGTGGAGTCTGGTTTTGGAATTGCGTTAATCCCTGAAATGGCGGTAAAGAGCAGTCTTCTAAACAATACAGAATTAGTGGCTAAGGCGATGGCGGCACCAGCCCCCAAAAGAGTGATTGCGCTGGTTGCAAGATCCTCAACTGCGCACGTCACTGAGTTTGCTGCTTTATCACAATGCATTCGCGAACGCTTTGGGGAGGGTCTTCAAAAAGTTCGCACTCAATAAAGGAAGGTGTAGGAATAAAAACAAAAAATAGAATTCATTTGTATGATTGCTTTATTCACCATTTATTAAAAAGGTAATCCATGTCAGGCAAAGAAATTATGTTCACCCCAGTGAAGCTGGGTGCAATAGCTTTAAAAAATCGTTTGGTTATGGCGCCATTAACTCGTATGCGTGCTGTTGCGGGAGACGTTCCAAACCCTTTGGCAAAAATTTATTATGCCCAGCGTGCTAGCGCTGGTCTTATTATTTCAGAGGCTACGCAAATTTCACCCCTCGGTATGGGGTATCCAGCAACTCCTGGTATCTATTCGCCAGAACAAACTGCTGCTTGGAAAGAAATTGTGGATGCGGTTCATGCCAAGGGTGGATCGATGGTTGCGCAGTTATGGCATGTAGGAAGAATTTCTCACTCATCCCTGCATTCAGAACAAGGTCTTCCTGAGGCGCCTTCAGCAATTGCTGCTTCTGGTCAAACGTATGGCGCCGATTGGAAATTACATGACTACGAGACGCCTAAGGCAATGACCCTGGATGATATTGCGCGACTCTTAAAAGAGTATGAGATCGCTGCCCAAAATGCAAAAGCAGCTGGTTTTGATGGTATTGAGATTCATTCGGCAAATGGCTATCTACTTGATCAGTTTTTGCAAGATAAAACCAATCAACGTACCGATCAGTATGGCGGCTCTATTGGAAATCGTTTACGTCTCTTGGGAGAAGTGATCGACTCTGTTAGCAAAGTCTTTTCAAGTGATCGGGTAGGGTTAAGGCTTTCACCTTACGGAACGTTTAACGATATGGCTGATAGCGATCCGGTTGCATTATTTAGCGCAGCTATCCAAAAACTCAATGCCTACAACTTAGCCTATGTTCATATGATTGAACCTCGCGCTACCAGCGCAGGCGGCAATGAGCATATTGACGATCAAGCTCCAGTTACTTCAGAGATCTTTCGCAAAGCCTACCAAGGTAAATTCATTACTGCAGGCGGATACGATCAGGCGATGGGGGAGAAGGTCTTGGAGGATGGCTTGGCCGATGCGGTAGCTTATGGCCGTTTGTATATTTCTAATCCGGATTTAGCGGAACGTTTTCAAAAAAACGCACCCCTCAATCCCTACAACCGTGCAACCTTTTACGGCGGTCAAGAGGCGGGTTATACGGACTATCCAACCTTTTGAGCTTTTAAACTAGCTAGTCGCTATATGCTGGTCACTAAGCCTCATTACCTTCGTAGTGAGGCTTATTTTTTATCTTCAGAGTCGTTTAATAAGTCGTAGTGATTGGCAATCAATAGAACAGCAATCGATGCGCAACCCAGTGCAAAAAATTGCCATTGATGTAAAACGGCTGTACCTACTACCGTCATGAGAGCCGTCCAGCTAACTACTAGTTTGGCTTTTTTAGAAAGCGGTTTCATCTTAATAAATCCTTAAGCAGGCGCCTTAACTTTATTTAACATTCGACGCAGTGTATTGTCCTTCAGGATGTAATGTTGCCACAAGCCAGCTAAAGCATGAATGCCAATCAGGAAATACAGCGAATTTCCTAAAAATTCATGAATTCCTTCAACTATTTTTTTCATCTCAGGATTCGGGGTCAGAAGCTGAGGCCATACCAATCCAAAGAAATGAATTTCTTTACCGCCATACTGAAAATACAGCATGCCAAAGATAGGTGCGATTAAGAGGATGGCGTATATTAGCCAATGCATCGCGTGAGCCAAATAGGCAAATACTGGTTTAGGATTTGTTGGCTTAGGAACGCCATAAATGTAACGAACCATCAGGCGAAGCGCCATGGCTAAAAAAATCAACTGGCCAATGACCCCATGAACTGTTTTACAAAGTTCACGTGGCTCATTTCCTTTGGGGAATTGCCCTTTTAGCTCAATCGCAATAAATGCAGCAATTATTAGCAGGAAGGCGAACCAGTGCAGAAAGATGGAGATTGGGTGGTAGTGGGCTTTACTCATATTGAACCTGGTCAAAGAAAGGATTTGACACAAATGATAATGAATCTCATTAACATTTACAAGTTCAGGGTTAATTTCCCTTATTTGAGGAATCGCAACTAATTGAGCCTTACTTTGGCGCTTAACTCGCTGGCCAAACCCCGTTTATCAATCTGGGAAAGCCTTAAAGCCTCAAGCTCAAAATCGAGCTGGCCAGGATGAAAGTCATCGTCGTTTTGTAAGTGGACGACATAAGTCCATACCAGCTCGCGACCACGGTTTTTAAAAACATCCACTACACGTTTCATATTTACCGCCTAGTTGATGAAGCTTATTTGCTAGTAGCAGGTTGGGTACCTATTTGGGGATTTAAGGCTTGCTTGAGAGTAATAAGGTTCTTGGGTTCAATGCGAATGATGCCGCCTCTAGGGCTGTCGATATCGGCGATCAGGAAAAAGGATACAGCAACCACAAATGGAAAAATCATGAACAGGCCAATATTTTTCCGGAAATTACGAGCCCCAAATCCAACCAGTATGTTTGCGCATACTGCAATAGCGGCCATTAATGCCCAAGCTGGATAGGGGATGCGATTCCACCAAGCAGCTTGCACGTAGCCCTGGGAGTTCAAAACGTCGTTCATACCTGAAACTACCAGTGCAGTTGTAGCTGTACTTTGAGCGCGGGCAATCGGGAGGATTTCTTTCCATAAAGCTGCTTGCAGCTCATCAGTTTGATGTCGTATATCTTGGATTTTTTCTTTACTTTGTCGTGAGTAAAACAGAATGCGTTGGTCTAGATACTGGCTTAAAAGATCTTTTGTTCTGGCTGGGCAGTAAATCTGCCCTCAGATATTCAGTTCCAATGGCGTTGGCTTCAGCCTCTTCAAGAGTTTCTCGATTGTCATGGCGGTCAATTGCCATTGAGAAGGTAAAGCCAATAATGAGTGCCAATAATGTCAGTGTGGCGGTCTGAATAACCCCTAAGTCTTCAGAAGTCTCGGTATCTTTGGTGCGATAGCGACTGAGTACTGCATTGCCAAACCAAACAGACAATGCGAATACAAGGAATGAAATTCCAAAGACGATAACGGGGTGGTTAAGTAAGTAAGAAATTTAGAAAGTTCCTGGATAAAGAATATCTCTAGTGACATTGTGAATATCACGATGGCCAGTAAATGCCATAGTGATGTCGAGCTCGTTGTGAATCAGCTCTAGGCACTTGGTGACACCTGCCTCGCCCATGGCACCTAAGCCATAGAGAAATGGGCGACCGATCATCGTACCGCGAGCACCTAGTGCTCAAGCTTTGAGAACATCTTGCCCAGAGCGAATACCGCCGTCCATCCAAACTTCAGTATCTTTGCCAACAGCATCCACAATTCCAGGCAAGGCCTTGATGCTAGAGATGGCGCCATCAAGTTGGCGGCCTCCATGGTTGGAGACTATCAGGGCGTCTGCGCCAGAGTTTGCAGCTAAGCGTGCATCCTCTTCATCCAAGATGCCTTTAATAATGAGCTTGCCACCCCAGAGCTTTTTGATCCACTCTACGTCACCCCAATTGAGGCCTGGATCAAATTGCTCTGCAGTCCAAGAGGAAAGGGAGGACATATTGCCAACGCCAGTGGCGTGACCAACAATGTTGCGGAAGGTTCTACGTGGTGTCATTGCTATGCCCAAACACCAGCGCGGCTTAGTTGCCATATTGATCATATTGGCGAGAGTGAGTTTAGGTGGCGCTGATAAGCCATTTTTCAGATCTTTATGTCTTTGTCCCAAAATCTGCAAATCCAAGGTCAATACCAGCGCAGAACATTTAGCCGCTTTTGCGCGCTCAATGAGGCGCTCAATAAAGCCGCGATCTTTCATGACATAGAGCTGAAACCAAAACGGTTTTGTAGTGCGCTCGGCTACATCTTCAATGGAGCAAATGCTCATAGTGGATAAACAGAAAGGTACACCAAATTTTTCAGCTGCTTTTGCTGCCAAAATTTCTCCATCGGCATGTTGCATGCCAGTCAGTCCAGTTGGCGCAAGAGCTACTGGCATTGCTACCTCTTGACCCACCATCTTAGTTTTAGTGGTGCGGTTAGTCATATCAACCGCTACACGCTGACGTAATTTAATGTTCTGAAAATCAGATTCATTCGCGCGATAGGTTGACTCAGTCCATGAGCCAGAATCAGCGTAGTCATAAAACATCTTGGGAGTGCGCTTCTGATGTAAAACTCGCAAGTCTTCAATACTGGTGATGATTGGCACAGTTAATCCTTTTTTGTTGCTCTTTTAATGGGCATTACTCTAATTAAGCTCTATCTTAGCAATACCGGGTCAATTGTTTCTACAATGCTAGGGTATCCCTAATGCGGGGGCCCAAAAATACTGGTCTATCCATGACTCATCTGTATGCCTAAATTAAACCTTGCAACCGTTGCCTATCTATTAATTGCCACTGCATTGTGGGCTGGCAATGCAATTACTGGCCGTTTGCTAGTTGGCAGTGTCTCTCCGATGACTTTGAGTGCAGTGCGCTGGGGTTTGGCTGCCTTGCTTCTATTGCCTTTGGGATGGCGAGTTTTTAAACCAGAGAGCGCGTTGTGGCAAAACAAAAAGCGATTCCTGTTATTGGGATTGTTTGGCGTAGGGAGTTATAACGTACTGCTATATCTAGCTTTGCAAACTTCAACGGCAATCAATGTCACTCTCATTGGGGCTAGCATGCCAATTTGGATGCTATTGATTGGCGCCGTGTTTTATCAAGTGAAGCCTAATCTCCTGCAGTTGATTGGTGCAATCGTATCTCTAATTGGGGTGGCTATTGTTTTCACGAGAGGAGAGTTAGCCACATTGCTATCGATGCAGATGGTGATTGGAGATTTGCTCATCATGCTGGCCACCATCTTATGGGCCTTCTACAGTTGGATGCTGAGCCACCCTGGGTCTAGCACAGAGCGTCAATGGCCTTGGGCACATTTTTTAATGGCGCAGGTGTTAGTTGGCCTGCTATGGACCGGATTTTTTGATAGCTTTGAGATTGCTACTGGTAATGCTTTCTTGGACCTTAATCTATGGACAGGCTCTTTGATTCTGTTCGTGGCGGTAGGGCCATCTTTAATTGCTTACCGCTGCTGGGGCTTGGGTGTAAATGGTGCAGGCCCTACAGTAGCCGCGTTTTTCGCCAACTTCATTCCGTTATTTACCGCGCTTTTATCTGCAGCGATGCTGGGTGAGCCACCACAGTTATTTCATGTGTTGGCCTTTGCTCTCATTGTTGTCGGAATTTGGGTGTCCTCGAGTCAAAGTCGCTCAAGTACAGCTTGATCGGTCTCTCGGTAAAAAAGCTCAAAAAACAGTAAAGTATTTTCTTTTTCTACGAAGCTCTAGCCATGGTCGACGTTTTAGTAATTGGTGGTGGAAATGCCGCCTTATGTGCTGCCTTAATGGCTAGAGAGGCTGGCGCTAGCGTTTTACTGTTAGAGGCCGCCCCCAAAGACTGGCGCGGGGGCAACTCTTCTCACACTCGTAATATTCGGGCGATGCATGATGAGCCTCAAGATGTGATGCTCGGCACCTATCCCGAAGAAGAATATTGGCAAGACGTTCTGAAAGTCACTAGCGGTATTACAGATGAGTTCTTGGCCAGATTAGTTATTCGTGAAACTTCCCAGTGTCGCGATTGGATGCGTCAACATGGAGTGCACTTTCAGCCACCATTGTCTGGCACATTAAATCTCTCAAGGACTAATGCATTTTTTATGGGTGGCGGTAAAGCGCTTGTGAATGCCTATTATCGAGGCGCTGAAAAGCTGGGTGTACAGATACGCTATGACTCGCCAGTATCTTCAGTAGAGATCCGCGATGGCAAATTTGTTGTTGCCTATGTTGGTAACGAACGGATTGAGGCAGCAACTTGCGTTATGGCTGCCGGGGGATTTGAGTCTAATCGCGAATGGCTTAAAGAGGCTTGGGGTATTAATGAGTTTGGTGAATCTCCTGCAGATAACTTCTTGATTCGTGGAACACGATACAACAATGGTGTGCTACTCAAGCAGTTGATTAGAATGGGCGCAGATTCAGTCAGTGATCCCACCCAAGCCCACATGGTTGCCGTGGATGCAAGAGCTCCTTTATACGATGGGGGTATCTGTACTCGTATTGATGCCGTTTCTTTTGGAATTGTGGTGAATAAGAACGCGCAACGTTTTTCTGATGAAGGTGAAGATTTCTGGCCCAAGCGTTATGCATTTTGGGGTCGATTAGTAGCAGGGCAACCTGGCCAGATTGGTTATTCGATTATTGACTCAAAAGTATTGGGTCGTTTCATGCCTCCAGTGTTTCCTGGTGAAAAAGCCGACACTCTGGATGAGCTAGCCCCCAAGCTTGGGCTAGATCCGAATGCCTTGATGGAAACCATCAAAACCTATAACGCAGCTTGTCGTGTGGGAACTTTCGATCACACTATTTTGGATGACTGTTATACCGAGGGCTTAGTGCCAGCCAAAACTCACTGGGCGCTACCTATTGATACTGGGCCGTTTTATGGTTACACCGTTAGACCAGGAGTCACTTTTACTTATTTGGGTTTAAAGACTGATGAGACTGCAGCAGTGCGATTTAATGGCCAGCCGAGTGAAAACTTATTTGTTGCGGGAGAGATGATGGCGGGTAATGTTCTTGGCAAAGGATATGCTGCTGGTATCGGCATGGCAATTGGCACTGTCTTTGGAAGAATTGCAGGCACCCAAGCTGCGCGCGCAGCGAAAAATCAATTACAGAATGCTCAGCATGCAAGAACTTAAGTTACTCATTCAAGAAGCCAAAGTACTTTCTACTCCGACACCAGTATCGGAAGCAGATCGCATGTTACAAATCTGTAACGCCTGTCGCTATTGCGAAGGATTTTGTGCAGTCTTTCCAGCAATGACGCGCCGAATTGAATTTACGCCTACCGTTGTTGTTAATTACTTAGCTAACCTGTGCCACAACTGCGGTGCATGTCTGCATGCTTGTCAATACGCTCCTCCTCATGAATTTGGCGTCAATATTCCTAAGGTGATGGCCCAGATTCGCAAAGAGACTTACGTCAATTACGCTTGGCCTCAATCCTTTGGCGGCCTGTATCAACAGAATGGCTTGGTAGTAGCGATGGCAACATCTCTCTCCCTCGCATTCTTTTTGATTCTGAGCGCATATTTAAACGGCTCGCTTTTCTTGGGTCAGTTAAGTGGTAACTTTTACGCCATTTTTTCGCACAATACGCTTGCCCTCATGTTTGGCATCGTATTCGCTTATGCGGCCCTCTCCTTGGCTATCGGCTTTACTCGTTTTTGGAAGGGAATTGATGCAGGAGTGATCACGACAAGTGCTGCAGCAGAAGCAACTCATGATGCGCTCACTTTGAAATACTTAGGCGGCGGACATGGCGAAGGTTGTAATAACGAGGACGATGCTTTTTCTCTTTGGAGAAAGCGTCTGCATCATTTCATGTTTTATGGATTTATGCTTTGTTTTGCGGCTACGAGTGTTGCTACGATCTACCATTATTTCTTGAATTTACATGCACCGTATGCCCTTACTAGCTTGCCTGTTGTATTAGGGACGCTAGGCGGCATAGGTTTGCTAATTGGCCCTGCTGGACTTTTCTATCTCAATCTACAAAGAAACTCAGCTCATGGCGATGTGGCTCAAAGACCAATGGATAGAGCATTTATTGCACTCTTATTTTTGATTAGCCTCTCGGGTCTGTTGTTGTTGATCTACCGAGATAGCAGTGCTATGCCACTTTTGCTATCTATTCACCTTGGTTTTGTGATGGGATTGTTCCTGACAATGCCCTACGGAAAGTTTGCTCATGGCTTTTATCGCACCGCAGCATTACTAAAGAACGCTATCGAGAAACGTCAAAAAAATTCAGCCCAATTTGGTTCTGACTAGACGTGACCCTCTATCACCCCTCAAATTGGGTGATAGAGGGTCAATTTAGTAACTCAAGTACAAAAATTGCCCTAAATCGGTATCATTTAGGGCTAATCACAGAAACCCCTAGGAAATTACTATGCCAGGCTTACTTCCAAATGTTGATCCAGATGGATTGCTAGAGTTCTCGGTTGTTTATACCGACCGCTCCTTAAATCACATGTCCGAGGAATTTAAGCGCGTGATGGTCGATATCTCTAGCGTATTAAAAGATGCTTACAACGCGAGCTCTGCAGTCATTGTTCCGGGTAGCGGCACTTTTGGCATGGAAGCAGTTGCTCGCCAATTTGCTAATAAGCAAAAATGTTTAGTTTTGCGTAACGGTTGGTTTAGCTATCGCTGGACCCAGATTTTTGACTTAGACCATATTTCTGATGATGTGACGGTGATCAAAGGCCGTCAGCTAGAAGATTCTGCACAAGGAGTATTTGCTCCTGCGCCAATCGAAGAAGTGGTGGCTTTTATCAAGAAAGAAAAGCCAGCAGTAGTGTTTGCTCCTCATGTTGAAACTTCGGCTGGCATTATCTTGCCCGATGACTATCTCAAGGCAGTAGGTGAAGCAGTTCGCTCTGTCAATGGATTATTTGTTTTGGATTGCATTGCCTCTGGCGCAATGTGGGTAGACATGAAGGCCTGCAATGTAGATGTATTAATTACGGCGCCTCAAAAAGGTTGGAGTAGTTCGCCTTGCTGTGCTTTGATTGCCTTAGGCGATAGAGCGCGTGAGCGTATTGACACAACTCAAAGCTCCAGCTTTTCTATGGATTTGAAAAAATGGTTGCAGATCATGGAAGCATATGAAAAGGGCGGCCATGTCTATCACACGACGATGCCTACTGATGCGCTTAAGATCTTGCGCAATGTGATGAAAGAAACTCAATCTCTTGGCTTCGCTGCTTTAAAGGCTAAGCAAGTGGAGTTAGGTGGCAAAGTTCGCGAATTGTTGGTCTCCAAAGGCTACCACTCGGTTTCCGCTAAAGGCTTTCAGGCTCCTGGCGTAGTAGTCAGTTACACCAAGGATCCAGATATTCAGTCAGGCAAAAAGTTTATTGCGCTAGGTTTGCAAACAGCTGCTGGTGTTCCATTGCAATGTGATGAGCGTCCAGACTTCCGCACCTTCCGCATCGGTTTGTTTGGCCTTGAAAAATTAGGTCATGTTGATCGTACGGTTGGCCATTTAGCTGCTGCTCTGGAAAAAATTACCGAGGCAGAAGCTCAGCCTGCATAAAGCAGTACTGGCAATCAAAAAAGGCCATCAATTGATGGCCTTTTTACTGAGCGGTTCTTTGCGAGCCAAACCACGTACTCCCTCATAGGTACCTGCCATGCCAGTCAATCAGTCCAGATGATTTAGGGCATCCACTGGGTAGCCTTTGGGTTCGATAAAAATGCCACTAGGGAAATCATTCATGATGGTTCTTCTAAAAATAGGGCATTTATGACAAATTTTTGAGTATTATTAAATTACCCTCAAACCCTATTGGAGATTTGCATGATTTCTCATATCGCCCGCTTAAGCCTGGCAACTCTTATTTCAGCAGCAATTGGTATTGCGCCGATCTCGGTGATGGCTGCTGATCCAGCCCCAGCTCCTGCGCCTGCAGCAGCGCCAGCTTCCGCACCGGCAACTGCTCCAGCGGATCAAGCGGCTGAGAAAAAGGCCAAGAAAGAAAAGAAAGCTGAGAAAAAAGCAAAGAAAAAATCTAAGAAAAAAGCTAAAGCGGCAGACGCAGCGGCTCAGTAATTCTAGAGTTTATAAAACTCCCGATTAATTGAGAGTTTCTGTTTTATCGAGGTCATCAGATTTTTCTAAGTCTGATGACTTTTTTGTTGGCGCATCGTTGCGTACCAATAGCCACATTGCGGCAATCACAAGCATCATGCCGGCAATCTGCATCCACGTGATTGGTTCTCCCAAAATACAGTAGCCGAAAAAAATAGTCGATACTGGTCCCAGTATTCCAGCTTGGGCAACTAATGGTGAGCCAATACGATTGATCGAAATCATGATCAAGAGCATGGGGATCACGGTGCATAAGCTGGCATTTAGCAGACTAAGCCAGTAGATTTGCGGGATCTGGTCAAGAATTGCATTTGGGTTGTGAATGGATGATTGCAGAACACTCAGTACAGCAGATGCTGAGCTAGCAAAGACGACCAAGCGAACGCTCCCTATTCGTCTGACCATTTCACCGGAGCCAATCATATACATGGCATAGCTACAAGCACTGCTAAATACTAAGATCATTCCGAGCCACGCATGAATTCCGGCAGAGCTTGCATCTTGAATAAAGACAACAAATACGCCAAGGTAGCCGACGATGAGCGCATACCACTGCATTTTTGCAATCGGCTTATGCAGGGCAAAGTAGGAGATGAGCAAAACAATCGTTGGCGTGAGATACAAGACAATGCGCTCAAGGCCAACAGATATATATTGCAGTCCCAAGAAGTCGATATAGCTGGATAAAAAATATCCCAAGAAGCCCAGAAAAAATAACTTGCCTCGATCAAGCCAAGTAATTGGCTCCATGGGCTTTCTGCGGCATTCCCACCAATAGATACTCCAGAACATCGGTAATGCCATCAGCATGCGAAGCGCTAAGAGTGTTTCGGCATTAGCGCCATAGGCAAAGGCTAATTTGACGACGATAGCTTTGCCTGAGAAGAGCATAGCACCGACGCCGGCCATGAGAATGCCGTAAAGGTAGCGTCGATGATGATGGGCTGCACTTGCTGATTGCATAGGGTCTTATAGCAGCTGATTGAGCAAGCTTCTCATCTCCAGGATGGTTTCTGATGGAGTGAGCCCTAGAGGGCCAACGCCCTTGGTAACTAAGCTATCGGCTGCTAGGGCGTGTAGTTGAACTGCAATACCAGTGGACTCCCAAAGATTGAGGTGATGACGAATGCCTTGCGCAGCAATGGCAGCAATGCTTCCTGTTAAAACATCTCC
Organism: Polynucleobacter necessarius; assembly: GCF_900096765.1. Taxonomy (NCBI): domain Bacteria; kingdom Pseudomonadati; phylum Pseudomonadota; class Betaproteobacteria; order Burkholderiales; family Burkholderiaceae; genus Polynucleobacter; species Polynucleobacter necessarius. The sequence goes on from NZ_LT615228.1 coordinate 287,288, forward strand.
CATGCCACCAGTGCCCATGCCGGGATTGCCGGCCTCGCACTGCGTAGTCACATAGTGTGGTGCGCTTATTAAAGTGTGCTGACCCTTGAGGACCACAATCGATTGAGTCAGAGCGGCTAATTCTTGGACAGATTCCAGGCGCGCAGACTGAATATCTGCAGCTGAGCAATGTAACAATCTCGACGCTTCGCCAGGGTGTGGTGTCAAAACAGTCTTCTCAGGATGTTGCTGGTTACGCATCTTCAACAGATTGAGTAAGTCAGAAGAGTCACTCAATAGGTTAAGTGCATCTGCATCCAAGATTAAGGGGGTTGTTTGTGGGTAAGTAAGGCAAGCCTCTAACCATTCGATTGCTAGGCTTGAGTTTCCAAGTCCCGGGCCAATGGCGAGAACATCGGCTTGAGTCTCTTGTAATACATTTTGCGCTTGATTCTGTGCAAGACGAATCATCAATTTTGGTTGATTGGTATCGGCGTGTGCTGATGCTGGGTCGAGCATTTGCAGGATGGTCCATCCTGCCCCAAGATGAAGGCAAGCATTACCAGCTAAGAGTAGGGCACCCGCCATGCCTGGTGCGCCGCCGATTAATAAGACTTTGCCGGCATCACCTTTGTGCTCGGCAGGACCACGCTTTAAGCGTGGCGCAAAAGCCAGGGCATTTAGTGGGGTCGGTAAAGAAGTCATATCAATAGTATTGCTTAAAAGATTGGGGTTTTAGCCCATTGTAAGAGAGAGCATGCTGGGAGGATGAAGATTCAATTTCTTGGTGCCGCTGGAGAAGTAACAGGGTCACGACATTCGGTAGAGGTGCTGTTGGCCGGAAGAATGAGGTATTTCCTAGTGGACTATGGAATGTTTCAAGGAGGTCGTGAGGCTAGCAATAAGAATCTTGAGCCGTTTCCATTTGCTCCTAAAGACCTTGAGTTTGTTGTGCTCACGCACGCACACATCGATCACAGTGGTTTGCTGCCACGCTTATGTGCGCAGGGCTTCAATGGCCCTATTTACTGCACATCTGCCACTTACGAATTACTCAAGATTCTACTGCCCGATAGTGCGCATTTACAGTTCGCTGACCTTGAGCGTGCACAAAGAAAAATGAAGCAAGGTAAGTGGCGGGGAGAGATGCCGGTTGCCCTTTATTCTAGAGAAGAAGTCGAAATGACGCTCAAGCAATTTGAAATTCTCGAATATGGCCAGAGTAAAGAGATTGCGCCAGGGGTGCAATTGGAGTTTCATAATGCTGGTCATATTTTGGGTTCTGCCATTGCTGTCTTAGATATTGCCGAGGATGGCTTACCCAAAAAGCGTTGTGTGTTTTCTGGTGATATTGGCATGAAGGGTAGGGTACTGATGCCCGATCCTGAATTGATTTCTTCTGCCGACGTATTGGTGGTGGAGTCTACTTATGGTGATCGTTTGCATCGTGGTCTACCTGAAACTGAGGCTGAGTTGGTGGAGGTGATTGGTACGACGATGGCTGCTGGAGGCAATGTCGTTATCCCCGCATTTGCAGTGGGTCGCACCCAAGAGATCTTATTTTTATTAATTGATTTGGTCAGAAAGGGGCGTTTGCCTCATTTGGCCATTTGGGTAGACTCACCGATGGCTACTGCAGCAACTCAATTGACCCAACATTTTTTTGATCAATTGGATCAACAGTCGCAAGAAACTTTTGCTTGGTTCAAAAAGAACCCAGGCGTTGTTGATCTGCGCTTCATTGCGGATGTAGAAGAATCAAAGTCGCTTAACAAAATCAAAGGTGGGGCAATCATCATTTCAGCAAGTGGTATGTGCGATGCGGGGCGTATTGTTCATCATTTGGCAAATAACTTACCGCGTGAACAAAACGCCATCATCATTACCGGCTTTCAGGCTTATGGAAGCTTGGGTCGACGCTTAGTAGATAAAGTCGATAAGGTTCGTTTATTTGGTGAAGAGATCTTGGTAAAGGCCTCCATTCATACTATAGGTGGCCTATCTGCCCATGCAGACCAGGCAGGTCTATTAAATTGGTTAAGTGGCTTTGAAAAACCACCTCAGTCCTGTTTTGTTGTCCATGGCGAACCTGAGTCAGCCTCCGTGTTTGCTAAATGCATTCGTGATGAGCTCAGTTGGTCTAATGTCATTATTCCTGAACGCATGCGTATCTATGAGTGCTAAGTAGTCGCATTCATCAAATTATTCAGCAACTTTAGCTCCTTGAATATTATGGCGTTGCATCGCTTGCGCTACAAATCCAGATTGCTTGAGATTGGTGATGAGCCCGCTTAGGTAAACGGTGGTTTTCTCATACTGTGGCCTCGCCTTGGGAGTGCCAATCGCCTGATTAATCACCATAAATCGGCCTGGTAACATTCGCAAACCTGCATATCTTTTGGCATCACTTTCTAGTTGTTGCTTAACACCTGCTGCAACATTTCCTTTGCCAGACATAAAGTCATCAATCACCGCCTGAGAGCTTGCCGCTCTGAGAATCGTGGCATTCTGAATTTCTCGAGTGAGGTAAAGGTCATAAGCACTACCTTTGCTCACGACAATTTCATTGCTACTAACATCTACTTGCTCATTGGCAGTAATTGGTGATTTTTCTTTGACCATATAAGCCCCTTCAATTTGAATATACGCCGGGGTGTAACTGATATCGGCACCACGAATAGGATCAATCGCAACAAAGACTAGATCAATTTCACCAGTCTTAATTGCATCCACGGTATTGCCTGCAGTTTTAAATGGAATCAGCTTGACAGGAAGGCCAGAGCATTGACCGATCTCATGAGCAATGTCAATTGTCACGCCACGTAACTCGTGCGTGGCTGGATCTTCATTTGCGAGTATGGGGTTCCCTAAATTGATACCAACTCGAAGGGTGCCTGTAGGAGCGAAAGAGGAAGTGATGGTGGGGTCAATATTTGTCATAGTGCAGATGGATTGGCCATAGCTTGCTTGATAAATCCAGCAAGTGGTCAAACACAATAGAATTTTTTTCATGGGTAGAAGGTAAAAAACCGCGGCGAACCGCGGTTTTTATTTGTTGATGCTAGATTACTTTTTTGCGTCAGCCGCAGGAGCTGCTGCAGGAGCATCTTTCTTAGCTTCTTCAACGTGAGTTGCTTCAGCACCATGTTTTTCGCCGCTCATATCAACGTTACCGTCGCCTTTGAGGAGTAGGTAGGCGGTGGCGCCAATTATTAATACCAGCACCATAATGATGATTGAACGATTGCTCATGGAGTTTCCTTCTGTTTGGTTGAAATTAAGGCAATATTAACGCTAGTTGGCTTGCTGGTAAATCCTTGGTAGACCTTAGTAATCCATAGCCTTATGCAAATCGGGGTGAACTAGGTATTAATACTGACTATTTCCTTATACGAGGTAAGATTGGGTAACTCGTTTTTAAGGTGACAATATGAGTCCCAAGCTTCCCATTAATAATGCTCAAACAATCACTGAGTATCTCAATCTTCATAAGCTACATCCATCTAAAGAAGACCTCGATTCCTCCTATAAATTTGCTTTTGATGATGAAGCTTTTTTGTCTCGTCGTGAAACGATCGGCATTCGATTTGAGTTGGAATTACTCAAGCCAGAAATACTTCTGAAGGAGCAAGGCATTGAGCACACCATTACTGTGTTCGGTTCTACCCGTTTTGTCAGTCAACAGCACGCACTAGAATTAGAAAAGAGCGCTAAAACTGAGCAAGAAAAGGCGCAGGCTAAGCAAGCCATGCTGCACAGTCGCTATTACGAGTCAGCCAGAGAGTTTGGTTCTCTTGTAGCTAGGTACAACACTAGCCAAAAGGAGAATGCCAATAAGTTGCACATCTGCACTGGAGGTGGTCCTGGAATTATGGAGGCCGCCAATCGAGGCGCATTTGAAGCAGGTGATCAAACGATTGGTTTTAATATCAGCCTTCCCAGAGAGCAACATCCCAATCCCTATATCAGTCCCGGTCTAGGTTTTCGGTTTCATTATTTTGCATTGCGCAAGATGCACTTCATGTTGAGGGCAAGAGCGATCGTCGCTTATCCCGGGGGTTTCGGATCTTTTGATGAGCTCTTTGAAGTACTCACCTTGATGCAGACTAAAAAAGTAGTGCCCATTCCGGTCATTTTGGTTGGCCAAAGTTTCTGGAATGAAATGGTGAACTTTAAGCAGATGATTGAGTTTGGAGTGATAGACCAAGAAGATATGCAGGCGATTCACTTTGCTGAGACTGCGCAAGATGCTTGGAACATTATTCGGGACTGGTATCAGTTGGCCTAAATGACTAGACTGTAAAATGGGTAAAGGTATTAATATGAATCCATCCCAAATGAGTATTGCAACCTCTTTTGATCTTCCTGGCTATCTATTTGGCGGGGTAATGCTATTACTTGTGATGGTTTTTCATGGGATGCTATTACTCCAAATTGCCAAGCGTTATGAAGTCAAAACCTTTCTTTATTTAGCAGAGAAAAAATATTCTTCTGTGGCACTATCCTTTTACCTGAGCGTTTTTGGCTTATTTCTGGTCCATATTGCAGAGATATTACTGTGGGGGTTGGCGCTATACAGCTTTCATTTAATCTCTGGTTTAGGTCAGAGCATTTTATTTAGCGGCAGTACCTACACAGCCATGGGCTTTATGGAAGATATTCTTCCTAATGGCTGGAAAATGTTGGCAGTCATTATTGCGTTTTTAGGTATGTTCTCTTTTGCCTGGACTGCTTCGGTCATGATTTCTATGACGAAAAACTTTCGACAAGCCTATACCAAATTGCACATGAGAAAGCTCAATATCGCCGCTGATATCGCTGATCGTTTTGAGTAAAACATGAGCAAAATATGGGATGCCATCATTATTGGTGGCGGTGCTGCTGGCTTATTTTGTGCGGGAGTGGCTGGCCAGCGAGGCAAGCGGGTATTAGTTTTGGACCATGCTCCAGTGTTGGGTGAGAAGATACGCATTAGTGGTGGCGGTCGTTGTAACTTTACGAATTTACATAGTAGCCCTGCTAACTTTTTGTCGCTAAACCCTCATTTTGTAAAAAGTGCTTTAGCGAGATATCCCTCTTTAGAATTTATTAAGCTCGTTTCCTCTCACGGCATTGCTTATCACGAGAAGCATCAAGGACAACTTTTTTGCGATGATTCTGCAAAACAAATTATCGACATGCTTTTTGCGGAGTGTGCAAAAGGAGGGGTGACTATCCGCAATCCTGTTACGGTCAAATCATTAGAGCAGGGTCCGCAGGATTGGCTAATTTATACATCTGAAGGTATAGAAAAATCAAAGTCAGTAGTCATGGCAACTGGAGGCCCTGCCAGTTCCAGCAATTGGCGCAACAGCCTTTTCATTGGATATTGCCAAGCAATTTGGCTTAGAAGTAGTTGAGCCAAGACCTGCTTTGGTGCCACTCTCATTTACAGCTGAAACTTTTGGAAACCTCAATGAATTAGCAGGCTTGAGCCTTCCCGTCAGAATTGCTTCGGGTTCGAAGGGTCGCCGCTATGGAGCATGCCGCTTTAACGAAGATTTACTATTAACCCACAAGGGCTTATCCGGGCCCGCAGTACTGCAGGCCAGTAGTTATTGGATAGAAGGCGAGCCGATTCATATTGATTGGTTGGGTGCACTAGAGCAGCCCGGTGGCTTTCAATTGCGATACGCTGTTTAATAATGAAGAGAATCGCTTAAAGTCGTCAGATACTATTCTGGCCTCGGTGTTGCCCCAACGTCTTGCAAAAGCTTTCGCTGAACAGAGAAACTTGATAGGTCGTAAGTGGGCTGAAGTCTCCAAAAAAGATCGTCAGTCACTCAAAGAGCTCATCACAAATTGGTCGGTCAAGCCTGCGGGTACTTTAGGCTGGAAAAAAGCAGAGGTGATGTTGGGCGGTGTCGATACTCAGCGGCTAGATAGTCAGACCATGATGTCACGAAAACATCTAGGTTTGTACTTCATTGGTGAATGCGTTGATGTGACCGGGCACTTAGGCGGCCATAACTTTCAATGGGCCTGGGCAAGCGGCTTTGCTTGTGCCAACGCTCTTTAAGTGAACCATTTAGCGAGCGGCTTTTTTCTTCTCGCGGGAGCGGATATTGAGTAATTCGACTCCCAGCGAGAATCCCATAGCAACATAAACATAGCCTTTCGGGATATGCATCCCCATACCCTCGGCAATGAGCACTACACCAACGACGGTAAGAAATGATAGTGCCAGCACTTTGATGGAGGGGTGGTGGTGCACAAAGTCTCCAATAGCTTTTGCAGCCATGAGCATGATGAGAATGGATGTAATGACCGCCGCAATCATGACGCTAATTTGATCCACCATGCCGACGGCAGTAATCACGCTATCGAGTGAGAAGATGATGTCGAGCAAGCCAATTTGAAGAACAGACCCAATGAATAAAGTAAGCATGGATTTGTTGGCGCTCTGGCTATGAGGGTTTTCATCAACAGAAGACTGCTCGCCAACCTCAACCTCAATGTAGATTTCTTTCGAAGCTTTCCAAATCAGAAAAAATCCACCCAGTAAAAGTATGAGATCTCTGCCGCTGATAGGGTGTTCAAAAATAGACAGGATGGGATTCGTTAATCCCATCACCCAGGATAGGCTGAGTAATAAAAGTACACGGGTTAGTAATGCAAAAATTAAACCTAAGCGGCGCACCTTCTCTCTGATTTCTGGCGGAAGTCGATTGGCGATGACACTAATGAAAATGATGTTATCGATACCCAAAATAATTTCTAGGGCAGAGAGGGTAAAAAAAGCGATCCAAGCATTTGGGTCGCTGACAAGCTGCAAGACGCTATCGATCATTCTCTATTTCGCTAAAGTGGCTTTACTGCTAAGTGTAGCCAACTCAGAGGTAAGGAAAAAAATCTAAACCCCATTCATTAGAGGGGGATAGCTTGTATGGATTAAATGGGCTGATTTCTCATCCAGTCAGCGGTATTAAAAAGGGATTCTTCCAGTTGGCTGACAATATTACCTTCAATGCCGCATTCCTCTAGCGCGCGGTACATGCAGGCGAGCCATTGGTTGCGTTCATGAATGCCGATTTTGAAGGGTAGATGCCGGGCGCGGAGCATGGGGTGCCCATATTTGGGGGAGTAAATATCCGGCCCACCCATCCAGCCCATCAGGAAGAATTTCAATTTTTCGCGTGAGCTCGATAAATCTTGGGGGTGCATAGCCCGTAAATCAGAAAAAATGGGCTCAAGTGCCATTAAATCGTAGAAACGATTCACTAACTCATCAATTTTATCGATGCCGCCGATGGATTCATAAATACTTTTTCTTTCAGTCATATTGTCATTTTAATGCCTTAAATTCGAGGGAATTGGCAGACTGCCAATTTGGGTATAGAGTTATCTTAAGAAGTAATTAAAAACATCGAGTTATCAAATCTACCAAGATAGGAGCAAAATGATGGAAGCAAAAGATTTGCAAAAATGGCAGCGTGAAAAAGCAAAAGAGTTGTTTGATTATTCACACACTCTTTTAGATGCAGCAAAAAAACTCAGCGATCACCATCTGGCTGAAATTGAGTGGGGCATGAAAAATGCGCTTGATAGCGCAAAGTCAGCTGCCAAGAATGATTTGAGCAAATTAAAAGATTTGCAAGAAGAGGCGGCTAAAGAGGCGGCTAAACGAGCTACGGCTTATCAGAAGAAAGTCAAAGCTGTTTTGAAAGAGCTAGGCGAAGGCGCTGCGGATGAGACCGAGAAGCATTTGGAAAAAGTGCGCAGCTCCTTAGTGTCTTGGTTGGGAGAGGCGGAAGCTAAGGTACCAGTCCAGGCGGATAAATTATCTCGGGTAGTCAACGAGATGTCTGAGGCAGGTCAGAAAATGTTCAAAGAAGGTCGTCGTATTGTTAATCAGGTTGCTGAAGCTGCTGAAAAGAATCTTGATGGTGTTGCGAAGAAAACACCTGCAGCAAAAAAGAAAGCGGAGTAAGCAATCTATAGATCAGTATTTATTTGCTACTGAAAAAACCGCCTGCAAGCTTGGGGCGGTTTTTTTATTTCCAACCCTGTATCCATAATGAGCTATCGCTTAGATCGCGCCAATGAATTTGCATTACTTTTTTACTGTAGACAGCCTCAATTTCAATAAGATCAAGCTTCTCATTTGGAAGCTCTGGTTCAATCACTTTACTAACTAAAAAGTGCTTTTGTTTAGCGATAGGCTTTACGGCTGTCCACTTGCTCAGTAGTAATTTTTTGGGGCTTAATCGATTCATCGGTTCTGGTCTTTATAAAGCCGTGCACTGATATTCTTGGTCAACGCTTTGGAGGGCTCCTGAGGTAGGAATAAAGATCGTGCGAGATTGGTCAGTTTGGTTGGGGCACTTGGTGTCAAAAAAGCTTTTATTCCCAAGACTACCGCAATAGTTGAGCTTCTCGTCTTTAAACTCCATTTGGGCTTTGCGCAAAACCATGGGAAGTTTGGATGCACTTGGGGATGAGCAGCTCCAGCTAGTGTAAGAGTCGCGCTCACAGGCGCATAGACACAGTAGCAAGACGATTCCTGCAATCTGGCGGAATAGGGCAGACTGATTGAAATGGGGCATATGTTTAAGCATAGCCAACTTTTGGATATCTTGCCTAGGATTGGCTATAGATCTGGATTGGCATTAATATTTAAGACAGATTATTTGGTAAACCAAATAAGACCAAGATAAGACTAAACAATAATATTCAATAAAGGAGATGATGTGGATACAAATCGAAGAGATGCTCTCAAGTTAGGGGCGTCAGCAGCCCTAAGTAGTATGTTGATTTCAAATGCGGTTGCCGCGTCCGAAAATCAACCACCAATCGTAGTTGAGCTGCTGTCGGGCAAAGCAGGCTTTCGTATTGCGAATTATTTGCCAAGGATGGGGTGCTACATCTCGATTAGGTTTAGTCACCAACGATGGCATGGTGATCGATATCCCTGCTGAGGCTGCCCGTCAGAAGGTCCAACTGTCATTTGATCCAACATCAATGATTTCATTGGCAGGCTCTGGGAATAAAGGCCTTTCCGAATTAGCGGCTTTATTTAAAAACCCGCAGTGCAAACCTAATGAATGTTAATCAAGTCATTTTGTTATCGCCCATTCCAAAACCACAAGCTAATATTTATTGCGTAGGCTGGAACTATTTAGACCATTTTGAAGAGGGTCTAAAGCATCGCGCTGATACTGCTGTAAAAGAGTATCCCAAGGTTCCTGTGTTCTTCTCTAAGGGAACTCAGACGATGAATGGCCCTTTTGACAACATTCCTTATGATGCTGGCGTGTCCTCCATGATTGACTGGGAAGCCGAGCTTGCAGTCGTGATTGGCAAAAAGGGGAAGAATATCTCCGAAGAAAACGCGATGGATTACGTATTTGGCTATTCAGCCTATAACGACACTACTGCGCGAGATATTCAGCAAAAGCGACATTCTGGTCAGTGGTTGAAGGGCAAGAGTCTCGATGGTCATGGTCCCATGGGGCCATGGGTGGTGACAGCGGGCGGCGTTAATTTGGAGGACACCAGAATCATCTGCCGCGTCAATGGTGTTGAAAAACAAAACGCTAGTTACAAGCAAATGTATTTCAAAATTCCAGTGATTATTTCTGAGCTCTCACGGGGTCTAACCTTATTGCCGGGTGACATTATTGCTACTGGTACTCCATCAGGCGTGGGTGCAGGCAGGACGCCGCAAGAGTTTATGAAACCCGGTGACATCATGGAAACTAATATCACGGGTATTGGCATTTTGCGCAATAAGATTACCTAGAGTCATTTCATCAAAACAACAGCAAGGATTAAAGCACCCAGAAGTGGTGGGTTCCATCCTTGCCTAGTTGTTCTACTAAACCAAATTCCCAATCTAAGTACGCTTGCATTGCAGCGGGATCTACGCTAGTGCCTTCATAAGGGCGTTTATAGCGATCTAGAGGAGGGGAGGCTAAGTGACTCGGCTCTTTCTCTAACTCTAAGCCAGCCTTACTCCAAGCTGCATTTCCACCAGATAGCACCATTACCTCAGCTTTGCTTAGCGTTGCAAACTCTTGCGCTACAAAAAGTGCCAACTCTGCAGGTGTGCTTGTGAGTACGTAGCGATCCACTCTGGGAATCTGTTTAAGTGCTTCTGCTAGCTGTGAGCGAAGGGCGTACCAACTGCCAGGTATATGACCTTTCATGTAATGAGCATGAGTGCTGAAATCTACCACAATCGTATTGCTATCAGTTTTGATCCATCCTGAGAGAGTGAGTGCGTCTACGCTGGCAATGATGGGCAAAGTTGGAAGAGGCGCCTTCCAAGGTCCCTTCTCAGATAAGTCTACGATCCGTATGCCATCCAGAACATAAACTTCCCAGGCCATTTGAGCTAGCCAAGAGGCAGGCATATCGGCTCTGACACCTGAGCTTGGATCAACTAACACGATCCTTGCGCCACGAACGGGGGCAACCATTTCTGTTTCTTGAACCAGTTGGCCACCAGGAACAGAACGAAAGCCAGGGAGGTGGCCTGCTTCATATTCTTCTGGAGTGCGGGTATCAAAAAATACGTAGTTCGATCGGCTTGAGATTTCCAGCGCTGCACATCTTGCAAGGTTGCGCGTTTAACACCGGCACGATCGGCTACTGAGCGTGCACGCATTGCCGCTTGGGTAGCGGTGGAATCGCTCACTTCTTTAAATTTCCGAGTTTGACCTTTGTCGAGTTCTTGGCCCGCAAGAGTCCAGCCAATGGTGCCATTGCGCAGTGCATTGACCTCATTTGGGATACCCGCATTAATGAGTGATTGGGTGCCAATGATGCTACGTGTTCTGCCAGCACAATTAACAGTAATTTTGGTTTGGGGATTAGGGGCAAGTTCCGGTAGACGCAGCACTAACTCGGCACCAGGAACACTAGTACCAGTTGGAATACTCATGGTGTTGTACTCATCAAAGCGGCGGACATCTACAACTACAACATCTGCTTGCTGATCAATCAGTTGTTTGACTTCTTGTGCAGATAAAGATGGAGTATGACGCTTGGATTCAACTAACTCACCAAATGATTTGCTGGGCACGTTGACATCTTTAAATAGCTCTCCGCCAGCGGCCTTCCAGCCCTGAATGCCGCCTTCAAAAACGGACACATCGCTAAACCCTAAATCGATCAAGCGTGTTGCCGCAAGCTCAGCATAGCCTTCGCCATCATCTAGAGTCACAATCGGAACATCCTTCTTGGGAAGTTTTCCGTAGGCATCAATCTCAATGCGAGATAAGGGAAGATTGGCAGCAAAAAGCGGATGCTCGCGCGCATGAGGATCTTCTTCACGAACATCTAAAAATGCAATTCCTTCTTTGTTTAGTAACTGGTTGCGAACAAAGGCATAGTTTTTGTTTGGAATACTCATGTTGTCTCTTTTTGCTATTTTTCTTAGAAATGATTTTGCTTAATCCAATTTTGCGCCAGACTTCTTAACGACTTCACGCCAGCGTGTGACTTCTTGATTGATGTAGTTATTTAATTCTGCTCTTGTCATCTTGGGTACGGTTGCGCCCATGGCGGCCCAGCGCTCTTTGATATCTGGAGAGGCTAAAGCAATTTGAGTTTCCGCACTCATTTTGTCAATAATGTCTTTTGGGTGTGCCTTTAATTGCCCACATGGCATACCAGCTTGAGACGATAAAGTTATTAATACCCAATTCTTGTGCAGTAGGAACATTCGGAAATGCTTCGCTACGCTTGGAGCTAGCTACGGCAACAGCTACTAGTTGACCGCTTTTAATAAAGGGCGCCGCTCCTGCGAGAGTGTCAAACATCATATCTACTTGTCCCGCAACGACATCCTGCAAGGCTGGGCCAGTGCCTCGATAGGGAATATGAGTAATAAATAATTTATTTTGCATCTTAAAGAGCTCGCCAGTTAAATGCTGCGAGGTACCGTTGCCGGTTGATGCATAGTTATATTTGCCTGGGTTTTTACGAATCTCCTCAATGATGGATTTCAAATCATTTTTAGGAAACTTATTTGGGTTAACAACGATGACATGTGGCACGCTTCCAATGATTGCGATTGGCTCAAAGTCTTTGGTGATGTCGTAAGGTAGGTTGGCGTACATACTTGGTGCAATGGAGTGATGCACTGCACCAAGAAGCCAGGTGTAACCATCGGGTGCCATTTTTGCTGCAGCTGCAGCACCAAGAGTTCCACCAGCCCCTCCACGGTTATCAACCACGATGGAATCATTTAGCTGGATTGATAATTGCTTGGCAAGAGGGCGCCCAAAAGCATCGACTGCCCCACCTGGGGGAAAGGGGTTAAGAAAGGGGTTAATAAAGGTGATTGGCTTATTTGATGCAGGCCAAGAGCTTCCTTGGGCAGCTACTGACCAGGAGAGAAGGCTTGCAAGTACAAAAAGTAGGATATTTCTGAGTATTTTGAACATCATGACTTGAACTGGGTTGGTTTGCTCTATTTTTTTTGGCTTAAGCAGAGTTTCTAAGAGTTATCCCTGATTTCAGGGGCGATTTTCTAGCGTTTTTATGGGGATATACTGACCTCGTAGTTGGTATGAATACTTTTTGATTAATGGGAGACGAGATGTCACAACACGATACATTGTTAGCTGCTTTTGAAACATATAAAGCTGAAAACGAAAAGTTTATTGAAAAAGGCATTAAGGCATCTGCAGCACGTGCTCGTAAGGCCTTACAAGAAATCGCTGGTGCATGTAAAGAGCGCCGTAAAGAAATTACAGCCGCAAAAGAAGCAATGGAAGCTAAGAGGTAATTCTTACCCCCAATGATCTAAAAGCCTAGCGTTGATCCGCTGGGCTTTTTCTTTATGTGGCCTAGTTAAACGGTAATACTGAAGAGGGTTAGCTTCATTGCTTGATTGCGTATCGCAACCAAAGACTGATATTCAGGGCTATAAACCCACAGATCTGCATCTGCTTGCGTGGGGAAGTGAAGTTCCACAAAAGCACTAAAGGCTTTGCAATCGAGTTCCAGTAGAACTGGGTCACCTGACCGCGAGCCTGGATGTTGCCTTTGTATAGCTCAACCGTTTGACCAACCTTGTCGCGGTATTGCTCAAAAGCATTTTGATCACGTAATTCAATTAATCCAATCACTTTGACTGCCATATATCCTCGCTAGATAGGTCTATGAAAACAGTGTATATCCGCGCTATAGTAAGAGCATGAATTCTGAGCAATTTCTACAGATGCTAGAGCAGGAGGGTTTCCCAAAGCCCGTGGAAGTGCATCAGCCTGCCAACAGCCATTTAGATGAGCATAGACATCCATTCGAAGTGAAAGCTCTTGTGACGAGTGGTCACATTGAGTTATTGGTTGACGGTCAGAAACAGCAGTTTGATGCAGGCGATGTATTTCATTTGGGGTATGAGCAAGCACATTGCGAAACTTATGGGCCGCAAGGCGTTTCTTACTTGGCCTCTCGAAAACAATCGAGCTCAACAAAAAACTAAACGGAACAAAATAAAACAGGATCATCATGAAAATCGGATTTATTGGTTTGGGTAATATGGGTTTGCCAATGGCACTCAATTTAATTAAAGCAGGACATTCGGTAATTGGATTTGATTTAGTCCAGAGTCAACTAGATGCTTTTGCAAGTGCTGGTGGTAAGGTTGCTGCTAGTGCAACTGCAGCAGCAAAAGAGCTTGATGTATTAATCACCATGTTGCCTGCTTCTAAACATGTTGAGGGCTTGTGTTTAGGTGACGCAGGTCTGCTAGCCAATGCTGACCCCAAAACCCTCCTGATTGATTGCTCAACGATTTCTCCTAAGGTGGCACAAGCCGTAGCTAATGTGGCCAAAGAAAAAGGCTTTGCCATGATAGACGCACCTGTTTCGGGTGGCACTGCAGGAGCACAAGCGGGAACGCTGACCTTTATGGTGGGTGGAGATGCCCAAGCTGTTGAATGCGCTCGTCCTGTACTCGAGAAAATGGGGAAGAATATTTTTCATGCAGGCGCTAATGGTGCTGGGCAGACCGTTAAAGTTTGTAACAACATGCTCTTGGGTATTCAGATGCTGGGCACTTGCGAGGTATTGCGTTTAGGCATTGCAAATGGCCTAGATCCTAAAGTGCTCTCAGACATCATGTCAAAAAGCTCTGGGCGAAATTGGGCGTTAGAGTTATACAATCCTTGTCCTGGTGTCATGGAAAACGTACCCGCCTCTAAAGGCTATGCTGGAGGCTTTGGCGTTGATTTGATGCTCAAAGATATGGGCTTGGCAACAGAAAATGCGCAAGCTTTAGAAACGAGCGTACCTTTGGCTCAATTAGCGCAACAATTGTACGAGGCTCACAGTAAAGCAGGTAATGGTCAACTGGATTTCTCAAGCGTCTTTAAAATGAAAGACACTCGGTAAAGAATTCAAAAACCAATCAATAAATAGGGTATTAAGAGACAACTAACGGTTTTTCTTGGCGCTTGCTCATTTGACCAATCACCCTTGCGCCTAAAAAGTGATGTTGGTTGAAGATATCCAATACTTCTCTAACGCAATCAGGGCTACACGAGACAAGTAAGCCACCGCTAGTTTGAGGATCGGTTAGTAGGGCGCGTTGGGCTGCGGTAAATTGAGCCGATAGACCAACATCATCACCATAACTTTGCCAATTGCGATCTGAAGCTCCCGTAATAATTCCTTCGTCAGCTAAGGTTTGCACATTAGAGAGTAGGGGGACTTGACTCCAGTCAATGTGTGCTGTGCAGTTTGATCCTCTGGCGAGTTCTAAAGTGTGACCAGCCAAACCAAAACCGGTGACATCAGTTAAAGCATGTACACCTGACAGCTTTGCTAAATCTGGACCTGCAGAATTGAGTTTAGTGGTATTCGAAATCATTTCCCGATAACCATCAGGGCCGAGTATGTCTTTTTTCAAAGCCGCAGATAGAATGCCGACACCTAATGGCTTGCCCAGAATCAGAACATCACCCGGTTTGGCGCTGGCGTTGCTTTTGACACGTTTCGGATCAACGATACCAATAGCTACCAATCCATAAATTGGTTCTACAGAATCAATCGTGTGGCCGCCTGCAATCGGAATGCCGGCGCCACGACAAGCCTCTGCACCACCTTCCAGGATACGTGCAATAGTTTTATTTGATAAGACTTTAATCGGCATCCCAACTAGGGCAAGTGCAAATAGAGGAGTGCCACCCATGGCATAGATATCGCTGATGGCGTTCGTAGCGGCAATCTTTCCAAAATCAAACGGATCATCTACGATGGGCATAAAAAAATCAGTGGTAGCCACAATCGCTTGTGAGTCATTAATTTGGTACACCGCTGCATCATCAGAGGTTTCAATGCCGATGAGCAATTCTTTTGGAAAGGGTAGTTGCGGTACGTTTTTCAGAATCTCAGAAAGCACGCCCGGAGCAATTTTGCAACCGCAACCTCCGCCATGGGATAGGGAAGTGAGGCGTGGTTCAGTCATGATCGGTTCTGTATTCATATTATTGGCGTAAAAGTGCTTCTACTTTACCTTTAACTTCATCGCTATCCACATTATCGATCGCCCCAATCCAGACACCCTCAATTTTTCCAGTTTTACCAACCAGGAAGGTCGTGGGGATGCCGCGAGCATGCCAGGTTTTATAAGTAATACTGTTGCGATCGAGCAGAATTTCAATGCCATTTTCAGGCAGACCATTACCTCTGAGAAATTGAATGATGCGCGGCTTCATTTCCGCAAGATTGACTGCTAGAACAATAAGCCCTTTGCTACGATAGTTTTCTTGGAGTTGGGTGAGCTCTTCAAATTCTTCACGACAGGGTTCGCACCAGCTAGCCCAAAAATTAACAACGATGACTTTGCCTTTAAAGTCGGTAATGTTCACGGTTTTGCCAGATAGGTTCTGAAGCTGCAGAGTGGGGGCCTGAGTTAACCCCACTTGCGTCGCTGGTCGCCATTGTGCAAAAGCGCTTTGATTGCCAAGTAGAGCAAAGACAAAAGCCAGCGCTAGAAAATTATTAAGAGCTGGCTTAATCCGCATCAGAGTCAATTTATCGATTAGCCGATAAGGCGGCTGGTAATTTTGTACTTGAAATGATCGGGATCTAATGCATCAAAACGTCCTTCGGCATTCTCAGCTTGTGGGTACATCAAGAAAGGAATGTCACCTTTCTTGCCTAGCTTAGATCCTGGTAGGGCAATATCGTGATCATAGTTATAAGCCATCCAGTTCATTTCCCAATTGCCAAATAGGTAATCACGAATCGCTAACACTTTAGGATCGTTGACTGCCAGGCCACCAGTTTCTTCTAGGATGACCTTGCGAACGTCGGCGGGATCTACTGGAACCCAGCCAAAACCAGAGGCATAAAACTCGGCACGGCAGTGCTGCGCCTTAGTGATATCACCAGATTTACCTAAGCTCTTATAGCCGCGGGCAGAATCGGCGATTCGAATACCGTAGACATCCCGCGCTGGAATACCAGCAGATCTGGCTAATGCTACAAATACCGCATTGATATCCGCGCATTTACCACCAAGATTATTCGTCTCAAGCATCAACTTCACGTCACCTTGCCCACATCCGCGCGTCTTAGGGTCGCGGTGAGTGTTACCCACCACCCAGTTGTAGATAGCTTTTGCTTTTTCTACATCGCTTGCATTCGCAGGAAGATTAGCAAGACACTCTTGTGCTTTGGTTTTCACAATGCCATCAGTTGGTAGATACTGGGTTGCACGAGTCCAAAATTGTTGCTCTTGCTTAGATAGTTTCAAGGCAGGATTTGGGCTGGACATCTCTAGATTGCGATTTTGTGTGCTCACTAACATTGATACTTTGACGGTATGGTTAGTGGCTGACTTGTCCCATTTTGTCCAGAGCATGCGCGCTTGTTTATCGGGCGTTTCATAGATTTGATTCACCGCTTTGGGATCGCTTGCTTCTGGTCTGATTGCTAATGTGCGGAAATAATCGGTATTTAAAATGAGTGGTAACGGAATCCAAGTTTCAGCAGCACCGTTTGGGGAATCTAAATTAATCTCCGTCACGATTTCATAGGTAGTCCAGTTGGGTGCTGATTGTGCAAATACAGGGCCAAAAGCTGGCAATGCAAAAGCACCGGCAATCGTTTTCAGGGCGGAGCGTCGTGATGTAGTCATAACTAAGAAAAATGAGATGGGAAAGTGGGTTAATAGAGCCCCATTTTAACGAATCGGTTAGTGCTTGAAGCTTCTTTTAGGTGGGTTTAAACGTTTGGCGGGCGCCTTTTTTGGTGCACCACTAGAGTGAGATCCATTAGGACGAGGCTTTCTCGCTTGTTGATGTTGCTGGCTGCGCAGTTGAATCGGTTGGGCAACGGCGTTCGGATCTGGCTCAAATCCAGCAATGACTTCTTGCGGTAATTTTTGCTTAATGAGTTTTTCGATATCTCTGAGCATTTGGTGTTCATCCACGCAAACTAGAGAGACAGCAACCCCATTAGACCCGGCGCGGCCAGTGCGTCCAATGCGATGCACGTAATCCTCGGGCACATTCGGTAAGTCATAGTTCACGACATGCGGTAACTGATCAATATCAATGCCACGTGCTGCAATATCAGTTGCTACGAGTGCAGTGAGTATGCCGGCTTTAAAATCTGCCAGGGCTTTAGTGCGTGCGGTCTGACTCTTATTACCATGAATAGCCATGCTAGTAATGCCATCTTTTTCTAATTGGGTCACTAGCTTATTGGCACCATGCTTGGTGCGAGTAAAGACGAGTACTTGCTTCCAGTTATTACTCTGAATCAGGCGGGCCAAGAGAGGATGTTTCTTATTTCTATCGACCGGGTGGATTAATTGGGCAATGGCCTCATTGGTGCTATTGCTGCGGGCGACTTCAATAAGTTCAGGAGTGTTGAGAAGCCCATCTGCCAAAGCCTTTATCTCAGTAGAAAAAGTTGCTGAGAATAATAAGTTTTGCCTTTGCTGAGGCAGGGCAGCCAAAATCTTTTTGATATCACGCAAGAAACCCATGTCGAGCATTCGATCGGCTTCATCAAGGACGAGTATTTCAATATCGTTGAGTGAAACGCATTTTTGTGACATCAAATCGAGTAAGCGTCCTGGTGTGGCAACCAAAATATCTAAGCCGGCAGTAATTGCTTTGATCTGTGGATTAGCGCCGACACCGCCAAAAATAACGGCGGATTTAAGGTCTGTGTATTTTCCATAGGTGACAACGGATTCTTGCACTTGCGCAGCAAGCTCTCTGGTCGGAGTCAGAATCAAGACGCGCAATACACGTTTGCTGTGATGGGATTTGGTGCTGCTCAAACGCTGCAAGATCGGTAGGGTAAAGCCTGCAGTTTTGCCAGTTCCAGTTTGTGCGGCAGCTAATAAATCACCCCCTTTTAATACGGCGGGAATTGACTTTGCCTGAATGGGTGTGGGGCTGGTATAGCCCTCTTCAGCAATGGCGCGAAGAATGGGTTCTGATAAACCAAGATCTGTAAATAACATAGGGGCCAATAAAAGTATTGACCCGTATTCAATGTATTTAAAAAATCGACTATCCCGGTCAATGGGGTAAGCTGCTTTGCAGATGCAATTGCAGTAAGAGGTTCTATTTTAAGTCATCCACTAATCAGAACCTAACTTATTAGCCTATGGTGCTCCACAGGTTGGGCACAACGGTATTGGCATAGCCTGAGATAAATGATTTTTCTGCGCCGGTGACGGGATCAAAGACAGATCGGGAGATTCTGCCGATATTGCCACCATAGACATGAATGCTAATTGAAGTCTGATCGCTTAAGTTGTTCTGAACCACATGAATATCGTGAGTATTGGGTGATACCGTATCGACATGACCGGGAGGGCAGATGCATGAGTGGCCTGCGCTAAAGCTGCCATCATCTTGTCGATAGAAGGGGATACCTTTTTCTTCACCACGTAATTGACCAACCATCCCCCAGACAGTGTGATTGTGAATTGGAGTTTTTTTGACCAGGACCCCAAACAAAACTCACGACCGAAAAGCAATCCAAGGGGTCGGCATAAAGAAGGTATTGTTGGTAGTACTGTGGGTGTGGTTTGGTAAATTCTGCAGGGAGCCAATCATCGACGGCGATTAAATTTTCTAGAAGCTGCTTGCTTTTGGTGAAAATAATTGCTTCGCTTGGGTTTTGAGCCAGCAAAAGACTCAGCTCTTTGACAAAGGTCAGTAATTTCCCATCAGACATGCTGTGCTCCATTGTATCTACTCTTCTGTTGTAAAAATCCCGTCAGGCCAAGCCTTTGGTTTGAGTGTGACGGTATCAACGCACACAATGTGCAATAGTGCACTAGCAATGACTTGTAGTTCATCACTATCGGGTGCTTTGCGCTGAGCAGTTTGTTTTACGGAAACTTGTGTGCGGCCCCGATGTTCAATGATTTGATCAATATGCAAAATGTCATCTAGACGACCGGGCTTATAGAAGTTCATGGTGAGCTCGCGCACCGGCATCACAATACCCAGTTCATTAATCAGCTTGGTGGGGCTCAAACCTCTCTGAGCAAGCCACTCTGCGCGACTACGCTCAAATATCTCTAGGTAACGTCCGTGATAAACGAATCCAGCAGCATCAGTATCTGAATAGCAGACACGATGAATATAAGGGTGCTTCAGGTGAGCTTGAGCGGGGCTAGTGGTCATAACATTCAGTTTTGTGGTGGCAATATGAGCATCATATTACGATGGGCAATACCAGCCTCATCATAAGTAGGTCCATTAGTGATAAAGCCCTGTTTTTCATAAAAGGGAATGGCGGTAATCTGGGAGTGCAAGATTAAACGCCGTATTTCTTTCTGCTGGGCTAAATCAAACTCAAAAGAATGCGCGTGCCAACTCCGCGGCCTCTAAAAGAGGGCAATATAGCCATTCGCCCAATTTGGCCTTCATCAGATCCCAGTAAAACTAGTCTGCCCGTTCCAATAGCTTTGTCACCTTGGTAGGCAAGCGCATGCCAAGCCAAGTCATCAAATTGATCAATTTCCATATCCTCGGGCACATCCTGCTCTTGGATAAAGACCTTCTCGCGAATGCGAAAGGCATCATGGTGAGCATGCTCCCAAGAATTAATCAAGATCTCTATGTTTTTCAATGGCTTAGAGTGGACTCGTGGGTTAATCAATATATATCGCCTTAATTTACCAAATTAGCGATCGTAATTAAATCTGTCGTGGTTACAATAAAACTGACGCTCCTCTTTGGGGTGCCGTCTCAACCATTATTCATTTAGGAGTTATCTTGAAGAAATCTTTACTAGCTAGTTTATTTGTTGCAGTTGGCATTACCTGCGCAAGTTCTGTTTTTGCTCAAGCCCCTGCAAAAATGTTGCCATTGGCAGCTGATGTAGTTGTGCTTACAGCAACAGTGGATTCTGTGGATGTGAAGAATCGCATTGTTGTATTGAAAGATGCTAATGGTAATTTGGCGCAAATGAATGTTGCTAAGTCAGTAAATGATTTAGATAAAGTTAAAAAGGGCGATGTGTTTGCTATTGAGCATGCACAGGCGATTGCCGTTGGTTTAACTGCTGCTTCAAAGGGTGCTAAGCCAGGCGTGTCTGGGGTCCGTTCTGTGACTATCGCTGGTAAAGGTTCTGCTAAGCCATTTGAAGAGACTACAGACACTATTTATGCGACAGTAAAAATTGGAACTATTGATCAAAAAACGCGTATTGTGACTTTCACATTGCCAAGTGGTGAAAAACAAAAAGTGAAGGTTGATCAATCTGTTCTCGGCCTTGAGAAATTCAAAGCAGGTGACGATGTTATTGTTGAATTCGTTGACGATACAGCTATTGGCTTCGTTACACCGAAGAAATAGGTTTTACTGATTTGATAAAAAAGCCCGCAAATGCGGGCTTTTTTGTTGAGCATTCAATGAATGCTAGGCGCTTTTAGCCACCATCACATCAGAGGCTTTAATTACTGCCCAAGCCTGATCGCCAACTTTCAGGTTAAGTTCATCTACCGCTTCGTTGGTGATAGAGGCAGTCACAATGTGTCCCCCACCGATATCGAGTTTTACATGAGAGGTGGTTTGACCCATCTTGAGTTCAACAACTTTTCCGCTCAAGGTGTTACGAGCGCTTAATTTCACTTTGAGCTCCATGGCTTCTCCTAGTAGGTATATTGCTTAGCGTATGCAGCATCATTATAAAGAGGCTCTGGATACGTCGACTTTCCATAGTTTCTAATTATGCTCTGACCCTCGCTAGAGGCTACAAACTGAATAAATTTCACAGCAAGCTCTCGATTTGCGCTTGCGCCGGCAGGGGCAGCAAGAGCATCGTAGGTATTGACTAAGAATTTATCGCCTCGATACAGAATTTGTAGCTTGGGCGCAATATTCTTCTCTGCAACCCAAGTGCTGCTGTCCGTCATGAAATAGGCATTTTCGGAATTAACCCTTTTTAGAGATGCGGTCATAAAGTCATTGGTGACTATGTACCAATTGCCAGTGGGTGTAATCCCGGCTTTTTTCCAGAGATCCATTTCTTTTTGATGTGTACCAGATTTATCGCCCCTCGATATGAATTTTGCTTCTGACTTTGCAATCTTGGTATAGGCATCGACTCCGCTGCCGGAGGAGCTGACATGCGCTGGGTCGCTCTTGGGTCCGACAATATAAAACTCATTTGAGCCAATTAAAGTTCTATTGCTTGCCCAACCTTCGACAACGGCTTTATTAACGGCATCGGGAGCATGAACCATGATCATATCCACCTGCTCACTTTTCAGAAGATTGAGTGAGGCGCCACTCCCAGCCTTAATCCAAATTAGGCGAGCACCTTCCTGTTGATCAAAAGCCTCACCTAGTGCCTGCAGGAGGCCGAGCTCGCCAGGGCTACCTGTCGCTAAGGTGAAACTTTGTTTACCTTTGCCATAGATTGCCTCGGGTGTTATCGGATTATTTTGTGCCATCACCACTTGGGTTCCAATGCTTGTCATTAGACCGAACAGTAGGGTGCGAAACACTTGAATTGACGACATGATTATTTTTTGGCATTTGGGAAGAAGAGTTGCTCGCCACCAATTTGATAGCTGGCAATTACATCCTGACCATTCTTAGAGATGAGCCAGTCAATAAATGCCTGTCCTTCAGCCCTTTTAACACTTGGAAATTTAGCTGGGTTCACAAGCATTACACCGTACTGATTGAAAAGTTTGGGATCGCCTTGCACCAAGATCGTAAGGTCGCCTCTATTTTTAAAGCTTAGCCAGGTAGCGCGATCAGCCAGAATATATGCATTCATGGCAGAAGCTGTGTTTAGGGCTGGACCCATTCCAGATCCTGTTTCTTTGTACCATGGCTGGCTTGGTGAAACCGCAATACCAGCGTCTTTCCAATAGCGTAATTCGGCTGCATGAGTGCCACTCTTGTCGCCGCGAGATATAAATGGTGATTGTGTTGTTGCAATCTTTTGTAGTGCAGCTTGAATATCTTTGCCGCCACCAATTTTCGCTGGATCAGATTTGGGGCCAATTAAAACAAAGTCGTTGTACATCACTTCATTGCGCTTAGTGGAATAACCTTCTTGAACAAAGAGTTCCTCGGCTGGCTTATCGTGAACAAAAACGACGTCAGCATCTCCGCGACGGCCAATATCCAAGGCCTGACCAGTGCCCACAGCAACCACTTTCACATCAATGCCAGTTTTCATTTTGAAAATTGGCAGGATGTAGCCAAACAGGCCAGATTGCTCTGTAGAAGTAGTGGAGGACACCACAATACTTTTCTCTTGTGCTGCTGCGGGTGATAAGTGCATCAGCAACGACAGGAAGAGGGCGCTTAAAAAGGGTTTCAGTAAGTATTTTTTCATATTGGTGCACCAAGTAAAGAATTAAGTTACTATCATCGCATATATTAAAACTATTTGAATATGCAAATATTTACATATGCAAATTGAGATTAGACCAACTCTGATTTTCGAGAATCGGGGCGAACGACCCCCTCCAATTGATTTGGTGTGGGTCTGTCATGTTTTAAAAGATATTGGTCGCGGCAGCTCATTAGTATCGGCAAGCAAAAAATCAGGGGCATCCTATAGAAGAAGCGTATGGGGCAAGATGAATGATGTTGAAGCTGCGCTAGGGGCACCGTTAATCACCAGAACTAAGGGACATGGTTCTAAGCTAACTGAGTTCGGCGAGTTTTTAATTCAATTTGTTGACGAAATGCAGTCAGCCTTTACAAAGTACGGTGACTCTTATCAGGAAGTTCTATCTAAAGAGATCAAGAAGATACAAAAATCCGAGAGCGTGAAGTGGAAGTTTGCATCTTGCATCTAGTAGCGATTCGATTATTCAGAGAGCTGCTGGAGAAATTAAAGGTTTTGATTTAAAGATTGCAGGATCTGGTGAATCTTTAGAAAGACTACTTAATTATGAGGCTCACGTTGCTGGATATCACGTATCTGACGAGAGGAGTTCTAGGGCAATTCATCATCGCTTATCAAAAAACGATATACAGATTTATCCAGTAATGAAGCGCACTCAAGGCTTTATTGTTAAAAAAGCAATCCTTTGCAGATTAAATCGATTGAGGATTTGCTCAATCGAAAAATCCGTTTCATTAACCGTCAAATTGGATCCGGCACTAGGCTTTTGTTTAATACTTTATTAATTGATGAGGGTATTGATCCCTCTGAAATAAGCGGTTATCTCCATGAAGAATTTACACATACTGCTATAGCTAACGCCATACTGGCCGGCAAGGCTGATGTTGGGCTGGGTGTAAAAAATATTGCTATAGAAAATGGTCTTGGTTTTGTGCCATTAAAAGACGAAGTCTTTTTTATTGCCATGCATAAGGAGATGACTGCTCAGGCAGAAGCTGCCAAATTAATTCGAAAAATACGAAGCTATTCTGGGGACACGCCTGGCTATAAGGCAGTTAGTTTAAATAGGCAAATTGAGGGTTGGCTTTAATTTCGCCTGGCGTTGATTAGGAGTGATGCTACCAACTTTTTATTTTTTACTACTTAAGTAGAGTTCATTCCCATGTGTATCTTTTGGTAAATTTTGGTAAGTTGTGGTGCAAGTGAAGTTTGAATTAATAATTATTAAAAACGTTGAAGATAAAAACGTTGAAGACAAAAGGGAGACAGAATGTTTCATTTATTAGATAAAGAAAGAACTATTGCGGGTCCAGGCTTTAATCGCTGGCTCGTACCACCGGCGGCATTGGCTATTCACCTCTGTATTGGTATGGCTTATGGCTTTTCAGTTTTCTGGTTGCCGCTATCCAAAGCTCTGGGGGTATCCCAAGGTGGGACTGAAGCGATTAAATGTGCGGCAGATGTTGGTTTCTTTGCGCAGTTATTCACCACCACTTGTGATTGGCAAATATCTACACTTGGCTGGATGTACACCATGTTCTTCGTATTACTCGGTTCATCTGCTGCTCTCTGGGGTGGTTGGTTGGAGCGTGCAGGCCCCCGTAAAGCTGGTGTAGTTGCCGCGTTTTGTTGGTGTGGCGGCATGCTCTTC
This sequence comes from Polynucleobacter necessarius, assembly GCF_900096765.1. Classification (NCBI taxonomy): domain Bacteria; kingdom Pseudomonadati; phylum Pseudomonadota; class Betaproteobacteria; order Burkholderiales; family Burkholderiaceae; genus Polynucleobacter; species Polynucleobacter necessarius. The sequence goes on from NZ_LT615228.1 coordinate 311,766, forward strand.
TCAGCGCTAGGTGTCTATCTTCACCAATTTTGGATGATGATTCTGGGCTCTGGTGTAATTGGCGGCATTGGCTTGGGTCTTGGTTATATCTCGCCAGTTTCTACTTTGATTAAGTGGTTCCCCGATCGTCGCGGTATGGCGACGGGTATGGCGATTATGGGTTTTGGTGGTGGCGCGATGATTGGCTCACCATTGGCTGCAATTCTCATGAAATACTTTGCCACTCCAACGAGCGTTGGTGTTGCACAAACCTTTGTTGTGATGGCTCTTGGCTACTTTGTTTATATGATGGCTGGTGCCTTTGGTTATCGCATTCCTGCGAGTGACTGGAAACCAGCTGGCTGGACTCCACCCGCAAACCAAACTAATAATGCCATGATCACTACACGTAGTGTGAATGTCAAAAAAGTATGGGGTATCCCACAGTTCTGGTTGGTGTGGATGGTTCTGTGTATGAACGTTTCTGCTGGCATTGGTGTGATCGGCATGGCTTCTCCAATGCTACAAGAGGTGTTTGCAGGTAGCTTAATTGGCGTTCAACAAACATTCACAGAGTTGGATAAGACCCAGCTCACTGCCATTGCGGGCGTTGCTGCTGGCTTTACTGCGCTGTTAAGTCTCTTTAATATTGGTGGCCGCTTCTTTTGGGCCAGCTTGTCTGATAAGTTAGGCCGCAAGATGACATACATTGTCTTCTTTGTTTTAGGTGGTGCTCTGTATTTCAGTATTCCAAGTAGTGCTGCCGCGGGTAATTTGCACTTATTCGTTGGCGCTTTTTGCATCATCTTGAGTATGTATGGCGGTGGCTTTGCCACTGTTCCTGCATATTTAGCTGACCTATTTGGAACGCAGATGGTGGGCGCGATTCATGGTCGTTTATTAACTGCTTGGGCTACAGCTGGTATCTTGGGTCCAGTTGTCGTTAACTACATGCGCGACTATCAATTGAGTTTAGGTCTGCCGCGTGCTCAGGTTTACAACCAAACAATGTATATCTTGGTTGGTATGCTGGCAATTGGGCTGGTTTGTAATTTGATGGTTCGTCCAGTGGCTGATAAGTGGTTTATGACCGATGAAGAGTTGGCGCAAGAGAAGAAGCTGGCCCATGAAAAAGCCCTGAGCGCGATTGTTAAGGGTGAGGCAGGCCATGAGCATACTTCTGTAGCAACCGTTTACTTGGCTTGGGCTGCAGTAGGTGTTCCTCTTGCTTGGGGCGTCTATAAAACCTTCTTAAGTGCCTTGAAGTTGCTGGGATAACAAGCGATCTTTGTAGTTATTGACGACCCTTTTTTGGGGTCGTTTTTTATTTCCATCGGCTAGAATGAATTGATGAGATTGATTCGTTTTCCTCTATTGTTTTTACTGTTCATCCTTTGCGCAAACCTTGCAATTGCGCAAACGACAACAGTTGCAGTTGCCGCGAACATGAAGGATGCTTTTACTGAAGTTGTCTCTGCTTTTAAAGAAGGCGGAAAAGCTGAGATGCGTGTTGTTTATGGCTCATCAGGGAACTTTGCCACCCAGATCATGAATGGTGCGCCTTTTAATCTATTTATTGCAGCAGATGAGCGTTTTCCTTTAGAGCTTTACAAGAATGGCAAGGCGGTAAATGAGGGTGTTGTCTACGCGATTGGCAAGCTGGCTATCATCTCCAAGACCTCATCAGGTATTGCGCTTGTAGAGAGCAAAGTGGATATAGCTAAGGCTATCGCCAGGGCTAATAAGGTTGCCATTGCCAAGCCTGAATTAGCGCCATATGGTAAGGCGGCCGTTGAATATCTCAAGGCAGAAGGTCTCTGGGATCAAGCGAAGGATAGGTTGGTCTATGGAGATAACATTGGTGTGGCGACCACTTACGTGGTGACAGGCGCAGCGGATATTGGTTTTACTGCTTTGTCCTTAGCAAAATCCCCAGATGTTTCCAAAGAGACTAGTTTTATAGTCTTGAACAGTAATTCGTATGAACCAATTAAGCAAAGGATGGTACTGATTAAAGGTGCGCCAGCAGAGGCGGTAGATTTATATCAATTTATGCAAAGTGCACAAGCTAAATCAATACTGCGTAAATATGGTTACACCACGCCTTAATCTTTTTTCATGTACTCACGCATGGCTTGCAAGATCTCTTGTGGCGACTGCTCTAGTTTTTCTACCACTGCGTCATAGTCTTCGGGTGGGTGGTTTTGGCTGAGCTTAAACTTGCCTATCAGACTTTGAATATCAATCTCAATACCGATGATGGCTTTGAGCATCATCTGAACATACTCTTCAGGAGCGTCATCGAGCTTCCAGTCGGATCGGTAGGTTGGCTCATGAATATTAGTCATCTGCGCTACGTGACTTCGTAACCATTGCGCATCATCAATGAGTTTAATTTGGCCTTGAGCATGTACCACTGCGTAATTCCAAGTTGGCACTACCTTGCCTGTTTCTTTTTTAGAGGGGTACCATGTTGGTGTAATGTAGGCATTAGGGCCATTAAATATCGCTGTGACTGCAGTAGCGCCGCTGCCAGCAATTTTAATGAGGGGGTTGACCCTGGCAATGTGTCCATAGAGTTTACTGTTGTCGCTGCTTAACATAAGCGGGAGATGATTAATTTCAAGTTGACCATCTAAATTGCCTACTATCGTAGCTAGAGGATATTCAGCAATGAGTTGCGCTAGTAGTGTAGGGTCGTCAACCGAGAAGTGTTTTGGTAGGTACATAAGAAGGCTCTATAGCTCTATTGGATTGCATCTGCACATCTTACATCTCAATATGGGCTCTGAGACCATGGAAATTGACTGCGATGCATCCTCTGTATTCGCGGGATTAATGTTTGGCACTGATGCATTGTAAATGAGAACTATTCTCAATAATAAGGTATATAATGAGAATGGTTCCTATTAATTGATAAAAGTGACAAGCCTCCATGCAGCTGGATCAGGTAGAAATTGATCTTACCTACCGCGTGAACGCGGTAAACGCACCCAAGGGTGCCCCTCAAATTAAGGGGCAGTTGGAGGATATTGGCTTTTTGCCTGGCGAGCAGGTAACACTTTTACGCAAGGGGCTGCTCAAAAGAGGTCCGTATTTAGTGAGGGTTGGAGCATCAACTTTTGCCTTGCGTCAATCAGAGGCGCGAATGATTGAAGTTGAATTGTTAGTGCATGCCTGAATCCACCATCCATTTTTATCCAAGTGAGCCACTAGTAGCGCTATTGGGAAACCCCAACTGTGGCAAAACTGCTTTATTTAACCTGCTTACAGGTAGTCGCCAGAAGGTAGCTAATTACTCTGGCGTGACAGTTGAGCGCAAAGAAGGTCGACTTTCTCTGTCTTCCGGAAAAAATATTCGTATCCTCGATTTACCCGGTGCCTACAGCTTATATCCCCGATCTTTAGATGAGCGCGTAACTTGTAATGTATTGCTCGGGCGCGCAGAAGGGGAGAAGCGTCCTGATTTAGTATTGTGTGTCTTAAGTGCCATGAATCTACGCCGTAATCTGCGCTTAGTCTTGGCTGCTAAGCGTCTGGGTTTACCATGTATCGTCGTCTTAAATATGCTCGATATTGCTAAGCGTCATGGTTTGCGGATTGATACGGAAAAACTCTCCCAAGAATTAGGCTTGCCGGTTCTGACCAGTGTTGGCATCCAGAGCGACGGTGCCGATGAGATTAAATCATTTTTATCTCAATTAGATTGGCGCGATTTGAACTCATTGCGCACTGGTACCAGTGACGCTACCCTTGAAAACGTCGCCTCTCACATTGCGCATACCGAGTCTGATAACGTACAGGTTCAGCGTATTTTGCAAAATATGGGCTTGGATCAAATTATTCCAGATCAATTAAGCGATCGCCTTGATTCGGTATTGCTCCATCCTGTATTTGGACCCATCATTTTGGTAGTCTTATTGTTCTGTATCTTCCAAGCGGTTTTTAGTTGGGCGGTGCTACCGATGGAGTTGATTAAAAACGCCGTTGAATATTTGGGCGGTCAAATCGTAGAGCTCTTGCCGAATAATTGGTTACGCAGCCTGTTGATTAACGGTATCTTGGCTGGTCTCGGTGGAGTAGTTATTTTCTTGCCCCAAATTTTGATTTTGTTTTTCTTTATTTTGTTGCTTGAAGAATCTGGATACCTTCCAAGAGCTGCGTATTTATTAGATCGAGTCATGGGCTCGGTGGGTTTATCGGGGCGCTCGTTCATACCGCTTCTATCGAGCTTTGCTTGTGCGATTCCCGGTATTATGGCTACGCGAAGTATTTCAAATGCACGAGATCGATTGGTAACGATTTTAATTGCACCGATGATGACGTGCTCCGCTCGACTTCCGGTGTATGCCTTGTTAATTTCCGCGTTTATTCCCCAACAAAAATTAGGGGGAAATATCGACCTGCAGGGCTTAGTCTTATTTTTGCTTTATCTCGCCGGTATCTTGGGTGCTATGGCAGTAGCCTGGATCCTCAAGCGCTTTACTAGTGAGCAATTGAGGATGAATGCCTTAATGATGGAGTTGCCTAGTTATCACATGCCACGTTTCGGCAACCTTGCTATTAGTTTGTGGCAACGAGCTGAAATATTCTTGCGTCGAGTGGGCGGCATTATTTTGATAATGACTATTGGACTTTGGGTCTTATCGAGTTTTCCACTACCACCAGCGGGGGCTACAGAGGCGCCGATTCAGTATAGCTTTGCTGGAATGTTAGGTCAGGCCTTAAGCCATCTCTTTTCGCCAATCGGATTTAATTGGCAGATCAGTATTGCATTAGTGCCCGGTATGGCCGCGCGTGAAGTGGTGGTGAGCTCGCTGGCAACAGTCTATGCTTTATCTAGTTCTAGTGCTGATGCTGCAGAAGCACTTATACCCTTAATTTCTGGTGACTGGTCATTGGCGACTGCTTTATCGCTCCTGGCTTGGTTTGTTTTTGCGCCTCAGTGCCTCTCTACCATTGCCACTGTTAAGCGAGAGACTGGTGGCTGGAAAATCCCAGTCATTATGCTGACTTACCTTTTTGTCTTGGCATACATAGCCTCATTCATTACTTATCAAATTGCTCTGTATTTTGGTCTTGGATAGCTGGGCGCCAAACATAAATTCCCAACTCTAGTTAAACTCTTGCATCATGAAGATGCCAGCGACCTCCATTACTCGATTTATTTCCAAGCTCTCATTTTTGCTTGCGATTGCAGCCGCTCCCTCGGTCTCTATGGCTGTTTTACAGGACGAGATTCAGGTCTACGACGATGAAATCAATGCCAAGGGCGAGTCTAGCTTAGAGCTTCACGTTAACAGCACGCCGCGCGGATTACAGACGCCAACATATCCTGGTGAAGTTATGAATAACAATGGCGTGCGTATTACTCCAGAATTAGCTTATGGCCTTGGCCACGATCTAGAAGCAGGTCTATATATCTCATACGTTAATTACAACAATCAATTTCAGTATGCAGCTACAAAGGCTCGTTTAAAGTGGTTGCCGATTCGAGAAGATAAGGGCGACGATTTTTTTGCTGGCGTGAACTTTGAAGTTGCTAATGTGCAACCCCAGTTTGAAGAGTCCCGATATAACGGTGAAGCCCGCTTTATTATCGGTAAGCATTTTGATGAGTGGTTATTCTCATTTAACCCCATTATTGATATGCCGCTTTCACAGCCGTATGTACATCAAGCGCCTTATTTTTCGACGGCGACTCGCCTATCGCGAGAAGTGATTCCTGACTTGGCGCTAGGGGTGGAGTATTACTCGAACTTGAGGCAAATTAATCAGCCGATTGTTTACCCCAATACTCAGCAGTTGGGATTTCTGATGATGTACTACGACGGTAAGCCAATCGCCTTTCAGGCGGGGGTGGGGAAGGGGTTTACTAATAGCACTGACTCGTTAACGCTGAAAGCTATCTTCTCAATCCCGCTTCCCTGATCAATGTATTACTTCTGATCACGCTCCTCTAGGTTGGCACTTTCTTGAGCGCGGATATCGGCTGTATAGAACTTCCCGCTATCTGTCAGGGTGACTTTCTTCAAGTAGCCGCCTTTATTGCCATTGCGCAATGGATAGAAGTCCACAGATACTTTGTCACCAGCTTTTACAGAGTTTCTGGTCCAGCCGCCAGCGCGAGTCAGATTGCCTGGGCTAGAGACTTCCATAATCCACAGTGCTGGGGTATCGCCAGCCTTTGGGGTATCGCCAGCCTTGAGTGTGCCCTCAACAAAGATTCCAACGTGTGGATTAGTCCACTGTACTTCTTTAACAACACCAGTGATGGTCACGATCTTATCGCGATCAAACATAGTGGTGGCATGGTGAGCAATCGCTAAAGCCGATAGGGATACAGTAATTGCAAATGCCGCTAATTTGCTAATGAGAGGTAATTTCAAGATAGTTTCTCCTGGTAAGGTATTTGCAAAGAATTATTGCGGAGGAATGCGATTTCCGCCAACATCATATTGAACGGGCACAAAAATATCATTACCACGCGCATCTTTGCCTGGGGCAAATGAGCCTTCTAAGCACACACCCTCAACGATGTCGTATTTACGCGCGCGCTGACGAAAGTAAATGCGTGTAGTTTTCCAAGGCTTGGTAAGCACATTGGGGGCAATGATTTCAATATCATCATGCAACTCATCTTTGCCCACCAAGTGAATGCCGCTCAATGATGCGCATATCGCCATTGTTTGGAACGCCAGCTGCTTCACTGATTGCTATATAAGCTTGAGGTACAACACCAATGGTATCAACCACTAGGGTATCGCCATCCCATTTACCAATCGAGTGACCATGAAAGGTTGGATCCGGATCATCCGGATGGGGGCGTCCATCGGTGTAAATGCGACGTAAACGATTGCCATCAGACTCGCCAAGCAAAGTCACTCTGCCGGGTGTAAAGAGGATTTCCATTGCATTGTGGGTCACTAGCATCCAAGCTGGCATAGCTTCAGGCAAGCAATTGACGAATAGTGGAGGAGGTCTACCAGCCTTTTCTTCAGCAAGCTGAAATTGAATTAATTCATTGGCAGCAGGAGTCCAGGGCGGCATATTGGTTTTGGCCTGGCGATCTTGATCGGTAATTTTGGGATTCCAGACCCCGCTCCAGTCTGGAAGCTTAGCTAAGTTAGCCCAGTCCTTGGCTGTTGGCGGTGGATTAATAATGGGTTTAGTTGACTGCGCAGATGCGCTCTGAATGAAGCCGATACTTAAGCTGGATGCCATCATTAGGTAAAGCAATGTTTTTTTCATCATCCCCTCTTTTGATTATGAAACTGTAAAAAAAACTGGCTCTAAAGTGAAGCCGATCCAGCGACCGCAGACAATGATGCTGATCCAAAGCGCAAGCGAGAGCGCACCAGAAATGCGTGCAGGTAAAGGTAGTTGCTGATAGTGATTCCAGCTATCAAGATTTTTTCCAATGATGAACTGAAAGCACATCATGTTGATACCAGCCAGTCCAAGCAAAATAATCTTGGAAATGAAATACCAATTTTGGCTATAACTTAATGCATTGGATGTAAACAGAATTGCTCCAGTTACAGCGGCTACTAAAAAAGCCATCCAGGTAATGGGCAGCAATTCTTTGCTGATATTACTAATGGGGCGATTAATAGCGCGCACGCCAATGAGACGCAGGTCAACCAAGGCGATTGAGCCTAGAACAAGTGTTACTGCTAAGACATGCAAACTCTCAATCCAGGGAAAGAGTAATTCATTTTCACGAATGGTTTGGGCAATTGGATTGCCATGAATCAAAATCAGAATGTTATTCATAAGGTTGTAGTTTGTAGAGGTGGCTATTTAGGCGTAAGCGATCCAGCGTCCAGCCGCTACTATTCCAACCCACAAGGCAAGTGAGATCACTGCGAGAAGGCGAGTGGTGATATCGGCAGGTTGATCAGAAGTGTTATCGCGCCATTTTCTTTGTAGCCCAACAGTTATCGCAATCACTACGACCAACATCAACATTTTTTGCTGAAATGCAAGATTGGTTAAAGAGCGGGCTGGTTCGCCCACAATCATGATGCTGCCAGAGATAAGTAATACCGGCAGAGCGTACCAAATGAGATGTGAATAGCGATTGACTACTGTACTAATTGGCTCACGTTGACCATGAAGCCCTAAGGCTCGCAAGTTAATCATGAGAACGGTAATTAAGAGAGTGGCAATCGCCAATATATGAATCGATTGCAACGTTGGCACTATCCAAAAATAGTTTTGTATCGCCTCATTCAAGGTGGTGTGTTCTAGTGCAGTGCAAAAGGCGAGTAATTCAGATTGGGCCATGGTCTCTAATAATTTATTTATTATTTAGAAGATCAGTTTATATTACCTAAACAATTAAAAAATTGACTGGAGACAACTATGATTAGCATCCGAAAACCCTTGGGCAAATCCTTGGCAATTTTTGCTGCAGTTGCAGCATTTTTATCGCACCCGCTTAGTAGCTTGGCAGCAGATCCTTTTCCTAATAAACCTATTAAGATTATTGTGACAGCCTCTCCAGGTGGCACCACTGACATTTCTGCTCGCGCTTTATCCGATGTGTTGGGTAAGGAGCTTGGGCAAAGCGTCATCATTGAGAACAAAGCTGGTGGCGCAGGCATTATTGGTATCCAGGCACTCTTAGCAGCTCCTCCTGATGGTTACACGATTGCTATGGGCAATATTGGACCGAATGCCATCAATTACAGTCTCTACAAAAATCTGCCATATAAGATGGAGGATATGGAGCCCATCACCATTGTGATTGCCAACCCCAATGTCTTGGTTGTTAATCCAGAGGTGCCTGCAAAAACCGTTGCGGAGTTAGTTGCCCTAGCTAAAGCTAATCCAGGTAAATACTCTTTTGCATCTTCTGGACGTGGTCAGTCTATTCATATGTCTGGTGAGTTATTTAAGACTCAGGCTGGTATCGACATCATCCACGTTCCCTATAAAGGTGCTGGCCCAGCCTTAGCCGATCTTTTGGCGGGTCAGACTACGATGATGATTGATAACCTGCCCAGTTCCATGCAATACATCAAGTCTGGAAAGTTGCGCGCCTTAGCAGTGACCAGCAAGAATCGTGTAGCTGAGTTGCCAGATGTTCCAACGATGATTCAGTCGGGCTATCCGAATTTTGAAGTGACTGCTTGGTTTGGATTATTTGCTCCTGCTGGAACACCAAAGCCAGTGATTAATAAACTCTATGCCGCAGTTAAAAAAGCACTTGAGACCCCTGAGATTAAGCAGCGCTGGAAAGATTTGGGTGGATGGGCTGTTGGTGATACTCCTGCAAATACCAAGATTTTTATCGCTGCAGAAAAGAAAAAATGGGAGCAGGTTGCGCAGCAAGCCAAAATTGAGGCGGAATAATGTTGAAGGGGTCTAAGCCATTGCCCAAGGTTTTGGCCTTTGATGTCTTTGGCACGGTGGTAGATTGGCATGGCTCTATTGCGGCTGAGGCGGCTCGCCTTCAGTTACCAGTTGACCCGAATGCATTTGCTAGCGCATGGCGAGATGGCTATAAGCCGGCGATGGCTAGAGTGCGCTCCGGAGAATTGGGGTGGATCAAGATTGATGATCTACATCGTATGATTTTGGATCAAGTGCTGCTCGAGTTTGGGATTCATTTTTTAACCGAGCAGCAAAAGCATGATCTCAATTTGATCTGGCATCGCCTACGTCCTTGGGCTGATTCGGTAGAAGGGCTAAATCGCCTGAAAGAGCAATTCACGATCGTGACTTTATCAAACGGCAATCTCAGTCTCCTAACCAATATGGCCAAGAATGCGAGCTTGCCTTGGGATCTGATCTTGTCGGCCGAGGTCTTTCGACATTACAAGCCCGATCCAGAGACTTATTTGGGGGTTGCTGCGATTTTTGATGTTAAGCCAGAGGAGGTAATGCTGGTTGCAGCACATAAAGATGATTTAGCGGCTGCACATCGACATGGTTTGCAAACCGCTTTTATAGAGCGCCCCGCTGAATTTGGACCCACCCATCAGCGCGATGATTTAGACCCAGAAGAATGGGTGGACTATCATGCAAAAGACTTTAATGCGCTAGCAGATATTCTGGGTTAATCAGCTTTAACATTCGCATCTTTAATTACCTTGCTCCACATATTAAGTTCTCGGGTGATGCGTTTACTCGAGTCTGCTGGAGAAAGATAGTTCACGTAAACACCTGCTGCTAGCATACGCTCTTGCACATCAGGTCGCTGCAAGATGGTTTTGATATCAGCACTCAATTTATCAATGATGGGCTTAGGTGTTCCTGCTGGCGCTTGAATGCCAAACATGCTGACCACATCAAAATTAGGTAAGCCTGTGGCTTCGGTCACTGTTGGTGCATCCGGTAACTGACTAATACGTTTGGCGGTAGTCACCGCAAGAGGGCGTAATTGTCCGGCCTGAATAAACTGCAAAGCAGCTGGCACAGTCTCTGACATGCAGAGCACTTGACCGCCAACCAAGTCTGTCATGGCAGGACCGCTTCCCTTGTAAGGAACATGGAGCAAATCTAGGCCTAGCTGAAAGCGAAACATTTCCATAGCTAGTCGTTGTGGGGCGCCAGCGCCTGAGGAGGCGAAGGTGAGTTTTCCGGGATTGGCTTTAGCGTACGCAATGAACTCTTTCATATTCTTGACGGGAACTGAAGGGTTCACCACAAACACCAACGGCACAACGCCAACAACAGCAACCGGTGTGAAATCTTTTTCTAAGTTGTATTTAATGCGATCTTTATCTAGGTTGGCATTAATCGCATGGGAGGTTAATGCGCCCATCAATAGGGTATAGCCATCTGCCGGTGATTTGGCGACCATATCAGCGCCAATATTGCCGCTATCCCCGGCGCGGTTATCTGGAACCATTTGTTGCCCTAATGTTTTTGAGAGCTCTTGCGCCATGATGCGTCCAATGACATCAGTAGCTCCACCTGGGGGATAAGGAATGACTAATCGTATGGGCTTATCCGGATAATTTTTGCTGGACAAGTTGCTTTGGGCAAAGATCGGGCTTGTTAGAAATAGGGTGCAGAGAGCTGCGCCAAACCATATTGCTTGTGACTGTCTCATGATATCTTTTTCAGTATAGGGTTGAACTGCTTGCTGTCATTATCTACAGAAATGGAGTTTCTGCGCTAGGTCAATGAAATGCCGTGAACCCTAGATACAATCAAAACATGATCCTAGAGCCACACCATATTGAAATTATTGGCTACTGTGCGGCCTTTTTAACCACAGTGGCCTTTTTACCCCAGGCGATTCAATCCTGGCGCACTCGTGATTTATCTGGCATTTCCTTGGGAATGTATTCTTTATTTACGGCAGGGGTTGGTCTATGGCTGGTTTACGGTCTCATTATTGAAAAATGGCCCCTGATTTTGGCAAATAGTCTGACCTTTACGTTGGCGCTGAGCATTCTTCTTCTCAAATTACGTCATACTGCTAAACAAGAAAAATAAATTTAATCAGCAATAAATTTAATCAGTATTTCATAGAAAGGTTTTTTCATGAGTTCCGCTTACGTTATCGAACCACCGTCACAGATATCTTTGCCAGTGACTGGCGACACCCGTCGTTTTGCTGTCAATCGCATTTATTGTGTGGGCCGTAATTATGCTGATCATGCTCGTGAGATGGGTCATGATCCAGATCGAGAGCCACCATTCTTTTTTATGAAGCCTGCCAACTCGATAGTGGCTGATGGTAAAGATATGGCTTATCCCAAGCTATCAAATGATGTACATCATGAAATTGAGATGGTGGTTGCTATCGGTAAAGGCGGCGCCAATATTCCTGCAGATCATGCGCTTGATCACGTGTACGGATATGGTGTTGGTCTGGATATGACTAGACGTGATCTACAGGGTGAGGCAAAGAAGATGGGCCGTCCATGGGATACCGGCAAAGCTTTTGATCAATTTGCACCCTGTGGCGAGATTACGCCTGCAAGTCAATATGGCCATCCAAGCCAAGGAGAGATTAAGTTGTTGGTCAATGGCGAGGAGCGTCAGTCAGGTGATCTCAATCAATTGATTTGGAATGTTCCTGACACCATTGCTTATTTATCCACGCTATTTACTTTGGAGCCAGGCGATTTAATTTTCTCTGGCACACCAGCAGGTGTAGGTCCTGTGAAAAAAGGTGATGTATTAGAGGGAAGTGTTGCAGGATTGAAAAATCTCACAACCAAAATTGTCTAATAAATCCGTCGACCATCTGAGAACAATCAGTCGACTACTTGCCTACCCATTTGGGTGGGCGACCTTCGAGGAAGGCATTCACACCTTCTTTAAAGTCTTGGCTGTTATAAGTCTCACGCATGAGATCTGTGCAGTCAGGTAAGTTGTTCTGTAAAATGCGCGCCAAAACAATCTTGCTTGCTTTCTGGGTAATGGGAGCCAGGCTTGCTAACTTCTGCGCCAAAGTGTCTACGGCCCGATTGATTTCCTGCGCTTCACAAGTAGCATAGAGATAACCTAATGCCAATAATTCTGGTGCTTTAATCAGTTCGCTGGTTAAAAGCATTTTCTTGACCATCGGTATGCCAAGATGAGCGCTAATTCAAGCGAGGTTGCTTGGTGATAGACAATTTCCTAAGGTGCGCGCTACCGGAATGCCAAAGCGAGCCTCTGTTGTGGAGATGCGAAAATCACATGCGGTTGCAATTAATAGGCCACTGCCTACAGCAAGGCCCTCGATTAATGCAATTGTTGGTATTGGTAACTCTTGTAGTGATTTAAAAATATGATCAACGGCGACTTCATAAGCCTCATCTTTTGGTAAATCAATAAACTGTTGGATATCACTGCCAGAAACAAAAGCTTTATCACCAGCCCCTCTAAAAATAGCCACCCGAATTTCTGGTTTAGACGCCAAGGAGTCGCAGATATTTTTGAGCTCCTCGTACATCGGCCAGGTCATGGCATTGCGTGCTGCAGGATTGTTAAAGGTGATTCGCGCGATTGGCCCATCAATACTCAGGTCTAGGCAAGGAGGAGTGGGGCTGGTAGTCATGAGCCCATTCTAAACAAAAGCTTGCTTGCTCTAAAGAGACCCCTTTGGGGCTACAGATTTAGAGTTTTAACCGAGTTTCATATGTCCTGCGCTAGAATTTTGTTCTATGTACATGTTTCTACCATTTCTGACTGCTTTTATCGGACTTGTCTTTGTCTGGTTTGAGAAGCGCCTTGCCGGCCTTACGTTGTTGGCGATTACGGTCGCAATTCTGATGATTTGGTTCCGCTTTCATGCAACCTCACATCTCAACATTAGCCTGTAGGATCTCGTGAGTAAGCATTATTTCCCTTCACTAGCTGCGCTCGGTAATCAACTTGCTTTAATTGCGGTTATTGGCACTTTGTCTTATGCATTTGTGGATCAGCTCTATTTTGGTGAGCTGCCTTGTCCCCTTTGCTTGATGCAACGGGTGGGTTTTGTCATTATTGGTTTCGCCCTCGTTCTCAATATCCGTTTTGGGGCTCATTCCGCTCACTATGGTTGGGGCATTCTCGGCGGCCTAGTCGGTATGACGGTTTCTCTGCGCCAAGTACTGTTACACATTCTGCTGGGCGATAAAGGCTTTGGCGCAACTTTCTTAGAGCTTCATTTTTATACCTGGGCATTTGTTGGGTATATGGGTCTACTGGCAGGGCAGGCTATTTTATTGATGCTGCCTAATCGTGAAGTGCGCTCACGCTCTTGGTTTGCTAATGCCTTAATCCTAATTTTTATTTTGATCGTCCTTGCTAATCTGATTTCGACTCTGCTTGAGTGCGGTGTTGGTCCTTGCGCTGACGATCCCGTGAAGTATGACGGATGGCTTTGGTTGCGCGCTCGACTTGGATTTTAAGACTGTTCATCCGACCCAGTTTTGGGTAGACACATAATGTTTTTATCTCGCCTGGCCAAGGCTCTTGGCCTTTTTCTGTTTTTATGTTTCTGGGTAACGATTACTCATGCGCAAACGAGCGCTCCTACAAGTCCAAAGAATGTTTGGCCTAAACAAACCATTCGCATCGTTGTGAGCTTTACTCCTGGGGGTGCGCCAGATATCTTGGCGCGCGTTTTGGCAGAAAGTTGGCAGAAAAATTTAGGCGTTCCAGTCGTAGTAGAAAATCGGCCAGGTTATGGTGGCAATATTGGTGCTGACCTAGTGGCTAAGAGTGATCCTGATGGTTATACCTTGCTAATTGGTACAGTTGGTATTCATGCAATTAATGGCGCCTTGTATGAAAAGATGTCTTTTGATCCTGTAAAGGATTTCACGCCAATTAGTTTTTTAGCCAGCACGCCCAATGTGCTGATCGTGAATAAGAAATTGGGCGTAAATAATTTGCACGAATTAATTGAGTTAGCAAAGTCCAAGCCCAATGAATTAACCTTTGGATCCTCGGGTGTTGGCACTTCTTTGCATATGTCAGGTGAGCTCTTTAAAGAAATGGCTGGTATTCAGATTCGACACATTCCCTATAAAGGGCGCGCACAATCTTTGCCAGATTTAGTCAGCGGTCGGATTTCGATGCTATTTGATAACTTGTCATCTTCACTACCCCTAATCAAAGCAGGGGAGGTGCAGGCATTGGGTGTGACAACATTAAAGCGCTCCCATGCTGCACCTGATATTCCCACCTTTGCTGAGCAAGGACTTTCTGGTTTTGAGGCAGTGTCTTGGTTTTCTTTGATGGGGCCTGCACATTTGCCCCCCACCATTCAGAAGCACCTTAACCAGCTAACACGCAGAACATTCAATGACCCAGAGATCAGGGCTCGTCTATTGGCGGGCGGCTTAGAGCCCGCTCCTGGGAGTCCAGCAGATCTCTCTAAGTTGATTTCCCAAGAATCCACTAAGTGGAGTCGGGTGGTTCAGCAATCAGGCGCAAAGTTAGAGTAGTAAAGTAGATATAAGTCTGATAATCCTGTCAGCTTTGATTCTCAGTAAGCGTTGAATTGGTATGCGCGGCACCCTTTCCAGAAAACGACTTCATTTGCCTAAATTTTTAGCACATCATTTATTTCAATTTAGCCTCTTATTGGCTGTTTGCTTTTTAACTGGGTGCGCAACCCAAACCCAGCAATTGAAGATGAATGAAGCTAAAGAGCAGTTTAAAAATGGTGATCTACAAAATACCAATGCTGCGATTGCCAGCGCCTTTAAGGATAAGAACACGCTTTACTACCTAGAGATTGGAGAGGTACAGCGTCTGCAGGGGCCTTTACAAATACCAAACAGTACTGAAAATTTACTATTGGCCGACAGAAATGTAGAGCAGTGGAGTATTGATGTTAGCGACAAAATGAAGCGCTCCTTTTTTAATACCAGCGCTTATGTCTTATCTGAAGGATTTAGTAGTACCTATGATCCTAAGCCCTACGAGATCAGCTTGCTGAGTCAGACCTTAGCCCTGAACCACATTTCCCAAGGTCATTGGAACGATGCAATGGTTGAGGCTAAAAAAATGGCGCAACGTGAAAAAATTATTGAGCAACTGATTGAAACCAAGGTAGCTGCCGTTGCTAAAACTCAGCAAGATCAACAAGCTAACTTCAATACACGTGCTGCTACTAGTCATATTGAGGATATCAATGGCTATCCTGTCAATCTGCTGGATGATGAAGAAACTCGCAGTCTCAAAAATTCATATCAGAACCCCGCTGCATATTACCTATCGGGCTTTATTCATGAATCGCAAGGAGAGGCAAGTTTGGCTGCTCCAGGCTATCGCTTGGCAATTGAGTTGTGCCCCCAGGTCAGATTCTTTAAAACAAGCATTGCTAAATTAGATTCCAATATTGCTAATCAAGCGAAGAAAAATTTTGCTGATACCTTGATTATTGTAGATACAGGTTATATGCCTAAGATTAGCCCCTACAGAATTAGTCAGTCGATTCCTGTTGGCGCAAGTTCAAGGCTGGTAACCCTGACTTTCCCTGTTATTGAAAGATCGACCGAGCGCTACACCCCCAGCATGGTTCAGTTGGGTGATAAACCAGCTAATTTAGAGCTGGTCGCTAGCATTGATTCTATGGCCAGAAGAAATCTCAAAGATGAAATGCCTGGCTATGTATTAAGAGCGACAACGCGTGCCTTGGTATCTTTGGCGGCGCAATATGCAGCTGATCAGGCGGCACAACAGGCGGCCAATAAAAATAATCGTAATAATCAAAACAATAATGGCACTGCCGCAATTATTGGTGCCATTGCTTCTATGGTGACAGGCTATGGATTGCAGGCGATTAATGTGACTGATGTGCGTCATTGGTCGACCTTGCCAGCACAAACCTATATGGCCAGAATGGGCTTACCCATTGGCCCAGTGCAGTTGAGGTATGTCTTGCCATCGGGAGTTATGCAAACCCAGACAGTCAATCTAGTTGGTGGTTATAACGTCGTGTATATCCGCATGTTCCGCAATCGGGCAACAGTCCTGACCTCAAATGATCCATTTGCTCTACCGCAAAAGCACGTAGTCGTTCCGGCGACACTTTCAAACCCGGTATCAGTCTTGCCAGCAGTACATGAAACGCCACAGTCAGCGCCAACATCAACCCCAACTCCAGCTCCGGCTCCAGTAGTGCCTGCTGAAGATTCGACCTCAAAGCCTACAGGCGGTAGTATGGATAGGGCGAAAGAAACTTATGATCCGCCAAGCCTAGTGGATAGTATTGAGCAGTTATTTAAACAGAGAGACCTTGTATGAATAAGTATCTTGCAATCATTTTTACCTCATGGGCGCTATTTGCCTGCAGTTCTACGCCATCGATGAAAGACATGACAGTACGTATGGGTGATACAGACAGCATTCAGATTACCGATATGCGTAGTTTGATGCGAAATGGGGTATTGACAGCGCAAGTCACGATTCAAAACGACAGCAAATCGAATTTAGTAGCTTATCGCTTCAAATGGATAGGCAAGAATGGCATGACCGTAACCGATGAAGAGGCATGGAAGCCGGTGACAATAGGCAAGGGTCAATCGACCGTTATTATGGGCATCGCCCCAACACCAGATGCCACAGATTTTCGTTTTGAATTAAACCAATACAAATAATCTAAAGACTGATCATGAAACTACATACCAAAACTATCAACTTAAGTGCTCTCATACTTGCCGCAGCTTTATTGGCAGCTTGCTCTGGTCCACAGGTGCGATATGGCGACGCTAAAGAGGTTGAAACCATCAATGCTAATTACGGCTCTACCGATCTGCAAATGATTGCAGAGGCAATGACAAGATCCTTGCTCCAGTCAAAGGCGATTTCCGGCAGCAAAGATGCCCCGATTGTGACTTTGGCTGATGTCAAGAATAAAACCTCGGAATATATTGATACGCGTGTGATCACCGATAAAATTCGCACTCAATTGGTTAAGAGTGGACAGGTGCGTTTTGCAGTAAGCGTATCGGAAATGCAAAATCAAACCGATGAGCTTAAGCGTCAAAACCAGTCTGGTCTATACAAGAACAGTACGATAGCTAAAACTGGCAATATGCAAGGCGCTCAATACCGTATTGAAGGGTCGATTGCCTCTATTGTCAAAACCAATAAAGATGTTAAAGATGTTTATTACGTCTTTAACTTAAATCTCATCAACAATGAATCTGGTTTGCTTGAGTGGGCTGATGAAAAAGAGATTCGTAAGACGGCCACCCGTTAATAGCTGCTCAAGATGATTAAAGAGGTAAGCTCAATGCGTTTGAATAAATTCATTCTCCTGTGGTGTGTTGGTGCAAGCTTGCTTGTGCTTTCTGGTTGTGCTTCTAAAGCCCCCTTGGCAAAAGCAGAGCCTGAAGTGGTTGGCCAAGTTCCGGCTGACTCACCCAAAAACCCAGTCATCAGTGCTGATACCCTCAAGGCAGAATCAAAGTCGATTGCGGTAACCGATATCTACTTTAAGAAAGAGGGTAAAAACCTCACCTATATCGAAGAAACCAAGACTACCTCAGATAGCTCTAGTTCATCAGCAAGCTCTCCAAAAATGGTAGAAGTTGCTCAAGACAAAGCAAACGCATCCGCTCTGACTGGTGGCCCGAATTCTTCTGCGTTTCCAGTGAAATTCACCAACTTAGCCGATCAAAAATCCAATAGCTCTGATGTATCTGCAAATAACGCAGGTAGTGCAAATACGCAAAATACTCAAACACAGAAAAAATCTGGGTATCAGAGTAGCGTGGAGTATGGCGAGCTACGCTACCTTGCAAATCCAATTCGAGGTCTATTAATCAAGTCTGGCTATAAGGTAGTGCAAGCTAAATCATCGCTGCCTGCCGCAAATTAGGGTGATGAGTACTTTGATATCGTCAAACGTATTCAGGCGGGTGATTTTGGTGATGCCGGTTATGTACTCTATGGCGTTTTGACAGAAATTTCGATCACTGACAATGTAGACGATATTCCTGGAACCAAATCAAGCACTCAACAGATCGCCTTAGAAGTCACGGTTGACTTTAATCTGGTGGATACGCAAACCAATCAAATCGTTACCTCTTTTGTGGCTTCTGGTGAGGGAAAGGAAGTCAGAATTGATGGCAAGGACAATGGATTTAAAGCAAGTATGGCTAAGCTGATGAAGTTGGCTGCCAATGATTTGGCCGAAGATGTGCGTAAGAACTTAGCTGCGCAAAACTTTGTGACCAACCATCCTGGATCAGATGGTGAGAGGCGCAATCTCAAAAGACGTCTCGATGATGATGCCTCTACTCTAAAAGTCTATAAGTAAAAGTATTCGTTTTATAGCTCTATCGGCGGATGCGTTTTTTCATAGTGCTCCGCCGTTCTTCTAAATAGGTAGAGTAATAAAAGAGCGGCCAATCCAAGGCTAATGCTGTTCCCAGCCCAAAAGCCATTTGCGCCTTGTAGGAAGGTGGGCACATTCCCAAATACATTGAATCCCATCAAGTAGCCACCGCCAAGACCGACACCCCAAAGAGAGCCTGCATAGATCACCATAGGCCAAAAAGCGATCCGATACGCTCGCAGGATGAACGCTGCAGTCACTTGGAGTGCATCAAAGACTTGATAAAAAGCGATAAACAAAAAGAGGGGAATAGAAAATACTTTAACAGTTTGAGGTGGATCGTAAAGGTCGAGAAGTTGAGCTCTAAAAATCCACACTCCTATGCCTATCGTAATGCACAGAGTGGTTGTAAAAAAGACAGACGACCAGCCAATCTCTTCTGCGCGCTCTAGTTTGTTGGCGCCAATCGATTGAGAGACTAACGTCATGGTGGCGATAGACAGTGAGAGCGGAACCATATAAATCACTGTACCCATATTGGCCACAATCTGATGACCGGCTAACGCAGTAGTACCAAGACGCGCAATGAACAAGGACATGAAAGTGAATGAGGTTACTTCAATCAGATAGCTAAAGCCAATTGGTGTGCCTAGTTTCAGTAGAGTCCAAATACGGTGCCAGTCCGGAAGGCTAAAGCGTGCAAAGAGATGAAAGGGTTTATAAAAGCGATCAAATAATACAAACCCCAAAGTCATAAGAAGCCATGACCAGTTAATGATGACAGTGGCAACTGCACAACCAGGGCCGCCCATACCTTCAATCCCGAAGCCACCATAAATAAAAAGTAAGTTGAGTGGTAATTTGAGTGCTAAGCCAATTAACTGAATCACAGTAATCACGGCAGGGCGTGACACTGCATTATGCAGTGCCATTAATACACGCATACCCATGCTGGCAGGCAAGCCTAAGGCCAATATATTGAGATAGAGCTTAGCCTTGTTCTCAATGTCGTCGCTAACATGAGAAATCGCCAGTAAGTGATCGGCGTTGACCAAAATAAAGCACCCCAAAATGGTTAGGCCAAAAGCTAACCAAGTGGCTTGCCTGACTTCTTCGCCGATTTCATCGTGACGTTTGGCGCCAAAAAGTTGACCTGCAATAGGAGCGAGTGCTGATACCACGCCAGTTAAGCCAACATAGATGCTGATATAGATAGCAGAGGCCATGGCTAGCGCGGCAAGATCATCAGCAGAGTAGCGTGCCGTCATGGCAGTATCTAAAACACCAAATGCAATGACAGCTAATTGACCAATTAGCAAAGGGCCGGCTAGTTTGAGTATGGCGGGGACGTTCTCGCGCAAGCGCGATAACTTAAAGTGCAACACGTATTACTCCGGAATGACTTCGTAAAGACGCAGGCGTTCATCACGGTCAGCCGCACGACGGTCCTCCCAGAGGAGGTGCAGTTTTTTGTTATTGAGTTGTGCGTATGCCTTCGCTTCAGATTGATTGTGGGTAATCATCCAGGGGCAATCGGGATCGTCACGTAAGCTCAGCTTCGTGAAGTAATCAAAAGAGGCAAGTTGCGCCGCCCCAATATTACTAGTATTGATGCAGCCCGCCCTCGGAGGCACCACTTGCGATAAACGCGCAGCTACGTGTCGGTAAGTTTTTGCATAATTAATTGTTGGTAGCCATAAGGTCATCAACAATACCCACATCAAGGTAGTGCCAGAAGCTGAGATGATCAAGCAACGCCAGATTTCTTTGGGTGCCCGAGAAGTTCTCCAGCGCACGATCGCTAGCCATATGCCAGTAATGATGAGTGCCACCACAAATGCGAGAGCATTAAATTGACTTTCAAAGCCGGGAAGAAGGCGTGCAATATTAGCTGCGGTAGATTCTGGATAACCAGTCACCATGGCTAGCCAAATAATCCAAATCGCTAAGGCAATGAGCGTAAAGCTGAACATCGCGAACCAGTCAATAAAACTAATCATGCTGCGCTTGAGAATCGGAAGGCTAAAGGCGGCGATGATGGAAAGACTTGGAATCAGAATCATTAGGTCATGTTCATTTGATTCCTGGCGAAACAGAAGATAAATGAGGCTACCAATAAAAAGGCTGAGCGGAATACAAAGATGGGGCGCGCGCCATGCACCAGCCTCTTTGTTTCTACCCCAATGCGCAAGAGAAATCATGGCGAGCGGCCAAACTGGCCATGCATAGGCCCAAAAGTTGACCGTTAAAAAGCCGAGTGATTCGATCGATGGCCTAGCTTGCATTTCGGGGGCATCACGCCAACCAGTTTGTGCAATGTGACGCCACTCTGGAGAGAGGTCAAACACATACCAAAGTACTGGCCAAATCGCAAAACCGATTAATCCTAAAACCGTGCTTGTTAGTGTCCAGCGAAAACGCAATTTTGCATTGCTGGCAAGCACCGCCATGATGGTGGAGGCAACGATAATGAGGCTTAAGGCGAGGTTACTCGAGAGCGCCACAATCGCAATCCCTAGGCCAGTCCACAAACCACCTTGCCAAGGCTTGTCTAGGCCTCGTACAGTTCCATAAAGCGCGATACTGATGCCCATGAGTTGCGCCATCATCGGCGTAGTCTCATGAGCGCGTTGCGCAAGACCGACGCAAGCTAGAAAAATCAGTAAGGCCCCATCTGCCAGTGTCATGCCATAGCTCTTGAGATCTGGCTGACCACCAACAGCAAGTTTCATTGGCTGTACTTCGCGCCGACG
Organism: Polynucleobacter necessarius; assembly: GCF_900096765.1. Taxonomy (NCBI): domain Bacteria; kingdom Pseudomonadati; phylum Pseudomonadota; class Betaproteobacteria; order Burkholderiales; family Burkholderiaceae; genus Polynucleobacter; species Polynucleobacter necessarius. The sequence goes on from NZ_LT615228.1 coordinate 333,228, forward strand.
ACCTAGTAAGTAGGTGGCGTACCAAATAGCTAATGCAGCTGCGAAAAAGCAAATGGCTGAATACAAACGAGCCGCATTGGCTGCGCCAATAAAGCGACCAAATAATTCAATGAGAGTGGCGCCCATCCAGTAAGGTAGTGGCGTACCCAGTGAGATATTGCGTCCATCAAGATGGGGGACGATCCAGTCAATCGAATTACCGCGAAATAAAGTCCACATGCCACCAAAACCAATGGCGTCTTCATTTTTCCATGGGTCACGAAAAAAGAGACCAGCAAAACCATAAATGAGTGTCAGCGCAAAAATAATAATGCGCGGAATCGATTTAGTGGCAGCGGCGGTAAGTTTGACCATGAATTCTATTTAAAAAAACAATCAATAAAAAAGGCAGCTAACGCTGCCTTGATTATCTCGCAGAGAAGGGTATTGCCACACCCTGCGAATCAGAAATGATTTACTTCTTCTTAGCTGGCTTTTCGGCAGCTTTAGCTTCTGCAGCTGCCGCTTTTTTCTCGGCAGTTTTTGCAGCGCCATCACCAGTAGCTTTAGCAACAGCCTTGCTACCGAATTTCTGACGGAATTTCTCAACACGACCAGCGGTATCCATAATTTTTTGGGTGCCAGTGTAGAAAGGATGTGATTCAGAAGAAGTCTCGATCTTGGCCAATGGATATTCATTGCCGTCTTCCCACTTAATGGTCTCTTTAGTAGCCATAGTGGAGCGAGTCTTGAAGCTGAAGTTGTTTGAAACGTCTACGAAGACGATTTCACGATATTCGGGGTGAATGCCAGGTTTCATGTTGAGTCCTATAAGCGGGTAGCCGTTTAAGTTAAATCAGATTCTTAACCTAAATACTTTCCCAGGTTTTAAAAGCAGCTACAGAAGTAGCAAAAATGAAATTATGCCATGAAATCAATAACAAAGCGCTCTCTAGAGAAGCAAAAGGGGCAAAAAGCCCCTTTAATGTTTAAAAACGACCCCTATGGGGTCAAAATTAGCCTCCGCGACGCATTAGGTCGAAGAATTCACCATTATTTTTGGTGGATTTGAGTTTATCGACGATGAAGTTCATCGCTTCGATATCGTCCATATCGGCCAACAATTTACGTAACACCCAGATCTTCTGAAGGTTCTCAGCCTTAACCAAGAGCTCTTCACGGCGGGTTCCAGATTTATTGAGATTGATCGATGGGTAAACACGACGTTCAGCCAAGCGACGCTCCAGGTGAACCTCCATATTGCCGGTACCTTTGAACTCTTCATAAATCAGATCGTCCATACGACTACCAGTTTCGATGAGGGCGGTAGCGATGATGGTCAATGAGCCGCCTTCTTCAATGTTACGAGCTGCACCAAAGAAGCGTTTTGGACGTTGCAATGCATTGGCATCCACACCGCCAGAGAGCACCTTGCCTGATGAAGGAACTACGGTGTTGTATGCGCGTGCTAAGCGAGTAATCGAGTCGAGTAGGATGATCACATCTTTGCCCATCTCTACTAAACGCTTGGCTTTTTCAATGACCATTTCGGCAACTTGAACGTGACGCACAGCGGGTTCATCAAAAGTAGAGGCAACCACTTCACCGCGAACGGAGCGTTGCATCTCGGTAACTTCCTCAGGGCGCTCATCAACGAGCAAGACGATCAAAATAGCATCAGGATTGTTTGCAGAAATCGCATGGGCAATGTGCTGCATCATCACCGTCTTACCCGACTTAGGTGATGCCACAACCAAGCCACGCTGACCGTAACCAATTGGAGAGATCATGTCGATTATTCGACCAGTGAGATTTTCTTCAGCCTTGATATCACGCTCAAGCTGGATAACGCGATTGGGGTGTAAAGGCGTTAAGTTTTCAAACATGATGCGGTTCTTTAGGGCCTCAGGAGCCAAACCGTTGATCTTGTCTACCTTAACTAAAGCGAAGTAACGCTCACCATCTTTCGGGGTGCGCACTTCACCTTCTACGCTATCACCAGTGTGCAAGTTAAAACGACGAATCTGCGCGGGAGAGATATAAATGTCATCTGGTGAAGCCATGTACGAGGCTTCAGGAGAGCGCAAGAAACCAAAGCCGTCAGGTAACACTTCTAAGGTGCCATCGCCGAAAACAGTTTCACCAGCCTTCGCACGTTTTTTCAGAATCGCGAACATTAATTCTTGTTTGCGCATCCGTTGAGTATTTTCAATCTCTAAGCTAGCTGCCATCTCGAGTAGAGCGGATACATGGAGGCCTTTGAGTTCAGTTAATTGCATGTGGTTCTCGGGTATTGATAAAGATGAATGAGGGAAAGATGTTTTGGGGGATCACTGCGTTGATAGACATCACGCAGAAGTGGAAAACAGATTTTTGGGAAACTTGCTAAAAAATGGGAGAGGTAAATTGCTCGAAAGGGCGCGTACCGTGAAACATTCTCAGAAGCGCTGAACTGCTATTAGACTACACTAAAAGAGGTCTGACAAGTACTAGGAATTGAGAATAACCACAGGGTCAGCTGGTGATCCTGTGGTCTGAGACGATTTACAGATGACTATCAATAAATGCAGTCAACTGAGATTTAGCCAATGCGCCTACTTTTTGAGCAGCCACAGTGCCATTTTTAAACAGAATTAGAGTCGGAATGCCGCGAATATTGAACTGGGCAGGTACACCTTGGTTCTCATCCACATTCATTTTTGCGATTTGCAACTTATCCCCATACTCTCCAGAGAGTTCTTCGAGGATGGGGCCAATCATTTTGCAAGGACCACACCACTCAGCCCAGAAGTCGAGCAGAACAGGTTTATCAGACTTGAGGACGTCTTGTTCGAAAGAGGCGTCAGTTACATATTTAATGCCGGCACTCATGAAAATTCCTTATTTGGGCGTTTTTTAGTTTGTTTTGTTATAGCGTTACTACGCTTATATTAGCAATAAGCGAAACATCCTGCTCAAAAAAGATAATTTACTTCACTATCTACACCATTCATGCCCCAATCTTTTCCGACCATTTCCAAGCATAAGCAGGTGCAGTCTTGGGCAATTACGCCTGATGCTAGCGCGCTAGAGCAGTTAGCAAAAGGGATTTGGGATTGTGCACTGCAAACTGGGCAACGCCCATTAGTGGTGCTTAGTACTGCCGGCCCCTTGATTGGAGTGAGAGCGGCTCTCGAGAAATATCAACCCAAAGACAAAGACCTTCCCCCAGAAATTGCATTTTTGCCGCAAGTCATGAGTTTTGCTGATTGGTTGGAATCAGCGCCAGGCGCATGGAAGTTTCCAAAAAAGCAAAGTGATTTAGAGAGATGGTTAGGCGTTTATTCCACCTTGCGTAATCACAAAGAATTGCAGGCATGGTTTAAAGCTGAGAGTGAAACTGGTGCATGGGGTTTAGCACAAGCGATTGTGCAAGCATGCGATACCTTATCTAAAGCAGTGAGTCCACAAATACAAAAACAAATTCACAAAGTTATCAGCGAAGGTCAGCCTAAGCAGGGCAGCATTGGCGAGGTATCACTTGCTCAGGCGCAATCCTTGTTAGATGCGTCCGTAGCTCAAGTTTATTCAGGTATGGCGCGTAAGGTGGTAGATCAAGAGACTAAGGTCTTGTTGACCTTCTGGCGATATACCGCCAGCCTCAGTGATCCAGTATTTCGTGATCAATTTGCGATCGCGGCACATTTGAATGCCGTTGAAGTTGCTAGCAAGGCTAATCAAGCTAGGCCGCTGATATGGGTTGAGACTTCCGATCCCACGCCAATCGATCAAGAAATCATCGCTCCCTTACTGAATGAATATGTTCAGCAAGCCCCAGTAGTAGAGGTCAAGATGGATTGGCGCGATGTGGGCTTATGGGCAGAAGCAATAGGGGGCGAGGATGCACAAACTCAAGCGCTCGTAAATGCCAAGCAGGCTAAATGCAAGAATTGGCGCTTAATTTCAGCCAAACGTTTTGAGGAGCTCGCTTGGGCTGCGGCCAAAACGATTGAGCAGCATCTCATTGATCACAAAACCAATGTAGCGCTCGTTGCGCAAGATCGTTTAGTAGCAAGAAGGACGCGAGCTCTCCTCGCAAGGTTGGGTCCTGGCCTCAATATTCGAGATGAGACTGGTTGGAAGTTATCTACTACCCGTGCAGCTGCCGCATTTAATAGTTGGTTAGAAATCATTCGGGCACCAAAGGATGGTCCGAGCGCAAAAGCATTGCTTGAGTTTTTGCACAATCCCTTTTTAGATCTTGGAAAAGTTCTCCAGCGTGATCCTCAGGCTTGTATCAGACTGATTGCAGAGCTTGAGGATATTTTGCTAGCTAGTAAGGCAGAGTCTGGGTGGAAAACTTTTTACTTGGCTATTGAGGGTGCGCAAGATAATGCAGCCAGGACCTCTAGTAACTTACCAAGCACTGCTTTATTGGAGCTCTTACAGTTTGTCAGAGAGCGTCATCATGAGTGGCTAACATTAAAAGTGGATTGCAAAAAGGCTTATGCACTGCTGATTCACAATCTAGAAGTCACAGGCATGGCGCAAAACCTCGAACAGGATTCTGCGGGCAAGCAGTTACTGCAGGTGCTCAAGACATTTGATTTGAGTAAGACGGAATACAAAGAGGTGCCGATACGTCTGAGTGAGTGGCTTAGTTTGTTAAAAACGGTGATTGAAGGCGCAAGCTATCAAGAGGCCGGCAAGGAGGCAAAGGCGACGCTTAGCATCTTGCCGTTAAGCTCAACACGTTTGCGTGACTTTGATGCGGTTATCGTAGTTGGTTGTGATGAGCAACAGTTGCCGGCATATTCAGAGCCACCACTATTTTTCTCGGACGCATTAAACCAACTTCTTAAAACCTCTACTATTGCGACGCAATTTGTGCAGCAAGCAAGAGACTTATCGCAACTATTAGTGTCTTGCCCCAGTGTAGATTTGCTTTGGCAAAGCAAGAGCAATAATGGCGAGCCATTGAGGCCGTCGGCATGGATCCAGCGTTTGCAAAACCAAATTGGCTGGGAAGCAATACCAACGCAGTTGAAAAAACGCGCCTTCGAATCTCAACCTATGGATATGGCGGTTGCGCAATTTGAAGAAGACTTGCCGTTGCCTTTGTCGATGAGTCCAAGTGCCTATAAGGCTTTGCGGGATTGCCCATATCGTTATTACGTCCGCAGTCTGTTGGGTCTGCGCAAACACAAAGGCTTTGATGAGGGCTTTGATGCTTCATTGGCAGGGCAGACCTTGCATAAACTATTAAAAAGTTTTTATCAAGCACTCAAAACTCTGGAGCATATCAATCCAGCCATCAAAACCGATCCAGACCAAAGGCGCGCTTGGATGGAAAAGAGCCTATCGATTCTTTCAGAGCAAGAGTTCGCTAGTTTGATTGAGGGCGATGCTAGGGTGATGGGTACCTTGAGGGACTGGCAAAAGCAAATCCCGAGTTTTATAGATTGGCAACTGCAACGGGAACAAGCCGGGTGGGAATATTTTGATGGCGAGGTCAAAGTGGGCTTTGATCTGTCGTTTGAAGATTCACAGGGCGAGCAAAAAACGATTCGTATTGAGGGGTTTGCAGATCGCTATGACGTTAACCTACATCAAGAAAAGTTGGCTTCAGTCATTGATTACAAAAATCAACGTTTTGAGCGAGTAAAAGTACGCGCTGAGCATCTATTAGATGATCCGCAGTTATTGATATACGCTCGTGCGGCAAATGAGGCGCAAGAAAACCATAAACTTGCTGGCCATCAGGTTAAGCAGGCCGAGTGGGTAGCCTTGAAAGCAGATCTGTCCAAGGGAGTGCAAAAAGCTCAGCGCGGTCAAGAGGTGGTGGATATGCGTGCCATGATGCAGCAGTTCTCTGAGCAAATTACAGAAGACGTGGGGCAACTCTGGGCCAAGAAACCCATGCATGCATTTGCGCCTGAGGGTGTGTGTCAATATTGTGAAGCGCGCGGTATATGTAGAAAGGGGATTTGGTGAGCAATCCAATGAACCCGCTTATAGAAAAGCATCCCTATTCAGAAAAGCTTGCGTGTGATCCACGGCGATCAGTGATTGTTTCTGCTTGTGCGGGTAGCGGCAAGACTTGGTTGCTTGTTGCACGTATGGTGCGACTCTTGCTGGATGGCGTTAAGCCACAAGAAATCCTTGCCTTAACCTTTACTCGCAAAGCGGCGCAAGAAATGCGTGATCGCCTCTATGGTTTGCTGGAGCAATTTTCTAAAAGTGACGATGCCACGTTAATAAAAGAACTGATTTCAAGAGGCATGGAGGAGAAGCAGGTCGAGCAATATTTACCTAAAGCTAAGGGGCTCTATGAACAGGTACTAGCAAATCCGCAGCCGATTGTGATTGATACTTTCCATGGATGGTTTGGCAGGCTATTGGGTGCAGCACCAGTCTCTATGGGAATTCAGCCTGGGTTTATGTTGCGTGAAGACGCGAAACGTCTGCAAGAAGAATGTCTTGATGACTGGTGGGGCGATCTCACGCCAGAACTCAAGGCGCATTACGATGTTTTATTGAAGCATCTTGGTTCACACGAGACCCAAAAACTCCTCATGGGTAGAAGCAGTCTCTTTAAGCAAAGAGGCGCTTGGACATTTTTTGCAAAAGAGTGCAAACAAACTGGTATTAGTCCGATAGAGCGTCTCCAGAAAACATTGCACAAGCTTAATTTACCTAATCCATTGCTGGCGCAGTGGAATGCGCCCAATGCATTAGTTGACCTGGAGTTTTTAGAAAGATGTTTTGCAAATAGCAGCGCTAACGATCAAAAGCTTTTGCCAAATCTATTGCCAGCCATTGCATGTAAGAAGCGTGGTGGCGACGTAATGGATATCGCCGCTAGTTTGCAAAATGTCTTTTTAACAAAGGACCCAGTGCAATATAGAGCGGGGAACGATAGCGCTTTAGGTGCATTGCAAACGTTCTTAAAAAATGAAGGCATGGCAGACCGTATTCAGGAGTACATCGCCATCAAGCAGGCTTGGGGACACGCTTTTAATGACTATCTGCTTTGGCAAGCAGAACATGATGTCTTTGCAATCAACGAAGCTTGGTTTGTTTTGAATCAATCTATGATGGCTCATGCCAGTGCAGCAAAAGAGAGCATGCGTGTGCGGGATTTTGATGATCTAGAGATAGGTGTCAGTACGTTGATGAGTGATACCGCTAATGCAGCCTACCTTCAGTCACGCTTAGATGCTAAATACAAACAAATACTTATTGATGAGTTTCAGGATACTAATCCGTTGCAATGGCAAATCTTGCGTGCATGGTTAGCAGGCTATAGCGAGGGTGACGAAAAGCCTAGAGTCTTTATTGTGGGCGACCCCAAGCAATCCATTTACCGTTTCCGCCGCGCTGACCCAAGATTGTTTGTTAGTGCTAAGCAGTTTTTGCATGAAAACTTAGGCGCTAGTTACATTGAGCAAGATAAAACACGCCGCAATGCTGAGCAAATTAATCGAGCGGTTAATCAAATCTTTCAGGGCGAACAGATTCCTACGGAATATCCCTATACCGAGCAAGAAACCCTGTGGACGGGACCTGCATACCAAAAGCTCGCAGAGGCCTACGCTAATGAGGGAGAAATTTATTTGCTTCCCCTGATTCCGTATGCAGAAAAAGCAGAAGAAGTGCGAGAGGGTAGCGCTTTTGATAAGGCGATTGCAGACTCTAGCGAGACGGTTTCGGCAATTCAGCGAAAACAAGAAGGTGAATTAGTTGCGCGCCTGATTCAAGAAGTGATTGCTACACGAAAAGTGGCCGATAAAGAAGGTGGCAAAGAAATTTGGCGAGAGGCCAGGGCAAGTGATTTCTTATTGCTAGTGAAGCGTCGAAAATATTTACCTCAATATGAAAGAGCGCTGCGTGAAGCAGACCTTGCGTATGAGAGTTCACGATTAGGCGGGTTATTAAACACCTTAGAGATTGACGACTTAATTGCTTTATTAACGGTATTAGTCACGCCGCGTCATGATCTGCCATTGGCACAAGTGTTACGCAGCCCCATTTTTAGTTTTTCTGAAAAACAGATGCAGCGCTTAGCTATCGCCATGACTTCAGGGCGGTATCGGTCTTGGTGGGATGCGCTACAAGACAGCCAGGATGCAGGATTGCAGGTGGCCGCACGCTATCTCAAACACTGGCACCTCCTAGGCGAACGCTTGCCAGTACACGACTTACTGGATCGCATTTATCAAGAGGGTGATGTGCGCCTGAAATACGCCGCCATTTGCCAGGATATTGATCGCCCCCAAGTATTGGCAAACTTAGATGCATTTTTAGAGGTAGCCTTGAATCAAGATGGCGGTCAATACCCAAGCCTGAGCCGCTTTATTCAAGAAATTAATGCTCAGCGGCGCGGCGATGATGATGAGACTCCTGATGAAGGGGATGTGGATGCCGCGAGCGATGACAATCTTGTCAACGTTGATGAAGAAAATGAAATGTCGGAAGAGGAGCGTCATAAACGGGTGCGCTTGATGACGATTCACGGCGCAAAAGGACTGGAATCACCGTTTGTCATTATGTTAGATGCGAACAATACCGATACCAACGTTGATCACAGCGGAGTTTTAATTGATTGGTCGCCAGAGGCAGAAAGCCCTTCGCACCTCTCTTTATTTACTTCCAGAACATTGACCAACCCACGCGTTGAGATCAATGAAGAAGAGAAGCGTATTGGTGAAAATGAAAATTGGAACTTGTTGTATGTAGCCATGACCCGTGCTCGCCAAGGTCTCTGGATTAGTGGTGATGCCCAGAAGCCCACGAAGAACAATCCTGATGGCCTAGATAAAGCTTCTTGGTACGGTAAAGCCAGTGCTGCTCAGATAGCTGTTTATTCAGTGGCGCAAGAAAAAGCTAATAAATCCAAAGATAGTAAAGCTCAGTTAAAAAATACTTCAGATAGCGCGGTTGAGGATTTTGTCTTAGAGTGGAATCCCGCACAAGAAAGTCATGCTCAATTGCTGCGTGATATCGAAAGTGGCATCACGGTGGAGGTATTTGCTGGTGAGACTGAAAATGCAGCAGAACCTGATCCTGAGATTTTGGATGAGGGTACACATTTTCATAAATTGCTCGAGTTCTTGGTTCCAGATTCGGTCAACAAAGAAAAGCCGTCGATGCCAAATGAGCAAGAGGTAATGAATTGGCTTGGTGTTGATCATGCGCATGCTCAAAAGTTAATTGAGCGCGTCACTAAAGTATTGGAAGCCCCAGCTCTAGAGATTTACCTCAAGCCTGATCGGTGGATTGCTGCTTGGAATGAATTGGATATCGTTAGCGAAGCAGGCAAGAGCTACCGCATGGATCGTTTAGTAGAGTTGAGTGATTACTTGGCTATCATCGATTACAAACTGACCATTCCAGAAGTGGGTAGCGAGAAGTATGAAAAGTACCGTGCACAACTCAAGGCCTATCAGGTAGAGCTTGCTCGTATCCGCAAAGATAAGCCGAATAAGGCTTATCTAATCTCCTCAGAGGGCAAAATCCACGAACTCGGCTGAGCTCATGAACTCAGCCCCACTCTTGAATTTCTCCTAAAAGCCCCCATATAACTGGGGAATAGTAAAAATACCTAAACTAGCGATAATCAAAATTGAAGTAATACTTCCTACAGGGATTTAAGGAGCCATGATGAAGATCCGTAATGTACAAAAGTTATTAGTCGGTCTATTTGCAAGCGCGTTATTGCTCACCAGCAATCTAGCTTTTGCAGAGGCGACCCTACCTGAGGTTGCTCAAGCTATTCAGTCAGGGCAGTTGGCAAAAGCTGACGCCATGATGCAAGAAGTTTTAAGAAATCACCCCAATAGCGGGAAGGCACATTACATTGCTGCCGAACTCTATTTAAGAGAGGGTAAGTTAGACGCTGCTCGCCAAGCATTTGTACAAGCAGAAAATTTAGCGCCTGGCTTGCCTTTTGCTCAACCTGAGTCAGTGCAAAAATTACAAGCTGAGTTGCGTGCGGGCACAGTACCCGCTCACACGAATGCTGGAGCAGGTTCAATCTTTACCAGCACCATCTTTTGGATCTTGATGGCTATCTTGATCGCAGGCGTAGTGTTCTTTATGAGAAATCGCAATCGTCCAGAGCCAGTTCAGGTCTATAACGCACCAACAGCTAATGGGCCGTATCCAGGTATGCCAGGAGCGCCTGGCAGCTATCCTCCTGGATATCCTGGCGCACCAGCGTCTGGTATGGGTAGCGGTCTAATGGGTAGCTTGGCAACGGGCGCAGCCTTGGGCGCTGGTATGGTTGCTGGTGAAGCCTTGGCTAGTCACTTAATGGGCGGCAATCAACACGCCAATCCAAATATCAATAATGACTTTAATCAAGTTGGCGGTATTGCACCTGATGCCCCTAACTTCGGGGTCAATGATGCAAGCTCTTGGGATGATGGCGGCTCAAGCTCTTGGGATGACAGCGGTGGCGGCGACTTCATGAGTGACGTTTAAGCTGTTTCAATAACAATCAATAATACCTATAGAAAGAATCACGATGGCAATGTCAATGTACCAAATATCGATTCCTCAACTAACCAAGATGCTGGGCAATCTTTCCAACATTTTAAAGAAGGGTGAAGAGTTCGCCAAAGCTAAGAATATTGATAGTGCAGTATTGGTAGGTAGTCGTCTCGCCCCGGATATGTTCCCGCTTGCAAAGCAAGTACAGATTGCCTGTGATCAAGTCAAAAACGGGATGGCTCGCTTAGCTGGTGTAGAGCCACCGAAGTTTGATGACAATGCAACTACTTTTGCACAGTTGCAAGAGCGTATTGCGAAAACGATTGCTTTTGCTAATAGCATCAAGCCTGAGCAACTCGATGGTAGCGAGACGAAAGAGATTCAGTTCTCGATTAAAGAGTGGAACTTTGAGTTTGTGGGCGATCAATATTTGCTCACTTGGATTATTCCGAATTTTTACTTCCACGTAACGACTGCGTACAACATCTTGCGTCACAACGGTGTCGAAATCGGTAAGTCGGATTACTTGGGAGGCTAGGGGTCTATTACAATAGATCTATGGAATATTTTTCTGAAATCATTGAGGTGGTAAATCCCTGGCTCTTTCGAGCCAGTGTGTATCTCTCCAATGCTTTTTTAGATGACCCCGCTATTTTGGCGTTCGCTTTTTGTTGATCCTTTAATTAACGAAACTGCAGTCATCAAGCCACCTTCGGGTGGTTTTTTATTGCCTAAAATTGAAGCAATAATCTCAAAAACAACAAAAAGAGTTTCATTTTTGTAGTTTTTATATATACTGTATAAACATACAGTATATTAATGACTATGACGCAATACATGAACTCCCTAGAGGCAACCCTTAGTCAGGCGCCACAAGCCTTGGCAGGTCATTTTGCTGCTTATGAGCTCAAGCTTTTAAGCTACCGGATTTCAGCGGGATTTCCGAGTCCAGCAGCAGATTACGCCGAAGATGGCCTGGATCTAAACCATTACCTCGTCCAAAACAAGCCAGCCACTTTCATGTTCACTGTGAAGGGCGATTCTATGTTGGGCGCTGGCATTTGCGATGGCGATAAGGTGGTGGTCGATAAGGCGCTCAAGCCAAAACATCAAGACATTGTGGCGGCTGTAGTCGATGGTGAGTACACCATCAAACGTCTTTATCAATCCCGTGGCCGCATTGAGCTTCAACCAGAAAACCCGAATTACGAACCAATCACCTTCAGTGAAGGTAGTGAATTGCAAATCTGGGGTGTAGTAGTCGGTGTAGTGCGTAAGTACAGCAATGCCAGCTCAAGATATAGCAAAGGTGGAAAGCAATGAGTATGTATTCGTCATCCAATTCTCTATTCGCTTTGGTAGATGTGAACAACTTCTACGTTTCTTGTGAGCGCGTATTTCAGCCGAAGTTAGAGGCGGTACCGATGGTGGTGCTCTCCAATAACGACGGCTGTGCAGTAGCGAGAAGCGCTGAAGTTAAAGCTTTGGGCGTGAAGATGGGAACGCCTTGGTTCAAGATGCAAGATTTAGCAAAGAAGCATGGTATTGAAGCGTATTCATCAAACTACACCCTGTATGGTGATATGAGCAGCCGGGTAGTTCAGGTATTGCGTAGCTTTACACCTAACCTGGAGATCTACAGCATTGATGAAAGTTTCTTGCAAATTGAAACTGTCTTAAAACAATATCAAGACACGATTGAGTTAGGTCAAGGTATTAAACAGAAGGTCAAAGAGACTACTGGTTTGCCAGTATGTGTTGGTATTGGAGCCAGCAAGACCTTAGCCAAGTTTGCCAATCACCTCGCCAAGAAACACCAGCAATTTGCTGGGGTGTGCGACGTCAACGCCATGCCCAAAGAAGCGCTCTATCAATGGATGAGCGAGACCGAAGTATCGGAGGTCTGGGGGATTGGCAGGCAGTTGGCTAAAAAACTCAAGGCACAAGATATTCACAGCGTGTTTGATTTATTACAAGCTCCTCCACAAGTGATGCGCCAACAGTATGGCGTTGTGATGGAGCGCCTTTGCTATGAGTTGCGCGGAGTTTCTTGTCTTAAACTTGAGGAAGTGGCGCCAGCCAAACAGCAAATTATTGCTTCACGTAGTTTTGGTAAGCTGGTAACTAGCCAAGTAGAACTAGCCGAGTCTGTTGCAACTCACGCTGCAAGGGCGGCAGAGAAACTGCGCGGGCAGGCAAGTGTGACGGGCGCGCTGACAGTGTTTATTCAGACAAACCCTTTTAAACAAAACGAGCCACAGCATCATCAAAGTGTGACGATCCCGCTCGCTGATCCAACAGATAACACGCTGGCATTAACCAATGCGGCATTAGCAGGCTTGAAGCAAATCTATCAGCCCAATTTTCGTTACAAAAAAGCAGGCGTCATTCTGAATTTAATTGGCGATAAGCCAACGATGCAGCAATCCTTATTTGAGGATATGGAGTGCAAAGGGAAGTCAGCTAGTTTGATGAAGGCGGTAGATGCCATCAATACTCGCTTTGGGAATGCGGTGATTCGATCCGCGGCTACCGGAACGAATGGCACTAAACAAGCATGGCAAATGCGCTCAAGCAATAAATCCCCGAACTACACCACCAAGTGGGATGAGTTGCCAGTCGCTAGATAAGGAAAAAGCATGGAAAAAAACAACAAAACCCAACATTTTTTACTGGCTCAATTTGTGAGCTTTTCACCCACCATCTTTAAGAAATAGTAGTAAATCACACCCCTAAACCAGCAGAAGGAGCACATCAATGGACTTATTAAACAACTTTAACGGCATTTCATTGGCGATTGTCATGATTCTGTCTTATTGCGCCGTGTTGAAAAACACTAAGCGTCATGAAAGTGCCACATAAGAGGCATTAAATCGCAATTCCCATTAAGGGAATAGTTGAAAAAACAATAGTTGTAGCAGGTTTTTTTGAGGGAATAAGGAAATCACGGACTCCTTATTCCCTAATTCTTTTGTGCTTTGAATGCAGCGGTGTAGAAAGAATGTAGGTAATGCAGAACCACGGCTCTAGAAATAGAGAGCATGATGGTTACGTCAGAAATCAAAGTCGCAATCATCATCATAAAATCGATATTCCAATTGAATGTCTTTGCGTGCTTTATGTTGCCAATGTAGGCGGTCTTTTAACAGATCGTGTTTAACGGTATCGGCGTACTCGTTAAAGTAGTCATCTTCTTCGCTAAAGTAGTGGTGAAGTCGCATCATTACCTCCTAGGTGAATTAGGTTTTTGACCCAAAGACTGAGGAGTGATTCAAAAACAAGGGGTAACCAAGTTAGTGTTTCGCCCCGCAGAACAAATGCTTGAGCGAAGTGTGAGTAAACTGAGATGACATGTCTATCAAAAATGAAATTAATTTAAATAAACATTAAATTCATTGTTAAAAAACTACAGTAGTAAATACAAGATGGCTATTAAAAACGACCTAACTAAAAGTGCGAATCCGTGTTTTGAATGTGGCCAGTGTTGTCAACACTTTCGTGTGAGTTTTTATCATGGCGAAATCGAAGGGAATGGCGCAGGGATAGTACCCGCGCAGCTTACTAGTAAAGTGAATGCTCATCTTGCTTGTATGAAGGGTACCGAGAAGGGTGGCGCACCCTGTATAGCCCTCAAGTACAGTGAAGCAGAAGGTTGGCGCTGCTCAATCTATGAACGGCGTCCCAGCCCCTGTCGAGAATTTAATATCCTCAGCAAGGATGGAACGCCAAATCCTAAGTGTCAAAAATTACAAGAAAAGGCTAAGGCTACTCGTCAGGCAGCGTCAGCAGGAAAAACTAGTCCTTTGCAGCTAGGTGGGATTAATATGTTCATTAATCACTATTTGAATGAGAAAAATGAAGATATCTAAATCCTTATGGGCAGTGTTGCTAGCCTTGGTAGCACAGTTGGCATTTGCTGCAGATCCTTGGCCTAATCATCCCATCAAGTTTGTAGTGGGCTTTGGTCCAGGTGGCGCAAATGACTTGGTGGCTCGTGCGGTTGCAGAAGGAGTCAGTAAGCAATTAGGTCAGCCAGTCATTGTGGAGAACAAACCGGGTGCTGGTTCAGTGCTAGGTGCAGACTATGTGGCAAAGAGTACGCCTGATGGCTATACCTTTTATGTTTCTGCGGCCGGTGGGGTGGTAACTATTCCCATGCTTCGCAGCAATATGCCCTATAAGACTGATGATTTGGTGCCTGTCGGCATGATGGCGGTAAGCCCATCGATCATCGTGGTTAATGCTGATTCACCTATCAAGGACTTTAAAGAGTTACTGGCAAAAGCAAAAAACAAGCCAGGCGTAACATTTGCAACTGCAGGCTCTGGTAGTACGCCACACTTCGTCGCAGAAATGCTAAAGACTGATGCGGGGGGCGGCAATTATGAAATTATTCCTTATAAGTCTGGGTCAGAGGGTGTATTTGCAGTGGTCTCTAAACAAGTGGATGCCACATCAGAGGCTAGTGTGGTCGTGCTTCCACAAATTGAAGGTGGCAAACTCAGGCCTTTGGCATCTACTTGGAATAAACGTATTACCCGCTTACCCAATGTGCTGACAACAAAAGAGCTTGGCTACCCCAATATTTTCATTGGTCACTGGGCAGGTCTCTTTGCGCCCAAGGGTACTTCACCTGAAGTGGTCAAGAAGATGAATGGGGCGATTCAGGCGGCCTTAGATAAAATCTAGGCTGATCCCACAAGGCATTGAACCAGCACCAGGTTCACAAGCTGACTTCGTCAAATTCTTAAACGATGAAAGAAAGCGTTTACAACCAATTGTGAAGAGCGCCAATATGAAAGATGAGTAATGGCAGACCTTCAATTCATCTTTGGCTGATTTGATAAGACTATTTATATTGCTACGCTAAATCCTTCTGCATAGGAGGATTTAGTTTGAGACTGTCTATTGAGTGTTCCCATAAGCAGCTGCAGTTATTCAGAATCTCGCTAGACGCCCGAACTGTTCTGGTTCTGGTAATTATTTGGATAATTTGGGGAATTCTGCGCATCCTCCGCATTCTTTAATTGTTTGTAATTGCAAATAATTACTGGATTGTTGAATAATTTGTTACTACAATTAAATGAATTAATTGAGTTTGATCCGCAGAAGCGTCTTCAAACTCTGTTGCTGCGTGATCTCGATTTTGCACGAGCCGGTGAAATCTTTGCGGATGCTACGGCAACTTTTGTGGATGTCCGTTCACATTATGGCGAGTGTCGTTATGTTACCTACGGATTTTTAGATGATCGTCTTACTGTGCTTGTTTGGACTAGACGTGAAAAGAAAATTAGAGTGATCTCGATGAGGAGAGCAAATGAACGTGAAAATAAAAAATATTCCCAGCGAGTGGGTTGATCCAGACGATGCTCCCGAATTATCCGACGAAGATCTAGCGCGTGCGGTATGGAGAGTAGGGGGAGTAGCAGTTTCTGAAAAGGAAGGCCGAGAAGTATTTGCTAAGAGATTGCGAGGTAGGCCTGTTGGCAGTGTCAGTAAGTCACCCAAAAAACTGACCACGATTCGTTTGTCTGCTGAAGTGATAGAGCAATTCAAAGCAGCGGGCGCGGGTTGGCAAACAAAAATTGATTTAGCGCTTAAAGATTGGCTATTAACTCATCGACCCTAACTGAGTGATGGTTGAGATGGGTAAGGGTGGATGAGCCAAACCCCCGGCACTGACAGAAATTGGGTTTGGCTGCTTCGTTCCCGACCTGACCAGGTTATCCAACCCACCATGCGGGGAGGCCCATCCAATTCTATTTTAGCTTGTTAGAATGTAAGACATGACAGCATTGGCTTTAGCCCGTTCGTGGCGCCCTAAAACATTCTCCCAATTGGTAGGACAAGACCATGTGGTTAAGGCTTTAACCCTTGCCTTGGATCAGGGTCGTTTACACCATGCATGGCTCTTTACTGGTACTCGCGGGGTAGGTAAGACCACGATTTCCCGCATTATGGCCAAAGCCCTCAATTGCACGGGAGCTGACGGTTCAGGCAAGATGACTTCAGAGCCTTGCGGAAAATGTCCAGCCTGTATGGAAATTGATGCTGGCCGTTTTGTTGACTACATCGAAATGGATGCCGCTAGTAATCGTGGTGTTGACGATATCGCTGCTCTACTAGAAAAAGCAGCGTATGCACCTAGTTCTGGCCGTTATAAGGTCTACATGATTGACGAGGTGCATATGCTCACCAATCATGCTTTTAATGCCATGCTCAAAACATTAGAGGAGCCGCCAGAGCATGTCAAATTTATTCTAGCTACTACAGATCCACAAAAGATTCCGGTAACCATTTTGTCTCGTTGCTTGCAGTTCAATCTCAAGCAAATGCCGGTACCACTCATCGTGGAACATCTAGAAAAAGTACTCGCAGCAGAAACAGTGGAATATGAAGTCAATGCATTGCGCGTTCTGGCTAAAGCTGCCCAGGGCTCTATGCGTGATGCTTTGTCGCTTACCGATCAAGCCATTGCCTATGCAGCTGGCAAAGTGACTGAAGAGTCAGTGCGTGGCATGCTCGGCACATTAGATGATGCTTACCTGATTCGTATTCTGGATTGCTTGATTGCCAAAGATGGTGCAAATCTCTTGGCGGTTGCCAATGAGATGGGTGAGCGTAGCATGTCTTTCTCATTAGCATTGCAAGATTTATCTAGTCTGTTGCAAAAGATTGCTGCAGCCCAAGTGGTACCAGAATCGGTTTTAGATGATTGGCCTGAAGCAGTTGAGATTCGTCGTTTAGCTGGTCAACTCTCCAAAGAAGAGGCGCAACTCTTCTACCAAATCACCATTACTAGTCGTCCAGATTTATCGCTCGCACCAGATGAGCAAACTGGCTTTGCCATGACGCTATTGCGCATGCTTGCTTTTCGTCCGGGGAATGGTGGTGTCGGTGGCGGCGGAGGGAGCCTAGGTTCTGCAACACCTTCCACACCTTCAGTAGCTACTGCTCGTTCAGCTGCTATGCCAGCAAATCGATCTGCAGCGCCAATTCCAATGGCGGCTCCGGCAGCTACTCAAAGTACCACTCAAACCGCTAGTCCTGCTGCAGCCCCAGCACCAGCAGTAAGCTCTGCTGATCGTCCAGATTGGCATGCATTAATGCGTCAGTTACCAGTTCGTGGACTTGTGCAACAGTTAGCGTTTCAGACAGAGCTACAAGATTGGAATGATTCTGCTGCTGGTGTGCGCGCCACGATCGTGACACCAATGCCGCAGCTTGCCTCTGAAGCCTCTGTTGCTCGCCTAGCCGATGCATTGACTGCACACTTTGGTAAGCCGGTTAAGATCGTGATCGAGAAGGGTGAAGTGGAAGGTAAAACCGTTGCTAAGGTAGAAGCTCAAATTCATCAAGAGAAAAGAGTGAATGCCGAGCAAATGATTGCAACTGACCCTTTTATTCAGCAACTAGAGAAAGAGTTCGGTGCCAAAGTGGTCAGCGGTTCAGTAAAACCACTTTAATGTTCCTATTAGTACCCATTAATCAATTTAGTAATTCATAAGCACTCAGAATATTGAAGGAAAAAAAGAGATGATGAAAGGTGGACTTGCTGGCCTCATGAAACAGGCCCAGCAGATGCAAGAGAAAATGAAGCAAGCGCAAGAGCAATTAGCTGCGCTTGAGGTAACCGGTCAAGCCGCAGGTGGCTTAGTCAAGGTCACCATCTCAGGTAAGTACGAGCTCAAGCGCGTGCAAATTGATCCGGGTGCGATGGATGACCGTGAGATGTTGGAAGATTTGATCGTGACTGCCTATACAGAAGCCTTGAAACAAGTGGAGGCTGCTAGCGGTCAGTTAATGTCTGGCGCAACTGCGGGCATGCCAATGCCTCCGGGCTTTAAGTTGCCTTTCTAATGCATTCACCAGAAAAGTTCTGAAGACTGCATGGCGCGTCATGAAGCACCTCAAGATGCGCTCGGTCGCTTGATCGAGGCATTGCGTGTATTGCCTGGAGTGGGCCCTAAATCTGCTCAGCGCATGGCATTCTATTTATTGCAACATGATCGTAATGGCGCTGCAGTGCTTGCTCAATCCTTAGGTGAGGCGGTTGAGACCGTTGGTCACTGTGCTCGTTGTAATACCTTCTCAGAAACCCAGATTTGCAGTACTTGCTCTGATGATCGTCGCGATCCTTCTGTGCTTTGTATTGTGGAAACCCCAGCAGACCAGGTGATGGTGGAGCAAACGCTCAGTTTCAAAGGGAATTATTTTGTATTGATGGGCCGCATCTCCCCTTTAGATGGTATGGGTCCGAACGAAATTCATTTTGACCGCTTACTGGCTCGTATTGAAAGTCCCGATACTGACGTATCTATTCGAGAAGTGGTCTTGGCGACTAACTTCACTAGCGAAGGTGAAGCGACTGCGCACTACATCGGTGAAGTTCTCAAAGCCAAGGGTATTAAAGTGACTCGTATCGCCAGAGGTATCCCAGTGGGCGGTGAGCTGGAGTATGTCGATGCTGGCACTCTGGCGCGCGCTTTAATGGATCGCCGCTAGTGTGAATTCATCCGGCTCTTGAGGTTGGAAGAGCTGCTAATACACATTAGTGTCACATTGCTGTCATAAGCTCGAACAATTCTGCATTGCTGCTTTTCTGTAAGTTCATGGCCATTGTTTTCCGCGCTCTCCTGCTCATTCTTCTGATGCAAAGTCTGCCCATCATGGCGCAGAAAGCAGGCTCAGACGCGGACTCTTTTCAATTGGCACCAGAAGCCATTTCCGACATCCCTACAGAGGACAGTATTTGGGGGATGCCGGTCAATATTCATGGTCAAACGACCTATATCAATCAGCGATATAACAATTTCACATCGTCTTATTCTGGTCAGAATAGTTTGTCGGAATTAAAGTCCATGAGCTATACCTGGTCTGGCACCTTATTTTTTTGGAGCCCGTTTAGCGCCAAATACTGACGTGTATTTCAATCCCGAGGTCTTTTCAGGAATTCCTTTCTCAGGTCTCGTTGGGCTTGGTGGTTTTACCAACGGTGAAGCTAGTAAGGCTGTCGGCGCTCAAGCAAAGTTCTATTCGGCGCGCGCATTCATTCGTCAGACCATTAATCAGGAAGGTGAAAACGTCCTGCTAGAGAATGAAGCCAACCAAATTACCCAAACGGTAAGCAGTAATCGTGTTGTGCTAATCGGTGGGCAGTTTTCAACTTTAGATATTTTTGACGACAGTAGATACGCAAAAGATCCCCGTGTTCAATTTATGAACTGGGGCAATATGACATATTTGGCTTACGACTATTCAGCAGATGCTCGCGGATATAGCTGGGGTCTTGCTGGAGAGTGGTACCGGGATAATTGGGTTCTGAGGGCTTCGCGAATGTTGACGCCGAAAGACCCTAATGGACGAAACCTAAACTGGCAGACCTTTACAGCATACGGTGATCAAGTAGAGGTAGAGCGTCAACACAATATCGGCGATTTGCCTGGTAAGGTTGCAGTGCTGGGCTATCGTAATAAGATGATCTTGGCTCGCTTTCAAGACGCAACTAATTACATCCTGCAAAACAATGCACAGGGTACGCAGGCAATTAATAATGTTCGTAATAACTATCAATATAAAACCGGTATTGGTATTAATGCAGAGCAAGCATTAGCATCTGATATGAGTATTTGCTTGAGGGCAATGACCTCAGATGGTCACACGGAAACTATGTCGTTCACAGAAGCGGATAACTCGGTGTCTGTGGGATTTAGTATGGATGGAGTGCGCTGGAGTAGGCCTAAGGATACGATTGGTATCTCCATGATGCAAAATGGTTTATCGAGTTATCGCCGTAACTATCTCCAAGCTGGCGGAGTTTCATTTTTCATTGGAGATTATGCAAGCCCAACACAGACAATTTCCTACAAGCCCGAGCAAATTGCTGAGATCTACTACAACGCAATGGTTGTAAAGAATGTATTGCTTGGTGTCAATTACCAGCACGTGAATAACCCAGCCTATAACTCGGCACGGGGACCTGTCAGCATTTTCTCTTTCCGCGTTCATGCAGAGTTTTAAGGGGTGTGAAGATGAAATTACTAATTAAAATCGCCGCGATTGTATGTGCACTAATGACAGTGGGTGTGCACGCGCAGACTGAAATATCTGGAGCCGGTTCTTCCCTTGCTTATCCGGTAATAAAGGAACTGACTAAGTTGTATAAGGCTCAAACGAAGGTGGCGATCAATTACACCTCTGTTGGCTCAGGCGAGGGTATTGTTCAAATGGCTGCCCGTGTCGTGGACTTTTCTTTGTCCGATATTCCGCTGACTCAATATGAGTTAAATGACCAAAATTTAGTGCAATTTCCCGTATTCGCTAGTGCAATTGTCCCCGTTTTGAATTTACCTGGCGTTGAAAAGGGAAAGCTACAGCTAAACGGATCGGTCTTGGCTGATATTTATTTGGGCCGCATTACTCAATGGGATGATCCTGCTATACAAGCGCTCAACTCCGATTTGCAATTACCAAAATTGCCGATCAAGGTTGTGTATCGTTCAGATATATCAGGATCTAGCTATGTCTTTACAAGCTACCTCTCCAGATCCAGTGTTCACTGGAATACTCATTATGGTATTGGCTCCAAGCTCAATTGGCCGATAGGACAGGGCGTCAAGGGAAGCGCTGGAGTCGAGCAATTCGTTCTCAATAATGAGGGCGCAATTGGTTATCTTGAGTATGGTGCCGCCAGTTCAGCAGCCCTCGATATTCCTGGATTGTTATTGAATGGCAAGAAAGTAGTCGCAAATTACGCTAATTTTATTGGCGCTTTTAATGCCATGAGCCCTGTTCGTTCAAGCTTTTATCAATTTACCGCTCCAATTAGCATTCAAAATGCATGGCCGATTATTGCAATCACCTATGCCTTAGTATCTAAGCGTCCGACGGATGATGAAGAGGTTAGGGGTAGCCTGCAGTTTTTTTATTGGCTTTATCAGTCTGGCGGTACAACGATTCAATCATTTAATTTACTTCCGATTGATAACAAAAAAATGCTTCCCAAAATTGAAGCTCAATGGGCCAGTATTAGCAACCCAAAAGGTAAGCCTGTCTGGGTTGAGGGGGCTAAGAATTAATGAAGCATTTATTTGCAATCTTAGTACGCCTGCTACTTGTTGCCTCGCTAGGCTGTGCTTTCTCGCAAGCTTGGTCTAGCCCGGTGAGTACTAGGTTAAATAAAGTCTATAAAGAATTAATTATTCAGGGCGAGCGCCCTGAGGTTAGTTCATGCATGGCCTTAGCCTTTAAGGCCACTCGTGAGAATGCTCCTTATGAGCAAATTACCTATCCGGCTGATATGCAAGCTGCTGCATTGGTGCAAGAGAGGGTAGAGGGTGACCATTTAATCAAGCTAGTGAGCATGCAGGCTATGGGAGCGCCTAGAAAGTCTGGGTTTTATATCGTTAACCCACCACAAAAAATTGAGATCTATTGCACGCAAATGGATGAAGGGATTCCGGTGGTGAGCTTTAAAGCGTCTGAGGTCCAGTAAGGCGGTTGAGAAGGGGTGGGATCCCTGGGCCAAATCAAATCAATATTCCTTTAAAAATCAATAACATATCTGCTGTCAAAAAATTTACTTCTTATTGGAGTACCTTATAATCAATCGGCCTAACTATAAGTTTGCCGTTTTAAGTAATCAATACGCTATTACTGATTTGAGACACCTTTGATAAAAAGCAATAAAAACCGAGACTTCCGAGCGAACTGCACTGCGTGCTTTGCACTATTTTGTATTTCTACATTGTTAGTTAGGTTTAAATGTCTTCGCGCAGACGCCAAGTGGGTCGGTAGTGGTTGAAACAGGCGCAAATGTCACGACTGCACCCCCAAGTGTTGAGTCTTATGTCCCAAAATCGGCTGACAATCGGCGCGTGTACTGGCTGACTCAAAAGAATTTGAAAAGCAGGGTGGTCCTAATACATTTGATTTGCGTCAGCTGTGGCGAGAATTGCGTGCAAACAACCCTCAGTTGATTGCTGCTAGAGAGTCTTATCTTGCCGCTAAAGCAACTGTGCCTCAAATTAATGCACCCGACAATCCACAGCTTGGTTTGATATGGTCTGGTATGCCAGTGGGTTCGGCGGCTGCGCTTGGAACTGCCGGAACAAACCCTGCGGGTCAAAGCGGATTTAATTTTGCACAACCTTTCAAATTCCCCGGCAAAAAATCATTGGCTGCTGATATTGCTGATAAGGGAGCAGAAGCAATACTGGCGCAAAACGAAAATCTTTATTTACAACTGGGATCTCAGTTATCAACCCTGTATTTCAGTACCTTGGCTGCACAGCGCCAGTTGCAAGTATTGAATGACACTGTCATTCGCACAGAGTTGATCAAGAATATTGCGAAAGCGCGTTATAGCAATCATGCTGCCGCTTATGTCGAATACCTCAATGCGCAAGTTGCGCAAAGCGCAGCAGAATCCGATAAGTTCAATCTCGAAAAGCAGTTAATCGTCGCTTACAAAAATATCAATGCCTTAATCGGTCGCGATCCTCGCGAAAAAATTAAACTTGCCGCTGATCATGGTCTTCGCGCTTCTCAGGTTCCCACATTAGTAGAGTTAGAGAGTTATGCTGAAGGGGCGCACCCTGTTCTCAGGAGCTCCAAATCTACAGTTAGAAGCCGCTAAAAAAGGGGTGACACTTGCGAAGGCAGCCTACTTGCCAGACTTTCAGGCTATTGCAACTTCTTATACTCCTAGAGGGCCATTCACATCAAACAATGGTGCCTTGTATTACCAGTTTGAGCTTGACTTAATTATTCCGCTGTATTTCTTCACCAAAGAACGTTATGGCGTAGAACAAGCGCTGCGTAATCAATCTGCTGCAGAGGCTAGCGATATTTCGAATCGTCAACAGGTGATACTTGGTGTTGGTACGGCTTATGCGAACTATGAACAAGCTAAGCGCTACACCGAGTTTCTAAAAGATCGCCAAGTTCCTCAAGCTGAAGCAGCGTATCGCGTGGCTCTGGCTCAATATGCTTCTAATGGTGCAGGCTTTAGTGATTTGTTGACTGCCCAAGTACAACTGCGTGGTTTAGAAATACAGTTGGCGCTCGCTGAGAGTAGCTTGATGCAATCCAAAGCAAATCTATTTGCTTCCGCTGGTAAAGATCCCATTGAATAGGTCGTAGCTATATGTTGAAAAAATACTTAGACAAGTTAAAGTCCTACGCACAAAATTGGAAGCCATTGGCTCAGGCTTTATGGATGAAGCTAATGCACTTTTATCGCCATGCAGAAGAGCAATTGAAACAGTATTGGGCTAAACCTCGTTTTCGACTGTGTAGCTATTTATTGCTTGCCCTGATTGTTGGCGTTAATATCGGCAGACTCTTTGCGCCTGCTGCTGTTGACATGAGTGCTGCCAAGAAGGTAATCGATGTAGAGAAAAACGGCATTATTAATATCGACTTGCCTGGCGTCACTTTAGCTCCTGAAACCTTTGAATATATAAAAACTGCTGAAGGGGTTGCGCCAGTATATTTGTCGGTACCAGGACGCCTAGCCTTTAATGCAGAACGTCTCAAAGTGATTTCTGCTAGAGCCCCTGGAAGGGTGGAACGAATTTATGCATTTGATGGTGCCATTGTAAAAACCGGCCAAGCATTGGCTGATTACTTTAGTCCGGATTATGTATCTGCCCAGACTGAATACATCCTCTCATCAAAAATGGTTGCGGCCCTTCAAAAGAATCAGGTCGGTAGCTTGTACGAGGATGCTCAATCAACCGCGGAAGCAGCCGCAAATCATTTACGCGTACTTGGTGCGAGCAATGAAGACATTGCGCGGCTTCGTAATGGTGGTCAAGCCACACCAACATTCCCTATTCGTGCTCCGATTGACGGGGTTGTGATTAAGCGCGCAGTCGATCCTGGTGCTTATCTGAACACGGGCGATATTTTGGCTACGATTTACGATTGCTGATCCGAAGCATTTGTGGTTCTTGGGAAATGTGTATGAGCAAGATGTCAGCAAAATTAAAGTGGGTGATACATTTCGCTTAAAGGTTTCATCTTTCCCAGACCGCGAATTTATTGCCAAGGCTAATTATGTGGGCGCCGCCATTGACCCAGTTACTCATGCATGCCCTTGTCGTTCGTTGCGAAGTAGATAACAGCGAAGGACTGCTGAAGCCAGAAATGTTTGTCAGTGGTACATTGGAAGTGGGTAAAACACAAGCGGTCGTCATTCCAACCTCGGCTGTCATTCAAGGTAGAAATGTGCGGTACGCAATTATTAAGACTGGAGATACCACTTTTAGCCGCCGACCCATTTTTGGCTTTGCTTTAAATGCTTCAGAATTTGCGGTAACAGATGGTTTAGAAGCACATCAGACGGTTGTCATTAAGGGTGCTACCTTACTGAATCAGCGATTCTTGCGCGAAGAAGACTGAGGACATCAATGAACATCAATGCCGTTCTTCGCAGGCGTCTACTAATTATCCTGTTGGCAATTGGATTATTAGTAGCTGGTATTCATAGTTTTCTCAAGCTTCCTCTACAGGCTTATCCAGGCGTTGCACCGTTGACAGTTCAGGCCATTACACAATGGCCTGGTGCGAGTACTGCGCAGATTGAGCAACAAATTACTATTCCGGTTGAGAACTCCTTGGCGGGTATTGCAGGAGTTCAGGCGTTTCGATCAGTCTCTTTGTTTGGTTTGTCGGTTGTAACGGTAAAGTTTAAGGATGGCGAGGACAGTTTTAAGGCACGTCAACTTATTAACAGCTCGCTCAATAATTTAAACTTGCCTCCTGGTGCCAATATCGCGATGAGTCCTGACTCAGATGCCACTGGTGAGATCATGCGATACGTCTTGCTCAGTGACTATGCCTCTCCTATGGCATTAAAAACTTTACAAGATTATGAGGTTTATAAAGAGCTCAAGCACATTCCTGGGGTTCCTGATATTTCTTCTTTTGGTGGAAAAACCCGCTAATACCAAATCATTATTCACCCGGGTAGTTTGCAGGCTAAAAACGTTACTCTGGAACAATTGGTTAATGCAGTGACTAATTCCAATATCAACGTTGGTGGCGGTCTATTGCCTGTTGGTGAGCAGCAGTTAGTGGTTAGAGGCGTAGGATTACTGCAGTCGGTAGATGACATTAAGCGCATCGTGGTGGCTGTCAATAATGGAGTTGCCGTGCGGGTTGGTGATATTGGAGACGTAGTGGTTGGTCATGCCTTACGTCAAGGTATGTTCCAGTACCAAAACAACCCCGATGCAGTTGAGGGTGTGGTCTTACTCAAGCGTGGCGAAAACGCTTCTGAAGTTTTGGATCGTGTGAAGGAAAAAGTTCAGGAAATTAATACTTCCATCCTGCCGCCTGGAATTGATATTTTTCCATTCTATGATCGACAAGTACTGCTCGACATTACTTTGGAAACCGTCAAACACACTCTGTTTTTCGGGATTTCCCTTGTCCTTGTATTAATTATTCTGTATATCTTTTTGGGAAATTTCAAGGCTGCGGCTGTTGTGGCAGCTGTTATTCCATTGGCTTTGTGCGTTTTGTTTTTCAACATGGATCAATTTAAAGTCCCAGCTAACTTGATTTCTCTGGGAGCAATTGATTTTGGTGTTTTTGGTGTGATTGTTGATGCCGCAGTGATTGTGATGGAAAACGTCATGCGTCATTTGGAAGAAAGGCGCACCAAGCTCAATCAAAGTATCGTGTTAGGTACTAGTGAAGTGCAACGAGCCATGGTATTTTCAACGGGCATCATTATCACTGCATATTCACCACTCTTTTTGATGGGTGGTGTGGAGGGAATCATCTTCCGTCCAATGGCCTTCACTATGGGCTTTGCATTATTGGCTTCAATCATCTTGAGTCTGACTTTTGTCCCCACGATGATTTCCTATATATTTAAAGAGGGCGAAGAACACCACCCGCCTAAATTTGCCGACAAACTATTAGTGCGCTATAAAAGTTTATTGCGTTATCTGGTTGATAGACCAAAAAATGTATTGTTAACTGCCATCGGCGTGTTAATTTTTACTATCGTGAGCGCTACTCAACTGGGCACTGAATTTTTATCAACGCTTGAAGAGAATAATCTTTGGGTACGCGTGACCCTACCAAATACTGTGGATTTGAAGTATTCGGTCGAGTTGGCCAATTAACTTAGAGCGGAATTTAAAAACAACCCTGAAGTGAAGTATGTGTCAGTGCAGATTGGTCGTCCAGATGACGGTACTGATCCTACAGGCGTCTTTAATCAAGAGTACGGCATATATTTTAAGCCTCCGCAAGATATGCCAGCTGGAGCAAGTAAAAAACGGCTAATGAAGCACTTGGAGAATTACCTTGCTGGCATACCAGGGCTTGATTACACCTTCTCTCAATACATTCAAGATAACGTCAATGAAGCCTTGTCAGGGGTCAAGGGCGAGAACTCGGTCAAAATATTTGGTTCCGATCTTGAGATCTTGGATCAGCAGGCGCGCGATGTGATCAAGCAACTGCGAAAAGTACATGGTATTGTCGATGAAGGCATTTTTACAGAACTAGGACAACCCACATTAAATGTGGAAATTGATCGAGAGAAATGTGCTCGCTTTGGTATCAATGTCAGTGATATTCAGGCATTAGTGACTTATTCCATTGGTGGTGCCCCAATCACTAGCATCTTAGAAAATGAGAAAACCTTTGGTTTGGCTCTCCGCTTGGATAAAGAGAGCCGCAATACAGTTGATTCCATCGAGCAAATCTTAATTGACACCCCAGATGGAAGCAGAGTGCCGCTATCGATGGTCGCCAATGTGGCTGTATCTGATGGCCCATTCTATATTTATCGTGAATCTGGTCGTCGTTACATTGCAGTGAAATTTAGCGTCCGTGGAAGAGACTTGGGTAGCGCAGTTACCGAGGCGCAAAAGTTGGTGAAAGAAAATATTTCTTTACCGAATGGCTATCGAATTACTTGGGACGGCCAGTTTAATCAAATGAAAGTGGCCCAGAAGAAACTCATGGTGATCGTTCCATTGACCTTGTTGGCTATTTCATTGCTTCTTTACAGTGCCTTTGGCAATTTCCGTGATGCCTTAATCGTGTTGTTAAATGTCCCGTTCGCTGCCATTGGCGGAATACTCATCTTATTATTGACAGGTGAAACCTTTAGTATTTCAGCGGGCATTGGCTTCCTCTCGCTTTTTGGAATTGCCATTCAAGATGGTGTCATTTTGATTTCTTATATCAATAAGTTGGCTAAATCTGATCAACACGGTATTAAGGCAACCATCGTTGAGGGTGCGTCCCTGCGCATGAGACCCGTGTTAATGACTGCTCTGTTGGCTGGACTGGGATTGTTGCCGGCTGCTATGTCACACGCCATCGGATCAGAGGCTCAGCGTCCGCTTGCGCTAGTGGTTGTGGGCGGCATGGTCACCACTACTTTGCTGACCCTCCTGGTCTTGCCGGTTCTATATGTTTGGGTTCGGTCTAGGGAGCATCGTAGTCGCTAATATGGGGATCTTCTGTGGGTTTTGTCGAAAAAGTTGGATAATTCGATGATGCATATTTTGATCTCTAATGATGATGGCTACTTAGCCCCAGGCCTTCTGGCCTTAGTCAATGCGGTGCGCCCTTTGGGGCGCATTACGGTGATTGCTCCAGAACAAAATCATAGTGGCGCATCAAATTCCCTTACGCTATCTAGACCGTTGTCGATTCATCGGGTAGCTGGCGGTGAGCGTGATGGCTTTTTTCATTAACGGCACCCCAAACGGATTGTGTCCACGTTGCGATGACAGGTTTCTTAGATGAAAAACCAGATTTAGTGATCTCTGGAATTAATCAGGGTGAAAACATGGGTGAGGATGTGCTGTATTCCGGCACGGTAGCAGCGGCTATAGAGGGCGTCATGTTTGGCGTTCCTGGAATTGCCTTCTCACAAATTGATCGCGGCTGGAATCGGATTGAGGATGCGGCAAAGGCGGCTCATGATGTAGTCGCGCAAATGCTGGTATCTAGCCTGAATCAAAATCACACTGATGGCGCAGCTAGTTTGTTGAATGTGAACATTCCCAATCGTCCTTATGCGGACTTGTATCGTTGGCGTGTGACTCGCTTAGGTAACCGTCATCACTCACAACCCGTAGTGGTGCAAGATAGTCCGCGCGGCGAAAAGATCTATTGGATTGGAGCAGCAGGGGAAGTTAAAGAGGGCTCTGAAGGGACTGACTTTCATGCTATCAATGAAGGTTGTATTTCAATTACCCCGATGCAACTCGATTTAACTCACCACGCTCGTTTGGCTGCAATGCGTGCCAACGGTTGGGATCGCGGTTGAAGGCACCCAT
This sequence comes from Polynucleobacter necessarius, assembly GCF_900096765.1. Classification (NCBI taxonomy): domain Bacteria; kingdom Pseudomonadati; phylum Pseudomonadota; class Betaproteobacteria; order Burkholderiales; family Burkholderiaceae; genus Polynucleobacter; species Polynucleobacter necessarius. Next base: position 362,000 of record NZ_LT615228.1, read on the forward strand.
AGAGCGTCTCGCAGCCTATCGACAGGCATTAGCAGCAAAGGTTCATGCTGGTGGCGTTAAGCACGGAAAAACTTTAGAAGCCATTGCTACAGTTCCGCGACATGCATTTATGGATCCCGGTTTGCATGCACAGGCTTATGAAGACACTGCATTGCCCATTGGTCATGAGCAAACTATTTCAAAACCATCTGTAGTTGCTCGCATGATTGAGCTTTTACATAAACCAAGACATCGCTTGGGCAAAGTGTTAGAGATTGGGACGGGTTGCGGATATCAGGCAGCAGTATTGAGTCTCTTAGCAGAGGAGGTCTATTCCATTGAGCGTATTCGACCTTTGCATGACATGGCTAGAGCCAAGTTGCGTCCTTTCCGAATTAATAATCTGCGTTTAATTTATGGCGATGGTATTTTGGGATTACCCCAGGCTGCGCCATTTGACGGCATTATTTTGGCTGCTGCTGGCTTAGGTATACCCGACGCTTTAATGGATCAATTAGCAATTGGGGGGTCGTTTGGTTGCCCCAGTTGCCAAAAATGACAAAGAACAGCAATTGGTTGTAGTCGAGAGAATGAGCTCCCAACGCTATCAAAGAACTGTGCTGGACGAGGTCTTTTTTGTACCCTTACAATCAGGGGTAGTATGAGATCCATAACCCAGAACATGCCTATAGTGACGTCAAACACCTTACTGAAAAGCTTTTTGATTTTTCTGGCTGCTAGCGCTTTGTTAACGCTTGAGGGATGTTCTGTGCCACGCACAAAACCTGCGAGTGTCACCGATCGCTCTAGTGGATCATATGAGCCAACGCCTCTAGGTTACTATCGCGTGAAGAAAGGGGATACCTTAGCGCGTATTGCACTTGATAATGGCCAGGCGCCACGTGATGTTGCGCAGTGGAATAGCGCAGCTAATCCTAGCTTTAATCCAAACGTCATTGAAGTGGGCGATCTGATTTTGATTAAGCCACCTGCAGGTGTAAAAACTGCGAAAACAGTTGAGAAAAAATCAAGCCCAGCGACCGATAAGGCAGATGCACCTACTCCTGAATCAAGTAAGTCCGAGGTAGTTGCAGAGCCTGGCATTCGCTTATCTTGGCCTGCTAAAGGAAAAGTGACTGGTGAATTTAACGAAACCAATAAAGGTATCGATATTGCTGGCAAGGTAGGCGAACCCGTGCTTGCGGCATCGGATGGCAAAGTGGTTTATGCGGGTAATAGTTTGCGTGGCTATGGCAATTTGGTGATTGTGAAACATGACAACACTTATCTGACTGCATATGCGCATAACAGCAAGCTCTTAGTAAAAGAGGGCGACACGGTTCGCAAGGGTCAAAAAATTGCGGAGATGGGAGATACCGATGCTACCTCTCCGAAACTGCACTTTGAGCTGCGCGTCAACGGCAAGCCAGTCAATCCAACACCATACTTGCAGTAAGGTGCGCGCTCAGTATTTATGGCCACCGTTCTTGTATTTGATATTGAGACTATTCCAGATGTAGCGGGTTTACGCCGCGTGGAAGAATACCCTGACTCCATGAGTGATACTGAGGTTGCAGCTGCTGCCATGGCAGAGCGTGCCGCCAAAACCGGTAGCGAATTTTTGCCTTTGTTCTTGCAAAAGATTGTTGCGATCTCATGCGTAATTCGTAGAACAACAAAAGAAGGGGCGCCACAAATCAAAGTGGGTACCTTGGGTACCCCACAAGATGATGAGAAGGTGCTAGTTCAATCATTCTTTGATTTGATTGAAAAATATACTCCCCAACTGGTATCTTGGAACGGTAGCGGTTTTGATCTACCGGTCTTGCACTATCGCGCACTTGCTAATCATATTCAGGCGCCACGTTATTGGGAAATGGGTGAGAGCCAGGAAGCTGATAGCAGAGACTTTAAATGGAATAACTATATTAGTCGCTATCACATGCGTCATTTAGATATGATGGATTTGTTAGCCAAATTTAATGGCAGAGCCAATGCGCCATTAGATGGTTTGGCAAGGCTGTGTGGCTTTCCTGGCAAGATGGGGATGGATGGCAGTCAAGTCTGGCCAGCATATCAAGAGGGAAAGATCAACGATATTCGCCGTTATTGCGAAACCGATGTGGTCAATACCTATCTCATGTATTGCCGCTTCCAGCTATTGCGTGGCGGTTTCTCGCAAACTGAGTATGAAGAGGAAATTCAATTCGTTAGAGCGTATTTAGAAAAAGAATCTAAAGAGCCTAACGGCGAGCAATGGCAAGAATATCTCCAAGGTTTTGCTCCGAATGCGTAGAGGCGATAAGCCAGTCAATATTGAAGTGGCTGAGCCAGTCAAAATTGAAGCACTCGATTTAGATGCCCAAGGGATAGGCCGCTTGGCTCCCAGTCAAGCTGAGGCAGTAAGGTGCTTTTCATTAAAGGCGCTCTCCCAACTGAGTTGGTGACCTACACGATAACGAGTGATAAGGCGCGCTTTAGTAAAGCTAAAGTCCGCGAGATTCTCAAGCCCGCTGTTTTTAGAGCCGAGCCTAAGTGCGAAGCTTTTGGCGTTTGTGGTGGTTGCACTATGCAACACTTAGATATTCGCGCGCAGGTAGCGATGAAGCAGCGTGTGCTCGAAGATGACTTGCATCACATTGCCAAAGTTCAGCCAGAAGAAATTCTCAGGCCAATGGGTGGGCCCACTTGGGAATACCGGCATCGTGCCCGTTTAAGTGCAGTCAATCGTTCGATTAAAAAAGGTACGGTCCTGATTGGTTTTCATGAGGGTAAGAGTGGCTATGTTGCCGACATGCTTGCTTGTGAAATTTTGCCTAAGCATGTGTCTAATCTCTTGCCAGAAATGCGCAAGTTAGTGATGAGTCTTTCAATCGTCGATCGGATGCCACAAATCGAAATTGCTGTCGGCGAGCCTGAGGATCCCAACTCTGACGATCCCAAAAAACTCAAACCAGTCACCGCTTTGGTTTTTCGTAACCTTCAAGCTTTAACGGCTGCTGATGAGGCCTTGCTCAGAAACTTTGCCGATGAGCATCAAGTCTGGATTTGGTTGCAGCCCAAAGGTATCGAGACTGTGGCGCCTTTTTATCCAGAGATCGGCAAGCTATGCTATCGCTTGCCTGAATTTGAAATCGAAATGCCATTTAAGCCCGCTGACTTTACTCAAGTCAACCATATGATGAATCGATCATTAGTGAGTAGGGCGATTCGTTTGTTAGAGGTGCAACCGTCTGATCGAGTGATCGATTTATTTTGTGGCATTGGGAACTTCACATTGCCACTCGCCAGAAAACAGAAAAGCAAAACAAGTTTTGGGTATTGAAGGTTTAGCAACTTTAACGACCAGAACCAAATCCAATGCAGAACACAATGGTCTTGCTGATAAGGCTAGCTTTATGCAAAGCGATTTGTTTGAAGTCATGCCGGAAACTGTGGCATCCTGGAAAAAGGCAGACCGCTGGTTAATGGATCCACCGCGTGAGGGTGCAATGGAAATTTGCAAAGCCTTGGCGCAGTTGCATGACCAAGCAAGTAATTTATTGCCTAAGCGGATTGTCTATGTTTCTTGTAACCCCAAAACCTTAGCCAGGGATGTTGACATCTTGTGCCACCAAGCGGGCTATCACCTCAAAGGTGCTGGTATCGTGAACATGTTTCCACATACCTCCCACGTGGAATCGATAGCGGTTTTTGATAGGACTTGATAGTTTGATATAGTTTTCGTGGCTCATAAAAAATACAAGGTCTGGAGGGGTAGATGAGAAAAGTGGTAGCTTTGTTGTGCGGGTTTCTATTTATGCCCATCGCGTATAGTCAGTCACAAAATTTTGAGGGGTTTGGTATTTCATTTGATTATTCATTAAATTCGATTACTGATAAATCTACTCCTGGTGATTCCTTAACAAGCAATAGTGGAATTCCCAGCATTACTCTTGATGCATATAAAGCTATTGATGATCAATGGCTAGTCGGCGCCTATGGAACATATGATCTTGCTACAACTGATACCAGTGGTACCGATCCTGATGCAAAAAATCCTATTGAAGCGGGCGGAAAAATTGGCTTTGCATTTAGCGAAAAGCTGCTAGGCTACGCCAAGTTAGGTTGGTCGTGGTCAAAATTTTCTTCGCCAGGCTATTACCAGTGGATGAATGGACCTAGTTTCGGACTCGGTTTCGACTACCTTTTTACTAAAAATATTTTTACGAGAGCAGAGATTTCTCAGCAAAACTACAAAAGCGTCCAATGGAGTGATGGCAGTAGCGATAAAGTCACCATCAATTCCTATACGATCTCACTGGGCTATCGTTTTTAGATAACCCAACTCATATTGATGCACCAATTTAGAGCCAAATTGGTGCATTTTTGGTTTTTGCTTGCATCAATGGTGCATTGACGATTTTCCTAGGTCTTATAGAAGAGTAGATTGAAGATGTGCTGTGGGTTGGCACTGTTTGAAATTGATCCACCACTAGGAGAGCATCATGAAAACCGCTGATGGCATTACCCTTCTGCTTGTTTTAATTGCTTTGTCATTTGCTATAGATGCCCTAATGACCAATTAATTAGGTTTTTGGGTAGGAATGAAAAAGGCGCCCGTAGGCGCCTCTTGAGAACAGCACACTAAAAAATTAGTGTGGCATGGTTTCTCTTAATCTCGATTACCACCAACGATGCCTAAAAGGGCAAGTAAATTGGTGAAGACGTTGTACACATCCAAGTAAATTGCTAATGTCGCCATGATGTAGTTTGTCTCACCACCGTTGATCACACGTTGTACGTCAACCAAGATAAAGGCAGAGAAGATAGCGATGGCAAGCACCATCACTGTGAGCATCAAGGCAGGTAGCTGTAACCAGATGTTGGCTAATGAAGCCACAATCAATAGCAGTACGCCAACCATGAGCCATTTACCCAGGCCAGCAAAATCACTCTTGCTTACAGTAGCAATTGCTGCCATGGTTGCAAAGATTGCCGCTGTGCCACCAAAGGCAAGCATGATCAAGGTCGCGCCATTGCTATAGCTATTGAGCGTAAAGCCAATTAAGCGGGACATCATAATGCCCATGAAGAAGGTAAAGCCCAAGAGTAGGAGAACGCCCACGCCAGTGTTTTTATTCTTCTCGATTGCCCAGAAGAAGCCAAAAGCAACTGCCATGAACACGATGAATCCCATGAAGGGGCTTCCAGCGAATAAGCTGAGATTCATGGCAACGCCAAGCCATGCGCCAATAACAGTAGGCACCATTGAGAGGGCTAAAAGCGCATAGGTGTTGCGAAGTACGCGGTTGCGCACTTGTACGGTACTTACTGAGCCGGTTTGGCCAAAGCCGTAAGAGTTCAGATCACTCATTTTGACTCCTTCTTTTATAAAATCACATGAACCCACAATGGGTTGTTGACACTAAGTATAGACAAAACAGGTGAATTTCAAGACTTGGGCTAAAAAGACTACCGATTGAGGGGTTATGCCTTGTAAATTCAAGGGCTTAGCCCTACTTACGTAGGGGTAAATACGGTCAGGCAATGTATAATTCGGGGGTCGTTGAAATCGGGTTAGGCTTTTAGCCCTTTTCGGCTTTTGCTACCCCTATTTAAAAAATACCTTTGAAATCACTATTGGAGTCTTGAATGGCAATTGAACGCACCCTATCTATTATCAAACCTGATGCTGTCGCTAAAAACGTCATCGGAAAAATCTATGACCGTTTTGAATCTGCTGGTTTGAAGATTGTTGCTTCCAAAATGGCGCATTTGTCACAATCAGAAGCAGAGCAGTTCTACGCTGTTCACAAAGATCGTCCTTTCTTCAAAGATTTGGTGAGCTTCATGATTTCCGGTCCTGTCATGATTCAAGTATTGCAAGGCGAAGGCGCTATTGCTAGGAACCGTGATTTGATGGGCGCAACGGATCCTAAGAAAGCAGAAAAAGGCACTATCCGTGCTGATTTTGCTGACAGCATTGATGCCAATGCCGTGCATGGCTCTGACGCTCCTGAAACAGCTGCTGTGGAAGTTGCTTTCTTCTTCCCCGGCATGAATGTTTTCAATCGTTAATCAACGACTGTTAACAACAACCTATTTAATTGATAAGTAGGCGCATTGACCTCCCCGCGCGTAAATCTCTTAGATTTTGACGCTGACCAAATGGCGGCGTATGTCGCGGGGTTGAACGAAAAGCCCTTTAGGGCAAAGCAGCTCATGCAGTGGATACATCAACGCGGTGTATCAGACATTAACGAGATGAGCGATTTAGCAAAAAGCTTTAGAGCCACTTTGCTAGATAAGGCTGAAGTCCTCTCTCTTCCCGTAATCAAGGACGAGCATGCGCTCGATGGCACACGCAAGTGGCTGCTGGATGTGGGCGCTGGTAATGCGGTGGAGTCTGTTTATATTCCTGAGGATGATCGTGGCACTCTGTGTATCTCATCTCAAGCTGGTTGTGCAGTTAATTGCCGCTTTTGTTCAACAGGGCATCAGGGTTTCTCTCGCAACCTCACTTCCGGTGAAATCATTGGGCAGCTCTGGTTTGCTGAGCATCTCTTGCGTAATGACCCAGAAGCGGTGCGCAGAATTGAAAAATACCCAACTCCAGGCTGGGAGCACACCGGTCGCGTGATCTCCAATGTAGTGATGATGGGTATGGGTGAGCCTTTGCTGAACTATGACAACGTGGTGTCAGCATTGCGTCTCATGCTTGATGATCGCGCTTATGGTTTATCGCGTCGTCGCGTGACTGTCTCTACTTCAGGTGTACTGCCAATGATTGATCGGTTGGCGCAAGATTGCCCAGTCGCTTTAGCAGTATCGCTTCATGCTCCTAATGACGCGTTACGTGACCAGTTAGTGCCACTCAATCAGAAATACCCATTACGTGAATTGCTTGATGCCTGTGAGCGTTACTTACCCTTTGCGCCAAGAGACTTTTTAACGTTTGAATATTGTATGCTCGATGGTGTGAATGATTCGGATATTCAAGCAAAAGAATTAGTGCGCTTACTCAAAAACATCAAGTGCAAAATAAATCTCATTCCATTCAATCCTTTTCCAGAGTCCGGACTGAAGCGCTCGCCAGCTCAGCGCGTGAATACCTTTGCCGGCATTTTGTTAGATGCAGGGATGGTAGCGACAGTGCGCAAGACTCGCGGTGATGATATTGCCGCCGCCTGTGGTCAATTGGCTGGTGATGTGGTTGATCGCACACGGGTGCGCGAGCGAGCTGTTCATAAGGCCGAGATTGAAATTCAAGAGGTTCAATCTGACGACGATTTCGATATAGAGCCAAAAGAGCAGCCTATCGAGTGGCTCAAAAAGTTAAATTAATTAAATCCCTGTGAGCTCTCATCCTTCATCTTTACCAAACTTGCCTTTAGGTCCAGCACCGAAGCGAGCAACACGCCAAGCCAAAGTGGTTTGGAAAATGAACATCATTACTATTGGTGGTGATGCACCTGTGCGTGTGCAGTCTATGACCAACACTGATACTGCAGATGCAGTAGGCACGGCGATTCAGGTAAAAGAATTAGCTCGCGCTGGTTCAGAGATGGTACGTATTACCGTAAATACGCCTGAAGCCGCCGCCGCTGTTCCTTATATTCGGGAACAGCTGGACAAGATGGATATCTTGGTGCCATTGATTGGTGACTTTCATTACAACGGCCACACGCTGTTAAATGATTTTCCAGAGTGCGCTAAGGCGCTCTCGAAGTACCGTATTAATCCAGGTAATGTGGGCAAGGGCGCCAAGCGTGATCCACAATTTGCGCAGATGATCGAGGCGGCTTGTAAATACGATAAGCCTATTCGGATTGGTGTGAACTGGGGCAGCTTAGACCAAGATCTTTTGGCGACCATTATGGATAGCAATGCTGCTTTAGAAAATCCGAAGACAGCTCAAGAGGTCATGATTGAGGCCTTGATTCAGTCAGCCTTGCAGTCTGCAGAAAAAGCAGTGGAGTTGGGGATGAACCCTGATCAGATTTTGCTCTCTTGCAAAGTGAGCAATGTACAAGATTTGGTAGCGGTCTATCGCGACCTCTCACGTCGTTCTGACTATCCTTTGCACTTAGGCTTAACTGAAGCCGGTATGGGAAGCAAAGGTATTGTGTCTTCTACTGCCGCAATGGCTATTTTGTTGCAAGAGGGGATTGGTGACACAATTCGTGTTTCTTTAACGCCTGACCCTGGTGCGCCTCGAGAAAACGAAGTGATCGTAGCGCAAGAAATTTTACAAACTATGGGTTTGCGAAATTTCACACCCATGGTGATTGCTTGCCCAGGCTGTGGTCGCACGACGAGTACTACCTTTCAAGAGTTGGCTGCCAATATTCAGTCATACCTGCGTCAACAAATGCCCATTTGGAAGAAAACCCATCCTGGTGTTGAGAATATGAATGTGGCTGTGATGGGTTGCATTGTGAACGGTCCTGGTGAGAGTAAGCATGCCAATATCGGTATTTCTCTGCCGGGTACCGGTGAAACTCCAGCGGCCCCAGTATTTGTGGATGGCGTTAAAGTAAAGACCTTGCGCGGCGACAATATTGCGCAAGAGTTTCAGGTTATCGTGGATGACTATGTGAAGCAGAACTACGCAGCCAAGAATTAAACACATAATAATAAAAATGACCGATCAAACCAAAGACCAAAAATCTCAAACCAAAGTTCAAAAGATCAATGGCGTGCGCGGCATGAATGATTTGCTGCCAGCAGATGCTGCGCAGTGGGCTCATCTTGAGCATGTCTTGCGTGATTTGACTCGCGCTTATGGTTATGAGTTCTTGCGCACACCGATTGTGGAAGCAACAGCAGTATTTCAACGTGGTATTGGTGAGGTCACCGATATTGTTGAAAAAGAAATGTATTCCTTTGAGGATCGCTTAAATGGTGAACAACTTACCTTGCGCCCCGAAGGCACAGCTGCGCTAGTGCGCTCTGTCATTGAAAATAATTTACTCTACGAAGGACCTAAGCGTCTTTGGTACACCGGTCCGATGTTTCGTCATGAGCGTCCACAGCATGGCCGCTATCGCCAATTCCACCAGTTCGGTATTGAGGCTCTTGGTTTTGCGGGCCCCGATATCGATGCAGAAATTATTCTGATGGGGCAGCGTTTATGGGATGAGCTAGGCTTAAAGGGTGTCCGCCTGGAAATTAATTCCTTAGGTCAGGCTGATGAGCGAGCAAAACATCGCGCAGCATTAGTGACCTACTTCGAGAAACATCAATCGCAATTGGATGAAGATTCTCAACGTCGTTTGGTCAGTAATCCATTACGCATTTTGGATTCTAAAAATCCAGAGATGCAAGCATTAATCGAGGGCGCACCTAAGCTGTTGGATTTCTTGGGAGAGGAGTCGCTGAAGCATTTCAATACTGTTCAGGCTTTGCTCAAAGTAAATAACATACCATGCAAAATTAACCCACGTTTGGTTCGTGGTTTGGATTACTACAATCTGACTGTATTTGAGTGGATCACTGAAGAGTTGGGCGCTCAGGGCACAATTGCGGGGGGCGGTCGTTATGACCCATTAATTGAGCGCATGGGCGGCAAGTCTGCCCCTGCCTGTGGTTGGGCTATGGGGATGGAGCGCGTCCTGGAATTGATGAAAGTGTCCGGCTCCTTACCGGAGGCGCAGGCTCAGTGCGATATTTTTGTTTTGCATCAGGGTGGTGAAACCTTAACGGCGGCGATGATTATTGCTGAGCGTTTGCGTAGCGCTGGAATCGATACCATTCTGTTTTGCCCCCCAGATGGCCAATCTGCTAGCTTTAAGTCTCAAATGAAGCGGGCAGATGCGAGTGGAGCAGCCTTTGCTGTCATTATTGGGCCAGATGAGTTGGCTAACAATGAGGCTCAGCTAAAAGACCTTCGTGGCACGGGTGAGCAGAAAGCAGTTCCTTTAGAAGGCGTGCTAGAAGCTGCAATTGATGCTCTAGTAGGCACCTCCGAATAAAATAAAGCTATAAATAGGTAAATGAATTGACTCATTTCCGAAGAAAATAGCAATACAACATTTATACATCAGCTTGGATTGACATGCCTTTAGATCTAGAAGAACAAGAACAATTAGACCAACTCAAAGCGTTTTGGCAAAAATACCGTAATTTAATTACGAGTGTTGTCACTGTCGCTCTGTTTGCCTATGCATCCTACAGCGGATATCAATGGTGGCGTAATAGTCAGGCGCTTGAGGCCTCTAAGCTTTATGAAACGATGATTGGCGCTATTGCTAAGGGTGATAAAGAGCAGACCTTGCGTGCTGCCGATGATTTGCAAAAAGATTTTGCGCGTACCCCTTATGCGCCAATGTCCAGTTTAGTCGCGGCTCGCATCGCATCTGATGCAGGCGATAACGCTAAAGTATTAGATTATTTACGCTGGGCTGCGAAGAATGCCTCTAACGATGGGTACTTGGCTTTGGCCAAGATGCGTTTGGTTTCTCAATTGATTGAGCAGGGTAGCGAGAGGGATTTTGCAGAAGCTGATCAGTTTTTGAAAGATAAGCCGATTGCTGGCTTTGAAGCTTTATGGCTAGAGCGTCGAGGTGACTGGTACCTAGCCCAGAAGAAAAATGACCAGGCTAAAGAAAGCTATCAAGATGCTTGGAAAAAATTAGATCAAGCCAAAGAATTTCCTGAGGAGGCGCGCCGTCTCTTAAAGGTTAAATTGGATGCTGTTGGAGGAGTTGCTCAGTGATGGTATCAATCAAGCGTGTTGCAAAACTGGTAGGTTCGCTCATTACCGTTAGTGTATTGACGACAGCTCTGGTCGCGTGTTCTGGCAGTTCTCGCGTGCGTAAGCCTGCCGAGCTAGTGCCAGTTAAAAACCAGTTTGACTTACAAGAAGTATGGTCAGCCAGTGTGGGTTCTTCAGAAACATTTAATTTTCACCCCGCGGTGGCTGGTGACGCTGTCTATGTTACTTCTCACGGCGGTGATTTGGCAAAGATTGATTTAATGTCAGGTAAGAAAATTTGGGTTGCTGAAGTTCCTGAAAAAATTGTTGTGGGCCCCGGTTCTGATGGGCGTACAACTGTAGCTATCACGAATAAGGGTAATGTTTATGCCTTTGATGACAACGGCAAGCCGATTTGGAATGTCAGTGTTGGTAGCGAAGTCTTGAGTGAGCCAGTGGTAGCTGGAGGCCTTGTGGTCGTTCGCACTTTGGATAATCGTTTTATGGGTTTAGATACTCAAACTGGCGCTCGCAAGTGGATTTATCAGCGTCAACAGTCAGCACTTTCGCTGCGTGTTGGATACGGCATGTTGCCGATTAATAATGAAGTCATTGTTACGGGCTTTGCTGGTGGACGCTTTGGCATGATTGCAATTGCAAACGGAGGTTTGGTTTGGGAAACTCCAGTGTCATTTCCAAAAGGCTTCTCTGAGATCGAGCGTCTGAATGATGTGACTGCTAAACCCAGCATGATGGGAGAAATTCTTTGTGCAGTTTCTTATCAAGGTCGAATCGGTTGTGGTCAAGCGCGGACTGGTGCTCTGTTGTGGTTTAAAGATTACTCAAGTTACACCGGCACTGCCCAAAGTGCTGAGTTAGTGTTCTCGGCAAACGAAAAGTCACACGTCACTGCGTTTGCTACTAAAGATGGAACTCAAGTTTGGGAGAACACCCAACTGACTTTTCGCGATCTTGGTGAGCCAATGGCCATTGGTAGGGTGCTGCTGATAGGTGATGCTCAAGGATACGTTCATGCATTCTCACAGGCCAATGGCGAGATGATTGCTGCTCGTATTCGTCATGACAGCAGTCCAATCTCTGCCGCACCAATTGCAGTCGGTGGTCTCATCTTGATTCAATCTCAAGGTGGAAAAATCGCGGCGTACAGTCCAAAATGAATCCAGTCATCACTATCGTCGGTCGGCCCAATGTAGGCAAGTCGACTCTCTTTAATCGCCTGACTCGTTCGCGCGATGCCTTGGTTGCAGACTTTTCTGGTTTAACGAGGGATCGTCACTATGGCAAAGGTCGTATTGGTGATCGCGCCTTTATTTGCGTCGATACCGGTGGTTTCGAGCCAGTTGCCAAGACTGGCATTGTGGCTGAGATGGCTAAGCAAACCAAACAAGCGGTTGCTGAATCTGACATTGTGATTTTCTTGGTGGATGGCCGTTTGGGCATGGCACCACAAGATCGTGTGATAGCCGATTTCTTGCGCAAGACTGGCCGACCAGTGATCTTGGCTGTCAATAAAACCGAAGGTATGCAAGCTGGTGTTGTCACTGCAGACTTTCATGAGCTTGGTCTAGGAGAGCCATTCCCAATTTCTTCTGCTCATGGTGATGGTGTTCGTGGCTTGATTGATGATGCGCTAGATTCATTAGGCATTGCTGAGCCCGACGAAGAAGAATTGGCAAACGACCCAAATCGTCCAATGAAGATTGCCGTAGTAGGGCGTCCAAATGTCGGTAAATCTACCTTGATCAATAAATTGATCGGTGAAGAGCGTGTGATTGCCTTTGATATGCCAGGAACTACGCGCGATGCGATTGAGGTCCCTTTTGAGCGCAACGGTAAGCCATATATCTTGGTCGATACCGCGGGATTGCGTCGTCGTGGAAAAGTGTTTGAAGCCATTGAAAAGTTTTCTGTTGTGAAAACCTTGCAAGCAATTGCTGATTGCAATGTAGTGATCTTGATGCTTGATGCGCAGCAAGATATTTCTGAGCAAGACGCTCATATCGCTGGCTTTATTGTTGAAGCAGGGCGTGCTTTGGTAGTTGCTGTGAATAAGTGGGATGGTATTGATGCTTATGTCAAAGAGCGGGCACGTTTAGAGATTGCGCAAAAACTGCGTTTCTTGGATTTTGCAAACGTGCACCCCATCTCCGCCAAAAAAGGCACAGGCTTAAAAGAGCTCTTTAAGGATGTAGATGCTGCCTATGCAGCGGCTATGGCGAAATTGCCAACCCCACGTCTAACCCGTATCTTGCAAGAGGCTGTAGAGCACCAGCAACCAAAACGGGTCGGTATGGGTCGTCCAAAATTGCGATATGCACACCAAGGGGGCATGAATCCGCCTATTGTTGTGATTCATGGGACATCATTGAGCGGCGTAACAGATAGCTATAAGCGTTACCTAGAGGGTCGTTTTAGGGATGCCTTTAAATTACGCGGGACTCCTTTGCGGATTCAGATGAATACCGCCAAAAACCCCTATGTGGATGCTGATAAGGGCAAAAAGGGTAAAAAGCGTTAGTTTTGAGATAAGCTTTTACCCTGAGTTTGAATAAGGGCTTGATTTTTATAAAATTTAGCCCAATATAGAAACTTGATGGACTAGTTTTTAACCGGTAGCAAAAAGATGCAGCTCAAGCAAAAGAAGCAAATAAAGCTAATGAATTAAGACTCCAAAAAATAAAACTCAAATAATTAAAAAATAAGTCAGGAGCAGTATGAATAACAACAAAATCCAATTACTTCAGGATCCATTTCTCAATGCCTTACGCAAAGAGCATATTCCTGTTTCAATCTATCTCGTCAATGGTATTAAGCTGCAAGGCAATATTGAATCGTTTGATCAATATGTGGTGCTCTTGCGCAACACAGTGACGCAGATGGTTTACAAACATGCCATTTCCACGATTGTTCCTGCTCGTGCAATTGATTTCCGTGTAGAAGAAGGTAATTCTGTATAAAACTGGAGTAGATGCGGCACGCGCTGTCCTAGTTGGGGTTGATACTGGACGCGAAGATTTTGCAGATAGCATGGCTGAACCCAGTCTCTTGGCTGACAGTGCTGGCTCTATACCCACAGCTAGTGTGATTGCCCGCAAAGGCCGTACAGATCCAGCTTTATTCATTGGCTCTGGAAAGGCCAACGAGCTTAAACGGGTAATGGAAGACCAAGACGCTGAACTTGCTATCTTCAATCATCCACTTTCCCCAACCCAACAACGCAACCTAGAGCGTCATATCGGTCGACATGTCATGGGACCGTACGGGTTTGATTCTAGATATCTTTAGTCAAAGAGCGCAAAGTCATATTGGTAAGACGCAAGTAGAATTAGCTCAAGTGCGTTACCGCATGTCTCGCTTAGTGCGTGCATGGAGTCACTTAGTTAATGCCCTCACTAAAGCAGGGACTTATGCTGCTGATCAGCTCTTTGCTACCCTAGATACCACTTCTAGAAGGGTGCATCTGGAGGGAGTCGGCTCTATTGTGGTCTCTGATACGGTTGGGTTTATCCGCGATTTGCCCCACCAGTTGGTTGAGGCTTTTAGAGCTACTTTGGATGAAACTATTCATGCCGACCTGATTTTGCATGTGATCGACGCCTGTAGTCCGGTTGCACAGGAGCAAAAAGCCGAAGTAGAGGCCGTTTTAGAGGAAATTGGGGCCGATGACATCCCCCCCGAATTGAGGTCATGAATAAGATTGATTTAATGCCTCAAACCTTCACCCGTGGGGCTATTTTGGAGCGGGATGGGCAAGGCTTTCCGAGTCAGGTTTTCCTATCGGCCCAAACAGGCTTAGGCCTTGATTCGCTTAGGGGTGCTCTAGCTGAATGCTCTCAAATGACTGATAAAATGAGGAGTGAACGCAACCGTGCCAAGTCACAAATGGCCCCGGATGAGTTTTTAGCCCCTTTATCAGAACGACCAGAGTCATCCGAATTTAATCCGATTCCAAACAGAAGCTATTTCTCTAATGACGCGTAAATTTTCAGACCTGTTTTCGGTCAATGATCCAGGTTGGGGTAACAGCCACAACGGGGGATCGAAAGATGCCAAAGATGGGCAGGGAAATGAGCAAGTTCCAAAAATAGATCCACCAGCGGGCGAGTCAAATAAGCCGCCGGTAACTCAGCCAGGCAGTCAACCGAACAAGCCTGATGGACCTCCAGATTTGGATGAGCTTTGGCGCGACTTTAATGACAGAATTGCAGGGCTCTTTGATGGCAAGAAGAAGCCTGGGGTTGGCTCTAGCGCAAACGCTAATGCAAGCAGATCCAATAGCAGTGATATTCCTCCGCCATCGCAACGCAACAATGGCGGCGGTAATCAAGGCGGCTCGTCTGGGCCGAGTTTGAACTTTAACAATCCCTTAGGTCCAAAGAGTGGTCCATTGGCTGCTGCGGCAATCGTCTGCTTTATTTGGGTATGCAGTGGCTTTTTTATTATTCAAGAAGGACAGGCCTGGCGTCGTTCTAACTTTTGGTAAGTATGACTACACCGCTAAGCCCGGCATCAATTGGCACTTGCCTTGGCCTATTCAAACAGAGGAGACCGTCAATCTTTCTGGAGTGCGCTCTGTTGAGGTGGGTCGTCCTGTGTTAATTAAGGCAACCAATCAAAAAGATTCATTGATGTTGACTGAAGATGAAAACATTATTGATGTACGTTTTGCTGTTCAGTACCGTTTAAAAGATCCGACTGATTATTTATTTAATAATCGCGATCCCGATACAGCCGTGGTGCAAGCTGCAGAAACTGCCGTTCGTGAAATTGTTGCGCGCAGCAAGATGGATACGGTTTTATATGAAGGGCGCGAGAAAATTGGCGTCGACTTAGCTGCTTCAATCCAAAAAATTCTGGATAGCTATAAGGCAGGCATCTATGTGACGAGTGTTACCGTGCAAAACGTCCAGCCACCAGAACAAGTGCAGGCTGCGTTTGATGATGCTGTTAAAGCCGGTCAAGA
This sequence comes from Polynucleobacter necessarius, assembly GCF_900096765.1. Taxonomy (NCBI): domain Bacteria; kingdom Pseudomonadati; phylum Pseudomonadota; class Betaproteobacteria; order Burkholderiales; family Burkholderiaceae; genus Polynucleobacter; species Polynucleobacter necessarius. The sequence continues at coordinate 377,641 of NZ_LT615228.1, forward strand.
TCAAGAGCGCTTGAAGAGTGAGGGGGAGGCCTATGCTAATGACATCATCCCGCGCGCGAAGGGTACTGCTGCTCGCTTGATCCAAGAGGCAGAGGGTTACAAGGCGCGTGTGGTGGCTACGGCTGAAGGTGATGCCGCGCGCTTTAAACAAATTTTTGTCGAATACGCTAAGGCCCCTCAGGCTATGCGCGACCGTATGTACAACGACACTATGCGCGAGATGTATTCCAACGTCACCAAGGTTTTGGTCGACACCAATAAGAGCAATAGTCTGCTGTATTTACCTCTCGACAAGATTGTGGCGCAAGTTAGTGCGGAGAGTGCTCAAGTAAGCACGCAAGGCACGCAACAAAGTACTCAAAGCAATCAAACCAATGCCACAACAACAGGCTCTGTGAGCGCGGGTTCAGTAAGCTCTTCTGCTCCTGCGCGGTGCCTACTGCTACGTCAGCAGTTAATACCACCAATGAAAAGGCATCCGATAAACGCGATGCGCTGCGTAGCCGTGATCGGGATTCTCGATAATGAATGCTAATCGCCTGATTGCCGCCGGTATTGCTTTCATTGCATTAATGTATGTGCTGTCATCGAGCATTTTTATTGTCGATCAACGCAAGTTTGCAGTGGTCTTTTCATTCGGGCAGATTGTGCGCGTGATTGAGAAGCCTGGCCTGCAAGTGAAATGGCCTGCTCCATTTGAAAATGTACGCTTCTTTGATCGCCGCATTTTGACGATTGATAACCCAGAAGCTGAGCGCTTTATTACCGCTGAAAAGAAAAATCTCTTGGTGGACTCTTACGTCAAGTGGCGTATTGTTGACCCACGCAAATTCTTCATTAGCTTTAAAGGAGATGAGCGCTTAGCGCAAGACCGATTGACCCAGCTGGTTCGTTCTGCATTAAATGAAGAATTTACCAAGCGTACTGTTCGTGAGTTGATTTCTGATCAGCGCGAAGAGGTCATGCAAGGTATTCGCAAGAAGGTGGCTGATGATGCCTCTGATATCGGCGTTGAGATTGTAGATGTTCGCCTCAAACGGGTTGATCTTTTAGCGGAAATTAGTGACTCTGTGTATCGTCGCATGGAAGCAGAGCGTAAGCGGGTGGCCAATGAGTTACGCTCTACAGGGGCAGCAGAATCAGACAAGATTCGTGCGAATGCTGAACGTCAACGCGATACTATTTTGGCTGAGGCTTATCGTGAAGCGCAAAAGATTAAAGGGGCTGGAGATGCAAAAGCTGCTGCTCTATATGCTGAGGCGTTTGGTCGCGACCTAAATTTTGCTCAGTTCTATCAGAGCTTAGAAGCCTATCGCAGCGCTTTCAAAGATAAAAAAGACATCATGGTGGTCGAGCCCAATGGTGAGTTCTTCAAGTATCTTCACAAAAAACAATAGATGAATGGTCTAGATAATGAATCGTTGGTTACTTCCTGAAGATATTGCTGATGTATTGCCAGTACAGGCTCGTAAGGTAGAGACTTTGCGTCGTGCCATTTTGGATTTATATCAATCCTATGGTTACGAGTTGGTTGCTCCTCCGATTTTGGAATTTTTGGACTCTTTGCTGACGGGTACCGGTTCTGATTTGAATCTACAAACATTCAAGTTAGTCGATCAGTTGTCTGGCCGTACCTTGGGCTTGCGTGCTGATATCACCCCACAGGTTGCTCGTATTGACGCTCATCTGCTCAATCGTGCTGGTGTTACCCGTCTTTGCTACGCTGGCTCTGTAGCCCATGCTCGCACGCCTGTAGGCGGCTCTTCGCGCGAACAATTGCAGTTAGGCGCTGAGATTTATGGCTGCTCCAACTGGGAGGCTGATTTTGAGGCCATCACCTTACTAATTAAAACACTTGATGTTGCGGGCTTGAAAAATGTTTACCTGGATTTATCGCATGCCGGCATTTTGACTGGCATCTTGGCAGATCATCAGCTCGATAAAGAGACGATCGAAACCTTGTACGGCTTTTTGCAGAGCAAGGATCGTCCTCGACTGCGTCAGTGGGCCGCTTGTTTGCCTGCGCCAATAGCTCAAGCATTACTAACTTTGACTGAATTAAATGGCCCCTGTGCCGAAGTGTTGACTACAGCAAAAAAAGCTTTGCCCCATCATGCAGCAATTGATCAGGCCTTAGCTGATTTAGAAAGGGTTGTTTTCGCAGCCAATCAATTTAAAGGTGTTGAGTTCAGTATTGATTTGGCGGATTTGCGTGGCTATCAATATCACAGCGGCGTGATGTTTGCGGCGTATGTTGATGGCTTGCCACAACCGATTGCACGGGGTGGTCGTTATGATCAAGTGGGTCAGGCCTTTGGTCGATCACGTCCAGCGACAGGCTTCTCTTTAGACTTGTTAACGCTAGCCAGCTTGTCTCCGTTAAGTGTGCAAAAGCTGGCGATTCTAGCCCCTTGGGTTCAGGATGCTGCACTAGATAGAGCTATTGCTGATTTACGTAGCAAAGGCGAAGTGGTGATTCAAGTTCTTCCAGGGGAATTAGTTGAGGCTACCGAGTATGAATGTGATCGAGAGTTAATCAAGCAGGGCAACTCTTGGGAAGTAAAGCAGAAGTAAAGCGGGAATAAGTCACTCTTAAAATTATTTTGTCATTATCTTTTTGGATTTCAATATGTCTTCAAAGCAGCAAGCACATGGTCGTAACGTCGTTGTCATTGGCACCCAGTGGGGTGATGAAGGCAAAGGTAAAGCAGTTGACTGGTTAGCTGATCATGCTCAAGCAGTTGTTCGCTTTCAGGGTGGACATAATGCTGGTCACACCCTCATTATTGGCGACAAGAAGACCATTTTGCGTTTGATTCCTTCTGGAATCATGCATAAAGATGTAATTTGCTACATCGGTAATGGCGTAGTGCTTTCTCCTGAGGCTCTATTCAAAGAGATTGGTGAACTTGAAGCTGCTGGTCTGGATGTTCAATCTCGTTTGAAGATCTCCGAAGCAACCACTTTGATTCTTCCTTATCACGTAGCGATTGACCATGCGCGTGAGAAAAAACGCGGTGAAGCAAAGATCGGCACCACTGGTCGTGGTATCGGTCCAGCCTATGAAGATAAAGTAGCTCGCCGTGCTTTGCGTGTTCAGGATTTGTTCTATCCAGAAAAGTTTGCTGCGCAATTGCGTGAGAATTTGGAATATCACAATTTCATGCTCACAAATTACTATGGTGCAGAGCCGGTTAGTTATGAGAAAACGCTTACTGAAGCGATGTCTTACGCAGAGCGCATTAAGCCTATGGTGGTGGATGTCTCAAGCGCCCTCTATGCGGCTGAGCAATCTGGTCAGAACCTATTGTTCGAAGGTGCGCAAGGCACTTTACTTGATATTGATCATGGCACTTATCCCTATGTCACTTCAAGTAACTGCGTAGCGGGCAATGCAGCAGCAGGTTCTGGTGTTGGTCCTGATTCATTGCAATACATCTTAGGTATTACCAAAGCCTATTGCACTCGCGTTGGTGCAGGTCCTTTCCCGAGCGAACTGTATGACCACGATAACCCTGCAAAACAAGATCCGATTGGGGTGCGTCTGGTTGAAGTTGGTAAAGAGTTTGGTTCAGTCACTGGTCGTCCACGTCGAACTGGTTGGCTAGATGCCGCAGCACTCAAGCGCTCCATTCAAATCAACGGCTTATCTGGCCTATGTATTACCAAATTAGACGTACTCGATGGGATAGAGACTATTCGTTTGTGTGTTGGCTATACCCTCGACGGAAAGAAATTGGATGTCTTGCCGAGGGGTGCTGAATCAGTAGCCCGTTGTGAGCCAATTTATGAGGATTTCCCGGGCTGGAAGGGTAGCACTTTTGGAATCCGCGAGTGGGATAAATTGCCGGTAGAAGCGCAAAATTTCTTGCGTCGTATTGAGGAGGTGGCGGGTAAGCCTATCGCAATGGTCTCTACAGGCCCAGAGCGTGACGAAACCATCTTGCTTCAGCATCCTTTTAGGGATTGATGGAAAATGTTTTATTGAGTAATTTTTAACCTATTGACTAACATTTACGACCCAGAACGTTGTCGATGAGTTGGCATTGCAAGCTGGTCCTCAATTGGTGGTGCCAGTGTTAAATGCACGTTATGCTTTGAACGCAGCAAACGCTCGTTGGGGTTCTTTGTATGATGCTCTTTACGGCACTGATGTGCTCTCAGAAGAAGATGGCGCTACTAAGACAGGCGCATACAACCCCATTCGTGGCGCAAAGGTGGTTGCCTATGCACGCAACTTCTTAGATCAAGCTGCACCACTAGCTAAGGGGTCACACAAAGATGCGGTAGCTTATACAGTAGATGGCGATAAGCTGTCCGTGAAGCTTAAAGACGGTAGTGCTACTGGCCTGGCTGATGAAAAGCAATTCGTAGGATATCAAGGTGAGGCATCTGCACCTAGCTCAGTGCTTCTTCGCAACAATGGTGATTGATATTGAGATTGATAAAACCAAAACAATTGGCTCTGGCGATCCTGCCGGCATCAATGATGTGGTTTTGGAAGCTGCGCTGTCTACGATTTTGGATTTGGAAGATTCCATTGCTGCAGTGGATGGCGATGACAAGGTACTTGCTTATGAAAACTGGCTCGGTATTTTAAAAGGTACTTTAGTTGAAGAAGTGAGCAAGGGCGGCAAAACCTTTACTCGTACTCTGAATCCTGACCGCAAGTACAAGGCCGGAATTGGTGCAGTGAATGCAAAAGATGGCGTTGTGACATTGCATGGTCGCTCGCTCTTATTCCTACGCAATGTGGGTCACTTGATGACAAACCCAGCGATTATTACTGGTGAAGGCAAAGAGATTTACGAGGGTATCTTGGATGCAGTTGTAACTGTATTGATTGCTTTGTACGACATCAACCGTCCTGTAACTCAAGCCATTGGTAACACCCGCAAAGGTTCTGTTTACATCGTTAAGCCAAAAATGCACAGCCCTGAAGAAGTGGCTTTTGCTGCTGAATTGTTTGGTCGTGTGGAGAAGTTGCTGGGCTTGCCAGCAGATACCGTGAAGTTAGGCATCATGGATGAAGAGCGCCGCATGAGTGCCAACATCAAGGCGGCGATTGCTGCAGCTGGTGCGCGCGTTGCCTTTATTAATACTGGCTTCTTGGATCGTACTGGCGATGAAATGCATACCTCGATGTATGCAGGCCCAATGATTCGTAAGGTGATATGAAGACCAGTAAGTGGCTGTCAGCCTATGAGCGTCGTAATGTGTTTGCTGGTCTTGATTGCGGTTTACGTGGTCGCGCTCAAATCGGTAAGGGTATGTGGGCAATGCCTGACATGATGAAAGCCATGGTTGAGCAAAAGATTGTTCATCCAAAGGCGGGTGCGAATACCGCATGGGTTCCATCACCGACTGCAGCAACCTTGCATGCTTTGCACTACCACCAAGTAAATGTTGCTGAACTCCAAAAAGAAATGGAAAAGCTCGATACTGCTGCCCAGGCTGAAGCTTTAGTTGATGACCTATTAACCATTCCAGTGGCTGAGAAGCTAAACTGGTCTAAAGAAGAGATTGCTCAGGAATTAGATAACAATTGCCAGGGGATCTTGGGTTATGTAGTTCGCTGGATTGATCAGGGTGTTGGTTGCTCTAAGGTTCCAGATATTCATAATGTAGGCTTGATGGAAGACCGTGCTACTTTGCGTATCTCTAGTCAGCACATTGCCAACTGGTTATTGCACGGCATTGTTACTGCTGATCAAGTGAATGAGGCTTTGCAGCGTATGGCTAAAGTAGTTGATGGCCAAAATGCTGGAGATCCACTTTATAAGCCAATGATGCCAAACTACCAAGATTCATACGCTTATAAAGCGGCAAGCGATTTGATTTTCAAGGGTCTTGAGCAGCCTAATGGTTACACAGAGCCGCTCTTGCATGCATGGCGCTTGGAAGTTAAGAAAGCACAAGCCAAGTAAGTATCTGGCTAACGCCACTACAAATGGATTTGCCCACAAAGCAAATCCATTTTTTTATTGATCCGATGCTATGTTGAGTTTCTTTAATCTATTTTCTTCAGCACCCTCTGTGTTTCCATTGAAACAAAATGATGGGGGAAGGGCTGAGGCTGGGTTTAAAGGTGGAGCAGGGGATTGCGTAGTCAGATCGATTGCAATTGCTGCAAATCTGCCTTACCTGCAGGTGTATGAAGATCTGCGCGAGGCTAATGCACGATATGCACAGGAGCGAGATGACAAATTATCCCGCTTATTAAATCAGCGGGGCTCATCACCTCGCAATGGCAATCATCGCAACGTCTTTCATGATTACATTCTGGCGCACGGTTTTGAGTGGGTGCTGGCTGTCGGGTGCATCTCAGACCCAATGACTTACCCAAGGGAACGTTGATCGTGAAAGTCTCAAAGCACCTCACTACAGTGATCGATGGCGTCATTTACGATACGCATGATCCCTCTCGGGGTGGCAGTCGCTGCGTATATGGCTACTACATTAAGATGAGCTAAGGTCATCCTGACCGTATTTGAGATTCCAGGCTGCTTTGTATGTATTGGTCATCCCAATCATGACTGAAGTGGTCCATGCCAGGGAAAATAAGCCGGTAAATGCAATGAAGAAAGCAAGACTCTTCCAGCCAGCTGGCAATGTATCGGCCACAAAGCCAACAGTGGTGTAGCAGCTGCCAGCAAATAACAAGGCCTGAACAGCGTCATTCATTAGGCCAAGACCCAAAAGGAAGAGGCTCCATAAGAGAATTTCAAAGATGTGTACTAAGGCAATAAAGAAAAATGAAGTATAAAAATGTATAAATACACGGTTGTATTGACCATGCTCTAAATTCTTATTTGATTTTCTCTCAAAGCGCATGATGATGTGGTTAATGCCGCTCCCATGAAATATCAAAATAATGATTAGCCCCAAGATTCCAAAGAAAATGTCAGTGATCAATGGTATTGCTGGTATCCCCAAGACTGTAGTTTCTAAAATGGGCTGGGAGAAGGAAATCACTTCGGCGGTCATATGTGTCTGAGCAAAAATAAGTATCAAGAAGGATAATGTCATATTGATTAATACGTGTAAAGCAAACCCTTGACTCAAGCTCATTCTCAAAATCTATTTGAATCCCGCCAGCAAGAACGCTTCTTCTTGCTGGCATTGGCAGGCATTCAGTTCACGCATATTTTGGATTTCATGATCATGATGCCTTTAGGGCCTCAGTTCATTGCCGCTTTATCCATCAATACCCATCAATTTGGTTTGTTGCTGTCTTCTTATACTTTTGCTGCTGCAGTGGCGGGGGTCTTTGCCACCTATTACATCGATCGTTTTGAAAGACGCCAATTGCTCTTGGGTTTGTATATCTGCTTTATTGTTGCCACTGTAGCGTGTGGATTTGCGCCTAACTATCACACGCTGTTTATTGCTCGTGCTTGTGCCGGAGCTTTCGGCGGAATATTGGGGTCTTTAGTGCAGACTATTGTTGCAGACTCTATTCCGTTTGAGCGCCGAGGCAAGGCATTAGGAACAGTCATGGCTGCTTTTTCGGTATCGACTGTTGCTGGTGTCCCCCCGAGTTTATTTTTGGCAAGCCATATTAGTTTCTTGGGCTGGCGTGCACCGTTTATGTTTATTGGCTTGATCTCCGTCTTGATTCTCTTGGTGGGATATCGCAACATTCCCAAGATATCTGGGCATCTGCATCATGTACAAGAGGGTAGTCGCTTTAAGCAGATCTATGAAGTCCTAGTTGCCCATCACCATTTACGCGCATTCTTGTTCATTGGCTTAGTGATGGTGACGGGTTTCTCGGTCATTCCCTACATCGCTTTGTATTTAACTGCCAATGTGGGGGTAGCTAACTCTTACATTTCACTAATTTATCTTTGTGGCGGTATTGCCACGCTGATGAGTTCCAGATTTATTGGGCATATGGCCGATCTATATGGCAAGGTGCGGGTCTTTCGAGTGCTCGCAATCATTAGCTTAGTGCCGATACTGATTACAACCCACTTGACCCCTGTTCCCCTGTGGGTTGTGTTGGTGAACCAAGCAGCGTTTTTTATTCTGATCTCGGGGCGGATGATTCCGACGATGGCTATCGTGACGCAAATGGTTGAGCCCAAAATTCGCGGTACTTTTATGAGTCTGGTGGGTTCTATTCAAATGCTTTCATCAGGGATAGCCTCAGTAGTGGCTGGCTGGGTAGTGACGATTGCAGTAGACGGCCAAATGGAGCATTACAACCTAGTTGGCTATGGTGCCACTGTTTGTGGCTTGCTCACATTTTGGCTGGTAGGATATATTCATTCTGATAATAAAAACAAAGATAAACAATAAAGGGGTTTTGATGATTGAATTTAAAAGACCAGATGGTGGTGTAGTAAGTGCCTATTTAGCGGAGCCGGCAAATACAGTCGGTGCGCCTGGCGTTGTGGTCATCCAAGAATGGTGGGGCTTGGATTCTGAGGTGAAGGCAGTGGCTGATCGTCTTGCTAGTGCTGGCTATCGCGCTCTAGTTCCAGATTTATATCGTGGCAAGTTGGCTCTTGAGGCTGAGGAAGCAGAGCACTTAATGAGTGGCCTCAATTTTGGCGATGCTGCTAGTCAAGATATTCGTGGGGCAGTTCAGCATTTAAAAGCCACTGGTAGTAGTAAAGTTGCGGTCACTGGCTTTTGTATGGGTGGTGCCTTAACTGTATTGTCTGCATGCAACGTTCCTGAGCTAGATGGAACGGTGGTTTGGTATGGCTATCCTCCACTAGAGTATGTGGATGCCGGGGCCATTACTAAACCAATGTTGGCTCACTGGGCCATCCACGATGATTTCTTTGCGATCTCAGGAGTAGATCAGCTAGAAGCTAAGCTAAAAGATGCTGGCGTAGTTTTTGATTTTCAGCGCTACGACGCCAAGCATGCGTTTGCTAATCCGAAGTCGGATTCTCGGGGTATGCCGCCGCTGCAATACAACCAACAAGCTGAAGAGTTGGCCTGGGAGCGCACGATGGAATTCTTTAAAAAGCACTTAAGCTAATCATTTAATTGATGTGAAATTACTATGCATCTCTTTTCAGAAAATCTTGCTGTAGAAATTGCTACTTACTACCGTAATGTCGCTCTGGGCCATAGTGTTGTCCCAAAGGTATTTACCTTAGTTAACGGTAGCGGCAGTCAATACCTTTTCTTTATTGATGATCTGCAGATGGAAAGAGCCGATGAAGATCAATTTTTGGCCTATATTGTTCAAGAGCATGATGCCGTAAGCTATTCCCGCGGCACTTTGGTGATCGTGGAAAAAAACCAGCAATATATTGAGTTTGCCGTTGTCGATGAAGACGATAGTGAGGCTATTGTATGTTCGGCTGAACTGACGCGTGACATGGACGATAAGCCAATTGGCCTATCAGAGTTTGAGAAGATTCTCGTGAAAAGAGAATCTATCGTATTTGGTCATCTATATGATCCTGTAAAACTTTCAGAAGAAAAAATTGAAGATTTTGAAAGTCTTTGGGAAGAAATGAAACCCAAGATCTTGCATAGAACTATGGGTGTTTGACTTTAATCTTTTGTCAATAATTGAGCTCTGAGAAGTTTTCTTGAGAGGGCTTCCAGGCCAAATGATCCAAAAAGTGCTAGGCTTAAGGCAATCGCACTTCCTGGTGCCGTCTGAATAACATTAATAAATAGCGTTACAAATAAAGTCAGATTGACAACAATGGCAGACCAGAGCGGCCATAACTGAGCATGGGTTTGTTTACGAACCCTAATATGACCAAAAGTGATAGCAGCGTAAACCAGCAAAAACGCTAAGCTTGCCATCTTGCCAACAACATCAAGTGGAAAAATTAACACTAGAACGATTACGATTAATGCTGAGGCGCTCAGAGCGCGGGTCTGCGTCGTAAGGATGTTATCGCCTAATAGTTTGGAGATGGAGCTCTTGCTAGCCATATCGGCTGCAATATTAGAGGCGGCAAAGATGGTTGCATTTAATGCTGCCGCACAGGCAAGCAGGGCACACGAGGCAATCACAATAAAGCCTAGTTTTCCGGCGACGATCTGCGCTGCATTAGCAAGTACGTGGCCGCTATATTGAAGTATTTGCGCGGGGGTCATGAGCAAGATAGCTGCAGTATAGCTGCAGTACTTACTAGTACATAGGCAATCGTTACCAACACTAATGCGGAGAACATCGCGAGGGGCAATTCTTTTTGCGGCTCTTGCATCGCATTGGAGGAATTGGTCACCACGCCAAAGCCTTGATAGTTGATATACAGGATGCCTGTTGCAATCGCAATGCCATCAATTGACCAAGAAGACATTTTAAATTGATGAACATTAGCTATATGAATGCCGCCTGCAGAAAAGAGTAGTAGAGCAATGGTTACAAAACCAATAGCTAAGGTTTCTGCCCGCCCAACAATGTCGGCACCGAGTAAGTTAATGCCGGCGCAAGCCACCACAATGACTGCGCCCACCACTTTTACTTCTGTTGGAGATAGGCTGGAGCCCATCAAGGTGTTCGTATACTCTGAAAATCCAGCGGCATATAAGGCTGCTGCGATCAGGTACGCAATATATTGAAATACATTTAATCCGCCTGAAATGACTCCGGGTCCAAAACTCATCACAGTAAACGTGGCTGCGCCGCCGCTGCTAGGAAAGGTAGCGCCCAATTTGGCATAGGAGTAGACTGAAAAAGAGGCTGCAATTGCGCCTAGCAAAAACGCTAAAGGGATATGGGTGCCAGCATGCATGCTGGCGGTACCTAGTAAGGAGAATAGGCCCGCCCCCATCATGCCGCCAATACCCAGGGCGGTAGCTGAAAAGAGGCTAATTTTCGGAGCTTGTTTGCCTGATTTCTTGAGTAGAGCTAAATTCACGCGTTTTTCTCTCTAGGGTGGCCTTGCGTTTTGGTCATTTGACCCCATCTAAGGTTTATCAGAGGAGTTTGGTGCCCAGGAAGGGATCGAACCCCCACAACCTTACGATCGCCAGCACCTGAAGCTGGTGCGTCTACCAATTTCGCCACCTGGGCATGTCTCTATTGTAGGGGGATAGGCGTTTTAAGGCTTTTTAACCCCAATTTGGCTTTTTTCTTTCAGACTTGGTGGTTTGATACAGTAGCCTTATTCATAACAACAATCAATATCAGTAGATATATAGATAGGGCATGTATTGCCGAAGGAATTAAATGCGTAAAGCAAAAGACTTGGTGCCGCGTGAGGCTGACCGCTTAGGAACGGTACAAGGACATCGAGATGGATTTGTTATTCCTGATGACGCTGGTGAAGATATATTCCTCTCAGAGAGAGAAATGTCCCGTGTCATGCATGGCGATAGAGTCAATGTCAGAGTTCTAGGAACAGATCGACGCGGTCGCCCTGAGGGACAAATCGTAGAGGTAGTTTTGCACGCCAATAAGGTGGTGATTGGCCGCCTTTTAAATGAAAACGGTGTGCTGATTGTTGCCCCAGAAGATAAGCGTATTGGTCACGATATCTTGATTCCACCAAAAGGTCAGGGCCAAGCAAAGCTGGGTCAAGTCGTTAGCGTTGAAATTATTGATTACCCAGATAGCTATCGTCAGGCAGTAGGGCGCGTAGTTGAAGTCTTAGGGGAGATCGATGATCCCGGTATGGAGATCGAAATCGCTGTTCGCAAATACGGCGTTCCCCATGAGTTCTCAGTAGCGGCCATGAAAGAAGCAGCCGCACTGCCTGATAGCGTTCAGCAAGAGGATTTAGAAGGTCGCGTAGATTTGCGCGATGTACCATTAGTTACTATTGACGGTGCTGATGCCCGTGACTTTGATGATGCGGTTTACTGTGAGCCAGTCATGTATGGCAAGACTAAGGCTTGGCGTTTGATCGTAGCAATCGCAGACGTATCTCATTATGTAAAGCCAGGCCACCCATTGGATGATGAGGGACTTCTTCGTGCTACTTCGGTCTACTTCTCCAGAAGAGTTATTCCGATGCTGCCAGAGAAAATCTCTAACGGCCTATGCTCTCTGAACCCAGGTGTTGATCGTCTGTGTATGGTGTGCGACTCGGTGATTGATAACAATGGCGTAGTGCTCGCATATCAATTCTATCCAGCGGTCATGCACTCGGCACAGCGCTTTACTTACGATATTGTTTGGGAGATTCTTTCTAATAGCAAGGGGCCTGAAGCCGCGCGTTTTGCGCAATTCCGCCCTTTACTGACCAATCTGTATTCACTTTTTAAGATCCTACTATCAGCCCGAGAAAAACGGGGTGCCATTGAGTTCGAAACCACTGAAACCCAAATCATTAGCAATGAGCTCGGCAAGATTTTGCGTATTGAGCCTAGACTTCGCAACGACGCTCATCGATTGATTGAAGAGTGTATGTTGACAGCCAACGTCTGTGCTGCTGACTTTATTGATAAAAATAAGCATCTCAGTCTATACCGCGTACACGGTGAGCCATCTGAGGAAAAGCTTGTCACCTTACGTCAAGTCTTGCGCACCTCAGGCTTATCGCTCGGCGGCGGTGAAAAACCCAAGCCTCGTGACTTTGCTAAATTAATGCGTGAGATTAAAGATCGTCCTGATGCTAATATGTTGCAGTCTGTTGTTTTACGTTCTATGCAGCAAGCGATGTACCAACCTGATAACGAAGGACACTTTGGTTTAGCGTACCCAGCATATTCTCATTTCACAAGTCCAATTCGTCGTTATCCAGACCTGTTGACTCACCGCGTGATCAAGTCCATTTTGCAAAAGAAGCCGTATGCGCCTGTTTTGCCACCAAAAGTTCCCCTGAATTTAACTTTGCCTCGTAAGGGTAAGGGCAGAGAAAATGCTGTGAACGCGAAAAAATCACAAAGTGATGCTAAAGCTGTCGCAGCTAAGGGGGTCAGAGCACCAAAGGGCGCGAATGCCGCTCTCCCAATCTGGGGTCAACTCGGTGTGCACTGTTCTTCCAATGAACGGCGTGCTGATGAGGCCTCGCGTGATGTAGAGGCATGGCTCAAGTGTTACTACATGCGCGACCATTTGGGTCAAGAATACGCTGGTACGATTACCGGCGTTGCCAATTTTGGTTTATTTGTTCAGTTGGAAAATCTCTTTGTTGAGGGCATGGTTCATGTCACTGAGCTAGGAGGTGATTATTTTCAGTACGATGAAGCTCGCCAAGAATTACGCGGTGAGCGAACTGGTATTCGTTATCGCTTAGGTGATCGAGTCCATGTGTTAGTGAGTCGCGTCGACTTGGATGCTCGAAAAATTGAATTCAGTCTGGTCAAGAACTCTGGTGTAGAGGGTAGCAGTTCATCGAATCGTCGTCAGCTGATATTGGCGGCCGATACTGGTAGACCTAGCAAGAAGGCAGCCCCCAATCGGAGTCGCCCAGATCATAAGGCGCCGCAAAAACCAAGCGGCATTAATATCAATGCCGCAAAATCGGCGGGTATTTTAGGGGCTAATCAGTCTAAGAGTAAGGCGAGTCGCAAAAATGGCAAAGCTAAGCCTGGGAGATCTGTTGGTAAACCTGCCGGTACGAAGCCGCCAGTGCGCAATACTAAAGCGCGCCGTAAATAAGTGATAAGTCAAAATATATCATAAGAGTCAATAGCAGAATGAAACAAATATTAGTTGGATTTCATGCGGTTCAAGCGCGTTTGCGCGTTGATCCAGATAGCCTGAAATCGGTTTACTTTGATCCTAGTCGTCGAGATAGGCGGATGGGGGATTTCTTAAAGCAGGCAGAAGAGATATTGGGTGAACGCTTGCATGCAGCTGATGCTGAGCGTTTACATAAATTGACTGGTCACGATCGTCATCAGGGTGTTGTTGCCTTGGCTGAAAAAATGACGGTAGCTCGTACCATCACTGAAGTCATTGAGGATGTTGAAGAGACTCAGCAAAAGCCACTATTTCTAGTCTTGGATGGCGTAACGGATCCCCATAACTTTGGCGCATGTTTGCGAGTGGCTGATGGTGCTGGAGTGAACGCTGTTGTGATCCCAAAAGATCGTTCAGCCTCCATCAATGCCACAGTAAGCAAAGTATCTAGTGGCGCTTCCGAGGTGATACCGGTGATTACCGTTACCAACTTAGTACGCAGCATGAAAGAGATGCAAGAAGCGGGCGTCTGGCTCATTGGGACTGATGATGAGGCAGAAAAGTCTATCTACGATATTGATCTCAAGGGATCTATCGCTATCGTGATGGGTGCTGAAGGTGAGGGTATGCGTCGCCTCACAAAAGAAACCTGTGATGAGTTGGTGCACATTCCTATGCAAGGTGTAGTTTCTAGTTTGAATGTATCCGTTGCTAGTGGCGTATGTTTGTATGAGGCCCTGCGACAACGTCTTGCTAAAACCACTAAATAAGCCTAAGCTGAAATATCAAAACAAACTAAGGGGGTTTATATGAAATGCAATGTTGGCCACACTGATCGCGTTCTTCGTATGACAGTTGGCGTCACCCTGATGGGTTTGGCTGGATTCGGAATTACTGGCCCTTGGGCTTGGATCGGAATTGCTTTAACTGGGGCGCTTGGTTATTGCGGGGCTTATAGCTTGCTTGGCATCAATACTGCCAAAAAATAACTGGCACGACAAATCGAAAAGACCGCCTTGGGGCTGTTTTTCTTTTGAGATTTATTTTGAAAGCAAAGTCTCTAGCTTTTCTGTATCAATGCAGAAGTTACGAATGCCTTCAGCTAGTTTCTCCGTGGCCATTGCATCATTATTCAGTTGCAATCTAAAGCTAGATTCATCTAATTTGAGTGGCACAATCTTTTCAGTACTTAAGGCTGCTTTCGCGTTGGCTGCATCCAGCTTCTTGATCACAGTCATCGTTCCTGCGCTTAAATCAGCCAATAGCTCAGGACTAATTGTCAATAAATCACAGCCTGCAAGCTCTAAAATCTGAGTGGTATTGCGAAAGCTGGCGCCCATAATTTCAGTGGGGATGCCAAAGTGTTTGTAATAGTGAAATATTCGTTTAACGGAGCTTACGCCAGGATCATTTGCGCCACCATGATTGGCGTCACTCCAATTGGCTCCTAGCTTGGCCTTGTGCCAATCGGTAATTCGGCCTACAAATGGTGAAATCAATTTTGCATTTGCAGCGCCACAGGCCGCTGCTTGCACAAGCGAGAATAGCAAGGTCATATTGCAATGAATTCCTTCTGCCTCTAACTCTTTTGCGGCTGCAATGCCCTCCCAGGTGGCTGCCAACTTAATTAAGATGCGCTGACGATTGATGCCATGGGATTCATATAAACCAATTAAATGTTTTGCTTTAGTGATGGTTGCTTTGGTATCAAAAGATAGTCTGGCATCGACCTCTGTCGATACGCGGCCGGGAACAATTTTTAAGATTTCTAAACCAAATGCAACCAAGATGTAGTCAACTAGCTCGGTGGGGTTTAAATCTGGGTGAGCAGCTTTGACGGTATTAACCAAGGATTGGTAATTCGGTTGCTGGGCAGCCTTTAAAATGAGTGAGGGGTTGGTGGTGGCATCTTGGGGTTGAAACTCTTTCATGCGCTCAAAATCGCCGGTATCGGCGACTACCGTTGTCAATTGCTTGAGCTGCTCGAGTTTGCTTTGGGCTAAAGAGTTGCTATTCATGGCTAATTTAGTCTGCTTTAAAAGGTTTTTCTATCATATGATAGATGTATTAAATACTCAGTTCCAATAAAGGTATAAGGGCATTGCGCAGTTATATGAACCAGGATCAACTCAAGCAAATGGTAGGCGAGGCAGCTCGTGATGAGGTGCTCAAGCTTCCTGCAGGTCAGGTATTGGGCGTTGGTACGGGCTCTACTGCGAACTGCTTTATTGATGCCCTGGCGCTGCATAAAGATCATTTTGCGGGAACAATCTCTAGCTCAAATGCTACTACCGAGCGCCTACTAAAGTATGGCTTCAAAGTACTCGATCCAAATGATGTCCAAGGCCTGCCTGCTTACGTAGATGGTGCAGATGAGATTGATCCGTTGGGGAATATGATCAAAGGTGGGGGCGGAGCGCTGACACGCGAGAAGATTATTGCCTCTATGGCCAAGCAATTTATTTGCATTTGCGACTCTTCTAAGCAAGTGCCTGTCTTAGGTAAATTTGCGCTTCCCGTTGAGATTATTCCGCTAGCTAAAGGTGTAGTTAGCCGTGAGCTGGAGAAGTTTGGAGGTAAAGTCACTCTACGTTTAGCCAAAAGTACTAGAGCAGACTTAAATCAAACTCCAAGCGAGCCTTTTGTTACGGATAACGGCGGCTGGATTTTAGATATGTCGGGATTGCAAATCACAGATCCAATCAATTTGGAGGCGCAAATCAATCAAATTGCTGGCGTCATTACTGTTGGCCTCTTTGCAAAAGAAAAAGCCAATATCTTGTTGGTCAGTAATGCCTCTGAGGTTGAGCGTATTACTTTCTAACTGCTGCTCTAGAAGATTTATTTAGGGAATAAAAAACCCGACGGGGTATGCCCATCGGGTTGTTTGCCATGGTTTGCATGGCGCAGGCGCTCGGAAGGTATTTGGTTCCTTAGCCTATAAGCGCATAGATGCGCTTATTTTTATTGGCTTTCGCCAATGTAGCGGGGCACTCTCTCTGCCTCACCACGATTACATCCTATGCCTGTGTTTTTACTGTGTCAACAATAAAAACTTCTTTTGAGAAATATTTTTATGCTGTATCGCAATACTAAAGTCGCAATTTACTCAGCAGGTGGCACGTAGCCTTGAGCCATATCGGCACCACCTTCAAAGAAGTATTTCTCAACTTGTTTTAAGAGATATTGGCGTGCGCGGGGATCGGCCATATTTAGGCGGTTTTCATTAATCAGCATAGTTTGTTGTTTCAGCCAAGCAGCCCAAGCTTCCTTGGAGACTTGATTCCAAATACGTTTGCCTAGCTCGCCGGGTAATGGGGCAAAATCCATGCCCTCAGCTTCTTTGTTTAATTTGATGCATTGAACCATGCGTGCCATCTGTAATGCCTTTCTTATAGATCTTTCGTTAAAACCATGGACTTGCGATCCCAGTTATAAATTTGCTTTCTTTCTTCTGGCAGATCATCAACCGTAGCGCGTTTGAAGCCACGCTTGAGGAACCAGTGTTCTGTTCTGGTTGTCAGAACAAATAATTTTTTGATGCCCTCTTGTTTGGCTCTCATTTCAATACGTTTGAGTAATCTTTCACCGTCACCAGAGCCTTGAACGTCAGGATCGACAGCTAGGCAGGCAAGTTCGCCCACTCCATTAGGGAATGGGAAGAGGGCGGCGCAGCCAAAGAGTACACGGTCATGCTCAATGACGGAGAATCGATGAATATCGCGCTCGATGACATCTTGACCGCGGGCAGCAAGAATACCTTCCTCTTCAAGCGGCATGGTGAGTTGCAAGATGCCACCCACGTCATCTTGATTGGCCTCACGCAAGTTTTCGATGTCGGATGAAGCCAACATCATGCCGATACCGTCATGGGTAAATAACTCTTCGAGCAATGCGCCATCTTGATTGCAAGGCAGAAAGTGAACGCGGCTCACACCAGCGCGAATTGCTTTACCAGAGATATTGAGAAGACTCTTCATGCCAGGATCTAAGTCTTTATTCTGCGCAACATAATCATGAAGTTGTGGCATTGAGAGTTCTGTGATGAGGTCGCCTTCTGCATCACGCAAACCATCGTAAGGACTTAAGAAAATCAATTTATCTGCTTTGAGTGCAGCAGCAGTAGAAGCCGCTACATCCTCATATGCAAGATTAAACGCTTGTCCAGTTGGCGAAAAACCAAGAGGTGAAAGCAGCACAATTTTGTTGCTATCCAAAGAGAGCTTGATAGAGGTTGAGTCAACTTTGCGAACCAAGCCGGTATGAATGTAATCAACGCCCTCAACAACCCCAACTGGCATTGCGGTAATAAAGTTACCAGAGATCACAGAAATACGTGAGCCTGCCATTGGTGTATTTGGCAGACCGCGACTAAAGGCTGCTTCAATATCAAGGCGTAATTCACCAGCAGCTTCTTTGACGCACTCTAATGCAGCGGCATCGGTAATCCGATAGCTATGCATAGCGCTCTTGCCAAACTTGCTCTTAATCTTGCGCAGCATGAACTGCTCTTCAATTTGTGGTCGAATACCATGAACCAACACAATCCTCATACCCATGGCATGCAGCATGGCGATATCTTCAATGAGATTTTCCAGGCCGATTTCTTGAACCAGTTCGCCAGCAAAGGCAATTACAAAGGTCTTCTCTCGGAAGCTGTGGATGTAGGGCGCAACATCGCGCAACCATCCCACAAAAGGGAAATTAGAAGTGGATTCTTCGGCGCCTGGCGCCTGGTTTGGTGGATTTGTCGGCATAGTGAGAAAATTATAGGGTGCAAGAGTCTATAAACCAACAAAAACCCCAAGCTAACTCTCAGCGTGTGCTCGCTTCCAACACCGGGCGTCGGCTAGAAATTCGCTTTCCCGAGGAATTACCTGTCTCTGGTCAGCGTCAGCTCATCAAGGATGCGCTCTTCAATCATCAGGTGGTCATTGTTTGTGGTGAGACGGGTTCAGGCAAGACTACGCAGCTCCCCAAGATCTGTTTGGATCTTGGCCGAGGGACGATCAATGGAGGCAAGTTGATTGGGCATACCCAGCCACGGCGTATTGCTGCCACTGCCACGGCTAAGCGCATTGCACAGGAGCTCGGCTCTCCCATTGGTCAAGATGTAGGCTACCAGGTTCGCTTTGCTGATAAAACTAGTAACACCGCTTCGATTAAGTTGATGACCGATGGCATTTTGCTGGCCGAGACTCAAAGAGATCCTCAGCTGCGGGCTTATGACACGCTAATCATTGACGAAGCACACGAGCGTAGTCTCAATATTGATTTTTTATTGGGTTATCTACGACAGTTATTGCCGAAAAGGCCCGATCTCAAGCTCATCATCACCTCTGCCACGATTGATGCCCAGCGCTTTGCAGAACATTTTGCGCTCAATGGCAAAGTTGCTCCTGTGATTGAGGTAAGCGGCAGATTATTTCCGGTTCAGCAGAGGTACTCGCCATTAGAGCTAGATGCTAAGTCTGATGGCAAAAAAGAATCTAAGCTTGCCAAAGAGATTCCAGAGGCTGTTGCAGAAGAGATTGCCAAGTTGTGGCGAGAGGGGGCAGCTGGCGCTGGGGATGTTTTAGTGTTTTTACCGGGTGAGCGTGAGATTCGGGATTGCGCTGAAGCGCTTAGAAAAGATCATGTCTTACAACAACGTTTTCATCCAGAAGTGTTGAGCCTATTTGCTCGTCAATCTGTTGCCGAGCAAGAGAGGGTGTTTAGTCCTGGGAACGGTCGCCGCATTATATTGACTACTAACGTTGCTGAAACATCCTTAACCGTTCCGAACATTCGTTACGTTATTGATAGTGGCCTGGCAAGAGTGAAGCGCTATTCTTATCGGAACAAGGTAGAGCAGCTACAGATCGAGCCCATCTCTCAGGCGGCAGCTAATCAGCGAGCGGGTCGCTGTGGTCGTGTTTCAGATGGTATATGCGTGCGCCTCTATAGCGAACAAGACTATCAAGCTCGTCCAAAATTTACCGACCCAGAAATTTTACGTAGCTCACTTGCAGCAGTGTTGTTACGGATGAGTTCATTGCGTTTATCGAAGATTCAGCATTTCCCATTTATTGATAAGCCCCTAGGAAGAGCAATTGCCGATGGCGTGCAATTATTGGATGAGCTCGACGCTATTGAGTTTGATGAATCTGTTCCTAGGGATGGAAAAGAGCTAAATAATAGCTTTAAGCTGACTCGAATTGGCAAGCAATTGGCTGATCTCCCGCTTGACCCTCGTATAGGTAGGATGCTCTTAGCGGCCAAAGAGCAGAATGCTCTTAAAGAGGTCACCATTATTGCCTCGGCATTAGCAACACAAGACCCACGCGAGCGACCCATGGATCAGGGCGCAGCTGCTGATCAAGCGCATTTGCAGTTTGCTGATGAGCGTTCCGAGTTCTTGAGTTTTGTAAAGCTGTGGAATTGGTATCAAGATGCCTTGCAGCATAAACACAGCAATCGCCAGTTAGAAACGCTCTGTCGTAGTAAATTTTTATCACCAAGACGTTTGCGCGAGTGGCGTGATGTGCATGGTCAATTGCACACCATGCTGGGGGAGAAGGGCTGGAAAGAAAATGACAGCCCAGCAACGTATGAGCAAGTGCATTTATCTCTGCTGACGGGCTTATTAGGATATGTTGCCAAAAAAGAAGAGGATGAAAAGTCTTCTGATCGCAACAGCAAGACTGGTGGCTATGTGGGTGCTAGAGGTATTCGACCTTTTATCTGGCCAGGCTCAACCATCGGCAAAAAAGCGGGCGCTTGGGTTTTGGCGGGTGAGTTACAAGAAACCAGTCGTATGTATGCTCGTACCATTGCGAAGATCGAGCCGCAGTGGGTAGAAAAAGTGGCTGCCCATCGCCTGATTAAATCCTTGAGCGATCCATTTTGGGATAACCGCCAAGGTGAGGTATTGGCTTTTGAGCGGGGCACCTTATATGGCTTACCCATTTATCACGGACGCCGAGTACGTTACGAGCCGCACAATCTTGAGGAAGCGCGTGAACTCTTTATCAGACAGGCCTTAGTACAAGAGGAACTGTTTGGGCGCATGGATACGCCCGCGTTACAGCGTGAGACGGAGTCCGATGCCAAGAAAAAATATCCAGGCATGTTTGGTTTCTTTTGGCATAACCGCCGCCTCATTAAGGAAATCGAAGCTCTAGAGCATCGCTCACGACGCCCTGATGTATTGGTCGATGACGAACTACTCTTTGCTTTTTATGATTCCCGCATACCCAAGGGAGTCTGTAATCGTGAAGACCTTAAAGCAGCGCTCAAGAATTCTGCTGACTTAGATAGCCAGCTCCGCCTTGAAAAGGCGGATCTGATGCGCCATGAGGCTGCTGGTATTACAGTAGATCGTTATCCCAAGACGATGAAGCTAGGAGGCGCGCAGCTGAATCTGACTTATCACTTTGAACCCAGTAGCCCCAAGGATGGCGTCACTCTCGTAGTGCCTTTGGCACAACTTAATCAAATCGATGGTCGTCGTTGCGAGTGGCTGGTTCCTGGCATGTGTGAAGAAAAAATATTGCTGCTGCTCAAAACCTTGCCACAAAAACTGAGACATCATTGTGTGCCACTGCCTGATTATGCGAAGTCTTATTTAGAACGAAAATTAGAATCCGACCAGTTTGGGGCCGGTGATTTTTTAGATAGCTTGATTGAAGACATTCGCAAAGAGCGTGGTTTAGAAATCAAACGCACTGACTTTAGACCCGAAGCATTGCCGTTACACTCCTCCATGAACTTTCGATTGATTGATGAGCATGGAAGGCAGATCGAGGTCGAGCGCAATTTAGCACGCCTGCGTTCTGAGTACGGACAAACGGCTCGCAGCGCTTTTCAGGCTGCCGCCCAAGAAGTCGCCCAAGCTGAATTGGGTGTGGAAATTACATCCAGAGCAGTTCCAAGCCAGATTAAGACTAGTGCTAATGATCAGGCCCGCAAAGTAGAACAGGGCGGTTACAAGACTTGGGAGTTTGGAGAGCTTCCTGAGACCTTGGAAATTCAAAAAGGCAATAAAACCTTGTTTGGTTATCCAGCGTTGATCGATCGCACGGATTACTGTGATCTTGAGGTCTTTGATGATTTGTTAGAAGCTCGTAAGCAACATCAACAAGGATTGTGCAGACTCTTTGCTTTAGGTAATAAAGACACACTCAAAGCATTACAAAAACAATTGCCTGGCATTCGGGAGTTGGGATTGTTGTTTATTAATGTCGGCTCTGCTGAAAATTTAGTTGAGCAGATTTTGAATCTATCCATTGAGCGCGCTTTTATGGCGGAGCCGCTGCCAAATAACGCAGAGCAATTTGCTGAGCGTCTGCAATCGGGTAAGCCACGTTTGGCATTAATTGCTCAAGAGATATCTCGGCATGCTTTGAGTGCACTGCAGGCCTATGCTGATCTGCAGAAGAAAATGCCTCAAGCAAAGGCGGTATTAGCTAGTGCCTATACAGATATCCAGTCGCAAGTGCAAGGACTCATTTTTCCTAAATTTATAGCCGAGATTCCCTATGCCCAATTAGTTCACTTGCCACGTTACTTAAAAGGGGTTGCTATGCGAATCGAAAAAATGCGCGCTAATCCCGCAAGAGACGCGCAGTGCCAAAAGGACTGGGAATCAGTGGCCCGTCCATGGCAAAAGAAAATGCAGGGCAGTAAGGGTTCGGCTTCCTATGCTCTGGCTGATGATCAGGCTCTGGTTGATTTCCGATGGCAGCTCGAGGAATTGAGGGTGGCTCTGTATGCTCAGGAGCTCAAAACCCCAACCCCCATGTCTCTCAAGCGCCTAGAAAAAGTTTTGGCCAGTTTGCGCTAGGTCAAATCCATCAATGACTAGGGGTCATTTGAGGCTCAATTGGCTTCTGCGCATTGCTTACAATGTAGGAATGCATATAAATATCAAGACTAAAAAATATCAAGACTAAAGTTTTCCAAGCGATTGCCTTTTTGGCTTTTGTTGCCAGTTCATCTCTCGCAATTTCGCAAACCAATTCAACAGCTCCAGCCGCCAGCGTCAATCAACCAAAGCTCGCCATCATTCTCAATTCG
The DNA here is from genome assembly GCF_900096765.1 of Polynucleobacter necessarius. Taxonomy (NCBI): domain Bacteria; kingdom Pseudomonadati; phylum Pseudomonadota; class Betaproteobacteria; order Burkholderiales; family Burkholderiaceae; genus Polynucleobacter; species Polynucleobacter necessarius. Next base: position 400,256 of record NZ_LT615228.1, read on the forward strand.
GGTGCGGCCTCGGTGAGCTTGATTGATATGGCAACGCATCAGGTAACCAAAACCATCCCGGTAGGAAAAGAGCCTCATCACCTCATGATGACCCCCGACCAAAAAACCTTATTGGTTGCTAATGCTGCCGGCAATGATGTAGTGCTCATGAATCCAGTCAGTGGAGAAATTACTGGCAAGTTACCTAACATCATCGATCCCTACCAAATTGGATATTCACCAAATCACAAGTGGTTTGTTGTCAATGGCAATCGTTTGGATCGGGTGGATATTTACTCGGCTAATGGTGCAGATCTCAAACTGGCTAAGACAGTGAAGTTGGCAAAAACGCCAAGTCATATCGCATTTACATCGGATAGCAAAATCGCATTTATTACTTTGCAAGACTCTAGTGAGCTAGCTGCCATTGATCTTGAAACTCAAAATGTACTTTGGGTAATGCCTACAGGAAAGGTTCCTGCTGGCTTGTGGATGACTCCAGGCGATCAATATCTGCTAGTGGGTATTACTGGTGAAGACAATGTCCAGGTGATTGATTGGAAAAATCGCAAAGAGGTCAAACGCATCTACACCGGTAAGGGCGCGCACAACTTCCGCCCATTGGGCGATAAGAAGCATGTATTTGTTAGCAATCGTATTGCCTCAAGCATTAGCCTAATCAATATGCAGACTCTAGAAAAAGTGGGTGATATCACTGCCTTGCTTTCAGGACCGGATGATATGGAAATCACTCCCGATGGAAAAACGATGTGGGTCACATTCCGCTTTGCTAAAAAGGTAGGTGTGATTGATATTCCATCTATGAAGTTAGTCGATGTCATTCCCGTTGGCAAATCTCCTCATGGCGTCTTTTTCTACCCAAGGGCAGCTTGGGAATAGACTCATGAATAGTAGACGTTTTGTTCAGATTACAGCCGCGCTGATGTTCGGCTGTTTTTCATTGGGTAGCTTTGCACAAACAGCTAGTTGTAATAAAACGGTTTATCTTACTTTTGATACTGGCAATATGTCAGTCGCTAAGCAGGTAGATCAAATTCTCAAGCGTCAAAATGTCAAAGCTACTTTTTTTCTGGCCAATGAAAAAACCTATCGCGGAGATTACGCGCTAGAAGATTCTTGGAAGCCCTTTTGGCAGCAATTAGCCAAAGAAGGCCATCACTTTGGCAGTCATACCTACGATCACGATTACTTTGTTAAAGATGGTCCCAAAGGGCAGGTCTTTGAAAAGTCTCAGTTCGGACCTAAGGCAGGTCAGACCGTTTTGTATAACGAAGCAACCATGTGTAAACAGATTCGCAGGGTAGATCAGCGCTTTCAAGAGATGACAGATCAGCCTTTGCAAAAAATCTGGCGCGCCCCAGGCGGCAAAGTATCTCCCACTCTTGTTCGGATAGGGGATATGTGTGGTTACCAACATATTGCCTGGGCATCCGCAGGCTTTTTAGGTGATGAGCTCAATTCTGATAAGTATCCCAATAGCGTGCTCTTAGAAAAAGCTAGTCGAGAACTCAAAGATGGTGATATCACCATGGCCCATCTGGGTATTTGGTCCAGAAAGGATCCCTGGGCTCCTGCGGTCTTAGAGCAACTCATTGTCAATTTAAAGCAGCGTAGCTTTTGTTTTGGACTTTTGCCCAAATAATTGCTAGATCAGTCAAAATACAGCATGAACTTGAGCGACATCACCCCCATAATTTCCAATGCCTACGGGCTTGCGCAGGAGTGGGTGTTCTCAAGCATTGTGGGGCCTCTCCTCTATCAACTCGATTTAATGTCTTGGGCCGAAGATGCATTCGATGGGATTGATTGGTTTTTATTTGGCTGTATTCAGGTTTTCCTCATCATCGTGGTTTTGAGGGTCTGGGAGCGTTTTGATCCAGCAGAAAAACAAGAGCGTTTCGCCAAAGCAAGTAGGGCAGATGTTTTATACACCTTGTTTCACCGCCTAGGTATTTTTCATGGGCTGATCTTCGTGACTTTGTCAGGATTCTTTTTCCAGATTGATTCAGTTCTGCATGATTTTCGATTTGATCGCTTGAATGTTGAAAATTGGTGGCCTGGGGTGACATCAATACCAGTCGTCAGTTTCTTGCTCTATTTGATCTTGCTCGATTTTGTTGATTATCTATATCACCGTGCATCACATGCATTCAATTGGTGGTGGCAATTGCATGCCTTACACCACAGTCAAACGGTGATGACCGCATGGTCTGATAACCGCAATCATGTACTAGATGATGTAATACGTGCTAGTGTGATGGCATTTTTTGCATTACTCTTCGGTGTATCTCCTGGACAATTTATTGCGCTAGTTGCCTTGAGTCAGTTCATCCAAAGTTGGCAACATGCCAATATCAATGTGCATTTAGGCCCAGCTAAATACGTATTAATTTCACCCTTGTATCACCGCATGCATCACGCAGTGGGTTATGGTCATGAGGCGCAAGGCAAACCAGGAGTGCTGGGAGGATGTAACTTTGGCATCCTATTTCCTTGGTGGGATATGGCTTTTAAGACAGCCATCTTTCCTAAAGTCGCCTATCCAACAGGCGTGCGAAACTTAACTGTTTCACACAATATTCTTACGCAGCAATGGCAGGGCTTGGTTCAGGCTTTCAGAGAGTTGTTGCCAAAGTAAACATGCCAAGCGGCATGCAATAGGAGTGTTATGGTCGGATTGCAACAAGTATTTAGATCGTTTGGGCTCGCACTCGTGGGCACCATGCATCCCCGTATTCTGTGGCTCAGTTTGCGCCCCTTTTTGATTGTGTCAATTTTATGGGGCTGCTTAATTTGGTTGACCTGGACTCCAGCTCTGGACGCTTTGAGTACTTTCCTAACAACGTCAGTTTTTACTAATTGGATTCAGGAGGGTCTGATTTGGGCGGGTTTTGAAAATGCCAGAGCATGGATTGCCCCACTATTCTTTGTGATGCTTATCATTCCATTAATCACCATTAGCTTATTGGTGTTGATTGCATTTTCAACCATTCCGACTATTGTCAATATCGTTGCAAGGCAAGCTAGTTACCAAGGATTGGAGCGCAAGCAAGGTGGTGGCTTGATCGGTAGCTTGTTGTATACCTTTTGGTCTGCACTCATTTGCTTGGCATTGGTGATGCTGACCTTGCCAGTGTGGTGGATTCCACCGCTGGTGGCGGTATTGCCACCATTGTTATGGGGCTGGTTAACCATGCGATTGATGTCTTACGACGTATTGGCAAAACACGCTAGCAGCCAAGAGCGTGATCTCTTATTGGAAAAATATCGCTGGCCATTGCTCACTATGGGTATTGCTTCTGGTATGTTAGGCGCCGTTCCCACTTTCTTTTGGGCTACCTCTGCGCTGGCCTTGATTCTCTTTCCAATTGTGAGCTTTGTTGCTTTATGGATTTACTCACTTATTTTTGTATTTGCTGGTCTATGGTTTTCTCATTTCTTATTGGATGCTTTAAAAACACTGAGAGAAGAAGAGCTAGAAAAATCATTGACTGTTGAAACTCGAGTTGTTGATTTGGAGCTGCCCTATCATGGCCAATGAGATGGTTGATGCATTAAAAAAAGTAGAAGTGGAGGGGCCTTCAAAACAAGCAAGGTGTCTTGGTTTGATTGTGATTGGTGATGAGATTCTGTCGGGGCGTCGTCAAGATAAGCACATGAGCAAACTCATTGAGCTATTAAATGAACGGGGCTTAAGTCTGGCGTGGGCGAAGTATGTTGCTGACGATCCAGAACAAATTACTGCCTCCTTGAAAGATAATTTTGCCAGTGGCGATGTGGTTTTCAGTACCGGCGGTATTGGTGCCACGCCGGACGATCACACCCGACAATGTGCCGCACTGGCATTGGGAAGCAAAGCAGAGTTGCATCCTACTGCGCGAGAGTTGATCGCGGGGCGCATTCAATCGATGGCAGAGGGTGATCCGATTAAGGCCGATCTCAGCACTCCTGAAAATCAGCATCGTTTCAAGATGTGGGGGAGTTTCCGATTGGTAGCGAAATCATTCCTAATCCCTATAACCAAATTCCGGGTTTTCGAATCAAAGAGCATCACTTTGTGCCAGGCTTTCCGGTGATGGCGGCACCAATGATGGCTTGGTGTTTGGATACCCATTACAAAGATTTATTCCATCAAGAGAATTGGGCTGAGCAAAGTTTCATCGTCCCTAAGGGAATTGAGTCAACCTTAACTCCCTTAATGGAGAGGATAGAAGCCAATTTCCCGGGTGTGAAGGTCTTTAGCTTGCCCTCGGTAGGAGATGCCAGTAAAGGCGGCGTATACGCCCAGCGTCATATTGAATTAGGCATTAAAGGCAATGCAAATCTCCTCGAAAGTGCCTGGATTGCCCTAAGAACGGGCACACAAGAGCTTGGCTATGAGATCCATGACATCGGCTGATAGCCTATTGCACTAAAAAAGTGCATATCATCTATTTTTAGGTGAAATAAGGGGTAAATTAGCACTCAAACAGTGCAATAATGACCATTCCCCCATTGTTTGCTTCAGTAAATTACATACATCTATTAGGCATGTTGGATGCCTGGAATAAACAAGGGTGTATGCCTTAAGTTTGAATTCCGAGTTTAGTTAATAGAGGAGATTTGCATGACGAAGACCGTCGCTGATGTGATGAAGTTGGTTAAAGAGAAAGAGTGTACTTTTGTTGATTTCCGCTTTGTTGATACAAAGGGTAAAGAGCAACACACAACAGTTCCTATTTCTGCTTTTGACGAAGACAAATTTGAGAGCGGTCATGCGTTTGACGGTTCATCTATTGCAGGTTGGAAGGGTATTGAAGCTTCTGACATGTTGCTCAAACCAGATCCAACAGCCGCTTACATCGATCCATTCTATGAAGAGCCAACATTGGTTCTCACTTGTGACGTTATTGAGCCATCAGATGGCAAAGGTTACGATCGCGATCCACGCTCTATTGCTAAGCGCGCTGAAGCGTATTTGAAGAGCACCGGCTTAGGCGATGCAGCTTACTTTGGTCCAGAGCCAGAATTCTTTATTTTTGATGGTGTTCGTTGGGGCGCCGACATGCAGGGTTGCTTCGTGAGTATTGATTCTGAAGAAGCTCCATGGTCATCTAGCAAAGAAATCGAAGGTGGTAATACTGGTCATCGTCCAGGCAAAAAGGGCGGTTATTTCCCAGTTGCTCCAGTCGATACATTCCAAGATATGCGTTCTGAAATGTGCTTGATTCTCGAATCTTTAGGCATTCCAGTTGAGGTTCATCACCATGAAGTTGCTGGTCAAGGCCAAAACGAATTGGGTACTAAGTTCAGCACATTGGTACAACGCGCTGACTGGACTATTTGGCAGAAATACGTTGTGCAAAACGTTGCTCACGCTTACGGCAAAACAGCAACATTCATGCCTAAGCCAGTAGTGGGTGATAACGGTTCTGGTATGCACGTTCACCAATCTGTTTGGAAGAACGGCGAGAATTTGTTTGCTGGTAATGGTTACGCAGGTTTATCAGAGTTTGCCCTCTACTATATCGGCGGTATCATCAAACACGCTAAAGCATTGAATGCGATTACTAACCCAGGTACCAACTCATACAAGCGATTGGTTCCAGGGTTTGAAGCTCCTGTGAAGTTGGCTTACTCAGCGCGCAACCGTTCTGCTTCTATCCGTATTCCACACGTTGCTAATCCTAAGGGTCGTCGTATTGAAACTCGCTTCCCAGATCCATTGGCAAACCCATACTTAGCATTCTCTGCCTTGTTGATGGCTGGTTTGGACGGTGTTCAGAACAAGATCCATCCTGGCGATGCTGCGGATAAGAACTTGTATGACTTGCCACCAGAAGAAGATGCAAAGATCCCTACCGTTTGTGCAAGCCTGGATGAGGCGCTAGATGCATTGAAGAAAGATCACGAGTTCTTGACTCGCGGTGGAGTATTTACTGAGTCTATGCTCGAAGCCTATATCAATTTGAAGATGGAAGATGTCACACGTTTCCGTATGACTACTCATCCAGTCGAATTTGATATGTACTACTCCCTGTAAGCGAAGGAGAGAACTTGAGCGTAGGTTTGTTGCGCAATTCGTTTAAGGGAGCAGCTTCGGCTCCTCCTTTTTTTCCGACATTGCTTGATCAGATGCCCAATGCCATCGTGGTTTTTGAGGCTGAGAACCAACAATTGGTTTATGTGAATCCTGCTGCTGAGTCAGCGTTAGATCTTTCGCGTAAATCTCTTGAGGGTCAATCTGTGCGAGATTTATTTGGTGACAATGAAGCATTCAATTCCATGATCAGAGAAGTAAAACAGGGTCATATCATGGCGCAACGCCAAGAAATGGTTCTACATTTTCATTACCCGGTAGTATTCATCAGGACTCCATCCCGGCCCACGTCGTGGTAGCCTCTTTGGAAGACCCGGCTTTGATCATGATGGAATGGTTTCCAATTGATCAGCAGCTTCGTAGTGAGCGTGATGAGCGCGTCACACAACAAGTAGAGGCGAATAAGCAGTTAATGCGTAATCTCGCGCACGAGATTAAAAATCCATTGGGTGGGATTCGCGGGGCAGCGCAGTTATTAGAATTTGAGTTGCCTGAAAAAGGCTTGCGTGAATACACGCAAGTCATTATTAAAGAGTCAGATCGCTTACAAACCTTAGTTGACCGTTTATTAGCTCCGCACCGTAAAGCCCATGTGATTGAGGCATTTAATGTTCACGAGGCATTGGAGCGAGTGCGTAGCTTGGTATTGGCGGAGTTTCCAAAAGGCTTACGTATTATTCGTAACTATGACACCAGCTTGCCGGACGTCTTGGGCGATCGCGAGCAGTTGATTTAGGCGGTACTGAATATTGTTCATAACGCAGCCCAAGCGCTTTCTGAGGAGATTGCTCAGGGTATTGCATAAATCGAATTAAAGACCCGTGTGGCACGTTCAGTCACGATTGCTAAGCAGCGCTACAAGTTAGCGATGGACTTGCATGTAATTGATAACGGCCTTGGTATTCCAAAAGAAATTATCGAACGCATCTTCTTTCCCTTAGTCTCGGGTAGGGAAGGGGGTAGTGGTTTAGGTCTTACTTTGGCACAAACTTTTGTGCAGCAACATCAGGGCTTTATTGCTTGCGATAGTCACCCTGGTCGTACTGATTTTCACATTCAAATTCCATATCGTAGGCAGGAGAAAACATCGTGAAACCAATTTGGATCGTTGACGATGATCAATCAATTCGTTGGGTTTTAGAAAAAGCCTTAGCGCGGGAAAATATCCCCCATAAGAGCTTCTCTAATCCGAATGATGTCCTAAATGCTTTGGACAAAGAGACTCCCCAAGTATTGATCTCTGATATCCGCATGCCTAGAGGTAATGGTTTGGATTTGCTGCAGCATGTCAAAGCAAGTCATCCAAACCTGCCGGTCATCATTATGACTGCATTCTCTGACTTGGATTCGGCGGTATCTTCCTTTCAGGGCGGTGCATTTGAATATCTTACGAAACCTTTCGATGTTGAAAAAGCGGTTGAGTTAATTCATCGAGCTGTAGAGCAGGGTATTCGCAGTGAAACTGGATCAAAAGAACTCACTAATTGGAGACAAGATGCCACTGAGATTATTGGCCAAGCTCCTGCCATGCAAGAAATCTTTCGAGCAATTGGTCGCTTGGCGCAATCACATGCTACGGTACTCATTACTGGTGAATCTGGCGTAGGCAAGGAATTAGTTGCGCTTGCCTTGCATCGTCATAGCCCCCGCGCAAAGGGTCCGTTCATCTCTCTGAGCACCTCTGCTGTTCCTAAGGATCTCTTGGAGTCTGAATTGTTTGGTCATGAGCGTGGTGCTTTTCCTGGTGCGCAGACTTTGCGTCGTGGCCGCTTTGAGCAGGCTGAAGGAGGAACATTATTCTTAGGCGAAATCGGTGACCTTCCGTTTGATTTGCAGACTAGACTCTTGCGCGTTCTCACCGATGGCCATTTTTATCGCATTGGTGGACAAGACCCAATTAAGGCCAATGTCCGCATCATTGCCTCTACTCATCACAATCTAGAACAGCGAGTTGTCGCAGGTTTATTTCGTGAGGATCTCATGCATCGCTTAAATGTGATCCGCTTGAGAATGCCTTCGTTGCGTGAAAGAAGTGAAGATATTCCAATTCTGGCAAGACACTTCATGCTTTCTTGCGCAAAGTCCTTAGGCGTAGAGCCTAAAAAATTGTCTGATGAAGTTCTCAAGGAAATGAGTGCTATGCCGTTTCCGGGTAATGTGCGTCAACTTGAAAACCTTTGTCATTGGTTAACTGTCATGACTCCTGCCAATATTATTGGTGTGGGTGATCTGCCAGCAGATATTGTGGCGCAGGCTACTGAGCAACCAGTGATCTTGCAAGGTGAATCCTCGTCAACAGGCTCTACATCCGTTAAGGCTACCTCAACTGATTGGGAGGGCGGCTTGAGTCGCCTAGCTGTCAAAATGTTGCAAGATGGTGAAACTGAGGTTTACGATGCACTATGCTCACGTTTTGAGAAGGCGGTATTGTAAGCGGCGCTTGAAGTAATGCGCGGTCGCCGAGTTGAGGCAGCCCAGCGCCTAGGAATTGGGCGCAACACGATTACTAGAAAACTGCAGGAATTGGGGATAGATGACTGATTCAATACGAATTGCGGCGTGGAATGTGAATTCCTTAAAGGTTCGCCTTCCACACGTACTTCGTTGGCTGCAAGATCAAGAAAAAAAACAGCAAGCGATAGATGCGCTGTGCTTACAAGAACTCAAACTCACGGATGATAAATACCCCCATCAAGAGCTCGAAGCAGCAGGTTACCTCAGTCTAGCCGCAGGTCAAAAGACGTATAACGGCGTAGCGATTATTGTTCGCAAAGCCGCTTTAGCCCCAATTGCTTCAGATATCACAACCACTTTTTTAAAGTCCACCCGAAATATTCCAGATTATCAGGATGAGCAGCAGCGTGTCTTGGCGGCCACTATTCCTTTTGCAGGAACGCAGCCTATTCGTTTGGTATCTGCTTACTTTCCAAATGGTCAATCACCAGATAGTGATAAGTTTGTCTATAAGTTAGATTGGTTAAGCAAACTACAAAAATGGTTAGCGCAAGAGCTTGAGCAAAACAAACGTCTAGCCCTCCTAGGAGACTTTAATATTGCGCCGGCCGATGAAGATGTCCATGACCCTAAAGCATGGGAAGGGCAGAACTTAGTGTCGCCACCAGAGAGAAATGCTTTCCAAGAATTATTAAGCTTGGGTATGCACGATTCCTTCAGGATGTTTAAGCAAGCTCCCAAAACCTATAGCTGGTGGGACTACCGTATGATGGGTTTTAGAAGAAATGCTGGTATGCGCATCGATCACATCTTGCTCAGCGAGGCGCTCAAAGAAAAATGCAGCGCTAGTGTTGTTGATAAAGAACCTAGAACTTGGGAGCAACCATCTGATCACGCTCCCGTTATCGCGCAAATTAAAAAGACTTAAACAATAGTCTGTAGCAATACCTTATGAAGCCCATTCTGTACAGCTATCGCAGATGTCCTTATGCCATGAGAGCGCGCATGGCCTTGAAATATGCAGGCATCGAAGTTGAGCATCGAGAAATTGAACTCAGAAACAAGCCCAGTTCAATGCTTTAAGCCTCACCCAAAGGAACTGTTCCAGTACTCATCACACAAGAGAAGGTGATTGATCAAAGTTTAGACATCATGCAATGGGCTCTAGATCAAAATGATCCAGACCAATGGCAAGTAGTCAATGAATCGCTTGCTAAGGCATGGATTGATAAAAATGATGGCCCCTTCCAAAAAGCTATTAGATCAATATAAGTATCCCAATAGGCATCCAGAGTTAAAACAAGCAGAAGTTCTCAACAGCGCAATCGAGCTAATGCTTGAACCCATGGAGCAAGCACTCAATACGAGTCAATACTTAATGAGCAATCGGTTGTCATGGGTTGATATTGCTATTTTCCCATTTATCAGGCAATTTTCGATGGTTGATCAAATCAGATTTGATGCCCTTCCTTATCAGGCGACTCAGCGATGGTTGCATCAACAACTAGAGTCGCCTCTATTTATCTCTGTAATGGATAAATATCCCATCTGGAAAGATTAAGCCAACCCACCGTGTCTCAGTAAGGCATCAACACTGGGTTCTCGTCCACGAAATGCCTTGAAGGATTCAGCGGCGGGGCGACTTCCTCCCACTTCCAGAATTTCTTCGCGATAGCGTGAACCTGTCTTTGGATCTAAGATTGAGCCGGTTAACTTGGCTGCCTCCTCAAAGGCTGAGTAGGCATCGGCTGAGAGCACTTCCGCCCACTTATAGCTGTAATAGCCTGCCGCATAACCACCAGCAAATATATGACTAAAGGTATTAATCCAGCGAGAGATCTCGGGTTGGGGAATGACATTAAAGTCATCAGCAATCTTTCTGGAGAGATCTAATACCGCATGTCCTTTAGCTTGCTTGACATCAAAGCGAGAGTGCAGGCGCCAATCAGTTAGTGACATCACAACTTGACGTAGCGTCATCAAACCATTTTGAAAATTCTTGGCCGCAAGAATCTTGTCAAATAATTCACGGGGAAGTGGCTTACCGGTATCCACATGAGCCGTCATTTTCTCGAGAACTTCCCACTCCCAGCAAAAGTTCTCCATAAACTGACTTGGTAATTCCACGGCATCCCACTCAACGCCATTGATACCTGAAACACCTAAGGCACTGACTTGCGTCAAAAGATGATGCAAGCCGTGACCACTCTCGTGGAAAAGGGTAATTACATCATCGTGAGTGATCGTTGGTTGACGCAGAACCCCATCGACTTTTACTGGTGGTGCGAAGTTACAAACTAGGTAAGCCACTGGAACTTGGATTTCACCATTGGGCAGTTCTCTGCGACCGCGAGCATCATCCATCCAAGCCCCGCCACGTTTACTTGGGCGGGCATAAGGGTCTAAATAGAAATAAGCAACGATATTGCCTTTGGCATCACTAACTGAGAATGATTGAACGTCAGCATGCCAAGTTGGCAAATCAGCTGCTTGGATCTTGACGCCAAACAGCGTCTGAATCAGGCCAAACAAACCATCCAACACTTTAGATAGGGGGAAGTATTGCTTGAGTTCATTTTCAGAAAAAGAGTAGCGCTCTTGTTTTAAGCGCTCTGCAGCAAATGCGCTATCCCATGGCTGCACGCCATCAGTCAAGCCGAGTTCATTTTTAGAAAACTCACAAAGCTCATCCCAATCACGCTGCGCATAGGGTTTGGCTTTGAAAGCAAACTCGGTCAGAAATTGATCGACCTCATCTACCGTATTGGCCATTTTGGGTGCCAAGCTGAGCGCTGCAAAATTGGCAAAGCCCAGCATGCGCGCTTCTTCATCACGAAGACGCAATTGATCGAGCATGTTTTGAGTGTTATCCCACTCCAGCTTGCCCTTGGCGAACTGGGGGGCTAATTCAGAGGAACGAGTGACATAGGCCTCATACATCAGGCGACGCAGTGGTCGATTCTCGCAGTACTGCATTACCGGGTAATAGGATGGAAAGTGCAGGGTAAAAGCCCAGCCAGTAAGACCCTTTTGCTGAGCGGTATCAGCTGCAGCAGCCTTCACATCCTCTGGCAGTCCAATAAGATCAGCCTCATTAGTCACTACATGTACAAAGCTATCAGTTGCATCTAAGACATGATCAGAAAAGGCTTTTCCCAATATTGCCTGTTCATCTTGAATCTGCGCAAAGCGAGGTTTATCGGTGTCGCTGAGTTCAGCGCCACCCAAACGGAAGTCCCGCAGTGAGTTCTCAATGACTTTCTTCTGTGCACGATTGAGTTTTGCAAAATCATTACTTTTACTAAGCTCTTTAAATTTTTGATAGAGCGCTAAGTTTTGCCCCAAGCTTGAAAAGAATGCCGTGACCTGAGGCAGCATTGCCCCATACGCCGCTCGCAACTCTGGAGTATCAGCAACACTATTTAAATGCGACACCACCCCCCATGATCTGCCTAATGCTTCTGTGGCATCTTCCAATGGTTCAACCAATGTATTCCAAGTCGATGGAGTCTTTGAATCCGCGGCCCGATCGACGGCTTCTTGAGCGTGCTTGAGTAAGAACTCAATGGCTGGAGTGACGTCCTCTGGCCTAACTTGGTCATATGCAGCAATGCCGCGACCAAAGCTTAGTAAGGGATTGTTTTCTAATGCGGGGGGTAAAGTAAGTAGGGGTGATAAGAGAGATGTTTTCATCCCTCTAGCTTAATGGATCTAGTGCTTGGCTGCTTTTTCGGCGGCTTCAAGGGTGTTCATGAGCAGCATAGTGATAGTCATTGGCCCAACACCGCCAGGAACTGGGGTGATCCAACCAGCCACATATTTGGCAGCATCAAAATCCACGTCACCGCAGAGCTTTCCGTCTGACAGGCGGTTGATGCCCACATCAATAACGACGGCACCATTTTTCACCATATCGCCAGAAATCATTTTTGGTTTGCCGGTAGCTACTACTAGGATGTCAGCATCTTTAGTGTGATGCGCTAGGTCACGTGTTTTGCTATTGCAAATTGTGACGGTTGCCCCCGCCTGGAGAAGCAACATGGCCATGGGTTTGCCCACAATATTGGATGCTCCCACAATGACAGCACGTGCACCCCGGGTTGGGTAATCAATGCTTTCTAAAATCTTCATGCAACCATAAGGTGTGCAAGGCTTAAATTCTGGTTGACCCACCATCAAGGCACCAGCATTGGCAACATGAAAACCATCGACGTCCTTTTCTGGGGCAATCGCTTCAAGCACGCGCTCCGAAGCAATATGTTCAGGTAAAGGAAGTTGAACCAAGATGCCATGAATGGCAGGATCAACATTTAAAGTAGCAATACGAGCTAACAATTCTTGTTCGCCTAATTCAGCAGAGTAGCGCTCAAGTACCGAATGAAAGCCCACATCTTCACAAGCTTTGACCTTATTGCGAACATACACTTGGCTGGCGGGGTTATCACCCACTACGATGACTGCTAAACCAGGGCGTACCCCTTTGGCAGTCACAATGGCACCACGCGCAGCAATCTCTGTACGTAGTTTTTTGGAGAGGGCGTTTCCGTCGAGTAATTGAGCAGGCATCGCAGCGATGGTTTGATTAAGGATTAATTCGGTTGCGGACCAGATAGCGCAAGGCGGAGTAGGTCTGCAACAGTATTCACGTTGAGCTTTTCCATGATATTGGCGCGGTGCGCTTCCACCGTCTTGATAGAGATGCCTAAATCATCGGCGATTTGTTTATTTAAGCGACCTGCAACAATACGCTCGAGCACTTGACGCTCACGACCAGTAAGTTTGCTGAGCAAACTCTGCGTAATCTTGCGTTGACTTGCTTGCGAATAATCTACGCGCGCTTTGGCAAGCATGCGATCAACTAAACCGCAGAGATCATTCTCTTTAAATGGCTTTTCAATGAAATCTACTGCGCCGCGTTTCATCGTAGAAACGGCCATTGATACATCGCCGTGACCGGTGATAAAAGCTACTGGCATTGGTAGATTTTCGCTGATTAAGCGCTCTTGTAATTCAAGGCCAGACATTCCAGGCATGCGTACGTCAAGAATCGCGCAAGAGATGGTAGATTTATCGGTGCTTTGCAAGGACTGCAAAAAGCGTTCGGCACTTGCGTGACAGCGCACTACATAGCCATTGCTTTCTAAAAGCCAGGTGAGTGAGTCACGAACCGCTTCATCATCATCAACGACATAGACAACTTCGGCTTGGTTTGGTTTGGAGCTAGCACTTAAGTTCATATGGGTCTCGCAAGGTAGATCTACAGATATCACTATTCAATATTGCCCTTACTTTCTGGGGACTCTAAGGGTAGAAGTATTGTAAAGGTGCAGCCGGTCAGCCTGGTATGTTCTGCGTCCATGGTGTTGGTTGCCCAGAGACGCCCCTGGTGGGACTCGATAATCGAGCGGCAAATATTGAGTCCCATGCCCATACCATCGGATTTTGTGCTGAAAAATGGCTCAAACATGCGCTGGGAGACGGATTCGGCGATTCCGGCGCCACCATCGCTCACTTGGATGCGCAGCATGGCGGGGATGGTATTGGTATCCAAATCTGCACTGATCTTGACGGGGGGTGCTGTCCAGCGTGAGGAGAGGGGGTAGGCCTCTCGGGTGCTATCCAGGCCATTTTTCAGGAGATTGACTAGGACTTGAAGAATTAAGACTGGGTCAATATCTACCTCAGGCAAGTTTTCAGCCACCTCAGATGCAATAATCAGCCGATGGCGATTCGCCTCAATTTCTACTAAGCCCACCGCATCGTTAATGATGTCAACAATGGCAGTCGCTTTTCTTTGTGGTTCACTGCGTTTCACAAATCCCCGAATGCGCTGAATGATAGTTCCAGCCCGATGCGCTTGTTCTGAGGCTTTCTCGAGGGCAGGCAAGATTTCTTTTGCTAAGGTGGGGTTCAAATGGCCTTCTAGGCGTTTAGCGACACCCATGCAATAGTTTGAAATTGCAGACAAGGGTTGGTTGAGTTCGTGCGCCAAGGAGGAAGCCATTTCTCCCATGGTGGTTAAGCGGCTGGTAAATTGCATGCGCTCTTCTTGTTGGCGGGCAAGATCATCAGCTTCTTTTCGCATCGTAATGTCAGTAGCAATCATCAGTTGTGCAAGATGTCCATCAACCCACGGAATAAAGCGACGACGTACTTCAAACCACTTATTACTGCCATCGCTCAGTTGCACTTCTTCTGATTCAGATTCCTGGTAAAGAAATGAAGTTGGTATGCCATCACGAATGTAGTCTTGTAGATCTTGTGCAATATTGTGCAAAGTCTCAATACGGTTTTCTTGATGTGCTAGCCGAAAGTGACCCTTGGAATCATCGCCAAAATTCTCACGATAAAAGCGATTAGCGAACAGTAACTCATCCGTTTCTAAAGAAACTACTGATACCGCAGCATCTAAGCCCTCTAAAACGGTAGTAAAGCGCTCTTGTGATGCAGCCAATTCTTCCCGAATCTTTTTTGGCTCAGAAATATCAATCAGAGAAGTAACCCAACCAGTTTGCTTACCTCTTTCATTAATGAGTGGAGCAATAAAGGTGCGGGTTTGAATAAGCGTGCCATCGCGACGCAAAATAGCACCTTCAATCCCTTTTTTCATGCCAGTGCTGATATTTGCATTGAGTGCCCGATTCATTTTGTCGATCAATTCATCGCGCCTGCTTTCTGGCCAAAAAGGGAATGGTGGTTTTAAACCAAGCAATTCTTGTGCACTCCACCCTGACATTTCACAAAAAGCTCGATTCACATAGGTAATTTTCTTTTCCAAGTCGTGCGCACGAATACCCACTGGGGTAGAGTTCTCCATCGCATTACGAAAACTAGTCTCGGTTCGTAAATTTGCTTCTGCTTCTTGACGAACTTGCATCTGTTTAAGAACTGACCATAAGCTCCAAATCACAAATGCCGAGAGACCAATCACCACCCCAATCAACATTCTGAATGTGAGATTGGTGGGTGGTGGGTAAGTATCAATCCTCAGAGTCATATTGGGGCTTAGCACACCAATATCTAAACTGGTCTGGTTGCTAAATGCTCTTGTGGGGGTGTTGCGATCGGAAGAAATAGAGAGAATGCGGCCATTGTCTGTTAATAGTGTGAAACGGTATGCGGCCTTGAGTTCGCTTGGAATCACTTCCAGAATGCCTTGGGTAGTATAGAGGGCAGCCAAATAGCCGATCACTTCACCGCCAACAACATTGGGCGCTACTTGCCAGAAGACCGTTTTGCGCTCTTTTGCTAAGGGTTCTTCACCTGGAATGTTTAATGAAATAAATTCGCTAAAAGCAGTTCTACTGGTGGCATTACTTAATTCAATTGCCTTTTTAAGACCTGCATTAACAGTTTGCTCGTTTTGGCTCTTGCTAATCCAGTCTGATCTTGCGTTTGTTGCTGGTACTGACCAGAAGCGTTTATTTTGATCGTTAATCCAAATGATTTTGACGATCTCATGATTATTCAGAACTAGATCATCTGCTTGCTCTCGAACTAATTGCTTTAGTTTGACATCGTCATTGCTCGCGGCAATCTCACGATTGATGGTGTTTAAGGATTCGGCATTGTTCGCAAAACGCAATTGGATGCGCTGTTTAGCAAAAGAGAGCTCTCTATATAGTGCAGCTTCTTGCTGATTTTTTTCCTGCAAGTGCAGCGTACCTAAAATGACACCCATTACAGCAGTAAAGAGCACGATTGCTAATAAAGGGGTGTATACGAGTCTAAATCCTCGAATTCGGAGGAACCAGTGATAGGGCTTGAGGAATAGGCGAGATAAAGCTCTAGATTTCATAGGAACTGGTTCATTTTGCCTGAATGGCGCCCTATCAATCACATTTGGGAAATCTTCCACCTCTATTTGCGCTGCAATAAAATATCACATTATGAAAAATATTATCATTATGTGGAAAATTGCTTGTTTACACCCATATACCTTCCTAGAATGTTGACTATAGAGTAAGTGAGTTTGATTGAACTATCGTCGGTAAAGAACAAGCAACAGTACAAGTAATGAATGGAGACAAGTTATGGCTGCAGTTCCAGATCAGGTTTTAGGTA
Organism: Polynucleobacter necessarius; assembly: GCF_900096765.1. NCBI lineage: Bacteria > Pseudomonadati > Pseudomonadota > Betaproteobacteria > Burkholderiales > Burkholderiaceae > Polynucleobacter > Polynucleobacter necessarius. The sequence continues at coordinate 416,853 of NZ_LT615228.1, forward strand.
AACAAAATGTGCAGGACGCAGATCCAGGCGAAACCCAAGAGTGGTTACAAGCCTTAGATGGCGTGATTCGCGCTGAAGGTGCGGAGCGTGCAGCTTACTTAATTGACCAACAAATTTCCCACGCACGTGTCAATGGGGTGGATCAACCCTTTCATGCAGAGACGCCTTACATCAATACGATTCCGGTAGAGAACCAAGCGCGTCTACCAGGCGATCAAAACGTTGAGCATCGGATTCGTTCTTACACACGTTGGAATGCAATGGCAATGGTCTTGCGCGCCAATAAAGATACCAACGTTGGTGGACACATCTCATCATTCCAATCTGCGGCCACTTTGTATGACGTAGGCTTTAATCACTTCTGGCATGCACCATCAAATGAACATGGTGGTGACCTGATTTTTGTTCAGGGACACTCTGCACCAGGCGTCTATGCCCGGGCTTACATGTTGGGCCGTTTAGCAGATGAGCAACTGAATAACTTTCGTCAAGAAGTAGGCGGCAAAGGAATCTCCTCTTATCCGCATCCATGGTTGATGCCAGATTTTTGGCAGTTCCCAACCGTATCAATGGGCCTTGGCCCAATTATGGCAATTTACCAAGCCCGCTTTATGAAGTACCTACGAGATCGTGGTTTTATTCAAGAGCAGGGTCGTAAGGTTTGGGCTTTCTTGGGTGATGGTGAAACCGATGAACCAGAATCATTGGGTGCGATTGGTATGGCTGGACGTGAGAAGTTGGATAACTTGATTTTTGTTATCAACTGCAACTTGCAGCGTCTTGATGGCCCAGTACGCGGCAATGGAAAAATTATTCAAGAACTTGAGAGCGAGTTCCGTGGAGCTGGATGGAACGTCATTAAGGTAGTGTGGGGTGGTCAATGGGACGCATTGTTTGCCCGTGACAAAAAAGGCATCTTGATGCAGCGTCTTGGCGAAATCGTTGACGGCCAGTATCAGACTATGAAGGCTAAAAATGGTGCCTATGTTCGTGAGACCGTTTTCAATACACCAGAGTTAAAAGCATTGGTAAGCGATTGGAGTGACGAAGAGATTTGGCAGCTCAATCGCGGTGGACATGATTCCCATAAGGTCTATGCAGCATTTCATGCGGCGGTAAATCATAAAGATCAGCCTACAGTAATTCTGGCTCATACGATTAAAGGTTATGGTATGGGTGGCTCTGGTGAGGCAATGAACATTGCTCACCAAGCGAAGAAGATGAATGCGGACGATGTACGTCGTTTCCGTGATCGCTTTGAGATTCCAGTTAAGGATGAGCAACTCGATGAAATGCCCTTAGTGAAATTTGCCGAAGGTAGCCCTGAGCTCGAGTATATGAAGGCGCGTCGTAATGAGTTGGGTGGATATTTGCCACAACGCCGCCAAAAGGCAGAAAGCTTGCCGGTACCAGGCTTAGATGCATTTGCACCATTGTTAGAAGCAACGACTGAAGGCCGTGAAATTTCTACGACTATGGCGTTTGTGCGCATGCTCAATACCGTAGTGCGCGACAAGACTATCGGCAAACGAGTAGTTCCAATCGTTCCAGATGAATCTCGTACCTTTGGTATGGAGGGTATGTTCCGTCAACTTGGTATTTGGAATCAACTCGGTCAGCTTTACACGCCAGAAGATCATGATCAATTAATGTTCTATAAAGAGGATAAGACCGGTCAAATTTTGCAAGAAGGTATTAATGAAGCAGGCGGTATGTGCGATTGGATTGCAGCCGCTACTTCCTACTCCACCCACGGCGTGCCCATGTTGCCGTTCTATATTTTCTATTCCATGTTTGGTTTCCAACGTATTGGCGACTTAGCTTGGGCTGCAGGAGATATGCGTAGCCGTGGATTCTTGCTCGGCGGCACTGCCGGTAGAACCACATTGAATGGTGAAGGTCTGCAACACGAAGATGGTCATAGCCATCTATGGAGTGGTGCAGTTCCAAACTGCATTAGTTATGACCCCACTTTTGCATTTGAATTGGCGGTAGTAATTCAAGATGGCATGCGTCGCATGTTGGAAGTGCAAGAAGACGTCTATTACTACGTCACTTTAATGAATGAGAACTATGCCCATCCAGCAATGCCAAAGGGCGCGGAAAAAGACATTATCAAAGGGATGTACAAGCTCAAGTCAGTTGGTGACGACAATGCCAAGTTGCGTGTACAACTCTTAGGTTCAGGTACGATCTTCCGCGAAGTGATTGAAGCTGCCGAGATGTTGCAAAAAGATTGGGGCATTGCATCTGACTTGTGGGGCTGCCCCAGCTTCACTGAGTTAGGTCGTGATTGGAATGCTGTACACCGCGCGAATTTGCTCAACCCAACTGCAGTTCCCGTGCTTTCTCATGTTGAGATATGTCTCAAAGACACTGCCGGCCCAGTAATTGCTGCAACTGACTATGCCCGTTTATTTGCCGAGCAAATTCGTCCAGCTATTCAGAACTTGGGTCGTCGCTATGAGGTGCTCGGTACCGATGGCTTTGGTCGATCTGATACTCGAGAGAAATTGCGTGACTTCTTTGAAGTGGATCGTCGCTGGGTAGTGATCACTGCGCTCAGATCGCTGGTCGATGCAGGACAACTGGATCGTCAAAAATTGGCCGAAGCCATTCAGAAGTACGGCATCGATACTACTAAACCAAACCCAATGACGGTTTAATACGGGATGAATTCATGAGTCAAATAATTGATATAAAAGTTCCGGGCATTGGTGACTACAAGGATGTGCCAGTCATTGAGGTATTGGTCAAAGCTGGCGATAAAGTAGAAAAAGAGCAATCTATTGTTGTTCTTGAATCCGATAAAGCCACCATGGATGTTCCCTCATCCCATGCTGGCATCGTCAAAGAAGTGAAGGTCAAAGTCGGCGATAACCTTTCCGAAGGGTCGGTAGTGATCACTTTGGAAGAGGGCGGATCTGCGGCTGTGCCAGCGTCTGCCCCTGCAGCAAGTGCTCCAGCAGTGTCTGCTCCAGCAAGTGCTGGTGGCGCTGCTATTGAAGTGAAAGTTCCAGATATAGGCGACTACAAAGATGTACCAGTCATTGAAGTATTGGTCAAAGCTGGCGACAGGGTAGAAAAAGAACAGTCGATCGTCGTGTTGGAATCCGACAAAGCCACGATGGATGTTCCCTCATCCCATGCTGGGATCGTCAAAGAAGTGAAGGTCAAAGTCGGCGACAACCTTTCCGAAGGTTCTGTCGTGGTGATTTTGGAAGGTGGTTCTGGATCTGTGGATTCTGTAGTGGCCCCTGTTGCTAGTGCTCTAGCAGCTTTGCAACCAGCCATTAAAGCGGTTGAGCCTCCCATCCCAAGAGCTCCAGCGCCTCCTCCTATTGGCGATACCAGCAACACTCCTGCACCAGTCGATGCTGCAGCAAGTCATGCAAGCCCTTCAGTGCGCAAGTTTGCGCGTGAACTCGGGGTGACTATTGGTCAAGTAAAAGGTTCTGGCCCCAAAGGCCGTATCACTCAAGAAGACGTACAAGCGTTTGTAAAAGCAGCTATGAGTGGTGGCGCTGGTAGCACTGGCGCAGCCGTATCTAGTGGCGGAAGTCTGGGTGGTCTCAATCTGATTCCTTGGCCAAAAGTCGATTTCACGAAGTTTGGAGAAATCGAGCGTCAGCCACTCAATCGCATTAAGAAGTTAACTGCAGCCAACCTTGGTCGTAACTGGGTGATGATTCCTGCGGTAACTTACCATGAGGATGCTGACATTACAGACCTGGAAGCCTTCCGTGTTCTCACCAACAAAGAGAACGAGAAGAAGGGCATCAAAATAACGATGCTTGCTTTCTTAATGAAAGCAGCGGTTGCCGCTCTGAAAAAATACCCCGAGTTCAATAGCTCACTCGATGGTGATGATCTCATTCTCAAGAAGTATTTTAATATCGGTTTTGCTGCCGATACGCCAACGGGTTTAGTGGTGCCGGTTATTAAAGATGCCGATAAGAAGGGTATCTTTGAGTTGGCGAAAGAAACTTCAGAATTAGCAGCGCTTGCTCGTGATGGCAAATTAAAGCCAGATCAAATGCAAGGTGCAAGCTTTACGATTTCATCTCTGGGTGGCATCGGCGGAACTTATTTCTCACCGATTGTGAACGCCCCAGAGGTTGCTATTTTGGGTGTCAGCAAAGCAGCGATGAAGCCAGTGTGGGATGGTAAGCAGTTCGTGCCACGTTTGATTTGCCCATTATCACTTTCTGCTGACCACCGTTTGATCGATGGTGCACTAGCTACGCGCTTTAATGTGTATATCTCTCAACTTCTGGCCGACTTCCGTCGCGCTAGCTTGTAAGGGGGACGCATGGCTAAGCAAACCATCCTCGTTCCAGATATTGGCGATTACTCCGATGTGCCAGTTATTGAAGTTTTAGTCAAAGTAGGTGATGTCATTGAAAAAGAGCAGCCCCTCTTGGTGCTTGAGTCTGATAAAACCACTATGGAAGTGCCAGCAGATGCTGCGGGCATAGTAACCAGTATTTCTGTAAAACTAGGCGACAAAGTCAGCAAAGGTTCTGTAATCGCGAAAATCGATGCAAGCGCTGCTGCTCCAGTTGCCAAATCTTCAACTCCCACACCTACAGCTGCACCAGCACCAGCACAACCAGTAGCAATGGCTCCTGCTCCTGTAACAGGGCACTACAGCGGTAAGGTCGATCATGAGTGTGAAGTCTTAGTTCTTGGCGCTGGCCCTGGTGGTTACAGTGCAGCGTTCCGCAGTGCCGACCTGGGAATGAATACTGTCTTAGTTGAGCGTTATTCAACTTTAGGTGGTGTTTGCTTAAACGTAGGGTGTATTCCCTCTAAGGCATTGCTACACACTACTGCAGTCATGGATGAAGTCAAAACTATGGCCAAGCATGGCATTACTTTTGGTGAACCTAAAATTGAAATTGATCAATTGCGTGGCTATAAAGAGTCTGTGATTGCGAAGCTCACTGGTGGACTTGCGGGTATGGCTAAAGCTCGCAAAGTCAAAGTGGTTCGTGGCTTAGGTAAGTTCTTAGACGCAAACCATGTTGAAGTGGAGTTAACTAACGGTAGCGGTCAAGACCTCACTGGTCAAAAAGAAGTCGTGCGCTTTCAGAAAGCCATTATTGCTGCCGGCAGTCAGCCGGTGAAGCTACCGTTCTTGCCTGAAGATACTCGTATTGTCGACAGCACTGGAGCCTTATTACTCAAGAGCATTCCAAAACGAATGCTCGTGATTGGTGGCGGCATTATTGGTCTAGAGATGGCAACGGTCTATAGCACTCTTGGTTCACGAATTGATATTGCTGAGATGATGGATGGCCTGATGGCGGGAGCAGATCGCGACTTAGAAAAGGTTTGGGGAAAATTTAACGCCGGTCGCTTTGAAAACATCATGCTGAAGACTCGTGCAGCCAAGGCAGAAGTCAAGCCCGATGGTATTGAAGTGACTTTTGAAGGCGAGAATGCGCCAGCCCAAGCTCAAACCTATGACTTAGTCTTGGTTGCGGTAGGTCGTTCACCAAACGGTAAGAAAATTGATGCTGGTAAAGCAGGTGTTCAAGTAGATGAGCGCGGTTTTATTCCGGTAGACAAGCAGATGCGCACCAATGTCCCTAATATTTTTGCGATTGGCGACTTAGTGGGTCAGCCGATGTTGGCACATAAAGCAGTTCATGAAGGACATGTTGCAGCAGAAGCGGCAGCGGGGCAGAAGTCCTACTTTGATGCTAAGCAAATTCCTTCGGTTGCCTACACCGATCCTGAAGTGGCTTGGGCTGGTTTAACTGAAGAGCGGTGTAAGGCGCAAGGTATTGCCTATGAAAAAGGTTTATTCCCGTGGGGAGCTAGCGGTCGCGCAATTGCAAACGGTCGTGACGAAGGGTTTACCAAGTTAATTTTTGATGCCAATACCCATCGTATTATTGGTGGTGGTATTGTCGGGACACACGCTGGCGATTTGATTGGTGAAGTATGCCTTGCTATTGAGATGGGTGCCGATGCAGTTGATATTGGTAAAACGATTCATCCGCATCCAACTTTAGGGGAGTCAGTGGGCCTTGCTGCAGAGGCGGCTCATGGTCACTGCACCGATTTACCGCCTGTAAAGAAAAAGTAAGTAACTGCAGTTAGCAGCAAAAGAGAAAGCCTCGAGTGATCGGGGCTTTTGCATTACCAGCGAGGATTCTGGATTATCTTTTCTTAGTTGCTTTGCTGGCCGTCTTAGCAACTGCATCAGCGGCAGTGTTCATATTGGTTTGAGCAACCTCAACAGCATGCTTGACAGCCTTTTGACTGGTCTCAAAAACGTTGTTAGCAGATGCGATGGCTTGCTTGAGTGCCTGGACAGCAGCATCAGAGCCGGCGGGTGCACCTTTAGTCCATTCCTCAACCAAGGCATTCATTTTCTTTTGGCCCTCAGCAAATTCTTTTTCTGCAGACTTCGTAAAACTATCTTGAGTCTCATGAGCTAACTCATAAAGATGGCGGCTGTAAGAAATAATTTTTTCTGCAATCGGTTGAACTGTTTCAGCTTGGTGAGCTAACAATTGTTGAATATCTTTTACTTCTAAAGCTTTTTTAGCATTGTTAACACTCTCACTCAAACTTTGCTTAGCGATTGCCAAGTTCAGTTCAACGAGTTTTTCAATACTATGAAGTGCTTGATTGGTTAAGCCGCTCAAGGTCTCTAAATTCGCTTTTTGCGCTGCTGTGATTTGTTCTGGCGTTAAGTTCATTTCAATCCCTTTCCTGGATTTGGTGCTACTTTCTACTATGAGCCTCTGTAAACCTGAGGTCAACTAAAGATTTACTGCAATTATATTGCGTTGCAATATCCCTAGAAGTTCTTGAGCACTAGTGAAAGAAGGAGGCTATTAAAAAGCGCCTAAAATCGAGGTTTGCTTTAAAAACCCTTCTACTTTCAGTTAGTTACTCATGAAGCTTGGCTTAGACAATGTAATCTGTAATCGCCCCAATATTTGTATTGATTTGGAGCACTGGATTTGTGATTGCACGTCTGGCAATGCCCTATGTAGAGCCGGCTACATTCTTATTTTGGCGTTTTGCCGGAGTCATTGCGGCAATGGCTGCCTTAAGCTTAATTTGGCGTATCAATTGGCCTAGCTGGTCTCAGATGAAGCATATTGCCGTTGCGGGAGCGTTATTGCAATTTGATTATTTGTTAGGTGTCTGGTTTGCGGTGCGCCTAGGAATGACTGCGGGATTAGTGGCCATTATTGTTGGTCTCCAACCCATTTTGACTGCTTGGTTTGCAGCATGGATCTCCGAGGCAGTGTCACCGCGCCAATGGATAGGATTGTGTTTCGGGTTTGCAGGTGTCGCCCTAGTGGTCGCTGAAAAAAATTGGTTTTGCCCATATTCCCGTTGTCAGTTACTTACTTGCTTTTGGCGCATTACTCTCGATTACCTTTGGCACTCTTTATCAAAAAAATATTGCCCGGTATTTGATTTGCGTGCCGGCTCTTCAATTCAGTTTGGCGTGTCAGCAGTACTTTGCTTTTTTTGTATGTACTTCTTTGAGTCGGGCGTCATGGTCTGGAATGCTTCTGTGATTGGCGCTTTGCTCTGGGCTATTTTTCCATTATCGATTGGGTCGATTAGCTTACTCTTTATGATGATTCGTAAGGGGGCCGCAACCAAAGTGACTAGTTTGCTATATTTGACTCCCCCCACTACTGCTGCGATGGCATGGTTGCTGTTTGGGGAGCCATTTACTTTAATAATGGCTTTAGGACTTTGCTTGACGATGACTGGAGTGGTGTTGGTTAATGCTCGCCAGACTAATACCGTTGCAACCATAGCAGAATAGCGTCCATTGGCTGGTTGGATTAACCAAGATGGGGCGAATAAATCCGCACCCCCACTGGAAATTAATTATCATTTCGTATGTAAAAAGTTTTGGAAGGTATTTAGGATGCGTTTGAACCGTTTTTGGCTCTTTGTCGTTGCTGTAGCGTTTGCATGTAGTGCGCTTAATATTGCACCAGCATTTGCCGCTAGCAAAGATAAAGATAAGCAAACGAAATCTTCTAAAGTAGTCGTTAAATCACCTAAAAAACCAAAAACAGTTCGCGTTACTGTAACTAGGTCAAATGCACCTGTCGTTGCTGCGCTACCTTCATTGGCAACCGCGCTTGGTTTGCGTGGACAGCATGACGATCTGAGCTTGAAGTCTAGTGTTGCGATGGTTGTTAACCAAGACACTAAAGAAGTGTACTTTGAGAAGAACCCCTCTATTAGTCTGCCCATAGCATCCATTACTAAATTGATGACGGCAATGGTTGTGCTCGATTCAAAACTACCACTCAATGAAACAATCGTCATTAACGAGGAAGATGTCCATATTTACAAACGCTCACGTTTGGCTGGCGGCACCGTCCTGAGTCGTGAAGATGCATTGCATTTAGCGTTGATGTCTTCAGAAAACCGTGCTGCTTATACTTTAGGTAGAAATTACCCAGGGGGCGTACCCGCCTTTGTTGATGCAATGAATCGCAAAGCGAAAGAGTTGGGTATGGATCACTCCCATTTTGCTGATCCCACTGGCTTGCTCAGCGAGAACGTTGCTACTGCAGAAGATTTAACTCGGATGCTCAATGCCGCTTATCAATATAAGTTGGTTCGTGAGTTTTCAACCTGGCCAGATCTCACCATGGTCATTGCAAATAGGCCTCAAAAATTCTTGAACACGAATCGCCTAGTCCGTTCAGGAGATATGGATATCGGATTGCAAAAGACTGGCTTCATCAATGCTGCGGGTAAATGCCTGGTGATGCAAGCTCGCGTCAACAACACCCCCTTGCTATTAGTATTTTTGGATTCAGTAGGCACACAATCCCGCTTTGCGGATGCTGTCAGAGTGCGGGATTGGTATGAGCGCATGCCATCTGGCGTACAGCCCATTCGACGCTTGATGTAAAAAAAGAAAGGTTGGAAAAGGTTGGGGAGCTTAGGTCTGAGTATCTGGCTCAGCGCTTTTGGGCTTGTAGCCCATGCCTTTAGATATTTGCAAAGCAGTTTCTTGTAAAGAGCGCAGCCAATCAGCCTGAATGCGATCTGTTGGGGCGCTCAGTGAGAGGCCGGCTACGAGCTTGCCAGTGTCATCTAAAATTGCAGCAGCAAGACAGCTTACGCCCAACTCTAATTCTTCATCGTCACGAGCGCTGCCTACTCTTCTGACGTGATTGAGTTCAGTTTCTAGTTTGGCTAAATCGGTGATGCTATTTCGAGTATGGCCCGATAGACCGGTGCGGGTAACGTAAGCACGCACCTGATTGGGATCATCGCTCGCTAAAAAAAGTTTTCCAACAGAAGTGAGATGAAGAGGCGCGCGGCCACCAATTGCGCGAACCACTTGCATGCCTGAGCGCTCGCTATAGGCGCGATCAACGTAAACAATCTCATCGCCTTGGCGTACCGATAGGTTGGCTGTTTCACCGGTGAGCTTATGTAGGGTGCGCATTGGCACTTGAGCCGCTTCACGAATAGATAGTCGAGCTTTCACTAAATTACCCAACTCCAAGAGCTTGAGGCCCAGTCGGTAGGTGCCACCATCGCCACGCTCAACCAGTCTGCAAGCAACCATGTCATTCAAAATGCGGTGTGCGGTAGAGGGATGAAGTCCAGTTTGCTCAGCCAGGGTTTTTAAGCTGCTAGATTCCTCCTGTTCAGCTAGGGCATCGAGCAAATTCATCATGCGCTCGACCACCTGAATTGCTGTTTTAGCAACTTCACCAGTGGTTTTGGAGGTTTTGACGGTTTTGCTATTCATGGTGACTATTGTAGCGATTTCAGGCCACATTGCATATTATGAAATCGCATTTTATGAATGTAGATGCACAAAATCTTCGCCGAAACCCATTTAGAGGGCGAAGAAAGGGTCGATATTAGTTTTTAAGGGGGCTAGCGTAGAGCTTTAGCGCATTTGGCTATGAGATCGGGTCCACGATAAATGAGGCCGCTATAAAGTTGTACTAAGCTGGCTCCGGCCATGATCTTCTCGCGGGCATCCGCTCCCGACAAAATCCCACCCACACCAATAATGGGAAGTTGATTGTCTAGTCTGGCTTTTAAGGCCTTGATCACCACATTGGAAGCATTGCGAACTGGGGCGCCAGATAGGCCTCCAGTCTCTTGGCCATATTCCATTCCTTGAACGGCATCACGTGAAATGGTGGTATTGGTAGCAATGACTGCATCAATAGCAAATTCGAGCAAGAGGTCAGCGATTAAATTGATGTCATCCAGATCTAAATCAGGTGCGATTTTCAGAAAGAGTGGTTTACGAACACCGTAGCGATCACTTAAGCGTTTGCGTGCCTCATCTAAGTTAGTCAATAAAGCGCGCAGCATTTCTTCGCCTTGTAGGGCACGCAGATTTTGCGTATTCGGTGATGAGATATTGACGGTGATGTAAGTGGCAATCTCATAGACGGCCTCCATCGCCAATACATAGTCGCTGGCAGCATTCTCAATCGGGGTACTGGCATTTTTGCCAATGTTTAAACCGAGCACTCCACCCTTGTTCCAAAAATCAGAGCGGCGTACGCGGGCAACACAGGCATCTACCCCATCATTGTTAAAGCCCATGCGATTAATGATCGCCTCGGCCTGCGGAAGACGGAACATCCGTGGCTTGGGGTTGCCTGGTTGAGGTTTGGGGGTCACCGTGCCGATTTCTAAAAAACCAAAACCTAAAGCAGCGAGGGCATCAATGTGTTTGCCATCTTTATCTAGTCCTGCAGCTAAGCCCACTGGATTTGGAAATTGAATACCGCAAAGTGTGTGTGGATCGGCAATGGGTTTGCTAACAAGCTTCTCTAATAAACCCCAGCGTTGCGCACGATCTAAATTGCTCAAAGTGATGTTGTGCGCTTTTTCTGGGTCAAGGCAAAAGAGCCAAGGGCGCAATAATGAGTAAGAATCGACCATGGGTTGATATTATGAACCAGTCAAGGGTTGCCAGCGATCGTCAATTAGACCTTCCATAGGCTGATACTTTATTTTGTAAGACATCTTCGCACTCTCGCGGATGTAATAGCCAAGATAGAGGTAGGGCAGTTGTAGTGTTTTAGCTTGTTCTATTTGCCACAGAATGCTGTAAGAGCCAAAGCTAGCAGAATGATCTGAGGCGTCGTAGAAGGTATATACCGATGAGATGCCTTGTTCCAGAATATCGATCATGCTGACCATGCGTAATCGACCTGGATGGGGGTCGTGAGGCCCATCTCTAAATTCAACAATGCGTGAGTTCACTCTGCTTTGTAGCAAGAACTGCATATATTGATCTTGGTCTTCATTATCCATATCGCCGCCTGAGTGTCTCTCGTCTTGGTAGCGCTCATCTTGGTATCCCAAGTTCTAAACGGAGGCTTCTAATCCAGCATGACGTTTCCAAGCACGACGCTGACTAAGAGTGGGTGCGAACTGATCAACTAATATGCGCGTGGCGATACATGCTTTGCATTCATCACAGTAAGGGCGATAGGTGTATAAACCGCTTCTACGAAAGCCCGCATTTAAAAGTTCACTATAGATATCCGCATGAATTAAGTGCGAGGGCGTAGCAACTTGCGAACGCGCTATTTTATTCGGTAGATAACTACACGAATAAGGGGCAGTTGCATAAAACTGCAGCGCGGTTAAGGGAAGTTCTTTGAGCCGAGTCATAAATAATGCACTAAGATATTTTTATTAAAGTTCCAAGATTTCTCAATATTAGATTGATTTAAGGATACTCGCAGTTGCTCCAAAAAGTCTTGCCTGGGGATAGGGGCTGCACCTAAGGATTTCAGGTGGACAGTTTCTTGCTGGCAGTCGATCATGACGACTCCCTGTTGTAAGGCCCAAGCGCTTAGAGCGGCTAGCGCCAATTTAGAGGCGTTGGGTTTGCGGCTAAACATCGACTCACCAAAAATCATATTGCCTATCGCCACGCAATACAGTCCGCCAATGAGTTGATTGTGCTCCATGATGGCAAGGCTATGGGCATAGCCTTGCTGATGTATGGCTCCATAAGCATCCATGATTTCATGGGTAATCCAGGTTCCATCTTGATCTTTACGTGAGCTAGTAGCACAAGATCGGATGACAGCAGCAAAATCAGCATCGACCAAAATTTCAGAATGAGGGTCTTCTAAAAATTGACGAATATTCTTTTTTAAAGAGTGGCTACATCTAAAGTTCTCAGGTTTGAGAATCATTCGGGGATCGGGGGACCACCACAACACAGGTTGGTGATCACAATACCAAGGAAAAATGCCTAACTGGTAGGCTTGCAACAACTGATTGGGATAAATCCGCTCACTCACTGCAATTAGACCCGGAACGCTGGGGTCGGGATCGGCGACGAACAAAGGATTTGGAAAGGTATCTTGTGGACCTAGCCAAGAAATATGACCCATAGCGAATGATTAAATTTTCTCAGACGGCAACACGTCACGACTGCGTACAGGGAACTCTCCATCCAAAATGCCAGCGGCACGATCAGCAAAAAACCACTCCAAGGTTTGCTTAACCGTGGGGAATGCTAATTCATCCCAGGGAATACTCGCTTCATCAAAGAGCGCCACCTCAAGACTTTCTTGCCCAGCAGAAAATTCGGGTGAGTGCATTTTGGCCAAATAGAATAGGTGCACTTGCTCTGCATGGGGAACATTGAGTAGTGAGTAAAGTGGCCCAATGTCAACATGAGCACCAGCTTCTTCTAATGTTTCTCTAGCGGCGCCATCACTCGTACTCTCTCCGAGCTCCATAAAGCCAGCAGGAAGCGTCCAGTAACCATGGCGCGGCTCAATAGCCCGACGACAAAGTAATACTTGATTGTCGTAAATTGGAATACTACCGACGACATTGCGAGGATTTTGATAATGAATACTGCCGCAAGATTCGCATACATGACGCTCGCGAGAGTCATCATCTGGAATCTTGATAGTTAGGAGTGAGGCGCAATTAGGGCAGTACTTCATGCAAACTTTCTAGAAATGGGCTTTGATGGCGCCTCGCAAGGCATTGCATAGGATAATCTCATTGGCCGTAGTGACATCGCCAATAGTCAGGTTGGCTTCACGGGCATTCATTGTGGGGTCGCTTAATAATGCAGCGCGCATGACTCCGGGCAACAAGCCTGCAGATACTGGGGGTGTTAGCCAACCCGTACTGCCTGAGGGCTTGATAAAGATACTCGTTCTACCACCCTCGGTCACAAAACCTTGCTCATTCGTAAAGAGTGCATCAAATCCGCCCAGCTTTACCGCAGCTTGCCAAGCTTGGTCGTAGAGATCGCGATGACTCACTTTATGTTGCAAAAGGGGGTCTCCAGAAAAGAGGGTGCAATCCGACTGCAAAATATCTCTCGCCCAAAAAATTTTGACCGACTCCTCTAAGGGGTCTAATTTCCCGGTGCTGGTGCTCAATTGACCTTGCACGTTTAAATCCAGCCTTAACCTACTGTTATCGCTAGTAGCTATTTCAGTGCAGGCAGCAAGTACACAGTCCTTTGCAACCGCTCTATCAAAGGAAATCCCCAAGGCGTGAGCCGAAGACTGAAGGCGATTGAGATGCTCTTCTAATCTGAGCGGTGCTCGATCCTTGACGGCAATTGTTTCAAATAAGCCCGTAGCACTTGGTAAATTCATCAAAAATGCTGATTTGATCTGACACTCTTGCCATTCTTGCGCAGCATCTGAATCCATAGTGATACCAGCATCGACCCCCATGCTAAAAGTAGAGGCGTGAGATTTCGCATCTTTCTCTATTTTCACTGTTCTGATAGGGACACTAAAGGCAAAGTCTCCATGAGGATCGAGCCAGCCAATAGCGCCGCAATAATATCCGCGTTCAATGGGTTCTAGTTCCTGAATAATTTGCATACTCCTGCGCTTTGGAGCTCCCGTAACCGATCCGCACGGAAAGACGGCATCCAATATATTGCCCAAAGTAATTTCTGGTTTTACTTCGCCTTCAATGGTAGAGGTCATTTGCAAGACATCGCCGTGCCTTTCATGGGCATGGCTTTAAGTGTATTGCCTTTGCGTTCAATTAATAATTCGGGAGACTGCGACAGTAGGTAACGTGAATCTTGATGAAGATATGCACCAAATCGACCAGGCTGACGCTCACGCAAGCGACTATATAAGGCTAATGGAGATCCATAAGTCTTCCCAGTAATACGATAGGTGTGATTAATCTGATAGCTATCGCCACTACGGATATATTCAGATATTTTGGCAAGGTCGGCAATAAATTGTTTCTCATCGATCGATTCGCTAACTTCCATAACCCCGGCAATTTTTTGCATCGAGTCTAATTGATTGAGTTCTTTGGCAATGTATTGATCTACATCTTCCTTAGAAAGCTTCTCGAAACCCTCAAAAGACCACGCCTCAAGCAGCGGGTGGCTGACAGAACCAGTCTGACGCTGAGCTAATTCATGAATGTGCCTGCCTAGTTCATACGCCAAGGCGATGACAATAAATTTACCTTGAGCTTGGGCTTGCGATATTTGATTGAGGCATGCAGCAAGCGCTTGCTGGTCATGGGAGTAATTTTCGCTGGGCAGAACGCTCCAGTATTGCAGTGGGTTTTGATATAGACGACTACTGGGATTAGCCGCCGTGCTTTGCGCATCATCGAGCAAAATCATGGCGGCTATCTTGATCGATATTTCAGTGCTTATTTCAATAGAGTGGCAGATTCAATAATGACTGTCTTAGAGGGTACGTCTGCCATTCTGCCAATGCGCGGAGCTGGAGCAACCATGGTTGGCACTTTGCGAATCGCATCAATAGTTTGAGTGCCCGAGATGACTCTTCCGAATACGGTGTAGCCATTACCCATTGCATTAGGATAGTCAAGATTCTGATTGTTATTCACGTTGATAAAGAATTGTGATGTTGCCGAATCAGGGTCGGAGGTGCGTGCCATTGCAATGGTATACACGTTATTTTTCAAACCATTTTGTGCTTCAGATGCAACAGGAGCGTCTGTTGGCTTTTGCGTTAAGTCTGGAGTAAAGCCGCCCCCTTGGATCATGAAACCATCGATGACACGATGAAAAATGGTGCCGTTATAAAAACCACTGTTGACGTACTTTAAAAAGTTTGCGGTAGTTTTGGGAGCCTTCACATCGTCAAGTTCAACGACAAAATTACCCAAGGTCGTTTTAAATTCAACCTTTGGTCCTGCGATAGCGACTTGACTTAAAAAACAGCTGGTGATGAGAACAAGACTGGCAAAAAGTTTACGCATAAATACTCCCAAAATGATTGAACGGTGTTTTGCTTGATAGGTTGGTATTAGCCACTACTGATTGTATTGCTCAATAGGATGAAGCGACTAAAGCGCTTTAGGACTGAGTCCATTAGGGAGCTTGCCTGCGCGAGCATAAGAGGGCTCATCAAACATGTCTGGTCTAGCAAGGTAATCTAAAACCCAGTCAATAGTGTCTAGCCCCCAAAAACAGCGTTGCCGAACGATTAAAGCTGGCACGCCAAAAGCGCCAGCTGCTTTCGCTTGCTCAGTATTGCTCACTAGCTTTGCTTTGACATTTGGGTTATCGGGTTTAGCAGTGTCTGCGGGTAAGCCAAGATAAGTGCAAAATTCAGGCCATGAGAGATTTGGATCTTTGCCTTCCATCCAGATATAGTCAAAAGCCCGCTCGACCATGGACCAATCTGCCTGTTCTTGAATCAAAAGACGCTGCGGTGCAACTGTCATAAACGGATGATGTTCAGGGAAACGAAAAGGGATGCCTAATTTCTCGGTTTGCCATACACAAAATTGATAAGTGTGAGGACGCTTTGCCGCCACTTCCCCCGGGCCTTTATTGTCAGTTGCTCTGAGAAGTCCACCCAGTAAAACGGGTACTGGTGTTATCAGTAATTGTTCCTCAAGACGATGTCTTTGCTTGATGTACAGGTACGCAAACGGCGAAACGATGTCGTAATAAAAAGTAGCAGCGATTTTGGGACTCATATTAGATCTCTCCCAGACTTATTTTTTCTGGTGCTTGGCATCGAGCTGGCGCAAAAAAGCCATCTTTTCTTTGATCTGACTCTCTAGACCTCGCTCAACCGGTTCGTACCAATGTGGCGGGTTCATCCCCTCGGGGAGGTATGACTCACCAGCAGCATATCCATGCGGCTCATCATGGGCATAGCGATATTCCTTACCATGCCCAAGCTCTTTCATGAGTTTGGTGGGTGCATTGCGTAGATGATTTGGTACGGGCTTAGATTGATCGTTTGCAACATAGGCGCGCGCAGCATTAAATGCTTTGTAGCTGGCATTGCTTTTCGAGGCAACTGCCAAATAAACCACCGCTTGACCCAAGGCGAGTTCGCCTTCGGGTGACCCTAATCTTTCATAGGTGAGGGCTGCATCATTAGCTAGTTGCATTGCGCGTGGGTCAGCTAGACCAATATCTTCCCAAGCCATACGAATAATGCGGCGCGCTAGGTAGCGTGGATCAGCGCCACCATCAAGCATGCGACAGAACCAGTAAAGAGCAGCATCCGGATCAGATCCGCGAACGGATTTGTGCAGGGCTGAGATTTGATCGTAGAACTGGTCTCCACCTTTATCAAAGCGGCGCGCCTGAACGGTTAAGGCATTCTCAATAAACGCTTGATCCACTGAAGATATTTTGGCGTTGGGTGTGAGAACGGCATTGCGAACTTGCTCGATTAAATTCAGTAGGCGGCGCGCATCTCCATCGGCAGAATTTATCAAGGCATCAATGGCGGTCGGTTCAAATTGCACCTCGGGCATAGCGTATTGATGTGCGCGATCGAAGAGTTGTTTTAGTTCAGCAACATTCAAAGACTGGAGAACATATACCTGTGCGCGAGACAGTAGTGCTGAGTTCACCTCAAATGAGGGGTTCTCGGTGGTGGCGCCAATAAAGGTAAACAAGCCAGATTCTACGTGGGGCAATAATGCATCTTGCTGACTTTTATTAAAGCGATGAATCTCATCAACAAACAAAATAGTTTGCTTGCCGTATTGAGCCATGTTTTGCTGAGCTTGCTCAATCGCTTCGCGGATTTCTTTAACGCCCGCTAGCACTGCAGAGATGGCAATCAATTCTCGATCAAAGGCTTTGGCAGATAAACGAGCCAGCGTGGTTTTCCCCACCCCTGGAGGACCCCATAAAATCATGGAGTGAGGTCTGCCAGAAGCAAATGCCAGATTCAGTGGTTTACCTGGGGCTAATAAATGAGTTTGCCCAATGACTTCATCGATCGATTTGGGGCGCAACGCTTCCGCTAGGGGTGGCGGAGGAGTGCTCTCAAAAAGACCGCTCATTGAATCATGCTTGGACAAAAAGGATGACTAGAGCAGCCCAAGCAAGGCAGGCTGCAGCAATATAAGTGAGGCGATTACGCATTTCCATAAAAGCACTTCGCGTTGCCTCATCAGAGAAATAGTATTGGTAAGTATCTTGATCAATACTGCGCTGAATGAGTAAGGTGGATGCCAAAATTAATAAACCTACAGGGATGTAAATGTGAAGCGCTACCCAAGCAACTAAGGCGGGAATAACGCCCCAAATCCACGCATTGTGATCTATCCAACGAATACCACTAGGCGCTTTGCCTAAAGTGTGCAGGCTAGCGCCCCAGTGCAGGGCCCCCATAAAGGAGGTGATGACTGCCCCATACCCCGCGAGCGATTCAGCGCTCAAATAATTTAAAGGGGTAGGCGCTAACTGCACCATCATGCACCATCAAAGCAAGCCCAATAAATGGAATAAGTCCTGCGTATCCCAGTTTTAGTACTAAAGGTGGAATGGGGTTAGTGGTATTCACAAGCGGTTTATTAGTAAAGGTTAAATTAAATTATTGATCGTAGGTATATACACCACGGCCAGTTTTGCGTCCGAGATATCCAGCTGCAACCATTTCACGAAGCAGTGGGCAAGGACGGTATTTCGAATCGCTGAAGTTTTCAAAATACACTTCCATGACTGCTAGGCAGGTATCTAAACCAATCAAATCAGCCAAGGCCAATGGACCAATCGGTTGATTGCAACCGAGTTTCATGCCTGCATCAATATCTTCAGGGCTAGCTAAACCTTCAGATAGTACAAAGAATGCTTCGTTAATCATTGGGAGCAAGATGCGGTTGACGACAAACCCCGGTGAGTTCTTGACGGTAATGGGTTCTTTGCCGATATGCTTAGCCATTTCAATAATGGCGGCGTGTGTAGCATCGCTGGTTTGTAGGCCACGAATCACTTCCACCAAAGCCATTAGTGGAGGTGGATTGAAAAAGTGCATTCCAATAAAACGACCAGGATTGGAATCGAGCGCAGCAAGTTTTGTAATCGACAGGGATGAAGTGTTGGTAGCGATGATGGTCTCTTTGCTCACAATCTCGTCAACCTGCTTGAGAATTTTTTCTTTGATCGCTTGATTCTCTGTGGCTGCTTCAATTACCAAATCAAGACCTTTAAAGTCAGCATACGATGTGCTGCCTTTGATGCGCTTGAGTGCAGCTTCCTTGCCATCAGCAGTTAAAGTTTCTTTTTTAACAAGGCGATCAAGGCTTTTGCTGATTTGATCTAAGCCGCGCTGTACAGCTGCATCATTGATATCAACCATCACCACCTTAAGGCCAGCAACAGCGCAAACTTGTGCAATGCCATTACCCATAGTGCCTGCACCAATTACGCCAACAGATTCAATCTTCATCTTATTTCCTTCTTTGATACTGGGTTGATCCAAATAACTGCTCTCTAGCCTTATCGTCATGCAGTGGCTTACGCAATGCAGTTAATACTTCGCAGCCACGTATCACCGCTGGGCGCTTACCAACCAACTCAAACCAACGTTTGAAGTGAGGGTAGTCAGTAATCTCAATCCCTTGATTCTTCCAATTTCGGGTCCATGGATAAATCGCCATGTCAGCAATCGAATAAGACTTGCCTACGATATAGAGATTATCTTTCAGTTGAGTGTCGAGTACTCCATAGAGGCGCTTCGCTTCATTGGTGTAGCGGTTGATCGCGTACTCAATTTTCTCAGGGGCATAGAGGCGAAAGTGGTGGTTTTGCCCAAGCATGGGGCCTAGGCCACCCATTTGGAACATCAACCACTGTAAAACTTCATATTTGGCGCGAGTGGTTTTAGGTAAAAATTTACCTGTTTTAGCTGCCAAGTAAAGCAAGATGGCGCCGGACTCAAAAATATGGATAGGTTTGCCGTCTGGACCATTCGGGTCGGTAATGGCTGGAATCTTATTGTTTGGACTGATACTCAAAAACTCGGGTTTAAATTGATCGCCCGCACCAATATCAATGGGGTGAGCAATCCAATCTTTGCCTAAGCGATAGCCACACTCTTCTAACATGATGTGAACTTTGTGACCATTGGGTGTGGGCCAGCTATAAACATCAATAATCCCTATATTTTTTTCGATGCCATTTTTAGTTCCTATAAAGACTGCAAGCGTTGTAATGCGGTGGATAAGGTGTGCTCTTGTTTAGCAAAGCAAAAGCGAATGACGCCAGACTCGGTAGGTTTGTCATAAAACGCAGATACTGGAATAGCAGCAACCCCTTTTTCAGTGGTAAGCCATTGACAAAAATCTATCTCACTCAATTTGGCCTCTGGAATATTGAGTGCCGTGTAATCAACGCACTGAAAGTAGGTGCCTGGTGTGGGTAATAATTTGAACCTCGTTTTGCTGAGACCATCTCTAAAAAAATCCTGCTTGGCTTGATAAAAGGCGGGGAGATTTAAATAATGCGATGCATCCGACAGGTAAGAGGCTAAGCCATATTGCATCGGAGTGTTGACGGTAAATACATTGAACTGATGCACCTTGCGAAACTCAGCAGTCAGTGGGGCGGGGGCGGCAACGTAACCCACCTTCCACCCCGTGACGTGATAGGTTTTGCCAAAGCTAGAAATGACAAAACTGCGAGCTGCTAGCTCGGGGTGGGATGCAATACTCTGGTGCTTAGCACCGTCATAGACCATGTGTTCATAGACCTCATCGCCCAAAATAAGGGTAGAGGTATTATGAAGAAGCTGAGCCAAGCGATCTAAATCTGCCTTTTGCCAAACCATGCCAGTGGGATTGTGTGGTGTATTGATGATGAGCAAGCGTGTTTTAGGGTTGATGGCATTACTTAAGGCTTCCCATGGAATGCTGTATGAAGCAACTTGACCTTGCGCATCGCGGTTAGCCTGTAGAGATACTGCTATCGTTTTGCCACCGGCTAATTCAATAGATGGTCGGTAGCTATCGTATGCCGGTTCAATAATTACTACTTCATCACCAGGGCTTACGCAAGAAAGGATCGTTGTCAGAATTCCTTGGGCACCGCCGGCCGTAATGGTGATCTCCGCTTCTGGATCATATTGGTGGCCATATAAATCTTCAATCTTCTGCGCAATGCCATTGCGTAGATGGGCAACTCCAATCATGGGGGGATATTGATTGCGATCTGCCAACATGGCTTGATTTACAGCAGAAATTAATTGGCGATCACAAGGAAAATCTGGAAAGCCCTGACCTAAATTAATGGCTTAATGTTTTGTCGCGAGCGCTGACATCAGCGTAAAAATCGTCGTACCAACATTGGGAAGGCGACTCGGAAAAGATGGGCTGGCGATTTGAGGGCTCATAAACGATTAGAAAGCCTGCATTAGGCTTTTGGGCAAATCAGTCAGGTAGTCGCTAGAATGGTAAAAATACATTTACAAATTGTGCCATGCTGATCATTCTTTCTCCCGCTAAATCCTTGGATTACAAGACCGCTGTACAAGTAAAGGGCTCAACCTTGCCAGAGTTCGTCTCCGAATCGGCCAAATTGATTGCCGATCTCAAGCAACTAGCGCCTCAGGATGTCGCCAAGTTGATGGGGTCTGTCTGATCAATTGGCCACTTTGAATGTGGGGCGATATCGTGATTGGTCGAAAAAATTCACCCCGGAAAATAGCAAACCGTCCATATACGCTTTTAATGGGGATGTGTATGACGGCTTTGACGTTCAAAGCCTGAACGCCAAAGATATAGCCTTTGCACAAGATCATATCCGTATTTTGTCTGGCCTTTATGGCGCTCTCAGACCCTTAGATCTTATGCAAGCCTATCGTTTGGAAATGGGTACCCCATTGAAGAATGCTAGGGGCAAGGATTTATATGCTTTTTGGGGTAGTAGAGTGACAAACTCCTTGAAGCAAATTTTATACAAACAAAAAAAGCCAGTTTTGCTCAACCTAGCCTCTGAGGAATACTTCAAGGTGTTGCAGTCGAAAGACTTGGATTGTCCAGTGGTGGCGCCTATTTTTCAGGATGCCAAAGATGGCAAGTACAAGATCATTTCTTTTTACGCCAAGCGGGCTCGGGGTTTGATGGCTCGCTTTGTGGTACAAAATCGGATTATCGATCCAGAGGACCTCAAGGGATTTAATTTGGATGGTTATCGGTACTATGCTGCAGAATCTAAACCAGGTAAACCGGTATTCAGACGGGCTGAGAAAAAAAATGGCCGTACATCGCACCAAACCTTCGCAACGCAACTCTCCTGAAGTTGAAAAACTCGTAGCAGATGCAATTTCTTTAGCCGCCTCTGGCAGTCAAGTCGAAGACCGCTTCTGGGAAGATCGTCTCAATACGCGCTTGATGCGATTACTGAAAAGCCAAAATCAAAACGTGATAGATGCCGCCTTAGATCAAACGTTTCGCATTAACACCGTTGCGTTTGAAGTCTTGGCTGACGTTGCTGAAACGCTCGCAGAATCTTTAAAGCTTGAGCACGAAGGTCAGTTATGGGACGTAGTGTTGATAGCTATGCCGATCGTTACGCATACGCGTTATCAAATTCCATCAGGTCCATTGCCTAAGAAGATTGTTGAAGCCACTGCAGCTGGTCTGAACGGTGCCATCGCGGCGACGGATACTCGCTTAGCGATTGTTCCTTGGCTCTACAGTATTGATCAGATGCCGCATTCGCATTGTCAAATACGTCTTCTAACCGAGGCTTTGGCTACTGCTGCCATATCATCTGCTGATGTCAAATTAGAGCTGCGCGATATGTCGGAAACGATTGCGGTTTTGGCGGATCCTCGCTTCATCATTGCAGCTATTAGCGCGCCTAGTGGCACACCATTATTTAAATGGCAAGAAGAGTCTCCTGCGCGACAAGAGCGGGGCGTGAGTTTAACTGGTTGGCAAAATGCGATGCAAGAGCCGATTGCATCCATCTTGCCTGGCTGTGAATTTGAGCTCTTACTCCCCGAAGCGTATTTCACGAACTGCCGCTTAGCAGATAAGCACGTGCGCCCATTGAGTATTCGTGCCGCGGTCAATTTCTTGGAAAGTACTCTGGGTATTTTGCCTGCTGGCCTATCTTGTGTCGTTGGTGCTTTTGGTGAAGAACAAGCTGATGAGTATCGCATTGCCTTTAGTGTCAAAGGCTCGCCTGATGTGATGTATGGCGTGATATGGCCTCTATATGATCGCGAGAGCGTTGCCAGTGATGCACTCAATGATTTATCAGATGATGAGAGTTCAATTAAAAAGATTTGCGATGCGCTGCATGACGCAGGAGTAGAGGATGTATTTCGTCATGCAATGCTCTTTGATCCTGAGTTGTGTGATGACTGTGGCGCACCTTTATTTCCCGACCGATCGGGTGAAGCAGTGCATGCAGAAATGCCAGAAGACACGCCGATGCAGCAGCCCTTATTTCATTGAGCGTTGCTTAATTGGGTGTGCAACTCAGTAAGTAGACAATAAGTACAAAAAAGCCGAGAAGTTCTCGGCTTTTTTGTTAATACTTGACAAACTAGTTTGATACAAACGGCTCAGCATCAGCGAATAAGTGAGGCAGCTTGCCTGCTCTCATTTCCGCTGTCTGGCAGAAATCAGCAAGGCGAGTGCCTGACTTAATGTTAAACAGCATCGCTTTGTTTTGCAGAACAACCAAGTCATGACCTGAGTTGACATTCTTATACCGCAAGCTGCCTGGCAAGGAAGTCTGGCGATCAAGAACGAATGTTTGCGATTCCCAAGTCAAACGAACTTTTTCAGTAATACCACTGGTTTTGAACTGTTTGCTGTCGCTGCAAGTCCAAGTAAATACTTCTTCATTAGCGGCGTACACATTGGCTGCCCCAGAGAGGCAAGCCAATGCGATGCTAATGGAGAGAAGGTTTTTATTCATATG
This sequence comes from Polynucleobacter necessarius, assembly GCF_900096765.1. NCBI lineage: Bacteria > Pseudomonadati > Pseudomonadota > Betaproteobacteria > Burkholderiales > Burkholderiaceae > Polynucleobacter > Polynucleobacter necessarius. Next base: position 440,035 of record NZ_LT615228.1, read on the forward strand.
AATATTTTCCTGGAGGGATTAAGAGAGTAAATGCTTAACGCCAGCCTGCTCTTCAAGTAACTCGTTGAGTGTATGAGTCATACGCTCACGGGAGAACTCGTCAATTTCCAAGCCTTCAACCATTTTGTACTCACCGTTTTCGCAAGTGACTGGGAAGCCATAAATTACTTCAGCTGGAATACCATACTCACCCTTGGAAGGGATACCCATCGTTACCCACTTGCCGTTAGTGCCAAGAACCCAATCATGAATGTGATCGATTGCTGCGTTCGCTGCAGAAGCTGCAGATGAGAGGCCGCGAGCATCAATAATCGCTGCACCACGTTTGCCTACTGTAGGAATGAATACATCTTTATTCCAAGCTGCATCACTGATGGAATCTTTTACAGATTGTCCGTCTACTGTTGCAAAGCGATAGTCGGGGTACATTGTGGGGCTGTGGTTACCCCATACAACCAATTTCTCGATGCCAGCAACTGGTTTGTTCAGTTTGGTTGCCAATTGTGAGAGCGCGCGGTTGTGGTCAAGACGTAACATTGCTGTAAAGTTTTTCGCAGGAATGTCTGGAGCAGATTTCATAGCGATGTAAGCGTTTGTGTTTGCTGGGTTACCAACTACCAATACTTTGACGGTCTTCTTAGCAACCGCATTCAATGCTTTACCTTGTGCTGTAAAGATTTGTGCGTTAGCGGAAAGCAAATCCTTACGCTCCATGCCTGGGCCACGTGGACGTGCGCCAACTAAGAGGGCAACATCAATATCTTTAAATGCAGTTAATGGATCAGAGTGGGCTGTAACACCTGCAAGTAATGGGAATGCACAGTCTTCGAGCTCCATGATCACGCCAGCAAGGGCTTTTTGAGCTTTTTCATCTGGAATTTCAAGCAATTGCAGAATCACGGGCTGATCTTTGCCCAACAGGTCGCCATTGGCGATGCGGAATAGAAGGGAATATCCGATTTGACCGGCTGCACCGGTTACGGCGACACGCATTGGGGCTTTTGCCATTGCTGATAACTCCAGAGGAAGGTTAAGTGGGTTGATTAATAAAAACTTTTTTATTATCCATCCAAGTGTATGGACTTTCGCTTTACACTGTCAATGATGTCTTATATAAGACCTAGAAAATAGAATTTTATCCAATTGATGACCTCATGGAGTGGAATTGTCCGAAGTAAATTTGTCTGTACCTGCATTTAGCCCTCTGTACGAACAGATTAAGGCGATGATTTTGGCTAGCCTGCAAGCTTCAGAATGGCTGCCGGGAGAGGCTATTCCTAGCGAAATGGAGCTGGCGGCGCGCTATGCAGTCAGTCAAGGGACTGTTCGTAAGGCGATTGATGAGCTAGCCGCGCAAAATCTCCTGGTTAGAAGACAGGGAAAGGGCACTTTTGTGGCCACCCATCAGGAAGATGACTGGCAATACCGTTTTTTACGGCTAGAGCCAGATTCGGGTGAAAAGGTACATCTGACCAGTCAGTTTTTAGTGTGCGTGAATACTGAAGCTACTCCTTATGTCGCCAACTTGCTGAAATTAAAGGCAGGTGACCCTATTATTCATATTGATCGTATTCAGAGTTTTGCCGGCCAACCGATTGTTTTTGAAGAGATTTGGCTTCCTGGAGCGCGATTTAAGGGCTTGGATCTCAATACTTTGAATGAATGGCATGGCCCTGTGTATGCTTTGTATGAGAGTCAGTACGCTACGCACATGGTTCGGGCGGAGGAAAAAATCAAGGCTATCGCCGCTGACCAGACTCTGTCTAAGCATCTTCATATTCAGCTGGGTGCGCCGCTCTTATCGGTTGAAAGGGTGGCATTTACCTACGGGAATAAACCAGTAGAAATTCGACACGCAAGATACGACACTTCTGAGCAGCATTATGAAAACAAGTTGATCTGATTTATCCGTTAAAACCCCTATTTAACCCCTATAAACACCTAAAAATCCCCACCACCCCCTAAGGTTTCCAATAGAATATGTTGCGATACAACAAAGTCATACTGAACCTCCACCTAACGATAGAGATTGCCCATGGTTGATGCACAGCAAAACGTAAAAAAAGATAGACCGGTTTACCGAAATATTGGTCTTGCCCAGTTGGTCAAATACCGACTTCCTTGGGCCGGTAAAGTTTCCATTCTTCACCGTATCAGCGGAGCAGTACTGTTTCTCTTATTGCCATTCATTTTGTATCTCTTTGATCAAAGCATTGCTTCTGAAGTGAGTTACCAAAAATTCCAGGCATTCACCAGTGGCGTCCTAGTAAAAGTGGTTTGCCTAGGCTTGATCTGGTGTTTCTTGCACCATTTCTGTGCTGGTATCCGCTACCTCTTGCTCGATTTAGAAATCGGAGTAGAGAAGTCAGAGTCCAATCGTTCAGCCATCATTGTGTTGGTTGTTGGAATTGCCCTGACTGCAGTAGTAGGTCTTAAATTATTCGGCTTGTACTAAGCGCTTCACACTTAAGGAACTCTCATGCCTATTTATCAAATCGGACCAAAGCGCTTAGTGGTAGGCGCTCATTACGGTCTCAAAGAGTGGATTATTCAGCGTATTACCGCGATTGTGATGGTGGTATTTACTGTTGTTCTTTTGGTTGACTATTGTATTACTGGTAGCGCCACCTATGAAGGTTGGTCTGGCTTGTTTAGTAACCAGTTCATGAAGCTGTTAACCCTTCTGACCTTATTTAGTTTGTTTTATCACGCCTGGATTGGTGTGCGTGACATCTGGATGGATTACATCAAGCCCGTCAGCATTCGTTTGACACTGCAGGTGTTAACAGTTCTGTATCTCGTAGCCTGTGTGGCCTATGCCGTGCAAATTTTGTGGAAAGTGTAATTCGATGACTGCAATTCAAAAATCATTGCCACGCCGCCGTTTTGATGCGGTGATTGTTGGTGCGGGTGGTTCAGGTATGTGTGCTTCATTGCAGTTGGCTGAAGCCGGCTTGAATGTTGCTGTATTAACCAAAGTATTTCCAACACGTTCACATACAGTTGCAGCGCAAGGTGGTATCGGTGCGTCACTGGGCAACATGAGTGAAGACAACTGGCACTATCATTTTTACGACACCATCAAAGGATCTGACTGGTTGGGCGACCAAGATGTGATCGAGTTTATGTGTCGTGAAGCTCCAAAAGTGGTTTATGAGTTAGAGCACTTCGGTATGCCGTTTGACCGTAACCCAGATGGCACGATTTATCAGCGCCCATTCGGTGGGCACACAGCAAACTATGGCGAGAAGCCCGTGCAACGTGCTTGTGCTGCGGCTGACCGTACCGGTCACGCAATGTTACACACCTTATACCAACGGAACGTACGCGCAAAAACCAACTTCTTTGTTGAGTGGTTGGCCTTAGATTTGATTCGTGATGATGAGGGCGATGTCGTTGGTGTAACCGCTCTTGAAATGGAGACTGGTCAGGTTTACATCTTGGAAGCCAAGATTGTGATGTTGGCTACTGGTGGTGCTGGCCGTATTTGGGATGCATCTACTAACGCGTTTATTAATACTGGTGACGGTATGGGCTTGGCTGCACGCGCGGGTATTCCTTTGGAAGATATGGAGTTCTGGCAATTCCACCCAACTGGCGTAGCTGGTGCGGGTGTATTGCTGACAGAAGGTTGCCGTGGTGAAGGCGGCATTCTCCGTAACAAAGATGGTGAGCGTTTCATGGAACGTTATGCGCCAACACTGAAAGATTTGGCTCCACGTGACTTCGTTTCACGCTCTATGGACCAAGAGATCAAAGAAGGACGTGGTTGTGGTCCTAACGGCGACTATGTGGTGCTCGATTTGACCCACATTGGCGCTGACACCATTATGAAGCGTCTGCCTTCTGTATATGAGATTGGTATCAACTTTGCTAACGTTGACGTAACTAAAGAGCCAATTCCAGTTGTGCCAACGATTCATTATCAGATGGGCGGTATTCCCACTAACATCAATGGTCAAGTAGTGGTGCCAGGTAATGGCAAGCACAATGAAGTGATCAACAGCTTATACGCAATTGGCGAGTGCTCTTGTGTGTCAGTACACGGTGCAAACCGCTTGGGTACAAACTCGTTGCTCGACCTCTTGGTGTTCGGTCGTGCTGCAGGTAACCATATCGTTGGTTTGAACCTCAAGAATCGCGAATTCAAACCATTGCCTAAGAATGCTGGTCAGCAAACTCTGGAGCGTATTGCGAAGTTGGATAACTCCACTTCAGGTGAGTACGCACAAGACGTGGCGAACGACATTCGTAAGTGCATGCAGAAATACGCTGGTGTATTCCGCAATCAAGAGTTGATGGACGAAGGCGTTCGTCAAATGGCGAAATTGACTGAGCGTGCAAAACACTTGTGGGTTAAAGATAAATCTGAAATTTTCAATACAGCACGTATTGAAGCTTTGGAAGTGGCTAACTTGGTTGAGACTGCAAATGCAACAATGACTTCTGCCGCAGCTCGTAAAGAAAGTCGCGGCGCTCACTCCCACGATGATCACCCACATCGTGACGATGACAACTGGATGAAGCATACGCTTTGGTACAGCGAAGGCAATCGTTTGGACTACAAGCCAGTCCAATTGAAGCCATTAACTGTTGATTCAGTTCCTCCTAAAGAACGTACTTTCTAAGTAAGAGAGATAGAAGATGAGTGATATCCGTATATTCGAAATTTACCGCTACGATCCAGATGTCGATGCAGCTCCACGCATGCAGCGTTATGAGTTAGAACTCACTGGCGAGCGTATGTTGTTGGACGCCTTGATTTCTTTGAAGAAACAAGACGAGAGTATTTCTTATCGTCGTTCATGCCGTGAAGGTGTGTGTGGTTCAGATGCCATGAACATCAACGGTAAAAACGGTTTGGCCTGTTTGACTAATATGTTGACTTTGCCTAAGGTCATCACCTTGCGTCCATTGCCTGGATTGCCAGTGGTGCGTGATTTAATTGTTGACATGACTTTGTTCTTTAAACAGTACCTGTCAATCAAGCCTTACTTAGTAAACGACAATCCACCTCCAGAAAAAGAGCGCTTACAGAGCCCTGAAGAGCGTGAAGAGTTGAATGGTTTGTATGAGTGCATCTTGTGTGCTTCCTGCTCAACTTCGTGCCCATCTTTCTGGTGGAATCCAGATAAGTTCGTAGGCCCTGCCGGTTTGTTGCAAGCCTATCGTTTTATTGCAGACAGCCGTGATGAAGAAACTGCTCAGCGTTTAGACAACCTAGAGGATCCATATCGCTTGTTCCGTTGCCACACCATCATGAATTGCGTGGATGTATGTCCTAAGCATCTTAATCCAACCAAGGCAATCGGCAAGATTAAGGAATTGATGGTTCGTAGGGCAGTATGACCCTCGGTAATTCAGAGTTATATCGTTTAAAAAGCGATGCCCGTAGAGGATTGCTAGAGAACGATTTAATTCTGCAACGCTTTTTTGGGCGATATGGTGCTCAACTAAGCGTAGAAGAGGGAAAAGTATTAAGTCAACTGTTAGCGCTTGATGACAATGATTTAATGGATTTGTTAATTGGGCGAAAAGAGGTGGTAGCTGGGCAAGAGAAGGAGATGCAGTCTGACTTCTTCAAAGCGGTATTACAAAAGCTGAGAGAGAAGTAAGTAGAAATTCAGCATTTTGGTGCAGTAGTTGCAACAGCGTGTGATCGAATAGTGTATTAATCATAATTTTGAATGACTAAGGATTAGAAATGATTGAATCGGACATCAAAGCAAAACTCTCGTTTTCGGATGGCACCCCAGATATTGATTTGCCAATTTACAAAGGGACAGTAGGCCCTGACGTAATCGACATTCGTAAGCTCTATGGTCAGACGGGTAAGTTCACTTACGATTCCGGCTTCCTTTCTACTGCCTCATGCAACAGCAAAATCACTTATATCGATGGCGATAAAGGTGAGTTGCTCTATCGTGGTTACCCAATCGAAGATTTGGCTGCGAACTGTGACTTCTTAGAAGTTTGCTACCTTCTCATCAATGGTGAATTGCCAAATGCAACCGAGAAAAAAGCATTTGATGAGATGGTCATGCACCACACTATGGTGCATGACCAAATGCAATTTTTCTTGCGTGGCTTCCGCCGTGATGCGCACCCAATGGCGGTGTTGACTGGTCTGGTTGGTGGTATGGCCGCTTTCTATCATGATGAGATTGATTACAGCGATCCTCGTGCGCGTGAAGTTGCGCAAATTCGCTTAATTGCAAAAATGCCTACTTTGGTAGCGATGGCTTATAAATATTCTGTAGGACAACCATTTATCTACCCAGATAACTCTTTGTCATACACCGCAAACTTTATGCGCATGATGTTTGCAACACCATGTGAAGAATACAAAGTCAATCCAGTATTGGTACGCGCTTTGGATCGCATCTTCATTTTGCATGCTGACCATGAGCAAAACGCCTCTACATCCACAGTTCGTTTGTGTGGATCTTCAGGCACAAATCCATTTGCAGCGATTTCTGCTGGTATCGCTTGCCTCTGGGGTCCGGCCCACGGTGGCGCAAACGAAGCCTGCTTGCAGATGTTGAATGAGATTCAGGCCCAGGGCGGCGTAGACAAGATTCATGAATTCATTGCCCAAGTAAAAGACAAGAACTCAAGCGTTCGCTTGATGGGCTTTGGTCACCGTGTATATAAGAACTTTGACCCACGCGCGAAATTGATGCGTGAAACTTGCTATGAAGTATTGAATGAGCTTGGCTTGCAAGATGATCCATTGTTTAAATTGGCGATGACTCTTGAGAAGATTGCTTTGGAAGACGATTACTTTGTAAGTCGTAAGCTCTATCCAAACGTTGACTTCTACTCTGGTATCGTTCAGCGCGCCCTTGGCATCCCAACAGAAATGTTCACATGTATTTTTGCCTTGGCAAGAACAGTGGGTTGGATTGCACAGTGGGAAGAAATGATTACTGATCCTGAGTACAAAATTGGACGTCCACGCCAGTTGTACGTTGGTGAAACTTCACGCAAGGTTCCTAACATCACTGTTCGTAAATAAGGTTTTAAAGGTCTCTCATGTCTCGTACGCTTTATGACAAATTGTGGGATGACCACGTTGTTTACTCAGAAGAGGATGGCACAGCCACGATCTATATTGACCGTCAGTTGCTCCATGAGGTAACCAGCCCTCAAGCATTTGAGGGTTTAAATCTGGCCGGCCGTCCCGTCTGGCGTATTTCTGCCAACTTGGCAGTGTCTGATCACAATGTGCCAACGACTGATCGCTCACATGGCATTACTGATCCGATTTCTAAGTTGCAAGTAGACACCTTGGATCAAAACTGTGATGCCTTTGGTATTACGCAATACAAAATGAACGATACCCGACAAGGGATTGTTCATGTCATTGGACCAGAGCAGGGCGCAACCTTGCCAGGGATGGCTGTCGTTTGCGGTGATTCTCATACTAGTACCCATGGCGCTTTTGGTGCTTTGGCTTTTGGAATTGGCACCTCTGAGGTTGAGCACGTTCTTGCGACCCAAACTTTGCTCATGAAAAAGAGCAAAAATATGTTGGTACGAGTCGACGGGCGTTTGCAGCCTGGAACAACTGCAAAAGATATTGTTTTAGCAGTGATCGGTAAGATTGGCACTGCTGGCGGAACAGGTTACACCATTGAGTTTGCGGGCGAAACTATGCGCAACTTGTCAATGGAAGGTCGCATGACCATTTGCAATATGGCGATTGAAGCCGGCGCTCGTTCAGGCTTGGTTGCTGTCGATGAAACCACTATTGAATACATTCAGGGTCGTCCATATGCACCTCAGGGTCCAGCACTCTTACAGGCTTTGCAATATTGGAGAACCTTGCATTCAGATCCAGATGCTAAATTTGATGCGGTTGTCGAATTACGTGCGGAAGAAATCGCACCACAAGTGACCTGGGGAACATCACCAGAAATGGTTCTCTCCATTAGTGACCGGGTTCCTGATCCTGAAAAAGAACGTGATCCAAATAAGCGCGCCGCTATGGAGCGTGCTCTAGAGTATATGAACCTGAATCCCAATACGCCACTCAGCAGTATTGCGGTGGATAAGGTATTTATTGGCTCATGCACGAACAGTCGTATAGAAGATATTCGCGCTGCCGCTAAGGTGGTTGATCGGATTGGTAAAAAAGTAGCCTCGAGTGTGAAATTGGCGATGGTAGTTCCTGGTTCTGGTTTGGTGAAAGCCCAGGCAGAGCGCGAAGGTTTAGATCGCATCTTTAAGGCTGCTGGTTTTGAATGGCGCGAACCGGGATGTTCAATGTGCTTGGCTATGAATGCTGATCGTTTAGAGCCGGGTGAGCGTTGTGCTTCTACTTCTAATCGTAATTTTGAGGGTCGTCAGGGTAATGGCGGTCGTACTCACTTGGTTAGTCCAGTGATGGCGGCTGCTGCTGCAATCGAAGGCCACTTTGTTGATGTTCGTAAGATTTCATAAGGTTAGAGCTAATGAAACTTTCTTTTGTATCTCTCATTCGTAAATTAGTGATGCTTGGTTTTGTGGGCATCCTGATTTCTGCTTGCACTAACACCATGGAAGGCATGGGCAAAGATTTGCAGACCATGGGTGGCGCAATAGGTGGATCAGGCGCAAGCACGAAACAACAAAATCAATCACAAACTCAGGGTAAGGATGTTGTGGTTACTCCGGTGAAGTAAATAACGCAGTATATTTAGAGTCAAAGTCAGAATTATGGAAAAATTTACGGTATACAAAGGTTTAGTTGCTCCGCTTAATCGCGAGAACGTAGATACCGACGCCATTATTCCGAAGCAGTTTTTAAAGTCCATTAAGAAATCCGGTTTCGGTCAGAATTTGTTTGATGAGTGGCGCTATTTGGATCATGGTGAGCCTGGACAAGACTGCAGCACTCGACCACTCAACCCTGACTTTGTATTAAATCAGCCGCGCTACCAAGGAGCAGGCATTTTGTTGGCACGCAAGAACTTTGGTTGCGGCAGCTCCCGCGAACACGCTCCATGGGCTTTGGATCAGTTTGGCTTTAGAGCTGTGATTGCCCCTAGTTTTGCTGATATCTTTTATAACAATTGCTTCAAAAATGGCGTTTTGCCAATTGTTTTGACAGAAGTTCAGGTGGATCATCTTTTTAATGAAACCAATGCGTTTAATGGCTATCAGTTAACCATTGACCTAGATGCCCAGCAAGTTATTGCCCCTGATGGGACTGCCTATAGCTTCGATGTAGCTCCTTTTAGGAAGTATTGCCTCCTCAATGGCCTAGACGATATTGGGCTAACTTTGCGTCATGCAGATAAAATTAAGGCTTATGAAGCCGAGCGCATCCTCAAAATGCCTTGGCTTGCGACACAGTTGCCGTAATTTTATTGACTTAAAGGCCTTTCATGAAAATTGCAGTTCTCCCGGGCGATGGGATCGGCCCGGAAATCGTTGCTCAAGCCGTTCGCGTACTCAATGCGCTTGGCCCTCAGTTTGATTTAGAGGAGGCACCCGTTGGCGGGGCTGCTTTTGATGTCGCGGGACATCCATTGCCGCCGGCTACATTAGAGCTTGCTAAAAATGCGGATGCCATTTTATTTGGCGCAGTAGGGGATTGGAAATACGATACGCTTGCGCGTGAGCTGCGTCCAGAACAAGCAATTTTGGGATTGCGCAAACACTTAGAGTTGTTTGCTAACTTTAGACCAGCGATTTGCTATCCAGAACTCACTGCAGCATCGAGCTTAAAGCCAGAAATTATTGGTGGCTTGGATATTCTCATTGTGCGTGAGCTCAATGGTGATATTTATTTTGGTCAACCACGTGGTATTCGAACATCTGAGTTGCTTTTATTCAAAGGTGCGCGTGAAGGCTTTGACACCATGCACTATAGCGAGCCCGAAGTAGAACGCATTGGTCGAGTGGCATTTGAGGCGGCACGCAAGCGTGGCAAGAAAGTATGCAGCGTTGATAAGGCCAATGTTCTCGAGACTTCACAGTTGTGGCGTGAAGTCATGATTCGTGTTTCTAAAGATTACCCAGATGTTGAGTTATCCCATATGTATGTCGATAATGCTGCCATGCAACTAGTCAAGGCGCCTAAGGCATTTGATGTCGTGGTAACTGGTAACTTGTTCGGCGATATTTTGTCTGATGAAGCGGCGATGCTTACGGGGTCAATCGGAATGTTGCCTTCAGCATCTTTAGATAAGAACAATAAAGGCTTGTATGAGCCAAGTCATGGTTCTGCTCCTGACATCGCTGGCCAGGGCATCGCAAATCCTTTGGCAACTATTTTATCGGCCGCAATGATGCTGCGTTATTCCTTAGGAATGCCTAATGAAGCAGATCGAATTGAGAAAGCGGTTCAAAAAGTATTGGCGCAAGGATTACGTACTGCCGATATCTACACCGAAGGCACTAAAAAAGTGTCTACAGTAGAGATGGGTGATGCGGTAGTAACGGCATTGCAATAAATAAACGAAACACAGCAAGATAGAACAAACACATTCACGAGATAGTTGATCATCATGGCAAATACAAAAACACCTTTAGTAGGTTTAGTTGGCTGGCGCGGTATGGTTGGTAGCGTTCTGATGGAACGGATGCTCGCTGAGAAAGACTTCAACCTGATCGAGCCAGTATTTTTTAGCACTAGCCAGACCGGCGGTGAGGTGCCTTTGCTTAATGGTCAAAAAGTGACTAAGAGCGAGAGCACTTTGCAAGATGCAAATGACATCAAAGCGCTGTCACGTTGCGACATTATTTTGACTTGCCAAGGCGGCGACTACACCAATGAGATTTTTCCAAAGCTGCGAGCCGCGCGATGGAATGGTCATTGGATTGATGCAGCAAGTGCCTTGCGCATGAAAGAGGATGCTGTATTGGTTCTTGACCCGGTCAACCGCTCTGTGATTGATAAAGCTTTGGCATCTGGTGGTAAAAATTGGATTGGTGCCAATTGCACTGTGAGCTTGATGATGATGGCGATGGGTGGTTTGGTGAAGGCCGATATGGTGGAGTGGATTAGTGCCATGACATACCAAGCGGCTTCTGGTGCTGGCGCACAAAATATGCGTGAGCTGCTTTTGCAGATGGGTGCATTGCGTGACAGCGTTGCTACTGAGTTGGCTGATCCATCTTCTTGGATCTTGGATATTGATCGCAAGGTCACTGAAACTTTGCGCTCAGCTGATTTCCCTAAAATCAATTTCCGTAATACCGCTTTGGTTGGTAGCCTGATTCCATGGATTGATGTTCCTGTTGAGAATGGTCAAACCAAAGAAGAGTGGAAGGGTGGCGCCGAGTTCAATAAGATTTTGGGTCGTCCTGCATTCCGCACGCCTGGCAGTATTCCAATTGATGGGTTGTGCGTGCGTGTTGGCGCCATGCGTTGCCACTCACAAGGTTTAACAGTAAAGCTAAAGAAAGACATTCCGCTTGAGGAAATCGAAACTATTTTGGCTAATGACAACCAATGGGTCAAAGTTGTACCAAATGATCGCGAAACAACTGAGCGTGATTTATCACCTGCAGCAATCAGTGGCACTTTGACGGTACCGATTGGACGTTTGCATAAATTGGCGATGGGTCCTGAGTATCTTGGTGCCTTTACTGTCGGCGATCAGTTGTTATGGGGTGCTGCAGAGCCATTGCGTCGCATGCTCCGTATCTTGCTCGAGCACTAATTCATTTCATGTTGCGATCTACCCAACTTCGCTTTTCCAAAGCGCTTTTCCTGTTTTGCTGCGGTTGGGTATGTTCTGCTTGGGCAGTTTCTTTAGGTTCTCCCCAATTACAGTCACGTCCAGGTGAGCCACTGCGGGTTGAGATTCCGATTCGGGTTGCACTAGAAGAACAAAGTGCTCTTGAGTCCTTAAAAGTCACCTTGCCTGGTAAGGGTGTCTATGAGCGTGCTGGTGCCTCACAAAAAATCATCGACCTCAATCCACAAGCGATGGTGTATCGCAATCGCCAAGAGCAATTGATGGTTTTGGTGGAGACTGTAAATTCAGTGCCAATGACAGATGATCCATTTTTGGATGTGCTGGTCAATCTCACTTGGTCAAGTGGAAGTATTACCAAAACCTTTACTTTATTAATTGGTGATGCTCAAAAAGTATTGGTTAAACCTGGTCAAACATTGTCTGAGATTGCTGCGTTGATGGCTCCGCAATTCGAGGGGGCAAGCTTAGATCAAACGATCATGGCTTTATACAAAGCCAACCCAGATGCTTTTGCTAGCGGCAGCATCAATCGTCTGGCTGCTGGTGCTGAGTTAACTAAACCTAGTCAAGCATTGTTGCGATCGATCAGTCCTGCAGAAGCCAATCAGTTTGTTGCTCAGGCAAATGAAGAGTGGCGAACAGAGCAAAACAGTAAAGATGGTGAAAGTGCTAGCAAAGCTAGTAATCCAAAGTCTGCCAAAGCCACACCTACGGATCGCTTAAAGATTGGCTCGAGCGCAGAAGGAAATGAGCAGGAGCGTCGTTACACTGAAGACTTGGTAGCGCAAGAAAAAGAGCTTGAACAAGCCAAGGCGCGAGTTGCGCAATTGGAAAAGAATATTGCCGACTTACAGCACTTGCTAGATCAATCTAAAGAGAAAAAATCGCTGGATCAAAATTTTGGATTGGGTGGATTTGGTCCAGCAGTATTGGCGATCGGTTTAATTGCACTAACAGGCCTACTTTTGTGGGGCTTAGCTCGCAATGCAAGGCGTTCTGAATTGCCAACATTCTCAAAAGAGTCTGCCGCTGTACCAAGTCACCCTCCGATAACTGCTGCATCTGGGCAGTTTGCTATGCCAGAGCGCGCCAAAGCACTCTTCGCAGGAATTGATCTCGATTTAAGTAAGCCTGCCAAGGAAGTGCCATCAAATCTTGCGCCATTGATGCCTCCCGCAAAAGTGGTGTCTGATCCTCTGGCCGATACCTTACGTGTGAAACTCAATTTAGCCCGTGCCTATATCACCATAGAAGATTTTGTAGCTGCTAAGAGATCTTTAGAAGAAGTATTGCGAGTCAGCAACACAGTGGATCCGACAATTACCATCGAAGCTCAGGGCTTGTTGTCAGAGATCTCACATCGTCAGGTTTAGGATTGCCCGATGCGTATAGCGCTCGGACTGCAATATGACGGTAGCCCATATGCCGGCTGGCAAGTCCAACATAATCAAATCACCGTTCAGGGAGAGTTGGAAAAGGCGCTTAGCTCATTTATTGGTGAAGATAATTGTAAAAATCATACAGTACAAACCATTACCGCCGGTAGAACAGACGCAGGCGTTCATGCCTTAGGACAGGTGGTGCATTTTGATACCCCGGTAGAACGTGAAGAGTTTTCATGGGTAAGGGGGGTTAATTCATTTCTACCTAAATCTATTGTGGTCAATTGGGCAAAAATAGTTCCTGAAGACTTTAGTGCTCGTTTCACTGCTTTTGAGCGCACCTATATCTACGCATTGCATGCAGGGCCCTGTCGTTCGCCCATGATGAATGCTCGCGCTGGTTACGTGGTATTACCCCCCAATACTTGGTTTGATGTGGAGGCCATGAGAGCAGCCGCGCAATACCTCATTGGCGAACACGATTTCACTTCCTTCAGATCTTCTGAGTGCCAAAGTAAAACGCCAATTAAAACGATGTATTCCATCGATATTATTTCGGATGCACCGTGGTTGTATTTTCGGATTTGCGGCAATGCATTTTTGCATCATATGGTTCGTAATTTAGTCGGCAGCTTTTTGCTGATCGGTAAAGGCAAAAGAAACCCACAATGGATAGGGGAGGTTTTGGCAGCTAAGGATCGCCACCTAGCAGCGCCGACCTTTATGCCAGATGGCCTGTATTTATCTAAAATTGCTTACCCAGGTCAATATGCGATCCCAGGGCCTTGGCTTGATAACTCCTGGCTGCCTAGAGCGTTGGTTGCCCTCTAAGGCGATATCATTCGTTTATGGGCCTACTTACCTATTCTCCGGGGCGCACCCGGGTCAAAATCTGCGGTTTAAAGACCTCTGCTGATATTGATGCAGCGGTTGCGGCCGGGGTTGATGCCGTCGGCTTTGTCTTTTATCCCCCCAGTATCAGGTCTGTGAGCCCCAATATCGCAGCTCAGCTGATTGCAAGGCTTCCAGCAGGCATAGATGCGGTTGGCTTGTTGGTAAACGCCACAGATGAGCAATTTGCTGCTATTCGGGCGGCCGCTTCCATTACTTTGTGGCAGTTTCATGGGGATGAGACTCCACAACGTTGCGCCCAATTAGCTCAAGGGGAGCCTTGGATGAAAGCTGCTCGTGTGGGTGCCCAGTTCGCCTTTGATGATTTTTCCCTACAATATAGGGACGCAAACGCCTTTTTGCTTGATGCCCTAGTTGAGGGCTATGGCGGGGGAGGCGTTCCTTTTGATTGGCAAGGAATTCCACAGACATGGGTAAGCGAAAACGCGCCTCGGGTCGTTTTGAGTGGTGGATTGAACACGCACAACGTGGGCGAGGCGATTGCTCGTCTGCACCCTTGCGCGGTTGACGTCTCTAGCGGCGTTGAAAGTAGCAGGGGCGTTAAAGATCCTGCGCTCATAGCTCAATTTGTTCAAGCGGTGCGTGCAGCCGATGCAAATGCATCATCCAATAATGTGCTGTAACTAAATCAAAAGAGGTAGCTATGTACGACAAGCCAGATGCACGAGGACACTTTGGTCCATACGGTGGTGTGTTTGTTTCTGAGACATTGATGTACGCACTAGAGGAACTTAAAGAAGCCTATGCAAAATATCAACACGATCCAGAATTCATTGAAGAGTTTCATTACGAGCTCAAACACTTTGTAGGTAGACCATCTCCGGTCTATCACGCCAAGCGCTGGAGTGAGATGCTCGGTGGCGCGCAAATTTATCTCAAGCGTGAGGATCTGAATCACACTGGGGCGCACAAAATTAATAACGTCATTGGTCAAGCAATGCTTGCTAAGCGTATGGGTAAGCCTCGCATCATCGCTGAAACTGGAGCTGGACAGCATGGCGTTGCTACTGCAACCATTTGCGCCCGTTTCGGCTTGGACTGCACGGTCTATCAGGGCTCAGTTGACGTTGCTCGTCAAGCACAAAACGTATTTCGGATGAAGTTGCTGGGTGCCAAGGTAGTTCCAGTTGAATCTGGTACCAAAACACTAAAAGATGCTCTCAATGAAGCAATGCGCGATTGGGTGACCAATGTAGATAATACTTTCTACATCATTGGTACGGTTGCAGGACCACATCCTTATCCAATGATGGTACGCGATTTTCAAAGTGTGATTGGTGAAGAGTGTAAAGTGCAGATGCCAGAAATGACTGGTCGCCAACCAGACTTTGTTTTAGCTTGCGTTGGCGGCGGCTCAAATGCCATGGGCATTTTCTATCCCTATATTGATTTGCCTGTAGTGAAATTAGTCGGTGTAGAAGCAGCAGGCCACGGCTTAGGTAGTGGTTTGCATTCGGCTGCACTGTGCGTTGGTAAGCCTGGCGTATTGCATGGTAATCGCACGTACCTACTACAAGATGAGAATGGTCAGATTTCTGAAACCCATTCCGTCTCGGCTGGTATGGACTATCCAGGTGTTGGGCCTGAGCATGCTTGGTTAAAGGATTCTGGTCGCGCTGAGTATGTGGCCATTACAGACGAAGAAGCGCTGCAAGCATTCCATGATTGCTGCCGTATTGAAGGCATCATCCCCGCATTGGAGTCTTCGCACGCAATAGCTTATGCCAGCAAGCTGGCCAAGACTCTGCCTAAGGATAAGACTATCTTGGTAAGTCTTTCTGGCCGCGGCGATAAAGATATGCACACGGTTGCTCAAGCAACAGGATCCGAAGGCTAGAAGTTAGAAAAGTTTATGTCAAAAATTACCGCATTATTTCAAGAGCTCAAAGCCGCTGGCAAAAAAGGATTAATTCCTTTTATTACTGCTGGAGATCCAGATCCTCAATTGACTGTAGAGCTGATGCATGCATTAGTGCGTGGTGGTTCTAGCGTTATTGAATTAGGTGTACCGTTTTCCGATCCAATGGCTGATGGTCCAGTGATTCAACGCTCTTCTGAGCGTGCATTAAGTCAAAGCGTGACTTTGCATGCATGCTTGGAGATGGTTAAAGAGTTTCGTCAGAAGGATTCAACTACTCCAGTTGTGCTGATGGGTTATGCAAACCCTGTGGAGCAAATGGGCGCCGAACGTTTTGCAACAGAAGCTAAAGCAGCTGGTGTGGATGGTGTATTGGTAGTGGATTACCCACCAGAAGAATGTGTTGATTTTGCTGCACGGATGCGGGTTGCTGGAATTGATCCAATCTTTTTATTGGCACCGACTTCATCACATGATCGTATTAAAGAGGCCGCCAAAATAGCGTCTGGTTATATCTATTATGTGTCGATGCGCGGGGTGACTGGCGCCTCTCACCTAAATACCCAAGATGTCGCCAGCATTATTCCCAAAATTCGTGAAGAGACCGATATTCCGATCGCAGTGGGCTTTGGAATTAGCGATGCGGCCAGCGCAAAGGCGGTATCGGCTAGCGCCGACGCGGTGGTGATTGGTAGTCGCATTATTCGCCTTTTAGAGGACGCACCCCCAGGGCAGGCGGTACAATCACTAGAAACCTTCATTCGTGAGATTCGAGAAGCATTGGATAGCTAAAACTAATGAGCTGGATAGATAAATTACTCCCCCCCCAAATTCAACATACTGATCCTGCGAATCGTAAATCAGTCCCTGAGGGATTGTGGGTAAAGTGCCCCAGTTGCGAGACAGTACTCTACAGCACCGACATTGAAGCAAACCTTTCTGTTTGTCCAAAATGTAGTCACCATATGTGTATTGGAGCGCGCCAGCGTTTAGACAATTTGCTCGATGCAAAAGGTCGTTATGAAATCGGTGCCGATATTTACCCAACCGATCCCTTGAAGTTCAAGGATTCAAAAAAATATCCTGATCGCATTAAAGAGGCCAACGATGCTTCTGGAGAGTCTGAAGCACTCATTGTGATGGGTGGAAAAATTGAAACCATTCTAGTAGTTGTCGCTTGTTTTGAATTTCAATACATGGGCGGCTCGATGGGTTCGGTTGTCGGTGAGCGTTTTGCTCGCGGTGTTCAAGAAGCAATTGATAAAAAATGCGCATTCATTTGCG
Organism: Polynucleobacter necessarius; assembly: GCF_900096765.1. NCBI lineage: Bacteria > Pseudomonadati > Pseudomonadota > Betaproteobacteria > Burkholderiales > Burkholderiaceae > Polynucleobacter > Polynucleobacter necessarius. Next base: position 457,164 of record NZ_LT615228.1, read on the forward strand.
TGACTGCTACGGGCGGTGCTCGCATGCAAGAGAGTTTGCTGTCCCTGTTCCAGATGGCCAAGACCAATTCGATGTTGACCCTCTTATCAAAAAAGGGCTTGCCTTATATCAGCGTGCTTACTGATCCAACCATGGGTGGTATTTCAGCAAGCTTTGCATTTATGGGTGATGTAGTGATGGCTGAGCCAAAAGCCTTAATTGGTTTTGCTGGTCCACGCGTGATTGAGCAAACTGTTCGTGAAAAATTGCCAGAAGGCTTTCAGCGTTCCGAGTTCCTAATGCAAAAGGGTGGTATCGACATGATCGTTGATCGTCGTCAGATGCGTGGTGAAATAGCCCGCTTACTAGCTTTGTTGCAAAAACTGCCAGAGCCTGCGATAGCGGGTAGCGCAGCCGTTTAAGCGCTTGACTACTGCACATCAAGCCCCCCATCTTATTTTCTAGCCTAGAGGCTTGGCTTAGCCACCTTGAAACTGCTCACCCTGTGGGCATTGATATGGGCTTAGAGCGTATCAATCGCGTTAAGGCTGCTTTAGACCTTCATTTTGATTGCCCGGTAATCACTGTTGCCGGCACCAATGGTAAAGGCTCTACCTGCGCTTATTTAGAGAGTATTCTGCTCGCTTCAGGCTATCGCGTTGGTTGTCATACTTCGCCACACTTATTGACATTTAATGAGCGTGCGCGCCTTAATGGTGAAGAGGTTAGAGACAATATTTTGCTAGAGCACTTTGCTGCTGTAGAAAAAACACGCGTCAGTTTGGTGGACGCTCCCACGCTCACCTATTTCGAGTTCACCACCTTAGCGATCATGCATTTATTTGTTAAAGCCAACTTAGATGCAGTGATATTAGAGGTCGGTATGGGCGGTCGTTTAGATGCTGTCAATATTATTGATGCAGATTGCGCCATCGTAACTAGTATAGATATTGATCATGCAGATTTTTTAGGCGGTACCCGTGAAGCCATTGGCCTGGAGAAAGCGGGAATCTTTCGACCCGGTCACATTGCAGTTTGTGGAGATCCAGTGCCGCCACAATCCTTAATTGATTACGCTGAAAAGCTGGGATGCGATCTTTGGTTGCAGGGTCGAGACTACAACTTTCAAGGTGATAAACAGCAGTGGGGTTGGGCTGGCCGTGGTAAACGCTTTAGTGGTCTTGGTTACCCAGCACTTCGGGGAGCCAATCAGATTCTGAATGCATCAGCAGTAATTGCTGCTCTGATGGCGCTGCATCAACGACTGCCGGTGAGTGCCCAAGACATTCGCAACGGCTTTGCGTTGGTAGAGTTACCCGGACGCTTTCAGGTGTTACCAGGACAGCCAACAATGGTGTTAGATGTAGCCCATAATCCCCATGCCGCAGCCACCTTGGCCCAAGGCTTGGACAAAATGGGCTACCACCCTTATACGTATGCGATTTTTGGGGCGATGGCTGACAAGGATATTGAGGGCGTGATTAAACCCCTCCTGAGCGTAGTTGATTTTTGGTTCTGCACTGATCTGCCGACCGCCAGGGCAGCCACCGCAAAGCTATTGGCTCAAAAGCTCGAATCTTTGGGCGTGAAGCAAAAAAATGGGGCGGATGGTGGCATTGAAATCTTCGAAAATCCTGCTGCAGCGTATCAAAAAGCGCTATCTCAGGCAGGTGAGGGTGATAGAATTGTCACCTTCGGATCCTTCTATACCGTTGCCAGCGTAATGGCTTATCGAAACAACCAGGCGCATTGATCCATGATTCGTTTACCGAGCTTTTTTAAGCGAAAAACACAGGCTGATGACCTTGAATTAGGTTCAGTCGGGGCGCGCCGCACCACCAAAAAGTTAGCTCCCCGTAGTTATCAGCGCGCAATTGAGGCTGAAGAGCTTGCTTTAACAGAAGATCCAGAACAACAAAGAGCACGCCATCGTTTGATTGGCGCCACCGTATTGGTGCTGATTGCTGTAGTGGGTTTGCCCCGCATTTTGGATAGTAAGCCAAAACCAGCCCCCAATGACATTGCCGTCAATATTGTTACCAGCTTGCCTATGCCGGGTAACGTAGCCAAGCCTGAAAGCAAACCAGAAGACAAACCAAAAGTAGAAACCCCCGTAGAGGCTCCTAAAGTTGTCGTTCCCGCGCCTGAAGTTAAAGCAGAAGTTAAGCCAGAACCCAAGGTAGATGCTAAAACTACAACCCCAGCTCCAAGCAAAGCACCTGCTTTAGGTCTTGCCGCTGGAGAAGAGGTTGTGGCTGCCGCCAGTACAAAAACCAAAACCGATGCAAAACCAAGGGCAGAAGATGCAAGTCCAAAGGTAGACGCTAAACCCGCCGCTGGTAGCGGGAAGATTGTAGTTCAGATTGGCGCTTTTGAATCCGAGGCTAACGTAAAAGCTTTAGTTGCAAAGCTTAAGGCGCAAAAGATTCCTAGCTTTGTCTTGAATAAAACCGGTGCCGATAATGGCAAGATTTATTTAGTACGTGCCGGTCCATACCCAGACAAAGAAGCTGCAGAAGCAGCTGAAAAGAAAATCAAGGCGATGGGTTTGACGCCAAGAATCGTCGAAACTGGTAAGCAGTAATGGAATACTTATCCACCTTAAAGCTAACAACGGTGGATTACTTCACTTTGGTTGTGCTATTGGTTTCTGCGCTAGTGGGTATTTCTCGTGGCTTATTTAAGGAACTGCTTGCGCTGGCCTCTTGGTTTATCGCATCTTGGGTTGCTTATCACTACAGTAATTACCTTGCCACCGAGTGGCTCTCCTCGTTTCACTTAGAGGAGTTACTTACTCTTGGATTAAGTTTTCTCATTCTGTTTGCTGTTTGTGTTGACGCTCATCATCTGTGGATTGTTTGGTGGAGTAGTGCAAAAAATTATTTTGTCTGCAGGGCTAAGTCTTACAGATCGCTTCTTAGGTTTAGTGTTTGGTTTGGCGCGGGGCGCTTTGATTGTGGTCGTGCTTGCTACATTGGCAGCACTAACCCCAATTCCTCAAAGTATGGCCTGGAAGAATGCAATCACCAGACCTGCTATTGATATGGCTACTGGATTCATTAAGGGTTGGCTGCCTGCTGACTGGGCTAAACAATTGAGTGATGCAATGCCTAAAGTAACACCTACCATTACTCCTCAATTAACAATAGGAATCTAGAGATATGTGCGGCGTCGTCGGAACCGTTTCCCACTCCCCAGTAAATCAACTTCTCTATGATGCTTTGTTGCTCTTGCAACATCGCGGTCAGGATGCAGCTGGTATTGCAACAATGAATGGTAATTCGTTCACCATGCATAAAGCCAATGGCCTGGTGCGGGATGTATTTAGAACGCGCAATATGCGTAGTCTTCTTGGTAATGCTGGCATTGGTCAGGCACGTTACCCAACAGCGGGTTCAGCAAGTAGCGAAGAAGAAGCGCAACCGTTTTATGTCAGCGCCCCTTACGGAATTATTTTGGCGCACAACGGTAATCTGACAAATGCACCTAGCCTGCGTGTCGAAATGGCTTATCGAGATCGCCGTCATATCAACACCAGCTCAGATACAGAGGTTTTGTTAAACGTCTTGGCTGATGAGTTGCAAAAAGAAACTAATAGCGCTGCTTTGGATGAGGGCGCCATGTTTAATGCAGTGACTGGTGTTGCTAGCCGTGTTAAAGGCTCTTACGCAGTTGTTTCCTTGATCGCTGGTTATGGCTTGCTAGCTTTCCGTGATCCATTTGGTATACGTCCTCTATGTATTGGGCGGATTGATACACCACAGGGCCCAGAATGGATGGTGGCCTCAGAGTCGGTGGCTCTAGAAGGTCTCGGCTTTACTTTTGTGCGGGATGTGAATCCTGGCGAAGCAATTTACATTGATTTAGATGGCAATTTTTATGCCCGTCAGTGTGTGCCTAATGCAGTATTAACTCCCTGTATTTTTGAGTACGTTTATATGGCAAGGCCTGACTCCACGATTGATGGCGTGACTGTCTATAACGTCCGTATGCGTATGGGTGACTACTTGGCTGAGAAGATTCGCAAAGAAACCAATGTCGATGAAATCGATGTAGTGATGCCGATCCCAGATTCAAGCCGTCCTGCTGCTATGCAAGTAGCTAAAAATTTAGGCGTTGATTATCGCGAAGGCTTCTTTAAGAACCGCTACATTGGTCGTACCTTCATCATGCCTGGCCAAGCGGTGCGTAAAAAATCTGTACGCCAGAAACTCAATGCAATGCGTATTGAATTTAAAGACAAGACCGTTTTGATTGTGGACGACTCTATCGTTCGCGGTACGACTTCATTTGAGATCGTGCAAATGGCTCGGGAGTCTGGTGCAAAGAAAGTGATCTTTGCCTCTGCAGCGCCACCGGTACGTTTTCCAAATGTGTACGGAATTGATATGCCAACTCGTAGCGAATTGGTTGCTTATGGCCGTACTGATGAAGAGATCAATAAGATGATTGGTGCTGATCAATTGATCTATCAAAGCGTTGAAGATATGAAGCAAGCGGTGAGGGATATTAATCCCAATATCCAAAACTTCGAGGCCTCCTGCTTTGATGGCAATTACATCACTGGCGATATCAACGAGTCCTATTTAGATGCTTTGGAAGCGCAAAGAAACTCTTCTGCAGCAAAGGCGGGTCGTCAGCGTCAGCGTGATTCCAGTGACTTTGCACGCTCTCAGCTCCATTTGCATTTGGCGACCGAAGACTAAAAAGCGACAAGAAATTGCCTCTGATGAGGTAATTTTGCAATTCGGTGTCAAAATAGCAGCATGAAGAGTAAAACCACACGCAAAAAGCCCGATTTTTCTAAGCTTGCGCTAGAGACCTTAGCGGTTCGCGCCGGCACTCGTCGTACCGCTGAATATCAAGAACATTCAGAGGCAATGTTTCTTACTTCCAGTTTTTGCTTTGATAGCGCAGAGTTAGCGGCCGATGGTTTTGCCCACGCTGACCAAGGCTTTATCTACTCTCGTTTTACCAATCCTACGGTAAGTATGTTCCAAGATCGCTTAGCTGCATTAGAGGGTGGCGAGGCATGTATTGCAACTGCATCTGGCATGTCTGCGATTCTTACGATGGCAATGGCTCATCTTCAAGCGGGCGATCATGTTGTTTGTTCGCGTTCTGTATTTGGCGCCACGATTCAGTTGTTTACGAACATTCTGGGCCGCTTTGGTATTACCACTACCTATGTCGACTTGGCTGATACCAAGTCATGGCAGGCCGCTGTTCAGCCTAATACCAAATTGTTCTATTTAGAAACCCCTTCTAATCCTTTAACTGAAATTGCTGATATCAAGGCAATTTCTAAAATTGCCAAGAAGGCGGGTGCCTTGTTTGCAGTAGACAACTGCTTTTGCACACCAGCGCTTCAAAAGCCGCTCTCATTAGGTGCGGATGTCGTGATTCACTCAGCCACAAAATATTTAGATGGCCAAGGTAGAGTGGTTGGCGGCGCTATTGTTGGTAGCAATGATTTTGTGATGGGCAAAGTATTTCCTTATGTGCGCACTGCAGGGCCAACACTATCGGCCTTTAATGCTTGGGTATTTTTAAAAGGCCTTGAGACTTTAGAGCTTCGCATGAAGCAGCAGAGTCAGAACGCACTTGCGCTAGCGCAATGGTTGGAAAAACAACCTGGCGTTGAGCGCGTTTACCATCCTGGTCTTAAATCGCATCCTCAACATGCCTTGGCAATGCGCCAGCAAAAAGAGGGTGGCGCGATTTTGTCTTTCACTTTGAAGGGTGGCAAGAAGGCTGCATTTAAGCTCATCAATCAAACCAAGCTTTGCTCTATCACAGCAAACTTGGGTGATACCCGTACGACGATTACGCATCCAGCGACGACCACGCACTGCCGTGTTAGCCCAGAAGTACGTAAAGCAGCCGGAATCTCTGATGGATTGGTGCGCATCGCTGTTGGTCTAGAAAACATCAACGACCTCAAGGCAGACCTCGTTGGCGGACTCAATAAATAATCAAGTCCATCAAGACAAGCCCATGGGTTTTTCGGATGCTACTGCGTTTTGGAACGAGCGCTTTGATAAGGCAGAGTTTATCTTTGGCAAAGAGCCTAATGAATACCTCGTTGAAAAAACTACCCAATACTTAAAGCCAGGCAATCAAGTGCTCTGCATAGCTGATGGCGAGGGCCGCAATGGCGTTTGGTTGGCTAAACAGGGTATGCAAGTAGTCGGCTTTGATGCTTCTGATATTGCGCTGACAAAAGCAAATCAATTTGCAAAAGATAACCAGGTCAAAGTTGACTATTCATTTTCGGATACTGACAGTTACGCATGGCCTGCCAAAACTTATGATGCAGTAGTCGGTATTTTTATTCAGTTTGCTGACCCAGCAATGCGTGAGCGCATCTTTCAAAAGACTTATGAAACGCTCAAGCCTGGAGGTCTATTCATCCTTCAGGGTTACACGCCAAAGCAACTGGAGTACAAAACGGGCGGACCATCATTAATTGAGCATCTCTATACAGAGGAGCTCATACGCGATTTAGCATGCGACTTTAATATTTTGGAGCTTTGCTCTTACGAGAAAGAGCTTTCAGAAGGACCAAGACATACTGGTATGTCAGCTTTATTGGGCTTGGTAGCGCAAAAGCCAGTTTAATCGCTAAAGCGCCTTGGATCGTTGATGGGGCGTAGAGGCATGATATGAATCTTGCTGCCATCTATTTCTACAAAAGTATTTTTCCCTACTTCTAGCGAGAGTCGCTTTACCTCAGCAGCAGACGCTTCCCAGGTAATGGTGTGATTGCCCTCAGCAGTTCTCAATTGAATCACAGCTATTTGACCCAATGTACTGATTTGCTCAACCTGTGCGCAGATCCTGGTATTGCTGGGATCTGAGTGCAGGCTTAATCCATCTCCAGGAATCACCCATGCAACCGGAGTATTCGGAGGAATCTTTCCCTTATCAATCACTTCAAAGATGCGATCACATTCAGACCAGCTGAGTTTGCCGGCGGTAAAAATACCTTCAAATTTATTGCTAATACCAATCAGTTCTGCAACCCGAGAGTTTCTGGGTCTTTCAAACAAAATTTGTGGAGGCGCCGTTTGTAATCCCACGCCTTGATCGATAACGGTGATGCGGTCAGCTAATAGATCGGCTTCACGCAAGTCGTGAGTCACGAGCAGAATGGGAATATTCAAATCCTTGCGAAGCTCGGCAAGTGTTTTATAAAGACCTTGGCGGGTAGGTGCATCAATTGCAGAGAAGGGCTCATCTAGCAATAGTATTTTGGGCGATCTTGCCAGGGCTCTTGCTAGAGCGACTCGTTGCTGTTGTCCGCCAGAGAGTTGGTTAGGCATACGCTGAGCTAATTCACCAATACCCATGCGATCGAGCCATTGTTGCGCTAGGACTCTCCGATCACTCAATCTATCGATAGTGTTGTGCAGCGGAATACAAACATTGTCTACAGCAGATAGATGGGGGAAGGAGGGCGTATTGCTGAAATAAAAATCCACAAGAGCGTTGTGCAGGAGACAAAGCTTTGATGATTCCCTGAATATCATTGGCCTCAAACCATGGTTGACCGTCGCATTCAATTTTGCCGATTTGAGCATTATTCAGGCCCGCAATGGTACGAAGTGCAGTGGTCTTGCCGCTACCTGAGGGGCCCACTAATGCGTGAAGTTCGCCAGCTACACACTCAATATTGAGTTGCAGTGGATTGGGAGTGGTTTGGGAGAGTTGAATTTTGAGCATTAGCTTCTTCTCACCGCTTTGTGTGATGGGCTAAAGAGGCCATACGATAGTGCGATTGCAAACAGTGAGGTGCCTAGCAATAATAACGAGAGCGAACCTGCGCCAGCAGTATCAAAACTTTGTACTTTGTCGTAGATGGCAATCGATACGGTTTTGGTTTCTCCGGGGATGGCGCCACCAACCATCAGAATGACTCCGAACTCTCCGAGGGTGTGAGCGAAAGTAAGAACTGCGGCGCTAGTAATACCGCGCCAAGCCAAAGGCAGCTCGATTAAGCGAAATATTTACCATTTCGATAAACCGCTGACTTGAGCAGCTTCGCGAATCTCCGGTTGAATTGCTTCGAATGCGCGTTGTATCGGTTGAATAGCAAAAGGAAGATTAACGATCAGAGAAGCAATCAGAATTCCTGTAAATGAAAACACAAGCGGGACGCCAAAAATACCTTTTCCACCAAGGCCTACTAATAAGTAGTAACCCAACACCGTTGGTGGCAGAACCAACGGGAGGGCTAAGCCAGCCTCTATCCATGACCGCATTCTCCCCATGCCTTGGAGAGTATGGGCGACCCAGACCCCAAAAGGCAGAATAAGAGTCAAAGTCCATAAAGCCAGCTTTAGCGAGAGGAGCAGGGCCTCTAGGTCAAACATGGGGTGGTCACGATGGAAAAAGACATCCCACTATTTTCACCCATCTTAGGGTAATGGGGGTCACCTACCTGGGCGATTGATGCTAGATTCCCTAATCCCCTTTAAAGTATAGGATTGGGGCAATAATGAAAACCCTAATTAAGGGAGTTTGATGGGAATGAATATGAATTTGCAGCGTCGCGATTTAATGAAATATACGGCAGTATTCGGGCTGATGGCATCTGCTGGATTAATTACCACCGCACAGGCTGAGGAGTGGAACAAAGCCGTCTTTGATGGCAAAAGCCTGGATGAGGTATTCAAAGCCCTTGGTACTGGCACTCCAGAGAAATCTGCAGCAGTGACGATTAATGCACCTGATATTGCAGAAAATGGCGCAGTTGTACCGGTTGGCATTACGACTAATCTAAAAGGAAATCAATTAGCTATCTTGGTTGAAAAAAATCCGAGCCCTATGGCTGTGCAATTTTTTATTCCAGCAGGCACCGAGCCGATGGTAACTACTCGTATCAAAATGGCTCAGACCTCCAATGTCTATGCTTTGGTGAAGGCCGATGGTAAGTGGACTATGGCTGTTAAAGAAATTAAGGTGACTTTAGGTGGTTGCGGCGGTTAATTACCCTCATAACAAACCTCAATACATCAATCAGATAAAGAATAGATAAAGGAAATACGATGGGTGATCCAATGCGCATTCGGGCAGCCGAATCAAATGGTGTTGTCGATGTCAAAATTCTCATGAAGCATGATATGGAGTCAGGTCAGCGTAAAGATTCTGCCGGAAAATTGATTCCTGCTTGGTTTATTTCAACGGTTACTGTCAAAGCCCAGGGTAAAGAAGTATTTGCTGCAGAGTTTGGCTCAGCCGTCTCCAAGGATCCTTTCTTGAGCTTTAAGTACAAGGGTTCAAAGGGAGATAAGCTAACGGTAAGCTGGATTGATACCAAGGGCGATAAGCGGACTGATGAAGCAACCGTCTCCTAAAGTCGCTATGCAAAAACATCACCGTCTTTTATTGAAGGTTGCACTCGCAAGCACTGTGGCGATTGCGAGTGCAAGTTCTTTTGCGCAATCTACTGCTGACGAAATCGCCAAGTACCGTCAAATGATTGCCGATGGAAACCCATCAGAGTTATATGAAGATGCTGGAGCGGAGTTATGGAAAAAGCCAGCAGGACCTAAAAATGCCACTCTTGAAAAATGTAATCTAGGTCTTGGCTCTGGAGTCATTAAAGGGGCGGCAGCGCAGTTGCCAAGATATTTTGCTGATACCAATAAAGTGCAGGACTTAGAGTCACGCTTGATTACTTGCATGTCTACTTTGCAAGGTATTTCTGCTCAGGAAATTATTGATGCGCCATTCCAAAAGGGTCTTAAGAAGGACATGGATGCTTTGGTGGCTTATGTAGTGACCGCATCCAAAGATCAGAAAATTAAGGTAAGCGTTCAGCATCCAAAAGAAAAAGAGGCTTATGAATTAGGTAAGCGTGCTTTTTATTACCAGGGCGGCCCCATGGATTTCTCGTGCGCCACTTGTCATGGTTCTGATGGCAAGCGTATTCGTTTGCAGGATCTGCCTAATTTAACTTCTCAGGCTGGCGCTGCTGCAGGATGGGGTTCGTGGCCAGCTTACCGCGTATCAAGCGGTCAGTTTTGGACCATGGGTCTGCGCTTAAATGATTGCTATCGCCAGCAACGCTTCCCATTCCCAATTTATGGCTCAGAGTTATTAACAGCGGTTTCCATGTATATGGCTGTTAACGCTAATGGTGGCACGATGCAAACACCAGGCTTGAAGCGCTAGGATTAATCATATGAAAACAAAATTATTCCTATCTATTACCACCCTCACAATTTTTTCTTGTGCAGTACACGCTCAATCTAATTTTGATTCTAAGTTTCAGAAAATGATGTCAGAGGGCTTTAGGGCTGAAGGCATAGCAGGCTTGGATCGTATCAAGCAGGACGAAACACAGCGTTTTTGTTCAAACCCAAAACAAATAAATACAAAGCAGGGGGCTGCTAAAGCGATTGAAATTCAAAAAATGAATATGGCTTCGATTGCTCAACCGACGGATGGAAAATATATTGGTAATTGGAAGAGTGGTGAAGCAATTGCTCAGAGTGGTCGTGGCGCTACCTGGACTGATAAGCCTGATACCGTGAATGGTGGTGGCTGCTATAACTGCCATGAGATCGATAAAAAAGAGATCTCTTACGGCAATATTGGCCCAAGCTTGTGGAATTACGGAAAAAACCGCGGGTATTCACAAGAAGTATTGGTTTATACCTGGAATCGGATAAACAATTCAAAAGCCTATAACGCCTGCAGTAATATGCCGCGTTTTGGGCACTTCAAATTGTTAACCCAAGAGCAAATGCAAGATGTCATGGCTTTGTTACTAGATCCGCAGTCACCTGTTAATCAGTAATCTATCAGCATGTCACTCAATCGTAGGGATTTTCTTCAGGCATTAGCCTTTGCTTCGATGGGTGGCATGAGTTTGCAGTCTGAATTTTCTGCTGCACAAAGCCATGCTCAGTCTTTTTATGAATTGCCGAGATTTGGTAATGTGCATCTACTGCACTTTACCGATTGCCATGCGCAACTTCTGCCGATTTATTTCCGTGAGCCCAATGTCAATATTGGAGTGGGGTCGCAAGCCGGCAAGACACCGCATCTTGTTGGCGAATATTTCCTGAAGGCAAATAAGATTGCTTCGCATACTCGGGATGCGCATGCTTTTACGTACTTAGATTTTACTGCTGCTGCTAAGCGGTATGGAAAGATGGGCGGCTTTGCGCACTTATCAACTCTGGTTAAGCAGTTAAAGGCATCAAGACCTGGAGCCTTATTGCTTGATGGTGGGGATACTTGGCAGGGATCGGGGACTGCCTTGTGGACCCAAGGTCAGGATATGGTTACTGCAGCCTTAGCCTTAGGTGTTGATGTCATGACTGCCCACTGGGAAATGACACTTGGTGAGCAGCGCGTGATGGAGATTGTGCAAAAGGATTTCCAGAACAAGATCTCTTTTATTGCCCAAAATATCACTACAACGGATTTTGGTGATGAGGTATTTGCGCCATACGTCATGCGTGAGATGAATGGTGTACCGGTTGCCATTATTGGCCAAGCATTTCCATACACGCCTGTAGCCAATCCAAGATATTTCACGCCAAACTGGACCTTTGGTATCCAAGAGCAAAATCTGCAAAAGACGATTGATCAGGTAAGGCAGAAGGGTGCCAAAGCTGTAGTGTTGCTCTCCCACAATGGCATGGATGTTGACTTAAAGCTTGCGTCCAGAGTCCGAGGCTTGGATGCGATATTGGGTGGTCATACCCATGATGGTGTTCCCATTCCAGTCAAGGTAAAGAATGCCGGCGGTATTACTCTGGTGACCAATGCTGGATCTAATGGAAAATTTTTAGGTGTTTTGGATTTTGATGTGAAAGGTGGTCGAGTAGTGGATTTCCGCTACAAGCTATTGCCAGTATTTTCAAGGCTCATTCCGGCTGACCCCAAAATGAGCGAGCTCATCACACAAATTCGCAAACCTTTTGAAAATCGTTTGAATGAGCAACTGGCTAAAACGGATGATCTGTTGTATCGACGCGGTAATTTCAATGGCAGTTTTGATCAAGTCATTTTGGATGGTTTAATGGCCCAAAAGAATGCCGAGATTGCATTCTCTCCCGGGTTTAGGTGGGGCACCTCTTTGTTGCCAGGTCAATCCATCACGATGGAAAATTTGATGGATCAAACAGCCATCACTTACCCCTACACAACCGTCTCTAATATGACGGGTGAAAACATTAAGACTATCCTTGAGGATGTGGCTGACAATTTATTTAATCCAGATCCGTATTATCAGCAGGGCGGTGATATGGTGAGGGTGGGTGGCCTGCAGTACACCATCGATCCCAATGCCTCCATGGGTAAACGTATTTCAGAGATGCGCCTGAATGGCAAGCTCATTGAGGCTCATAAACAATACCGAGTTGCTGGGTGGGCGCCGGTGAGTGAAGAGGCTAGATCTCAAGGCTCTGAGCCAATTTGGAATTTGATGTCTAGGCATCTTAAAGAGAGCAAGTTCATTAAGCCCCAGAAATTAAATGAGCCCATCATTAAAGGCGTTGCCAATAATCCGGGCATTGCACCCATTCGTTCATAAACTAAAACACTGATCAATGACTATTTCAAATGCACCCTTTTCGTTTCTAAAGCGTTTTCTTCTATTGAGCGCCTTTATTTTTACTGCGCTACTCACTTGTGAGTCTGCTTTTGCGCAAACTAAAGTCGTGTATCACATTGATGATGCGCAAGCGCAAGGCCTCAAGGGCTTGCGCAATATTCGCAATCATTTAGATACCGCCCCGCAAACCAAAATTATTGTCGTTACTCATGCTGCTGGCGTTGACCTGTTGATGGAAGGTGCAAAAGATCAGAAAAACAATATTGAATATGGTCCTTTAGTATCCGCACTCAAATCAAGAGGGGTGGTATTTGAGGTTTGTGAAATTACCCTCAAAAATCGCAATCTCAATAAGAATCAATTTGTGCTTGATGCTGACTTCACTCCATCAGGCGTAGTCAAGATAGCCGATCTCCAATATCTAGATCATTACGCCTATATCAAGCCTTAGACCCTTTGCTTTAATGGCTAAAATAGACAGATGAATACCGTAGACATTACATCGATTGGGCACCAAGCCTTATGGGAGACATTTATTGTTGCTGCATTGCTGGGCGCAATCATGCAGCGTACGAACTTTTGCACCATGGGTGCGATTGCCGATCTTTTTGTGATGTCTGATTTATCCAGGTTGCGTCAATGGGCTTTAGCGATCGGCATTGCTATCTTGGGCGTCATGTTTTTCTCATCTGCCGGATTGATAGATACCTCTAAAACAATTTATACCTCTAGTAAGTTGATGTATTTATCTATCTTGGTGGGAAGTACCTTGTTTGGTTTTGGTATGGTTTTGGCTTCTGGTTGCGGTAGTAAAACCTTGGTACGCATCGGAGGCGGTAATTTAAAGGCATTGATCGTTTTCTTGGTGCTGGGCTTGATAGCCTATATGACTTTACGGGGATTCTTGGCCGTCATTCGCATCAATTTTTTAGATAGCTTTTTTATTACTTTGGGCTCTAACCAAGATCTTCCTAGTATTGTGGGTTCTCAGTTTGCTTTGAGTCGTGCTAGCGCGCATTTGCATTTAATGCTTGGCTTGTTAGTTGGTGGCGCATTTATTCTATTTGCGCTGTTGCAAAAATCATTTTGGACTACTAGAAATATGTTAGCCGGCTTTGGCGTTGGTTTAGCAATTTGCGCTGTCTGGTGGATTTCAGGTTATCTGGCATTCGTTGCCGAAGATCCAAATACTCTCGAGGAAGTGTTCTTGGTCACCAACTCTGGAAAAATGGAGAGCCTTTCGTTTGTTGCTCCTTATGCCTACTTTTTGGATTGGCTCATGTTTTACAGCGATACCTCTAAAGTCTTGACCATTGGGGTGGTTGCTGTTGTGGGGATGGTTTGTGGATCTGCTGCCGTGGCCATCGCTAGTAAGACCTTTCGCTGGGAGTCATTTGTGAATGCTGAAGATACAGTCAATCATATGATTGGCGGGGCCTTAATGGGTTTTGGTGGCATCACTGCTTTGGGCTGCACCATTGGCCAAGGCCTCAGTGGACTCTCCACTCTTTCTTTGGGCTCATTCTTAGCGCTTCCAGGATTTTTCTTGGGCGCGTATTTAGGCTTGCGTTATTTGCAAATGCGCTTAGCCCCAAATCCCTGTGCCTAATTGACGAATCGGAAAACAAATGCAAATTGATTGGCTCAACTTTACTCCTATACCCTCATTGTTCGGCGGCATCATGCTTGGTATTGCGGCCGCATTATATGTTTTCTTGCACGGAAGAATTTTAGGAATTAGTGGGATCGTGTCTGGTTTATTACATGCAGTAAATGGAGATCGTGCTTGGCGAGTTGTCTTCATTCTTGGGCTATTAACGGCACCATTTTTAGGCGCTGTATTTTTTGATGTGCAACCCATTATTGAGGTGGATGCAGATTGGTTTGCAGTAATGCTAGCGGGAGGTTTAGTTGGCTTTGGCGCTCAGTATGGTTCGGGATGCGCTAGCGGCCATGGTATTTGCGGATTATCCCGCCTATCCCCTCGATCATTGGTGGCAACACTGTCATTTATGGCCGCAGGTTTTTTGACAGTCTTTGTTCTGCGTCATTTGATTGGAGTCTGATATGAAAAAACATTTCAGTCTTTACAGTCAATATGCCATTGGTGTTCTCTTTGGATGGGGTCTCATTATTTCCGGTATGAGTAATCCACACAAGATCTTGGGGTTCTTAGATTTAGCTGGCTCATGGGATCCCTCATTATTGTTTGTGATGATTGGCGCAATCATCGTGGGTCTTGGGGGCTTTTATATTGTTAGCAAAAGAACTGAGGCCTTTTTTGGTGGCGCCTTACATATCCCAAAGAGACGGGACATTTCCAAGCCTCTCATAATTGGAAGCCTGATATTTGGAGCCGGATGGGGTATTGCTGGCTTTTGTCCTGGCCCCGCGATCGCCGCCTTGGGGGCTGGGCATCTGAAGGCTTTGCTTTTCCTGGTCGCCATGTTGGCGGGTATGGAAATTTGCGATCGCT
Source organism: Polynucleobacter necessarius (assembly GCF_900096765.1). NCBI lineage: Bacteria > Pseudomonadati > Pseudomonadota > Betaproteobacteria > Burkholderiales > Burkholderiaceae > Polynucleobacter > Polynucleobacter necessarius. The sequence continues at coordinate 472,193 of NZ_LT615228.1, forward strand.
TCTTTAGCGCGCATAAGAACGCCCCCTAAAAGCTGATTTAGGACAGTCTGATTTAGAATCAATCCTATTATTAGTGATTATTTCTGAATGAAGAGGGTGCAATGAGTCTTCCCATTACTTGTCATAATGACCAATTTGGTACATTAGGTCAGATCGATCCAAGCCATTTGGCTGAGATTGCTCAACAAGGTTACAAGAGCGTGATTAATAATCGCCCCGATGGCGAAGGTGGTCCAGATCAGCCCAAAAATGCAGATATTCAGGCTGAAGCTGAGAGGTTGGGTTTGCATTACGCTTATCTACCAGTGGTTCCTAGTGCAATGACTGTAGAGCAGGTGAGAGAGATGGCGCGCTTGTTAAAGACTTTGCCTGGCCCTGTACTTGCATTTTGTCGCTCTGGTGCACGCTCAACCAATTTGTATCAACTTGCCTTGCAAGTGCAATAAGGCCTCACTGCGAAGCATGCGTATTGCCATACCCGAAGAGCGCAAGCTGGTTCACGAAATGATCATGCCTATTCGTTGGGGTGATATGGATGCCTATGGTCATGTCAACAATACGGTCTACTTTCGTTATATGGAACAAGCTCGCGTTGAGTGAATCACCTCTTTGGGGTATCAAGTAGCCCCAGGCCGTGAGTCCATGTTGATGATGAATGGCTTTTGTAATTTCTATCAGCAACTCTCATATCCAGGTGATTTAATTCTCAAGACCTCGATTGGAGCTATTGGTAGAACGAGTATGGATGTCTACACCAGTATGGCGTTAACGACTGCGCCTGATGAGGAGGTGGCTTTAGGGGGTGCAACCATGGTTTGGGTGGATCTCTCAACCAATAAATCAGCTCCTTGGCCTGAACATGTTCTGCAAAAGATTGGCTAACGCCACAGTATGCAAACAAGCAATCCCCATATTCTAAAAACAGAACAATTTTTATCCGAGTTAGATCAGTTTGATCTAGTGATTGATGTCAGATCTCCTGCTGAATTTGCACTGGATCATATTCCAGGCGCCGTGAATTATCCCGTCTTGGATAATGATGAGCGCGCAACTATTGGCACCTTGTACAAACAAGAGTCTCCGTTTGCCGCTAAGAAATTAGGCGCTGCTTTAGTGTCTCGTAATATTGCCAACCACCTGGAGAAACATTTCCTAGATCTTCCGCGCGAATGGCGACCATTAATTTATTGCTGGCGTGGTGGAGAGCGTAGCGGTGCATTTACCCATATTCTCAATCGTATCGGCTGGAAGGCAATGCAATTGCAGGGTGGCTACCAAGGTTTTCGGCGAACGGTGATTGATGGTCTTGAGGAGGTTGCTGGAAAATTTTCCTTTCAAGTGATATGCGGCATGACTGGAAGTGGCAAGACCAGAGTGCTGCAAGAAGCGAAAGGATACGGCGCTCAAATCTTAGATTTAGAGGCCTTGGCCATACACCGTGGCTCTGTGTTGGGCAATGAGCCTAATATTGAACAGCCATCTCAAAAAGGCTTTGAGACTGCATTGTGGAATGCATTGCGCACTTTGGACCCTTCAAGACCTGTCATGGTCGAGTCTGAGAGTAAGAAGGTTGGGGGCGTACATATTCCCGATGCCTTGATGGAAAAAATTCGCAGTGGCACCTGCATTGAGCTGAGATCTAGTTCGCAGACGCGGGTTTCTTGGTTGATTCGTGAGTATCACCATTTTTTAAGTGATACCGAAAATTTCAAAGCTAAGTTAGCACTATTGACTGCTCACTATGGCAAAGTGCAAATTGCCAAATGGAACGAGGCAATTGATGCTGGACAGTTCCCAGAATTGGTTGAGGAGTTATTGGTAAAGCACTATGACCCATCCTATCAATCTTCTATTGTGCGCAACTTTTCGCAGTACAAGATTGAAAACTTTGTGCAACTAGAGAACGATAGTGACGAGGCCTTTGCTAAAGCGGCAAAGGCCATCGTACAAAAGCTAGGCCATCAGGTTTAACTAAAGGCTTGGATCCCAGTTTGCGCGCGACCCAAAATCAGGGCGTGAATATCGTGAGTACCTTCGTAGGTATTGACGACCTCTAGGTTCATCATATGACGCGCTACGCCATACTCATCAGAGATGCCGTTGCCGCCATGCATATCGCGTGCCAGCCTTGCAATCTCTAAAGATTTGCCGCAAGAGTTACGCTTCATGATCGAGGTGATTTCTGGTGCAGCGATGCCTTCATCTTTCATGCGACCCAGGCGCAGACAGCCTTGTAAACCTAGTGCAATATCGGTTTGCATGTCAGCCAATTTCTTCTGAATTAATTGATTTGCCGCCAAAGGCTTACCAAATTGTTTGCGATCTAAAGTGTATTGACGCGCTGCATGCCAACACCACTCGGCAGCACCTAAGGCGCCCCAGGAGATGCCATAGCGAGCAGAGTTCAAGCAGGTAAATGGTCCTTTGAGGCCAGTGACTTCCGGGAATTCATTTTCGGCTGGCACAAAAACTTCATCCATCACGATTTCACCAGTGATAGAGGCGCGCAGACCTAACTTGCCACTGATCTTGGGTGCGCTTAGGCCTTTCATGCCTTTTTCTAGAATGTAGCCACGAATGACGCCCTCATCATTTTTTGCCCATACAACAAATACGTCTGCAATCGGCGCATTGGAGATCCACATCTTGGAGCCCGTTAGAGAAAATCCACCAGGAACTTTCTTGGCGCGCGTGATCATGCCGCCAGCATCAGAACCATAATTAGGTTCAGTTAATCCAAAGCAACCAATCCATTTACCCGTTGCTAATTTGGGCAAATATTTTTGTTTTTGGGCTTCACTACCAAAATCATTAATAGGTACCATCACGAGAGAGGACTGCACACTCATCATGGAGCGATAGCCAGAGTCAACGCGTTCGATTTCTCGTGCAATTAATCCATAGGAAACATAATTTAAATTGGAGCCACCATATTGCTCTGGGATGGTAACGCCCAGAAGTCCAAGCTCACCCATTTCGCGAAAGATAGCAGGATCAGTTGTTTCATTTCGATAGGCTTCTTGAATGCGGGGCATGAGGCGGCCTTGCGCATACTCTGCGGCAGCATCACGAATCATGCGCTCTTCCTCGGTTAATTGGGTATCCAAGAGAAGGGGGTCTGCCCAATTAAAGCTGGCTTTACTCATAGTGCTAGTCGTCCTATTGTTGGTTTTTAGCCTGCAGCCTGCGTAATTTCAGGAATGCAGATATTCTTCTTTCTATTATCCATTTTTCTAGCCTTATGGACTCACCTAGACGACACCATCGCTATTACGACCTGATTCTGGCTGCATTTGTGGTTGTTCTTCTGTGCTCTAACTTTATCGGGGCGGGCAAGGCCGCCCAAGTTACCTTGCCATACTTTGGGGTAGTCCAATTTGGGGGCGGGATTTTGTTTTTCCCGATCTCTTATTTCTTTGGGGACATACTCACTGAGGTCTATGGTTATGCCTATGACCGTAGAGCGGTATGGGCAGGATTTGCAGCGCTACTGTTTGCTGCCATCATGGCGCAAATTGTGATTGCCTTACCCGTTGCCCCTGGAGAGTACATGGCAAATTATCAGCACGGCCTAGAAACGGTGTTTGGAAACTCTTGGCGTATTGCTTTGGCTTCAATGTTTTCATTTTGGTGCGGCAGCTTTGCCAACAGTTTTGTATTGGCCAAGATGAAAATTTGGAGCCAAGGGCGATTTTTATGGATGCGCACCATTGGGTCGACGGCAGTGGGCGAGTTAGTTGATTCCTCATTTTTCTATATGTTGGCGTTTTACGGCATTTGGCCAACCCACGAGATCATTGCCGTTGCTTTGGCGCAATACGCCTTGAAAACCTCCTGGGAGGTTCTTGCAACACCTTTGACCTATTGGGTTGTGAATTTCCTCAAGCATCAAGAAAACCAAGATTTTTACGATATTCACACCAATTTCACGCCATTTCGGGTCAAAGTCTGAGCACTGGCTGATTTACGGCTTCATTCATCTTGAGCCGTTAAAATAATCTTCTTTGCCCCCATTGGGGCGCCTGTCGAATTGGAATTGAATTTCAGAAAGCTAGAAAACATCCGTGCTGTCCGCATCTAATATCACCATGCAGTTTGGGGCAAAGCCTCTGTTTGAAAATATTTCCGTCAAGTTTGGTGGGGGTAACCGTTATGGCTTGATTGGCGCAAATGGTTGCGGTAAATCTACCTTCATGAAAATCCTGGGCGGCGAGTTGGAGCCTACCAGTGGTAACGTCAGCTTGGATCCCGGTATTCGTTTAGGTAAATTGCGCCAAGATCAATTTGCGTATGAAGATGTGCGTGTGCTTGATGTGGTGATGATGGGCCACGAAGAGATGTGGAAAGCTGCAGCTGAGCGTGATGCCATTTACGCCAACCCTGAAGCTAGTGATGAAGACTATATGAAGGCTGCTGAGCTCGAGGGCAAGTACGCTGAGTACGGCGGTTACACGGCCGAAGCAAAAGCAGGTGAGTTGTTGCTAGGTATTGGTATTCCGATCGAGCAACACAATGGTCCGATGAGTAACGTTGCCCCTGGTTGGAAATTGCGCGTCTTATTGGCTCAAGCTTTGTTCTCAGATCCAGATGTCTTGTTACTAGATGAGCCAACCAATAACTTGGATATTCACTCCATTCATTGGCTTGAAGATATTCTGAATCAAATTAAGAGCACCATCGTTATCATTTCCCACGATCGTCACTTCCTCAATGAGGTATGTACGCACATGGCCGATATGGACTACGGTACTTTGAAGGTCTATCCAGGTAATTACGATTCCTATATGCTGGCTTCTGTCCAAGCCCGTACACAGCAATTAAGCTCTAACGCTAAAGCGAAAGAAAAAATTGCTGAATTGCAGGTTTTCGTAGCTCGATTCTCTGCGAATGCTTCTAAGGCAAAACAAGCTACCTCACGTCAACGTCAGCTAGAGAAGATTGAGGTCGTAGAAGTAAAACCTTCTTCACGTCAAAACCCATTCATTCGTTTTGAATATGAGAAAAAATTACACAATATGGCGGTTGAGTGCAATGCACTAACCAAAGCATATGACCGTGTGATCTTCAAAAACTTTAAGCTTAGTGTACGTGCGGGTGAAAAGATTGCCATCATTGGTCAAAACGGTGCAGGTAAAACAACGCTTCTTAAAACCATCCTCAGTAAGCGCTTTGAGGGCATTGCCGCTGATAGCGGTGATGTGAAGTGGGCCGAGAACGCCAATGTTGGTGTGATGCCTCAGGATAATACTGAGATGTTCGCTAAAGACGAACTACTCATGGATTGGATGAATAACTGGCGCAACACAGGGGACGATGATCAAGTTATCCGCGGCACTTTGGGCCGTCTATTGTTCTCTGGTGATGACATCGGCAAGTCAGTCAAAGTTCTGTCTGGTGGTGAAAAGGGCAGAATGATTTGGGGCAAACTAATGCTCCAAAAATACAACGTGCTAGCAATGGACGAGCCTACCAACCACATGGATATGGAGTCTATTGAGAGCTTACAAATCGCTCTAGAGAAATTTGATGGCACGCTCATCTTTGTTTCGCATGACCGCGAGTTTGTTTCTGCGCTGGCCAACCGCATCTTAGAAGTGAAGATGGATGGCACAGTGGTTGATTATTCTGGAACTTACGAAGAGTATTTGCGCAGCCAAGAGTTAACTGGCTAAAACTTTGTAGTAATCATCTAGCAATTAAAAAATAAGCCCACTAGTTGGGCTTATTTTCTTTGGCTTGTCTTTGAAACCGCGTTGCAGTTCCATCTGCGCGTATCCGCGTCCAGACTGAGGCTTTTTCTTCATCGGAGAAAAATACCCAATTACTCACTTCGCTTAGAGTGCGGCCACAGCCTTGGCAAATTTCGTCATAGAGGGTTGTACAAACGCCAATGCAAGGAGAGTCTGACTCATCATCTCCTGTAGAGAGTGAGTGCGAGCCGTCTTGCTGAGATTGGGGTTTATCGCTTCCTGAATTCATGGCTGTACTTTAGTCGATTTCAAAGGACTGTGCTCAGCAAGCTCATCGACATAGGCGCCGACCCCTTGTCGTTCACGCTCTAAGAAATGACCAATTGCCTTTGCAAATCTAGGGTCTTTAATCCAATGGGCTGATTGAATCGTAGTAGGCAGGAAACCGCGAGCCATTTTGTGCTGCCCTTGAGCGCCACCTTCAAAGGTTTGAACACCTTCTCTAATGCAATATTCAATAGCTTGGTAATACGCGGTTTCAAAGTGTAGACAGGAAATGCATTCTCGCGCGCCCCAGTATCTACCAAAGGCTTTAGACGATTGGCGATCAATTGCTAAGAGGGATGCGGCAATCGGGGCGTCATCCCTCTGCGCGATGATGAGGTGAATATTATCTGGCGCACGCTCCGCCCACAACTTAAAAAATGTCTCACTCAAATAGGGCGACGAGTGATGTTCTAGATAGGTATTTTGATAACAGTCGTAAAAGAACTGCCAGTCAATATCAGTTGCCACTTGGCCAGGCACATGCCTAAAGGAGATGTTTTCTCTTGCAACTTGTTCGCGTTCGCGACGAATGTTCTTGCGACGCTTCATCGTGAGCGCTGCTAAAAACTGCTCAAAGTTCTGAAAATCTTGGTTATGCCAGTGAAACTGCACAGAGTCCCGGAGCATAAAACCGGCGGATTCAAAAATTTTTGCTTCAGATGTAAGGGGAAAGAGGATGTGCGCAGAAGATAAATCGTTATCGTGCAGTAAAGACTTGAGTCCACCAATTAAAGTGCTTTGTATTTCGGATGCATTGGTGCCTGAGGTGATCAGCATCCTAGGCCCTTGAACTGGAGTGAATGGTATGGCGCCAAGTACTTTTGGGTAGTAGTGCATTCCTTGTTGCTCATAGGCTTGCGCCCAAGACCAATCAAAAACGAATTCCCCATAGGAATGCTGCTTGAGGTACAAAGGCATTGCACCTACCAGTCGTTCATCTTGCTTAATGATGAGATGAGCTATTTGCCATCCGGTATTACCGCCAACGCAGCCAGTTTCTTCAAGCGAGTTTAAAAATGCATGCTGAAGAAAAGGGTCGCTATCAGCAGGTAGTAGGGCATTCCAGTCCGCTACTGATACATCAGAGAGACGATCCAGAATTTCTAAATGAAATTTGGCTGGGCCTGACACTGTTAACGCTGAATTAATTCAATTTTGTAACCGTCAGGATCGGTCACAAAGGCAATAACGGTATCTCCACCAGCAACAGGCCCAGCTTCGCGCGTGACATTGCCGCCAGCCGCCTTGATCTTGTCACAAGCCGCATAAGCATCAGGTACTCCAATGGCGATATGACCATAGGCAGTGCCTAAGTCATAAGAGTGAACACCATGGTTATAAGTCAACTCAATTTCTGCTTGGCCATCTGCATTGCCTCTACCGTAACCAACAAACACTAAGGAATACTTCTGCTCTGGGCGTTCAGTGGTGCGCAATACATTCATGCCCAAGACCTTGGTATAAAAATTAACTGAGCGCTGTAAATCGCCTACGCGCAACATGGTGTGCAAAATCATCATGGCTTACATTGCTCCGTAATTTGGGCCACCACCGCCTTCGGGTGTTACCCAGACAATGTTTTGACTAGGATCTTTGATGTCACAAGTTTTGCAATGCACGCAGTTTTGAGAATTGATTTGTAACTTTGTTTGCCCATCCGCTTCAACATACTCATAAACCCCAGCAGGGCAGTAGCGTTGCTCTGGGCCTGCATAAGTTTTTAAATTGAAGTTCACTGGGATAGCCGCATCCTTTAATGTCAGGTGAATTGGTTGATTTTCTGCATGATTGGTATTGGAGATAAATACCGAAGATAGGCGATCAAAGCTAATCTTGCCATCAGGTTTGGGGTAGCTGATTGGCTTGTGCTGAGCAGCCGGTTCAAGACATTCGTGATCAGCATGCTTCAGATGAATGGTCCACGGCATATTGCCACCTAGTACTTTTTGTTCCAGACCAACCATGAGCGTGCCCAAATACAAACCCTTTGACATCCATGGCTTGAAATTGCGTGCTTGATTGAGTTCTGTGTGTAACCAGCTATTTTGGAAAGCAGTTGGGTAGCCTGCCAAGATATCGGCAGAACGGTTATCGCTAAGTGCGGCCACAGCTGCCTCAGCTGCAAGCATGCCAGTCTTGATTGCAGCGTGACTACCTTTAATGCGAGATGCATTTAAAAATCCTGCGTCGCAACCAATCAAAGCACCACCTGGAAATACCGTTTTAGGAAGGCTGTTTAAGCCGCCAGCAGTAAGTGCTCGTGCGCCATAAGCAATGCGTTTGCCACCTTCAAAAGTTTCACGAATTTTAGGGTGTAATTTGTATCGCTGGAATTCTTCAAAAGGAGAGAGGTAAGGGTTCTTATAAGAGAGGCCTACAACCAACCCAACGGCTACTTTGTTATCCCCTAGGTGGTACAAGAAAGAGCCACCATAGTTGTCACTCTCTAATGGCCAGCCAGCCGTATGCACTACCAGCCCAGGCTTGCTTTTGCATGGTTCCACTTCCCAGAGTTCTTTAATGCCGATGCCATAGCTTTGTGGATCTGAATCTTTATCGAGAGCAAATTTGGCGATCAGTTGCTTTCCGAGATGACCGCGAGCCCCTTCGGCAAATAGAGTGTATTTGCCCCGAAGTTCCATGCCCAGCTGAAATTGATCAGTAGGGTTACCTTCTTTATCAAGCCCCATTGAGCCAGTGATCACACCGCTGACTGCACCTTGTTCGTTGTACAAAATTTCTGCTGCTGGAAAGCCTGGGAAAATTTCAACACCTAATGATTCAGCTTGTTCACCTAACCAGCGAGTTACATTCGCTAAGCTCACAATATAGTTGCCCTCATTTTTAAAGCAATCGGGCAAGATCCAGTTGGGTACTTGGAATGACTTGTCTTGAGTTAAGAAAAGAAATTGATCTGCAGTCACTTCGGTATGAAGTGGCGCACCTAATTCTTTCCAGTTTGGAAACAGCTCAGTCAGCGCTTTTGGATCCATGACTGCCCCAGAGAGAATATGGGCACCAATTTCAGAACCCTTCTCTAGAACGCAGACGCTGATGTCTTTGCCACTAGCATTAGCAATTTGCTTGGCTTTGATAGCTGCGGATAGGCCAGCAGGTCCACCGCCAACAACGACCAGGTCATAGTCCATCGATTCCCTTGGCCCAAATTGTTCTAGCAGTTGCGCAGGATTCATGCAATGTCTCCGAGATTTCTTAAAAATAGGCTTTTCAGCCTAGATAGTTTAGTTCTAACTGCAAAAACCCAATCTAGTGCCCGTTCGATCAGGGTTCGGAGGTCTGAAGCGTTATGATTAGTTTTTTTTACCCTTTTTTGGCAATATTAGGACAAAAGTTATGAATAAAACTTACCCATCGAAAACTTACCCATCGGCAGTAGATGCCCTGCGGGATATCTTAAAAGAAAGACGGACAAAAGCTAGCAGTTGGCGGTTTTGGGCTATGTGGCATACCTGAGGCGCTGATCGCCGCAGTGAAAGATCTCGGTGTGCAAAACCTGACGGCGATTGCGAATAACGCAGGTGTAGATGGTTTTGGATTGGGTTTGTTATTGAATTCACGCCAAGTCAAAAAGATGGTTGCCTCTTATGTGGGTGAGAACAAAGAATTTGAGTGTCAATATTTAGCAGGTGAATTAGAGCTGGAATTTACACCTCAAGGCACCTTAGCTGAAAAATTACGTGCTGGTGGTTGCGGTATCCCTGCTTTCTATACCAAAACTGGTGTTGGCACTTTAGTTGCCGAGGGTAAGGAAGAAAAAGAATTTGATGGCGAGAAGTACATCATGGAGCGTTCAATCGTTTCTGATATCTCTTTGGTAAAAGCCTGGAAGGCAGATAAGTCCGGAAACTTGGTGTATCGCTATACCGCTCGCAACTTCAACCCCGTAGTTGCGATGGCTGGCAAGATCACTGTAGCCGAAGTGGAAGAGATCGTAGAGAACGGGCAATTACATCCAGATGAAATCCATACCCCGGGCATTTATGTCCACCGCTTGGTACTCCATACAACACCAGAGAAGCGCATCGAGCAGCGCACTCTGACTGCAAAAGCTTAATTTTAGGAAGATCGATATGCCTTGGACTAGAGATGAAATGGCAGCACGTGCTGCTAAAGAATTAAAAGATGGTTACTACGTGAACTTGGGTATTGGTATGCCAACACTGGTTGCAAACCATGTGCCAAAAGATATGGAAGTTTGGTTGCAATCAGAAAACGGTTTGCTGGGTATCGGACCATTTCCAACTGAAGAAACCATAGATGCCGACTTAATTAATGCTGGTAAGCAAACGGTCACGACTTTGCCAGGATCCTCTATTTTTTCATCTGCTGATTCCTTTGGCATGATTCGCGGGGGAAAAATTAATATCGCTATTTTGGGTGCGATGCAGGTAAGTGAGCATGGTGACTTAGCCAACTGGATGATTTCCGGAAAAATGGTGAAGGGCATGGGCGGCGCAATGGATTTGGTGGCAGGCGTCAAGCATGTTGTGGTGCTCATGGAGCACGTTGCCAAGAAAAAAGATGGCACTGAAGAGCTGAAGATTTTGCCTAAGTGCACCTTGCCGCTCACTGGTGTAGGTGTGATTAGCCAGATCATTACCGACCTTTGCGTCTTGGATATCACCCCTAAGGGCTTGAAGTTGACTGAATTGGCTCCGGGCGTGACTAAAGAGGAGGTGATTGCCAAAACAGGTGCCCCTGTTGATACAACGGGTTTCTGATCGGCGTCATCATTTAATGGAATAATGGGTTCACCATGTCGGGCGCCCATCATCACCATTCAAAGCCAGTAAAACCCCGGAATCATTCTGGGGTTGACCCTTCCTTGCATGCTCATAAAAAGGGCGATGCGAAGCATTCTCATAGCAAGGAAGTTTCTAATCAAAATCTCCTACTGATCGCTTTAGTCCTGACCTTAGGTTTTTCGGGGGTTGAGGGTGCTGCGGCGTATTTTGCAAATTCTCTTGCATTGATCTCCGATGCCGGTCATATGGTGACCGATGCAGCAGCCCTTGGCTTAGCCTTACTTGCGCAAATGATTTCTCGTCGTCCACCATCGCCAAAACATTCTTTTGGGTTTGGTAGAGCGGAAGCGCTCGCAGCATTCGTTAACAGCATTGCTATGCTGGGATTGGTTGTATGGATCATCGTTGAGGCGATCAGCCGTTTTTACGATCCACACAAAGTAGACGGATTCACAGTAACGGTAGTAGCCGCGATTGGCTTACTCATGAACATTGTGGTGGCATGGGTTCTCTCGCGCGATCAAAAGAGTGTCAATACGCGCGCTGCCTTAGTACATGTGATGGGTGATCTACTAGGCTCAGTTGCCGCATTAATTGCTGGTGTGGTGATTCAGTTCACTGGTTGGATGCCGATTGATGCGATCCTCTCCATCCTAGTCTCATTGCTTATTCTGAAGTCCACTATTTCAATTCTCCATGAGTCATATCACTTTCTCATGGAAGGTGTGCCATTACATATTGACTATTTGCAGGTTGGCAAAGATCTCAAGAGTGTTCCTGGTGTGCTAGCGGTGCATGACTTACATGTTTGGGAGATGACCCCTAGCTTCCCAGCTCTGATTGGCCACATTGAGATTGCCAATATTCAAGAGTGGCCAGCCATCATGGAAAGAATCAATCAAATGTTATTGGATAAACATGGGATTGATCACGTGACCTTGCAGCCCGAGGAGGTGCGTGTTGTCATTGACTGCATTGAAGATGTGCATGAGCATGAACACCAAGATGATCATGAGTCGGTGATTCATCAGGGCGACACTTTTTATGTAGAGTGTTCAAGCGGTGAGCAAGCTCATCGTATGGCCTATCACGCCTGGGGTGATCCGCATAATTCCAAGGTATTGCTTTGTGTACATGGATTAACACGTCGTGGTGCTGACTTTTAAACCCTTGCTCAAGCGATGTGCAAAGACTACTACGTTGTTTGCCCTGATGTGGTTGGGAGGGGAGACTCAGATCGCCTTAGTAATCCAATGTTGTATGCCGTTCCGCAATACGTATCTGATATTGCCCAGCTTGTGAAAAAGCTTGGCGTATCTCAGGTGGATTGGTTTGGAACTTCGATGGGTGGATTGATTGGCATGGTCTATGCGTCTATGCCAAATTCTCCAATCCGTAGAATGTTAATTAACGATGTTGGTCCTCGGATTGAGCCAGAGGCAATTAAGCGTTTAGGCTCTTATGTAGGGCAGCCTTTTGCATTTGCTAATCGCGCTGATGCACTCGAGCGCTTAAACCAAATTTGCGCTTCTTTTGGCGAGCATACGCCGCAAGAGTGGGAAATCTATAACGGCCCAATGTTAGTAGAAAAAAATGGCCAGTGGATCATGCACTATGACCCGAACATCTCCGTACCGTTTGCAGCCATCAATCCGGTGATGGCTAAAGCTGGTGAGATGGCGATGTGGCATGCTTTCAAGCAAATTCATATCCCGATGCTGATTGTGCGTGGTGCTCAATCAGATTTACTCTCGGCTCAAACTGTTGCGCAGATGTGCAAAGTAAACCCCTACGCTAGAAGTATTGAAATTCCGAATGTGGGTCATGCCCCGGCATTTGTGAAACCAGAACAAATTGCTTTGACAAAAGAATTCTTTAGTTAATCTCCATTGAAGTGAATTTTGCCTATGGCAAATGCACCAAGTAAATCAGACGCACAGTTAGATAAGCCGGCACTCTTTGCTGATGCCTGGTATGGTGAGCCCTCCGAGTCTCATGCACTAGGCGTCACCAGTATTTTGCAGTCCCTCAATTTAGATGAAGCTACTTTGATTGCGGCTAGTAATATTGCCCGTACTCACGGCAAAGAAGCTCTCATCAAATTGATTGGTGAAGAGCCTGCGAAGTTATTAATTGGTTACCGAGGATTGCGTCAAGCTCAAGCCAAACTCGTTCGCGAAGATGGCGGTCTGAGTGTTGCCGGGCAAGAAGAAATGCTGCGTAAGATGCTTCTAGCATTTGGTGATGACTTGCGGGTTGTTTTGATCTATCTCGCTTCTCGTTTGCAGACTCTGCGCTGGGTAACTCAAGAAAAAATCGAAATGCCCAATGCTTGGGCGCAAGAAATATTAAATATCGACGCTTCTTTGGCCAATCGTCTTGGTATTTGGCAAATGAAGTGGGAGATGGAAGACCTGGCATTCCGAGTTTTATCGCCTTTGATATACCGCGACATTGCCAAGATGCTCGATGCTAAGCGTATTGAACGCCAAGCTTTTATTGAGCGCATTGTGCGTGAGCTCAAAGAGGAGTTAAAGGCAGCTCGGATTGACGGTGAAGTTTTGGGTAGACCAAAACACATCTATAGCATCTGGAAAAAGATGCAGGGCAAGTCTTTGGATTTTGCCAACCTCTATGATGTAAGAGCGTTTCGCGTTTTGGTCGATGATGTGAAGACTTGTTATGCGGTATTGGGGATAGTGCATAACGTGTGGCAACCCGTGCCACGAGAGTTTGACGATTACATCGCTAGACCCAAACCTAATGGCTACCATTCATTACATACAGTTGTCATGAATGAAGAAGGCACTGCCTTTGAAATCCAAGTGCGAATTCATGAAATGCATCAACAAGCGGAGTATGGTTTGGCTGCCCATTGGCGCTATAAAGAGGGTGCTTATATTGGCATGGCTACGCCAGCCAACCCAGCCAAAGCGGGTAAATCAAACCCGCCTCATCAGCAAGGCACTCATAGCGCTGAGGTTGCCTATGAGCGCCAAATTGCCTGGGCTCGTCAGCTGATCTCTTGGAAAGAGGATGCCTGGGATCAACTGAAGCATCACGAGATTGATGACCACATCTATGTATTAACACCATTGGGAAAAGTCATTTCTCTGGAGAAGGGTTCAACCCCGATTGATTTTGCTTATGCAGTACATACCAATTTAGGTCATCGCTGTCGTGGTGCACGAGTCGATGGCGCAATGGTTCCGCTAGAGACTGCATTACAAAATGGGCAAACCGTAGAAATCATTGCTGTGAAGCATGGTGGTCCATCACGGGATTGGATCAGTCTCGATAAACATTACGTACGCTCACAGCGGGCACGCCAACGAGTTCGCGCTTGGTTTAACGCGCTGGATGATGAGGAAGCTGGCCAAGCTACTAAACCTACCGAGCTGAAGTCGGATGTTGAAGAAGTCAAGCCAACTGCTGCACCAGACATTATTATGCGAAGCAGTAGTCGCAAAGCAGGACAAGGTGGCGATGTATTGGTAGTCGGGGTCGATTCCTTATTGACGCAATTGGCTTGTTGTTGCAGACCCGTTCCGCCTGACGCCATTGCTGGCTTTGTCACGCAAGGTAGAGGGGTATCGATTCATCGTCGCTCATGCAAGACATTTAGAGGCTTGCTTGAGCGAGCCCCAGAGCGGGTAATTCAAACTGCTTGGACTGCTTCTGCTGCTGATCCGCAAGCGCATTCCGAGCAAAAGCGTGTCTTTCCAGCGGACTTAGTGGTGTCAGGTCTAGATCGCCCAGAGCTTATGCGGGAGCTCTTTGAGATTTTGACCAGACAGGGTGTGCATGTCACTGATTTACGAAAATCGACCAAAAAAGGTCTGGCACAGATCCTTTTAACGCTAGAAGTGAAGGATTCTGAGGTCTTGCGTTTTGTTCAAAATAGCTTGGAAGAGGTCAAAGGGGTCACCCAAGTGCGTCGCCGGTGATAAACTCTAGGGCTGTATAGGCTCGTAGCTCAGCTGGTTAGAGCACCACCTTGACATGGTGGGGGTCGTTGGTTCGAGTCCAATCGAGCCTACCAACGAATAATGACCCAAGATGCGCGGTTGGCCACAAGCTACCGCGCTTTCTTTTTAGGTCGATGAAGTAAAACAAAGTTCAGTCCAATAAATGGAGTTGTTATGCCAGTAGTTACTCTGCCCGATGGATCAAAACGTGAGTTTGATGCTCCCGTTCGCGTAGCGGATGTTGCCCAAAGCATCGGCAGTGGTCTTGCTAAGGCTGCCTTAGGTGGCATCGTTGATGGCAAGATGGTAGACACCAGCTTTCTTATCGATAGGGATAGTCAGCTTGCCATCATTACAGATAAAAGTCCTGAGGCTTTAGATATTGTGCGCCACTCAACAGCGCACTTATTGGCATACGCTGTTAAAGAATTGTTTCCAGAGGCGCAAGTGACCATTGGGCCAGTAGTTGAGAACGGGTTTTACTATGATTTTTCTTACCATCGACCATTTACACCAGATGACTTAGTCGCGCTGGAAAAGAAGATGACAGAGCTTGCTAAAAAAGATGAGCCTGTTATTCGTAGTGTTCTTCCACGTGACGAAGCAGTGAAGTTTTTTAAAGATCAAAGCGAACATTACAAAGCAGAAATCATTGCTAGCATTCCTCAGAATGAAGATGTATCGCTCTATGCCGAAGGTAAGTTCACTGACTTATGTCGTGGTCCTCATGTGCCATCGACTGGCAAATTAAAAGTCTTTAAGCTCATGAAGCTGGCTGGCGCCTACTGGCGTGGTGATAGCAAGAATGAGATGTTGCAGCGTATCTACGGTACTGCTTGGTTGCGCAAAGAAGATCAAGATGCTTACTTGCATATGCTTGAGGAGTCTGAAAAACGTGATCACCGTCGCCTTGGCAAGCAACTCGATTTATTCCATTTCCAAGAAGAAGCGCCGGGTCTGATTTTCTGGCATCCAAAAGGCTGGTCAATTTGGCAAGAGGTTGAGCAATACATGCGTCGCGTGTATCAACAAGAGGGCTACCAAGAGGTGAAGGCGCCACAAATTTTGGATCGCGCACTCTGGGAAAAATCAGGGCACTGGGAAAATTACAAAGAAATCATGTTTACCACTGAGTCAGAAAATCGTGCCTATGCCTTAAAGCCGATGAACTGCCCAGGCCATGTTCAGATTTACAACTCTGGTTTACACAGTTATCGCGAATTGCCATTGCGTTTTGGAGAGTTCGGTCAATGTCACCGCAATGAGCCATCTGGTGCATTACATGGTTTGATGCGTGTACGTGGCTTTACTCAGGATGATGGACATATTTTCTGTACCGAAGATCAAATCCAATCCGAGGTGGCTGATTTTGATAAAGCGGTTCGCGCTGTTTATCAAGATTTTGGTTTTACTGAGGTTGCCGTCAAATTGGCTCTTCGCCCAGCAAAGCGGGTCGGTGATGATGCGATTTGGGATAAAGCCGAAGAGGCCTTGCGGGGAGCTCTAAAAGCTTCCGGTCAAGAATGGGAAGAATTGCCTGGGGAAGGCGCCTTTTATGGCCCTAAGATCGAATATCACCTCAAGGACTTCATTGGGCGCACTTGGCAGTGCGGCACCATTCAGGTCGATTTCTCCATGCCAGCCCGTTTGGGAGCAGAATATGTGGCTGAAGATAATAGCCGCAAGACCCCCGTCATGCTCCACAGGGCAATTGTGGGCTCTTTGGAGCGATTTATCGGCATCTTGATCGAAAATCACGCCGGAAACATGCCGGTTTGGCTTGCTCCGACCCAGGCAGTAGTTCTCAATATCTCTGGAAATTCTGCTGCATATGCACAACAAGTCCAGCAAATCCTGAAAAAACAAGGGTTTAGAGTCGAGGCGGATTTGCGGAACGAGAAAATTACGTATAAAATACGTGAGCACGCATTACAGAAGATTCCGTTTTTGCTCGTGGTTGGCGATAAAGAGTCTGAAACTAATACGGTGGCCGTTCGTGCCCGTGGCGGAGTGGATTTAGGTGTGATGCCTATTGATGCCTTCGTTGCCCGACTCCAGCAGGATATATCCCAGAAAGTCGGACCCGAGCCTAGCTAGGGTTAGAACGGTTTTTATTGTTTTTTTAAAGGAATTAAGAAGATCGCTACTGAAAAATTGCAACGCATTAACCGGGAAATTACTGCTCCTGAAGTGCGTTTGATTGGAATCGATGGGGAGCCTATCGGTGTAGTTAAGTTGAGTGAAGCCCTGGCGGCAGCGGAAGAGAAAGAGACCGATCTGGTTGAAATTGCTCCAACAGCTGTACCTCCTGTAGTTCGGATCATGGACTTTGGCAAATTCAAGTACCAAGAAGCCAAGCGGATGCATGAAGCAAAGCTGAAGCAAAAGGTGATTCAGGTGAAGGAAGTGAAATTCCGTCCCGGCACTGATGATGGTGACTATGGTGTAAAGCTACGTAATCTAATCCGATTTTTAGAGGATGGCGATAAGACAAAGATTACGTTGCGGTTTCGGGGTCGTGAGATGGCCCACCAAGAAATCGGAGCAAGAATGTTGGAGCGTTTGAAGTTGGACTTACAAGAGTACGGCCAAGTTGAACAGTTTCCAAAGATGGAAGGGCGTCAGATGGTGATGGTTTTAGCCCCCATCCGTAAGGCTAAGTAACTGGGCTTTAGTAATACCTAGTTCTTATGTAGGGAGGCACCTGAAGTAAATAACGAAGGGTGCTGGCAGTGTGGTGTGCTTCTGGGTACAGGAAGAGTAACCGTCGGTTACCACCTATGTTGCACAAGTAGAAGAAGGGTGCTTTATGCCCAAGATGAAGAGCAAGAGTAGCGCGAAAAAGCGCTTCACGGTTCGCGCAGGCGGATCGATTAAACGAGGTCAGGCTTTCAAACGCCACATCCTCACCAAGAAGACCACAAAGAACAAGCGTCAGTTGCGTGGTTCAGCCGAAGTTGCGAAATCTGACATCAAGTCAATTCGTTCAATGCTTCCTTACGCTTAACCTCAGACTAAATAGGAGAATCCAATGCCAAGAGTCAAACGCGGGGTTACAGCAAGAGCCCGTCACAAGAAAATTACCGATGCTGCAACAGGTTACCGCGGTCGTCGTAAAAACGTATTCCGTATTGCTAAGCAAGCGGTTATGCGTGCTGGTCAATATGCATATCGTGACCGTCGCAATAAGAAACGTGTATTCCGCGCTTTGTGGATTGCTCGTATCAATGCGGCTGTGCGTGAGCATGATATGACCTATAGCGTATTCATGAATGGTATGAAGAGGGCTGCGATCGAACTCGACCGCAAAGTGCTTTCTGATATGGCCATTGCTGACAAAGCGGCTTTCGCTGCTTTGGTTACTCGGATCAAATCCGTAGTAAACGCTGCAGCTTAATTCTTAGTTTCTAAGCAAACTAAGCTGCGATGGTTTCTCTCGACCAAATTGTCGAGGATGCCAAACGTGATTTCTTGGGGGCTGCCGATCCGGCGGCTCTTGAGGACGCGAAAGCCAGGCATCTCGGTAAATCAGGTGTTCTCACTGAGCGTTTAAAAGCGCTTGGTGGAATGTCGCCTGAAGAGCGCAAGAGTGCTGGCGCCCAAATTAATCAAATCAAAACTCAAGTTGAAACTGCATTACAAGAGCGTCGCCAAGCGATGGCTGATGCCGTATTGCAACAGCGCTTGGCTGCCGAAGCAATTGATGTGTCCTTGCCGGGGCGCGGTCAGGCAGTTGGCAGTTTGCATCCAGTGATGCGCACTTGGGGGCGTGTTGAAGAAATCTTCCGCTCCATTGGTTTTGATGTGGTTGATGGCCCTGAAATTGAAACCGATTGGTTTAACTTCACAGCCTTAAATAGTCCGGAGAATCATCCTGCACGCTCTATGCAGGATACTTTTTATATCGATGGCAAAGACTCTAAAGAGAAGCCCTTACTTTTACGTACGCATACCAGTCCTATTCAGGTGCGCTATGCGAGTGAGCATGTCAAAAAATATGCGAACGCGGATGTGATGCCGCCAATCAAAGTGATTGCGCCAGGTCGCACCTATCGCGTGGATAGCGATGCAACCCATTCGCCTATGTTCCACCAAGTTGAAGGTTTGTGGATCGCAGAGAGTGTTTCTTTTGCCGATCTCAAAGGCGTATATACCGATTTCTTGCGCACCTTCTTTGAAACCAATAAGCTGCAAGTGCGTTTCCGCCCCTCCTATTTCCCATTTACAGAGCCATCTGCCGAGATTGATATGGCCTTTGCAAGTGGTAAGTTAGCTGGCCGCTGGTTAGAAATTTCTGGAGCGGGGCAGGTGCATCCAAACGTGCTCCGTAATATGGGAATCGATCCAGAACGTTACACTGGTTTTGCATTTGGCTCGGGATTAGAGCGTCTTACCATGTTGCGCTATGGCGTAGATGATTTGCGCCTGTTCTTTGAAAACGATTTGCGTTTCCTGGCGCAGTTTCCTGCATAACCAATCTTACTAATTTATATAGAGCGCTATGCAATTTTCTGAATCTTGGCTTCGTCAGTATGTAAACCCATCACTCGATAGTGATGCATTGGGTCATGCAATGACAATGGCTGGGTTGGAGGTTGAGGAGCAGCGTTCTGTTGCGCCTGCTTTTACGAAGATTGTGGTTGCGCAGATTCTCTCTGCCGAGCAACACCCGGATGCGGACCGTTTGCGGGTTTGCAAAGTAGATGCCGGTACCGGACATGAGTTGCAAATCGTTTGCGGCGCTCCAAATGCTCGTCCTGGTATCAAGATTCCTTGTGCACTTGTTGGCGCTCAATTACCTCCTGCTGAAGCTGGCGGTAAGCCATTTGCGATCAAGCTTGGTAAATTACGTGGTGTTGAAAGCCAGGGCATGTTGTGTTCTGGTCGCGAGCTAGGCCTGGGTGATGATCACGAGGGCATTCTGGAGTTGCCTGCAGATACGCCAGTTGGTGGCGATATCCGCGAGTACCTCGATTTGGATGATCAAGTATTTGTTATTAAGTTAACGCCTAATAAAGCAGATTGCCTATCCTTAATGGGAATGGCAAGAGAAGTATCTGCAATTACTGGTGCTTCACTATGTCCTCCACAATGGAATGCGCCAGTAGTCTCTATCGATGACAAGCGCAAAGTAATCATTGAGAGCAAAGAGCTTTGCGGGCGTTTTGCTGGACGGGTTATTCGTGGCGTAAATCCCCAAGCCAAGACTCCAGATTGGATAGTGAAGCGTCTAAATCGTGCAGGCCAAAGAAGCATTTCCGCTTTGGTTGACCTCTCAAACTATGTCATGCTGGAGATGGGGCAGCCTACCCATGTATTTGATATTGATCGCTTACAGGGTGACATTACGGTTCGCTGGGCAAAAGCGGGCGAGACGATTGAGTTACTCAATGGTCAGACAGTAACTTTGCAAGGCCTAGATTCATCAGGAAAACTGCAAGATGCAGGTGTAGTGGCAGATCAAGAGGGTCCAGTAGCTTTGGCTGGCATCATGGGTGGTAATCATTGTGCTGTAAGCGATGACACTAAGAATATTTATGTAGAGGCGGCTTATTGGCTGCCTTCTGCAATTCAGGGTCGTGCACGACGTTTTAACTTCAGTACCGATGCTGCCCATCGTTTTGAACGGGGTGTTGATCCACAAAACACGGTCAATTGTTTGGAATACCTGTCTTCCTTAATTTTGGAAGTGTGTGGTGGGCAGGCTGGTCCAATCGATGATCAAGTCTTGAATATTCCAGGGCGCAAACCTGTCAAAATGCGCCTGGCTCGTGCTCAAAAAGTCATTGGCATTCCTTTGACATCCCAAATCGTGGCTGATGTATTTTCCAGCCTCGGTTTTGCATTTCAGCAAGAGGGCGATGCATTTATTGTTACGCCACCGAGCTACCGATTTGATATTGAAATCGAAGAAGACTTAATTGAAGAAGTCGCACGCATGTACGGCTTTGAAAATATCCCCGATCAACCTCCAATTGCCTCACTCAAAATGAGCGCTAAGGCTGAAGCGAAGCGCGGTGTTCATTTATTGCGCCAACGCCTTGCTTTGCAGGGTTACCATGAGGCTGTTAACTTTGGTTTTACTGATCTTGAGAGTGAACAGCGCTTAACGGGCGCCACTGATAAAGACGTGATTGCGGTATTAAATCCCATTGCCAATCAATATGGCGTAATGCGTAGCACGCTTTGGGGTGGCTTATTGATCAATCTGAAATCCAATCTCAATCGCGGAGCAGGGCGTGTTCGCCTCTTTGAAGTTGGCCGTGTGTTCAAGCGTGATGACAAGGTGCAAGAGCAAGCTGGACAAGTAGCAGGCTTTCATCAGCCACAGAAAGTAGGCGGCTTAGCCTATGGATCATTTGTTCCAGAGCAGTGGGCAAATGCCAATAGGGCGGTAGATTTCTTTGATGTGAAGGGTGATCTAGAGCGGGTCTTAGACCCCTTGCATTTTGTTACTGAGTCAGCACAGCATCCTGCCTTACATCCTGGCCGTTGTGCAAAAGTATTGTTGCTTGTAGATAAAAATCGCATTGAAGTTGGTTGGATTGGTGAATTACATCCTGCCTTGCAACAGGCTTATGAGTATGCTCAAGCGCCGATACTCTTTGAATTAGATTTGGAGCCTATTTTGGTATTGGGTTTGCCAGTTCCGGAAGAACTTAGTAAATTTCCTGCAGTACAGCGTGACTTAGCGGTGGTGGTAAAACAAAGTGTGTCAGCACAGTCATTGCTTGATGCAATGCTTTCTACTAAGCAGAATTTTGTCCGTGCAATTGAGTTGTTTGATGAATTCAAGCCCAAAGCTGCTTCAAGCAGCATGGCTGATGATGAGAAGAGTTTGGCTTTTCGTATTACTTTACTCAATTCACAAGAAACGCTGCAAGATCCGCAAATTGATGCAGTGATGAGTGCATTGTTGAATGCGCTAGAAAAAAAATGTGCAGCTCGTCTGCGCTAGGTTTAGTATTAAGACATTAGCATCAATAATTAAACATAATTTCGAGACATTTCAGAATAGAACTAAACAATGAGCGAAACCATTAATAACGATACCGTTACCAAAAATGAGCTTTCTGAAGCGCTCTTTGATCAAGTTGGTCTGAATAAGCGCGAAGCGAAAGATATGATCGATGCTTTCTTTGATCGTATTGGCCAATCCCTAGAGTCTGGCACTGAAGTGAAGATCTCTGGCTTTGGTAATTTCCAGTTGCGCAATAAATCGGCTCGTCCTGGCCGAAACCCAAAGACAGGTCAAATGATTCCGATAGCAGCCAGACGCGTAGTCACTTTTCACGCTAGTCAAAAGCTTAAAGATGTAGTGGAGTCACATGCTCGAGAAAACCGAGTTTGATGCTAGCTCGGCACTTCCGAGCTCTCAACTTCCCCCCATTCCCTCTAAGCGCTACTTCACTATCGGCGAGGTAGCCGATCTTTGTGGCGTACGCTCTCATGTACTACGCTACTGGGAGCAAGAATTTACTCAGCTAAGTCCTCAGAAGCGTCGTGGCAATCGTCGCTATTATCAGCATCATGAAGTGGTATTGATTCGCAAAATTCGAGCCTTGCTATATGAAGAAGGCTTTACGATCAGTGGCGCTAGAAATCGTCTTGATGAAGCGCGCGGTGAATTACGTCTACGTGATGAGTTGCAAGCAGTTCTGCAAATTCTGTCCAAATAGATACTGATACAATTTCTTCTCTCGTCGGGGCGTAGCGCAGCCTGGTAGCGTACATGTATGGGGTGCATGTGGTCGGAGGTTCAAATCCTCTCGCCCCGACCACGAATTTAATGCTTTAATTCATTTCAATATGAATACATCGAACCCCAACCATCCGAGTCGCCAAAGAACCATTTATTTTGGTTTGGATATTCCCTTTTTAGATCATCTGGGTGTCGTCCCTGAGTATGCGGAAGGGGGGAAAGTGCGCATCAGCTACATTGTTCAACCTGAGCACACCAACAGTTTTGGCGTGGCACAAGGAGGCGTGCTAATGACCTTGCTCGATTTCGCTATGGGGGCAGCTGCCAGAACTGCCTCAAATCATCCGTTGGGAGCAATCACAATCGATATGTCTACCAGCTTCTTACGTCCCAGTTTGGGAAAAATTGTGGTTGAGGGCACTTTATTAAAGGCTGGTAAAACTATTAATTACTGCGAGACAATTGCTTTGAATGAAACTGGGGAAATTACTGCAAAGGCTAGTGGCACATTTACCCTGAGAAGGTAATGATTACTATAATTATCAATGGTATTTATAATAATTAGGCTTAATGATTGTCCATTATCACCATAAACCCTTGATGAATAAAGCCTTAAGATTAAATTAAGTAATATTAAAATTAATATAGTTTATCTATATAATAGATAATAGAAATACAAAATGAATTCACTATTTCTTATAACTAATTATTCGGAGAACTATAAATGTCGTCCTATTCAGAATTACTTGCTCAGCGCGAGCAGTTAGATAAGCAAATTAAGGAAGCCATTGCCCGCGAGAAGGCTGATGGTATTGCTAAGGCTAAAGTCATTATTGAGCAATACAAGCTGACCGCGTCAGATTTATTTGCTCGTAGGGCAGGCGCTAAATCTACTGGTGGCAAAGTAGCCCCAAAATATCGCAATCCAGCAACCGGTGAAACTTGGACTGGACGTGGCAAAGCGCCAAAATGGATTGAAGGCAGGGATCGTAGCAGCTACATGATCTAAAGATTGAATTTAAAGAAATATAAGTTAAGGCCGCTTTAGCGGCCTTAACTTATTGGATCTGCAACTAGGCGCACTTGCGTGCTAAGGCCTTCAAAAAGAGAGGTTCCAGTAACTCATGACGGCTATCCTGATTCAGTGATGAATCTAACTCAGGATTAGTGGCCGGATAGCCAATAATGAATGGATTAAGGTCAATAAGACCATTTTCTAACTCTTTTTTAATGCTCTTAGTCAGGTGCGGCTTATTGCCGTTATTCTCATCAGCGAGGGCAACTACCCCCGGATGCAGCTTAATAAATCCCTCATCTACTAGTATAGGTATACGCTGTGTATCCTTGTTTTTACTCAGATAATGGATTAAATGAACCTGTTCAACAGGGGGTATGAGGGCATCTAAAAAGATCAAGTCTGGTGCTATAGATACAGCCTTCATCAGTCCCTCAAGGCTATCGATAGCAACTTCCATTTCTACCTTAAGTTGCCAGTCAGCAATCGATTGAAGCAGTTCCTGGCTATTCTCAGTCCTGCGGAATATGCCCATTGCGACACAATGTTGTGTACTTTTTTGCCGCATTGCCCTTTTTCTTCTTTGTAATTGCTGCTCTAGCGAGCTTGCTAAGATTCTGCGGTGACCTCCTCGCGTTTTCCAGGCGATTAATTCTCCTAATTCCACCATTTTCTGCACGGTTCCAAGAGAAACTTGCAAAACCTTGGCGCTTTGTCGAGTACTAAGATATTCCATATCTGGGGTAATTGATTTCATATTTCCCTTAATTTCATTAATTCACTTGAAGATTTAGAGAATAAAAACCAAACATCATTCAATCTGTCCGTAAATATAGAAAGCAAAGTAGGAAAGTTCTTATTTCGGACTTTCTAGGGAAATACCCCCAAAGCTAGCAAAATCAGGGAAAGCCCCTTTCTATGGCCAATCGTGTTAAATTACTGCAGTAGTACCAGTAATTGCACAGAGCAATTCGTGAAACGGTACAGCCGTGTAACGGATGGTTATAACCACAGTTTTTATTCGGGAAACCCGATGAAAGGTGAGCATCATGATGCAGGACCGAAGAGATAATTCCTATCTCTTCGGCGGAAACGCCCCATATGTAGAAGAACTCTACGAATCCTACTTGCACGATCCAGCTTCGGTAGCGGATCATTGGCGAGATTATTTTGACAACGTGAAACAAGTTCCGGCTGTTGATGGTTCTTCTAGAACTGATATCGCACACGGCCCGATAGTTGCGTCTTTTGCTGAGCGCGCTAAGCAAGGCCCCATCAGAACGATTTCTGATTCAGCCGACTCAGAAATGGGTCGCAAGCGCGTTGCTGTTCAGCAGTTAATTGCCGCGTATCGCAACGTTGGCAATCGCTGGGCTAATTTAGATCCATTAAAGCGCACGGAGCGCCAGGATATTCCTGAGCTAGATCCTGCTTTCTATGGCTTTACTGACGGCGATATGGATATCGTCTTCAACACCAGCAATACCTTCTTTGGTAAAAACGAAATGACCCTGCGCGACTTGCTGCAGGCGTTGCGTGAAACATACTGCGGCACCATTGGTGTGGAGTTCATGTTTATTGCCGATCAGAAGATTAAAAAATGGTGGCAAGAGAAATTAGAGTCCATTCGCTCAACACCTCAATTCAATGTAGAAGAGAAGCGCCAAATTCTCGATCGCTTAACTGCGGCTGAAGGCTTAGAGCGTTACCTCCAGGCGAAGTACGTAGGCCAAAAGCGCTTCTCTCTTGAAGGGGGTGAAAGCTTTATTGCCTGTATGAACGAATTAATTCGTGATGCCGGCAATAAGGGTGTTCAAGAGATTGTGATTGGTATGGCTCACCGGGGTCGTCTAAATGTCTTGGTGAACACTTTAGGCAAGATGCCTAAAGATTTGTTTGCTGAGTTTGAACATAAAGGTCCTGAGACATTACCAGCAGGTGACGTGAAGTATCACCAAGGTTTCTCAAGCGATATTTCCACCCCGGGTGGTCCTGTTCACTTGTCTTTAGCGTTTAACCCATCACATTTAGAAATCGTTAACCCAGTGGTTGAGGGTTCTGCACGTGCTCGTATGGAGCGTCGCGGCGATATGTTGGGTGAGCAAGTCATGCCTATTTTGGTTCACGGCGACGCTGCGATTGCTGGTCAAGGTGTGATGCAAGAAACCCTAGCTATGTCAGAAGTCCGTGGATATTCGACGGGCGGTACTGTGCATGTGGTGATTAATAACCAAATTGGTTTTACTACATCTGATCCACGCGATTTGCGCTCTAGCTTGTACTGTACTGACATCATGAAGGTGGTTGATGCACCGGTATTGCACGTCAATGGCGATGATCCTGAAGCAGTGGTATTGGCAACGAAGTTGGCCGTTGAGTTCCGCATGAAGTTCCACAAAGATGTCGCAGTTGACATCATTTGCTTCCGTAAACTTGGCCACAATGAGCAAGATACGCCTGCAATGACTCAGCCATTGATGTACAAAATTATTGCTGCGCATCCTGGCACTCGTAAACTTTATGCAGACAAATTAGAAGCTCAAGGGGTATTGCCAGCTGGTACTGGTGATCTCATGGTGAAAGAGTATCGTGCTGCAATGGATGAGGGTAAACAAACCTCTGATCCAGTATTGAGCAACTTCAAAGGCAAGTTTGCGGTAGATTGGTCACCTTTCTTGAATAAGAAATGGACTGACGAAGCGGATACTGCTATTCCACTTACTGAGTGGAAGCGTTTAGCTGAGAAGATTTCCACCATTCCTGAAGGCTTTAAAGCCCACCCATTGGTTGAGAAGGTATACAAAGATCGCGCTGCGATGGGTCGTGGCGAAATTAATGTTGACTGGGGTATGGGTGAGCATATGGCTTTCGCCTCCTTGGTTGCGAGCGGTTACCCAGTGCGCTTGTCTGGTGAAGATAGCGGCCGTGGTACTTTTACTCACCGTCACGCGGTATTGCATGAGCAAAATCGTGAGAAGTGGGATACCGGTACTTATATCGCCCTCCAGCACGTGACTAAAGATCAAGCTCCATTTGTGGTGATTGACTCTATTCTTTCTGAAGAAGCAGTGCTCGGCTTTGAATACGGCTATGCTGCTGCCGAGCCCAATACGCTCACAATCTGGGAAGCGCAGTTTGGTGACTTTGCCAACGGCGCCCAGGTGGTGATCGACCAGTTCATTGCTTCTGGTGAGGTGAAGTGGGGTCGTGCTAATGGCTTGGTCATGATGTTGCCTCATGGTTATGAAGGTCAAGGTCCTGAGCACTCATCCGCACGTCTTGAGCGCTTTATGCAATTGTGCGCTGATACCAATATGCAGGTGATTCAGCCAACGACTGCTTCACAGATTTTCCATGTGTTGCGTCGTCAAATGATTCGTCAGTTCCGCAAGCCACTGATCTTGATGACTCCTAAATCACTGCTGCGTAATAAAGATGCTGCATCACCTTTGTCAGAATTTACAAAAGGTGGTTTCCAGACGGTTATTGGTGAGCGTGATGATCAGATTGATTCAAAGCAGGTTACCCGTTTGGTGGTGTGCTCAGGCAAGGTCTATTACGACTTGGTAAAACAGCGTACAGAGAAGAAGATTGGCGATGTTGCCATTATTCGTCTTGAGCAGCTCTATCCGTTCCCCCACAAAGCGCTGACTGCAGAGTTGAAGAAATATCCTAAGTTAGAAGAGGTTGTTTGGTGTCAGGATGAGCCACAGAACCAAGGCGCTTGGTTCTTTGTTCAGCACAACATCTTAGAAAACATGTCTGACGGAATGAAGTTGGCTTATGCAGGTCGCCCTGCATCCGCTTCGCCAGCATGTGGATATGCGCATCTGCACCAAGAACAGCAGAAATCTCTTCTCAATGCGGCATTTGCCAAATTAAAAGGTTACGTGATCACGAAATAATCGTTTTCATTACTCAACATACATATAGATAAACAGGATTAATCATGGCTATTTTCGAAGTTAAAGTTCCCCAACTCTCTGAGTCAGTTGCTGTGGCAACTTTATTGCAGTGGAAAAAGAAGGTCGGCGATGCTGTCGGCCAAGACGAGATTTTGATTGAAATTGAGACCGATAAAGTCGTTCTCGAAGTACCAGCACCTTCCGCTGGTGTTTTAACCGAAATCGTGGTTGCTGATGGTGATACCGTTGTAGCGGATCAATTAATGGCAAAGATTGATAGCACTGCTGTAGCGGCTGCAGCACCTGCAGCCGCTACGCCAGCTCCAGCTGCGGCACCAGCACCAGCCCCTGCTAAAGCAGCTGCTCCTGCCGCTGCCTCGAGTACAGCCGCATCACCTTCAGCCTCGAAGATTCTTGCTGAGAAAGGCGTTGATGTCAGTCAAGTTGCTGGTTCTGGTCGCGATGGTCGTATCACCAAAGGTGATGCTCTAAATGCTTCTGCAGGTGGCGCGAAGTCTGCCGCATTGCTAAGCGCGCCAATCCCAACTGGCGATCGTCCAGAAGAGCGCGTTCCAATGAGCCGCTTGCGTGCTCGTATTGCTGAGCGTTTGCTTGAGTCGCAAGCGAACAATGCAATCTTGACTACATTTAATGAAGTCAATATGGGTCCAGTGATCGCCTTGCGCAACAAATACAAAGACCAATTTGAGAAAACTCATGGCGTAAAACTCGGTTTCATGTCTTTCTTTGTTAAGGCGGCAACCCATGCTTTGAAGAAATTCCCATTACTCAATGCATCTGTAGATGGCAACGATATTGTTTACCACGGCTACTTTGATATTGGTATCGCAGTGAGCTCACCACGTGGCTTGGTAGTACCAATTTTGCGTGATGTTGACCAAATGAACTTGGCCGATATTGAGAAGAAGATTGCAGAATTCGGTGTCAAGGCACGTGAAGGTAAGTTGTCAATTGAAGAGTTGACTGGGGGTACATTCTCCATCTCTAACGGCGGTGTGTTCGGTTCCATGCTCTCTACACCAATTATTAATCCTCCACAATCAGCGATTTTGGGTATTCATGCTACGAAAGACCGCGCAGTAGTTGAAAACGGTCAAGTAGTGGTTCGCCCAATTAACTATCTCGCCTTGTCATATGATCACCGCATCATCGACGGTCGCGAGGCTGTGCTTGGTTTGGTTGCCACGAAAGATGCGTTGGAAGATCCTTCACGTCTTCTCCTTGATTTGTAAGAAGGGAAGATCATGAGCCAAGCTTTTGATGTACTCGTAATTGGTGGTGGCCCTGGTGGCTACATCGCCGCAATCCGTGCAGCGCAACTCGGTTTCAAGGTTGCCTGTGCAGAGTCTAATAGTTATGACGATCCCAAAGGTGAGCCACGCTTAGGGGGAACTTGCTTAAACGTAGGTTGTATTCCTTCTAAAGCTTTGTTGGCATCTTCCGAGGAGTTTGAGAAGATTGGTCATCATGCTGCTGATCATGGCATCAAGGTTGGCTCAGTCAGCATTGATTCCAAGAAAATGATTCAGCGTAAAGATGACATTGTTACTAAGATGACTGGCGGTATTCAGTATCTATTCCGCAAGAACAAGGTTACTTTATTAAAGGGCCATGCTTCTTTTGAAGGCAAAGGTGCTGATGGTTATCAAGTTAAAATTGACGGCAAAGATCAAGAGACCGTTACGGCAAAGAATGTGATTATTGCCACCGGCTCTAAAGCCCGTCATTTGCCAGGACTGTCGTCTGTTGATAATGTTCTCATCTGTGATAACGAAGGTGCTTTGAAGTTTGATTCCGTGCCTAAAAAGCTTGGCGTCATTGGTGCTGGCGTCATTGGCTTAGAACTTGGTTCTGTATGGCGTCGCTTGGGTTCTGAAGTCACTGTTCTTGAGGCATTGCCTTCATTCTTAGCTGCTTGTGATGTGAGTATTGCCAAAGAAGCGCAAAAGCTCTTCACTAAGCAAGGCTTGAATATCAATATGGGTGTCAAGATCGGCGATGTGAAAGTCGACAAGAAGGGTGTTGTGGTTAACTACACCGATAGCACTGGTAAAACAGCCAAATTGGAATGTGATCGCTTGATCGTTTCTGTTGGCCGCGTACCCAATACTGATAAATTGGGCTTAGACAAAATTGGCCTGAAGGTTGACGAGCGTGGTTTCATTCCAATTGACGACCATACTTGTGCAACTGCCGCTCCTGGTATTTACGCAGTAGGCGACGTAGTGCGTGGCCCGATGTTGGCTCATAAAGCTGAAGATGAAGGCGTATTGGTTGCTGAAGTCATCGCTGGTCAAAAACCACATATCGATTACAACTGCATTCCTTGGGTGATCTACACCGATCCTGAAATTGCTTGGGTTGGCAAAACAGAGCAAGCACTGAAAGAGGCTGGCGTCGCATACAAGGCCGGTCAGTTCCCATTCGCAGCCAATGGCCGCGCTTTGGGAATGGGTCGTGCAGATGGTTTCGTGAAGGTATTGGCTGATGCGAAAACCGATGAGATTCTTGGTGTTCACATCATCGGGCCAAATGCTTCAGATCTGATTGCCGAAGCCGCTGTAGCCATGGAATTTAAAGCAGCAGCAGAAGATATTGCACGTATCTGTCATCCACATCCAAGTTTGTCGGAAGTGGTCCGCGAAGCAGCATTGGCGACAGATCAACGCGCACTCAATATGTAATTGAAAACCATTGAGTATTACCAGCAGGAGTTAAAGGCGCGCGGGTATCAAAGTGATCCCGCGCAGCTTCGTGCTGTAGAGCGCTTGCAACAATGTGAAGACGAGTGGATTGCCTATAAGGTAATACGCAGTAACAATCTCAAGAAAAAAATCTTTAAGCCCAATCTTCCTAGAGGGCTCTATCTCTGGGGAGGAGTAGGTCGCGGCAAGTCTTTCTTGATGGACTGCTTTTATGCAGCTTCTCTCCTAGAAAAAAAGATTCGAATTCATTTTCATGAATTCATGCGTGAAGTGCATCGAGAATTGCATGAGCTCTCAGGCCTATCTGATCCGCTAGATGAGTTAGCCAAGCGAATTTCTAATCGCTATCGCTTAATCTGTTTTGATGAGTTTCATATCAATGATATTGCCGATGCGATGATTTTGTATCGTCTACTCGATGCATTGTTTGCTGATCGTGTGCAGTTTGTGATGACATCAAACTATCGTCCAGATCAGCTATACCCAAATGGCTTGCATCGCGATCGCCTGTTACCTGCGATTAAGTTGTTAGAGGAAAAGTTGGATGTGTTGAACGTGGACGCTGGCAATGACTATCGTCGAGTGCAAATGGCGCAGGTGGAGGCCTACTTAACACCAGCGAACGCAGAAACTCAGGCAATGCTAGGCGTAATGTTTCAAACCCTGATTGGGAATCAACAGGAGACGCGTAATCCTGTTCTTAATATAGAGTCACGCGAGCTACGGCCTCTACATATGGCTGATGGAGTAGTTTGGTTTGACTTTCAGACCCTGTGTTGTGGACCCCGGTCTCAAAATGACTATTTAGAAATTGCTAATCAGTTTCATACGGTGATTTTGTCCGGCGTGCCCTATATGCCACCAAGAATGACTAATGAAGCCCGTCGTTTTATCTGGCTCATTGATGTGCTTTATGACCATAAGATCAAATTAATCATCTCTGCAGACGTCCCAGCTCCGGATTTGTATACCGAAGGCCAAATTACGGCTGAATTCTCCAGAACGGTGTCCCGCTTGATTGAGATGCAGTCCCGAGACTACCTTGATGCACCTCGCCGGGTAATTGACACCAGCTTGACCTAAAATAGGGTCATGAGCAGCTTTTCTCCTATTAACGCCGATTTGCACTGTCACTCAGTAGTTTCTGATGGCACTTTAACGCCTGAAGCTTTAGCGGAGCGAGCGAAAGCAAACGGTGTCAATTTATGGTCTCTAACTGACCACGATGAGTTAGGTGGGCAACAACGTGCACGCGCTGCTGCCGATGCACTCAAAATCGATTATTTGGCTGGCGTAGAGATATCAGTGACCTGGATGGGACAAACGATTCATATTGTAGGCTTGGGCATTGATGCAGATCACCTTGGAATTATTGAGGGTTTACGCCGTACTCGAGAGGGTCGCGGTAATCGCGCCAAGTTGATTGCCGATCAATTAGATAAAGTTGGCATTCCTGGTGCTTATGAAGGCGCCCTCCATTTTGCAGGCAATCATCAGTTGATTTCAAGAACCCACTTCGCTCGCTTCTTAGTGGAGCAAGGGGTATGCCGTAATACTGAAGAGGTCTTTAAAAAGTATTTGGTAGAAGATAAACCAGGTTATGTGCCTCACCAATGGGCTACGTTAGACGATGCAGTTGCCTGGATTAAAGCGGCTGGTGGGGTGGCGGTGATTGCACACCCAGGGCGTTATCAATTTACCCCCTTACAGATGAATGAGCTTTATGAGCACTTCAAGGATATTGGCGGACTTGGTATTGAAGTGATTACCGGTAGCCACACGCCCGATCAATACAAGACTTATGGCAAGATTGCGCAGCAATATGGGTTCTTGGCTTCACGTGGATCTGATTTTCATGATCCGCAGGAGAGTCACATTGACCTGGGCACCTTGCCGCACCTGCCGGAGCACTTGACTCCAGTTTGGACAGCATTTCACTAATTCATTCACTATAAAGATAAATAAAAAAGATGTTTGCTGAACGTGTTCTCTCAGGTATGCGGCCTACGGGCAATTTGCATCTTGGCCATTACCACGGCGTATTAAAAAATTGGGTTCGCCTGCAATCGGAATATCCATGCTTCTTTTTCGTGGCTGATTGGCACGCCTTAACAACTCATTACGAAACACCTGATGTGATTGAGCAATCCGTCTGGGATATGGTCATTGATTGGTTAGCGGCTGGCGTAGATCCAAACCAAGCAACTTTATTTATTCAGAGCAAAGTACCCGAGCACGCTGAATTATTTTTACTGCTGTCTATGGGAACTCCATTAGGCTGGCTCGAGCGCGTGCCTACCTATAAAGATCAAATTGAAAAGCTAAAAGAAAAAGATTTACAGACCTATGGATTTTTAGGTTACCCCTTATTGCAAGCTGCTGATATCTTGATTTATCGCGCACAACATGTGCCAGTTGGTGAGGATCAAGTCCCTCATGTGGAGATGACGCGTGAGGTTGCACGCCGTTTTAACTATCTGTATGGTCGCGAGCCTGGCTTCGAAGAAAAGGCATTGGAGGCAGTCAAAAAATTAGGCAGTAAACGCGCCAAAATGTATTTAGAGTTACGCGTGGCTTTTCAAGAGCGCGGTGATGAGGAGGCGCTAGAGCAGGCCAAGGCATTGTTGCAGGAGGCGCAAAGTCTTTCGATGGCTGACCGTGAGCGCTTATTTGGCTTTTTAGAAGGTGCGCGCAAAATTATTCTTCCGGAGCCTCAGGCCTTGTTAACCAGCGCTTCGAGAATGCCAGGCATAGATGGTCAAAAAATGTCGAAGTCCTATGGCAATACGATTAGCATTCGTGAACAGCCCGAGGATGTCATCAAGAAGATTAGAACAATGCCAACAGATCCTGCCCGCGTGCGTAGAACAGATGCAGGTGATCCCACGCGTTGCCCAGTTTGGCAATTGCATACCGTCTATTCAAACGAAGAGACAAAACAATGGGTTGATAATGGTTGTAAGTCAGCTGGAATTGGTTGTTTGGAATGTAAGCAACCTGTGATCGATGCCATTTTGGCTGAACAACAGCCCATGTTTGAGCGTGCTCAAAAATACTTAGATGATCCTAGTTTGTTACGCTCCATCATTGCGGATGGTTGCGATAAAGCGCGTAAGATTGCTCAAGAAACGATGCGCGAGGTCCGTGAAGCAATGGGCTTGGCATACGATTAAACTTATTTTGACTGTGAGTGCACACGACCAGCTGACAAACGCTTCACCTTGGGTGGAGCGTTTTGTTTCTCAGATTCCTAAAGAAGGCTTGGTGCTCGATCTTGCATGTGGTGGTGGTCGGCATGCGGTATTTTTAGCTCAGTTGGGATATTCTGTTTTGGGTGTTGATCTAAATATTGACCAGCTAGCCTCACTGGGACATCCCACAATCAAAACAAAAGTGCTGGATTTAGAGCGAGAGGAATGGCCGCTAGAAGGTGCTCAATTTGCCGGGATTGTGGTGACCAATTACCTCTATCGACCCCATTTAGATCGCTTGCCCCAAATGCTGGCTCCTGGGGGTGTGTTGATTTACGAAACCTTCCCCAAGGTAATGCCCAGTTTGGAAAGCCCTCAAACCCGAATTTCCTTCTAAATGAAGGGGAATTACTGGCTTTGGCCGCTCGTCATCACCTGAAAATTCTGGCTTATGAGGATATTTATACCGATGAGCCCAAACCAGCCATGGTTCAGCGGCTTTGCGCCGTAAAAGAAGGGTGAAAAGGGCGTATTCCGTTACAATTTCAAGGTTAAGACAGCTCAAAACGGTATACGTTCGGTGACAAATACAGCCCATTCCAAAGGTAGTACTAAGACCATTTCTGGCAGCATGCCAGCCATCGTGACGCCAATGTTTGAAGATGGCAGTTTAGATTACGGCAGTTTGCGTTCTTTGCTCGATTGGCATGTCGCTGAAGGTAGTGATGGAATTGTGATTGTGGGTACTAGCGGTGAATCCCCAACCGTTTCTGTAGAAGAGCATTGTGAATTAATTCGTGTGACCGTTGAGCATATTGCAGGGCGTATACCGGTTATCGCTGGCACTGGCGGAAACTCTACCGCTGAAGCAATTGAACTAACTGAGTTTGCTAAAAAAGTGGGCGCCGATGCTAGCTTGCAGGTGGTGCCCTACTACAACAAGCCTACTCAAGAGGGTATGTATGCGCATTTTAAAAAAATTGCCGAGTCTGTAGATTTGCCAGTTATTTTGTATAACGTTCCAGGGCGCACTGTTGCGGATTTAGCCGGTGAAACTGTGGTTCGCTTGGCTGGAGTGCCAGGGGTGATTGGCATTAAGGATGCAACTGGTAGCTTAGAGCGTGGCACACTGTTGAATGCTGAGCTCAAGCGTGCTGGCTTTGCTGATTTTTCCGTATTCTCAGGTGATGACCTTACTGCTGCGATGTTGATGCTCATGGGTGGTAAGGGCAATATATCGGTTACCGCGAATGTGGCACCTCGCCTGATGCATGAACTTTGTGTTGCAGCGATGTCAGATGATGTTAAGAGAACACGCGAAATTCAGTATCAATTAATTGCAGTTCATAAAGCCATGTTCACCGAGGCTAATCCAATTCCAGTGAAATGGGCCCTACATGAAATGGGTAAGATCTCTGCCGGCATTCGTTTGCCATTAACCCCTTTAAGCACCTCATTGAGAGAGCCTTTGAAGGCAGCACTAAAACAGGCCAACCTACTATGATGAATTTGTTTTTTATCTCTCGCCGATTTTTATCGTTCTCTGTTTTACTGTTAGCGCTGGGCGCCTTGAGCGCTTGTAAATCCGTCACCAGCAATGATACTGTCGACTATAAAAGCTCAGGTGCTGTACGCGGACCGAACCTGTCCTATCCGCCAGACTTAATTACCGCTCAAGCTGATCGTCGTTATATCGTTCAAGACGGTACTGCAACCATGTCTGAATACAATGCAGCGCTCAAAAAATCAACCCAGATGAGAAGCAATGTCATGATTGGTATTCCTGGTATGCGTATTGCTCGTGATGGTGACAAGCGTTGGTTGGTTGTGGAAAAACCCGCAGCTGAGCTGTATCCGCAGGTTAAAGATTTCTGGCAAGAAAATGGTTTCTTATTGTTAGTGGACTCACCATCAACCGGAATTATGGAAACTGACTGGGCTGAAAATCGCGCAAAAATTCCGCAGGATTTCATCAGATCTACGCTTGGCAGCGTTCTTGATTCTGCTTACGATACTGGCGAGCGGGACAAGTACAAAACTCGCTTAGAGGTGAGCAAACCTGGTGAAACTGAAATTTACATCACCCAAAAAGGTGCACTAGAGAAGTGCGTTACTGATAATACTGGTGGATGTATTTCCACTGTATGGACTAGTCGCCCGAATGATCCTGAGTTAGAGGCTGTATTTTTAGCCCGTTTAATGGAGCGTTTGGGTATGACTCAAGAGCAAGCTAAGGCAATGGTAGCTGCGCCATTAGGACCAAAAACACCCAAAGCTAAGTTCGTACAGGAAGGCGCAAATAAGGGCTATATTCAGTTGAGCTCCGGCTTTGATCGCTCATGGCGTGATGTTGGTCTTGCCCTTGATCGCTCTAACTTCACTGTTGAGGATCGCAATCGTAGTGAAGGCGTGTACTTTGTGCGTTACGTCAATGCCAAAGATGTTGGCGATTCAAAGGGCTTCTTCTCAAACCTCTTTAGCAGTAAGGATGACTCAGTCTTAAAGGCCAAGAAGTATCAGGTGATTGTGAAATCTACTGGTGAAAATTCAGCGAATGTTTATGTACAAGATGCAGATGGTAAGCCTGAAAATACACCGGCTGGCTTCCAGCTCTTAACCCTGCTTACAGAGCAGTTGACTAGATAATGATGGTGAGTTTTGGGTAATAAAAAAGCCGCTAATCAGCGGCTTTTTTTCTTCAAGAAGAAGATTACTACTTCTTAGCAGCGTCAGCAGCAGGAGCAGCAGGAGCGGCTGGAGCAGCTGGAGCAGCAGCAGGAACCTCAGCAGGTTTTGCTTCTTCTTTCTTACCGCAAGCGGCCAAAGCGATAGCTAACATTGCAGCGAAAACGAGTGACTTCTTCATTTGTAATTTCCTCTTAAAAAAATTAAACACCAATTATCGATAATTGTTGTGGGGAATACCGAGGGCAAATCAAATCCCTAGGTAGTAGTTTCCTGTAATGATTATAGCCATCCTCTCAATCACTCTTAATCACTCTTCAAAAATCAACCAAGCTGCAAGGTATGCCTCAAATAGGCTAGATTGATCGATTTTGCCCAGCTTTTGGGGAGTGAGCATTTTTTTTGCCGAGAGACTTTGCCAAGCCTTGATCACTTCAGAGGATTGCCCCTGAGTCATGTTTTCTCCATTGCAAAAAACCTGCTTTCCAAGGCTCAAAATGCGGGTTTGGGGGTGTGCCAGTAAGGCCTTCTTGGATAATTTTTTACTAAAGCCGTTAACAGTTAGTAGCTTGGGAGACACATCAAAAAGGGCCTGTGGCTTGGGTTCGGACAAATAAGCGCAGACCCCTGGCAAAAAGCGCTCAATTTGATCTAAGCCCAGTTCTTTTAACTGTTCTGAAAGCTGAATAATGAGCTCTTGCGGAAGCTGCTCTGCATGCGCTGTAGCCTCTTGCTTGGGGTCGGCAAATTTACGCTCAAGCTCGGGAATATTTTCCAAGGATTCAGCAAGCCTCCACAATCCCTCTTGGAGTAACTCTTTGATGCTTGGAGAGCGAAAACCCACGGACCAAGTTTGGCATCCAGCATCTAACGCAATGCCGTCATGCGCAATATGAGGTGGCAAGTAGAGCATGTCTCCAGGCTCTAAAACCCACTCTTGTTCGCATTGAAAATGGTTCAAAATCTTCAAGGGTAGATTGGGGTTTAAAGAGAGATCTGTTTGGCTGGAGATGCGCCACTGTCGGCGCCCAGACATTTGAATCAAAAAGACATCATAGGAGTCAAAGTGGGGTCCTACACCACCGCCGATACCGGCAATGCTGACCATTAAGTCATCTAGGCGCGCATCTGGAATAAAGCGAAACCAAGAGAGTATTTTTGCTGCGGCAGGATGGTGCGCCTCCATGCCTTGAAGCAAGAGCGTCCAGTTCAACTGATTTATTTGAGGAATCGATTTTTTGGCAAACGGCCCATGATCAAAGCTCCAAGGCTTTGATTTGATGAGGCGCGATTCAACGGCATCTTGACTGGCCAGCTGGACCAGCTCTTTATAGGAAATCGGGCTGTCTAAACGCTCTCGATCATTCGATAAGAGCTCAAAGGCTGGAATAGCGCCACGCACTAGCAGGGGTTTTTTATGCCAATAGCGTGTCATGAACTGATTGGGGCTTAACCCCCCTAATAGGGCCCACGGCTCATTCAAAGGCAGATTTTGGGGTGCCTGTGGCGGCTGATAGGGTTTGCTCAAGTAAAATGAGGTCATAAATAAAAGGCTGTTGTGAGATGGTCAAAAAAACGGGTGTTAGCCAGTCATTAAAAACGAATGTTCGATAAATTACGCATGAAGATTGAAAAAAATACCATCGTATCTCTCCGATACAAGTTAACCGATGCTCAAAATAATGTCATCGAGGAACCGGATTCCCCGATGGTATACCTGCACGGTGGTTATGAAGGTACTTTTCCAAAAATTGAATCTTTACTGGATGGTCAAGATATTGGCTATGAGACTACGATTCAGCTAGAGCCTAATGAAGCATTTGGTGAGTATGACCCAGAGTTACTCAAGATTGAGCCGCGCGCACGCTTTTCAGAGCCATTGGAGGGGGGTATGCAATTTGAAGGTGTTCCAGATTCTGATGCAGAAGATGCTAATGCTGTTGCAGAAGATAGCGATGCAGATGAGGAGCCTTTAATTTACACCGTGACTGACGTTGCTGATAATCAGGTAGTGTTGGATGGCAATCATCCATTGGCTGGTATGGCTTTGCGTTTTTGGGTCCAGGTAGAAGATGTGTGTGCTGCGACTGAGGATGAAATTGAAAATCGCCATCCCAAAGGTGGTGAGAACTTTATCTTCGGAATGCCCAATGACGAATCTGATGAATCAGATGATGCCGATGACGAAGATTTTTTAGAGCGCGCCTTAGGTTTGCAAAACCCAGCCACAAGAACGCTACATTAATCTCGCTTTATTCCTTCAGCCATTCTTTCATGGCGCCCAGATCACGCTTGGTATCGCTGCTAGAGCTAGACTCTGTTGGCAAGTTGCTTAATTTGGCTAGCGCATTTTCTAGTTGAGTAATTTTGGCTTCTTGCTCAATTGTGGCATCAATTAAGCCTTTGAGAGCCATGGATACCGGGTCATCCACATTGGGCGTGACGCCATAAGCAGAAAAATATTCTTTGGTTTTGCTATCGCCGCTTTGCGGAAGATCTGGATGTAAGACACGCGCAGGAATGCCGACCGCAGTAGCACCAGCAGGAATCTCCTTTAACACCACCGCGTTCGAACTAATGCGAGCCCCATCTCCAACAGTAAAGCTGCCAAGTACTTTTGCGCCAGCACTCACCACAACACCTTTGCCTAGAGTGGGGTGACGCTTTACGCCTTTATACAAAGAAGTACCGCCTAAAGTGACGCCTTGATAGATAGTGCAGTCATCACCAATTTCTGTCGTCTCACCAATGACGATGCCAAGGCCGTGATCTAAAAACACTCTACGCCCGATTTTTGCGCCTGGATGAATTTCAATACCCGTAATAAAGCGAGAAATCATCGAGAGCACGCGCGCAATCCATTTGAGACCTAGGTTCCATAAAAAATGCGCGATGCGATGGAACCACACAGCATGCAAGCCTTGATAGCAGGTAATGACCTCAAGACGGTTTCTGGCTGCTGGGTCTCGAACGATGATGGAGTCGACTTGGTCGAAAAGGGAATTAAACATAAGGGGATTTTAACGGTGCTGGCTTATTTTCTCAGGAGCATCTGTTTGGCGATGCCTCGCAGCAGATCAATCTCTTCTTTTTGAAGCCGCGAGCGGGCAAATAGCGCTTGTAAGCGGGGCATGAGTTTTTTCGGGTTGTTTGGATCTAAATAGTCAATCGCTATCAGGCCTTCACGCCAATGTTCGAGCATGGCGGCTATTGCCGCTGGATCGGCTAAATCAGCCGCGGGCTCGCTTGTGGTACCTGCACCAGTAAATTGCTGGCCCTGTAGGGCCTCTCTGAGCGTATACGCGCACACCATGAGGGCTTGAGCAAGGTTAAGAGAAGGATAATCGGGGTTGGCTTCTAACCAGACACGATGAGTACACAACGATAGGTGATGGTTTTCAAGACCAGTTCTCTCTGGCCCGAAAACTATCGCCACCTGAGCTTGAGTTTGGGTGGTTTGAGTAATGAGCTTTTGTGCAGAAGGCCAGTCTAGAGCGGGCGGCCCGAATTCACGATCGCGACTGGTAAGTCCAATGACCAAAGAGCATCCAGCAACTGCCTGCTCAAGAGAGTCAAATTCCTCGGAGGCTTCCAGCACATCTTGAGCACCACTTGCTAGAGCAATCGCTTCGGCCTCTTGCGCGATTGCTTGGGTCTTGGGTTTGACTAAGCGCAAGTCACCAAATCCCATGGTTTTGAGGGCTCTTGCAGCAGAGCCCACATTGCCGGGATGGCTAGTTTCTACAAGGGTCCAGCGGATTAAATCGGATTGCTTAAGATCCATGGCTTTCTGGATGATACGTAAATCGTTTAGAATCAGGGTTTTAGCTACATATTGTCGTTGTCGTGCTATTTAGGCAATATTTAGGCAATATAACAGGCTCGTTCTTATTTAGTTTGTCCGCCAATACTATGCATCCCATGTTAAATGTGGCCATCAAGGCCGCCCGTCGCGCTGGAACCGTTATCAATCGCGCTTCTCTGAATTTAGAGCGACTCCAGATAGATCGCAAACAGCACAATGATTTTGTGACTGAGGTGGACAAAGCCGCAGAAGCGGCGATCATTGAAACACTTAGCGAGGCTTATCCAACCCATGGATTTTTGGCTGAAGAGACTGGCGAACACAATACTGACGCTGAAAATGTTTGGATCATCGATCCGCTCGATGGCACTACCAACTTTATTCATGGCTTTCCGCAATATGCAGTATCTATTGCACTAGCGGTAAACGGAGTAACGCAACAGGCCGTTGTTTACGACCCCACGCGCGATGAGCTCTTTACTGCCACTCGTGGTGCGGGTGCCTATTTAGATCGTCGACGTTTACGTGTTGGCACACAAGATCGTTTGGCTAATTCCTTAATTGGCACTGGCTTTCCCTATCGCGAAGATCAGGATTTAGAAAAGTACCTCAAGATATTTGCGCTCATGTCACGACAATGTGCTGGCTTGCGTCGTCCTGGTGCCGCTTCTTTGGATCTCGCTTATGTCGCTGCTGGCCGCTACGATGGATTCTTTGAGAGTGATCTCAAGCCATGGGATATGGCAGCAGGTGCTTTATTGATTACTGAGGCAGGCGGCTTGGTTGGTAACTACCGTGGAGAAGAGGGCTTTCTTCAAAGTGGTGAAGTGATGGCAGCTAACCCCCGAATTTATGCACAGATGGTGCAGTGCCTCTCTCAATATTCTGCTTCGTAAATCAGTGCAAGGAGCAATCCCTGCACTTTGACTCAGTTTACGATTTCAGCAAGTCCACTGCGTATACGCCTTGTGCGTTAATCAGCAAAGCATTCGCTCTGGCGCGAGCGCCTGGGGTGTGGTCTAAATCCCAATCAGACAAGACCCAGCGTTGCCAGCTTTGTTCGCCCAATTGCTCTTGGTGATGGCCTGGTAAGTGGGTGTGCCCATGTATTAGTTTATCTACGCTCTGGGCACGCAATACTGCCGCACAGGCCGTCTTTGTGACATCAGTTTTGATTTGCTGATGTCTTGCTGATGAATTTACGCTTCGTTGATATTGCGCATGGCTATTACTGCGAAGTTGATTCGCAATAGAGCGACGCCATGTCAGCGGTAGGCTTAAAAATAACTTCTGTACCCAGGGCTTTCTGACCCAAGTACGAAACAATTGATAGCCTACGTCGGCAGTACACAAGGAATCACCGTGGGAGAGTAGGTATTGGGTGCCAGCAATCTCAGCCACACAAGGGTCTGGCAATAAGCTCATACCAGTCCTTTTCAGGTAGTTGGAACCAATTAAAAAATCTCGATTGCCATGCAGGTAATACGTTTTGGTTTTGCTAGCAAGCTTGGCAAGCGCGTTTTTGACTTCTTGCTGAAATGGGGATTGAGATGAAGCATCATCACCAACCCAGTATTCAAATAAGTCACCTAGAATAAAAACAGCCTCTACTTGAGGCGCATCCTTTTCACAAAAGTCAAAAAAACGTTGCGCCGTCAATGGCATTGACGGCGTCAAGTGTAAATCTGAGATGAGCAAGGCGCTCGCGTGTTTCGGGATCATTCCTCGAGAACAGTCGCTTTCTCAATCACAACATCTTCAGTCGGTACATCTTGGTGAAAGCCAGTATTGCCAGTTTTAACTTTGCGAATGATATCGACCACATCCATGCCATCACTTACTTTGCCAAATACGGCATAGCCCCAACCCTGAGCGTTTGGCGCAGTGTGATTTAAAAAATCATTGTCATTGACGTTGATAAAGAATTGCGCGGTTGCAGAGTGGGGATCACTCGTCCGGGCCATCGCAATCGTGCCACGCTCATTTTTGAGACCATTATTTGCTTCATTTTCAATTTCAGCACCAGTGGGCTTTTGTTTCATACCAGCAGTCATGCCGCCACCTTGAATCATGAAGTTATTAATCACACGATGAAAAATGGTGTCGTCGTAATAGCCACTTTTGACGTATTGCAAGAAGTTCGCAACACTCTTAGGTGCTTTAGCAGCATCTAGCGTGGGAGTGATGTCGCCTTTATTGGTTTTTAGAAGTACTTTCGCCATTGTTTGATTTGCTTTCTGTAGGGTTGGTAGATGGAATAGTCATTGGAGATGCCTCATCCGTATTGCTCGCTGAAGTGCGGACAAAAGGGCGTTTAGCTTGAGGCTTTAAAAGCTCTAATAGGGCTTTTGCTCGCTGAGTGTACTGACGCTGGTTCAGTTGAGCGCTGCTGGCGGCATCCTCATAGGCTTTTGCGCCAAGACGGATATAGACTTCGCCCAAGTTAGCGGCAGCAGTGGTGTAACTGGGCCTGAGTTTTAAGGCTAGCTCTAGGTAATCTCTTGCCTCAATCCAGTTACCTTGATTAGCAGAGATGGCGGCAAGATTGTTATAGGGTTCTGGTAGCTCTGGAAATTGTTGGGTAATTTCAATTAAGGATTTCTTGGCTTGATCTAATTGACGCATTTCTAATTGCAGACGGGCTTTAACAAAACGCAATTGAACATTACGAGGGGTCTTTTTGAGTTGGGCATTAATCAAGTCAATCGCTTCAGGATATTTGCGTGCTTTTACTAAGCGCTCAACATCGGATGGCACAGCGTTTTTGGTAACAGGATCTGGCTCAATAATTAAGAAGGATAAAAATGGCACCCCAACAGTTTCAGAAAGCTGTGGGTTTAAGGGGTCATATGGTTCATTGTTGGAGAGTCGCGGAGGGTCCCCCGGGGTGTAAGAACCCAGATAGGCCTGACTTTTTGCTCCAGGTGCAAGGGCTTCTTGCTTTTCTACTGCTGCAACTTCAGCACTGGCTTGTTGCTGGGCGGTCGTACTGCAGCCTGCTAGTAGCCAAAGGCTGGTCAACAGCGTAAAAGCATTTAAAAAGGTGGGGGTTGGTACTTTGAGGGTGACAAACATAAGGGCGGGGGTGAAAAACGGACTCATTCGATATACTCAGCGCTCAGTCTAACAAATTGGCGCTACTTGCCTCACCTTTATAGCCCTATGCTGCAAATCTATAACACTCTGAGCCGTTCAAAACAGGTTTTTAAGCCCATCGTGCCTGGCAAGGTGAAGATGTATGTCTGCGGGATGACGGTTTATGACTTTTGTCATATTGGTCATGCCAGGGTCATGATTGTCTTTGATATGGTGGTTCGCTGGCTTCGCGCAAGCGGTTATGAGGTTCTGTATGTGCGCAACATCACCGATATCGATGACAAGATCATCAACCGTGCTCTAGAAAACGGTGAACCGATTGCAGCGCTTACCAATCGCTTTATTGATGCCATGCATGCCGATTCCGATGAGTTGGGGCTGATGCATCCCGATCAAGAGCCGCGGGCTACGGATTTCATCAAACAGATGCAAGGCATGATTGGTAAGCTGATTGAAAAAGAGTTGGCTTATCAAGGTGACGATGGTGATGTGAACTTTGCCGTACGTTTATTGCCGCGTTACGGTCAGCTTTCTGGAAAAACTTTAGATGAACTCAATGCGGGTGAGCGAGTTGCCGTTGGCGGTGGTAAACGTGATCCGCTCGATTTTGTTTTGTGGAAAAGCGCGAAGCCAGAAGAGCCTGCTGATACACGCTGGAGCTCGCCTTGGGGTGAGGGGCGTCCAGGTTGGCACATTGAGTGTTCAGCAATGTCATGTGATTTGCTCGGTGAGCATTTTGATATCCACGGTGGCGGTGCTGACCTTCAATTTCCTCATCACGAAAATGAAATTGCGCAAAGCGAAGGTGCCTTATATGGACAAAATCGAAATGAGGATGATGCGCCGTTTGTCAATTATTGGATGCATAACGGACATATACGTGTAAACGAAGAGAAGATGTCCAAATCCTTGGGTAATTTCTTTTTAATTCGGGATGTGCTCAAAAGCTTTGATCCAGAAATCTTGCGCTTTTTTATGCTCAAAGCACATTATCGTAGCCCCATTAACTATAGTGATGCACAACTTGAAGAGGCGCGCTCTGGATTAGTTCGTCTCTATACTGCACTAGCACATGTACCGACTTCTCAAACTGTGACGGGTGTCAATCATCCTTGGGCAAAGCGCTTTGCTGATGCTATGAATGATGACTTCAATACGCCTGAGGCGATTGCTGTTTTGTTTGACTTAGCTAGCGAAGTAAACCGTGCGCAAGGAGATGAAAAGTCACGCCTTGCTGGTATTCTCAAAAGTTTAGGTGGTGCGCTTAATTTCTTGCAACGTGATCCAACATCCTTTTTGCAGGCAGGTAGCAAAGATGAGGGTGGCTTAACTGCGGATCAGATTGAGCAAGAGATCGCTGCACGTGTAGCAGCAAAGCAAGCAAAAGACTTTGCAAAGGCGGACATGATTCGTAAATCATTATTAGAGCAGGGCATTGTCTTGGAAGACAAGCCTGGCGGTATTACAGAATGGCGTAGGGCTTAATGAGCGCTGTAAAACAAAAAACAGAAAAACCAGATCAATCCATTTTGCAAGAAGTTGCACCACCCTATTGGGAGCAAGCTTGCAGTGAATTGATGAAGCACGATCGCATTTTGAAAAAACTGATCCCTAAGTATGGATCAGGATTTTTGGTAACCCGTGGGGATCCATTTACCACTCTAGCTAGAGCAATTGTGGGTCAGCAAATTTCGGTTGCAGCTGCGCAAGCAGTTTGGGATCGGGTGTTGTTGGCTAGCAAGAAAAAGGTCAACCCCAAAAATATTTTGGCACTTACTGTTGAGGAATTGCGCGCTGCAGGATTATCGGGGCGCAAAGTTGAATACATTCGAGACCTAGCAGATCACTTTGATTCAGGGCGTTTACATGCAAATCAGTGGAAGGACATGGATGACGAGAGTGTCATCAAGGAATTGAGCTCGATTCGGGGTATTGGACGTTGGACGGCGGAAATGTTCCTGATTTTTAATATGGTTCGCCCTAATATCCTCCCCTTAGATGATGTTGGTCTAATTAAGGCTATTTCCCTCAATTACTTTAGTGGTG
Source organism: Polynucleobacter necessarius (assembly GCF_900096765.1). NCBI lineage: Bacteria > Pseudomonadati > Pseudomonadota > Betaproteobacteria > Burkholderiales > Burkholderiaceae > Polynucleobacter > Polynucleobacter necessarius. The sequence goes on from NZ_LT615228.1 coordinate 517,115, forward strand.
AGCCTGTGAGCCGCCATGAAGCGAGGGAGGTGGCAGCCAATTGGGCCCCGTGGCGTACGGTTGCCACCTGGTATATGTGGAGAAGTATCGACCCCATCCCGGTTGAATATTAAAATCTGACTATGAAAACGACTTTCCTGGATTTTGAGCAGCCAATCGCCGAATTAGAGTCAAAGATTGAAGAGCTGCGTTTTGTGCAAGATGAATCATCGGTAGATATCTCCGATGAGATCAAAACGCTGTCTGAAAAAAGCCTTCAGCTAACTAAAGATGTCTACGCAAACTTAACTCCTTGGCAAGTATCGCAAGTTGCGCGCCATCCACAACGTCCCTATACCTTGGATTATGTTGGTGCCTTATTTACAGACTTCCATGAATTACATGGCGATCGTACTTTTGCTGATGATCAATCTATTATTGGCGGCTTGGCGCGTTTTGACGGACAGCCTTGTATGGTGATTGGCCATCAAAAAGGTCGTGATACCAAAGAGCGTGCACTGCGCAACTTCGGAATGAGTCGTCCCGAAGGTTATCGCAAAGCAATGCGCTTGATGCGTCTTGCAGAAAAGTTCGGCATTCCAGTATTTACTTTTGTCGATACACCAGGTGCATTTCCGGGGATTGATGCTGAGGAGCGTAATCAGTCCGAAGCCATCGGTCGCAACCTCTATGTTCAAGCAGAGCTGGAGGTGCCGATCATCGCGACGATTATTGGTGAGGGCGGCTCAGGTGGAGCGCTAGCGATTGCCATGGGCGATGTGGTGCTCATGTTACAAAACTCTACCTACTCAGTCATTTCTCCTGAAGGCTGCGCCTCTATTCTTTGGAAGACGGCCGACAAAGCCTCTGAGGCTGCAGAGCAGCTTGGCTTAACCGCTCAGCGGCTCAAGGCGCTGGGTCTCATTGACAAGATTGTTGCTGAGCCTATCGGTGGCGCACATCGTGATTACGATGTCATGATGAACAATATGCGTAAAGCACTTGCTGAGTCTTTAAAAACCTTTGAGGGCATGAAAACGGATGCCTTGCTTGAGCGTCGCCATGAGCGTCTAATGAGTTATGGCAAGTTCAAGGAAATCACAGACAAGTCTTAAGACTACAAATCGAATTGCGGTTGCCTTAAGTGGTGGCCTCGATTCGGTTGTGCTGCTGGATACTGTTTGTAAAGCGCAAGCTAACAACAAAACCACAGAAATTTTTGTCTTCCATATTCATCATGGCTTACAAAAGCCGGCCGATGATTGGCTCATTTTTTGCGAGAAGCTGGCTAAAAAATATCGAGTGCATTTTGATTTTCGACTATTGCATATTGATATCGTAAATAATCCTGGAAATATTGAAGCACGGGCTAGGGCTGCGCGTTATGAGGCTCTCACCGAGCTTTGCGAAGAGTATGGCATCCACGATTTGCTTTTGGCACACCATCAGAATGATCAAGCAGAAACCGTGCTCTTACAATTACTACGCGGCTCTGGTATTGCTGGCTTAGTTGGTATGCCTTCTGAACGTCAACTACCATCAGGGCAAACGACCATTCGATTGTGGCGTCCTTTACTTAGCCAAAGTAAAGCCGAGTTAGAAGCGTACGCAAAAGTACATCGGCTTGATTGGATAGAGGACCCCAGTAATCAAAGTCGCAAATACAAACGAAATGCGATTCGCAAAGACATCATGCCCAGGCTGGAAAAAATTCAACCAGAGGCCATTGCCAATCTGGCTCGTAGCGCTCATTTACTCGCTCAAGCGCAGTCATTACTCGATCGTCTGGCAGTTGCAGATGGCAAAGCCATTTTGATTAAAGTAAACGTAGAGACAAGATTGGCGATTAAGCCGCTACTCCAGTTGGCTATAAATGATGATTTGCCAGCAGCCAATAATGTTTTGCGCTACTGGCTGAGGCTTCATCAACTGGCGATGCCTTCCCAGGAGCGTCTGCAGTCTTGGTGGGCAGATTTGCATAACTCCAAATCATCAGCTCAATTGGAGTGGCAACATGACGGGCGCAGTATTCGGCTCTGGCGTGAGCAATTGCAAGTGGCATCGACTCAGTCTGGTAAGTGGTTTTTTAAGGCAATTCCCACCAAAAGCAAGCTACTTGGGTTGCCGGCAGCTTGGGTAAAGGCTGCTCAAGAGCAAGGCAAGATTCGTCAGCAACAACGGCTTGGTTCTGAAAAATTACAAATTAAGCCTAATAGCCCGCGTAAAACCCTCAAAAATCTCTTTCAGGAGGGCAATATTCCACCTTGGGAGCGTGATGCGCCGTTGCTCTACATAGATGGCGAACTCATTGCTGTGGCAGGCGTAGGTGTGAGCTATCCCCATCTCGTGAATTCTGGAGCAAGGGTATTGCCAGAATGGCAAGAGGGGTAGGAGAGGGTGGAGTAGGTTTAAAACCCTGTAAAATAAGGCCTTTTTAAGAACCTCGGGTAAGAGAACCTCGGGTAAGTATTTCCCGGTTACAGATGGTGAAATAGACAGTTTTTATGGCTCTTATCGTTCATAAATATGGTGGCACCTCGATGGGCTCAGTTGAGCGCATTACGAATGTTGCCAAACGCGTTGCCAAATGGATGCGCGCTGGCCACCAAGTGGTCGTAGTTCCATCCGCAATGTCAGGCGAAACGAATCGACTGCTCGGCTTGGCAAAAGAAATTAATCCGGATGCAAGTCCACGCGAGTTAGATCAAATCGCCTCGACAGGCGAGCAGGTGAGCTCTGGTTTACTCGCATTGGCTTTGATGCGTGAAGGTATTGATGCAGTGAGTTACGCAGGTTGGCAAGTAACTGTACATACTAATTCTGCATTTACTAAAGCCCGTATCAAGAGTATTGAGAGCGATAAGATTTTGAAAGATCTCAATGCAGGTCGTGCAGTAGTAGTCACCGGATTCCAAGGGGTTGACCCTGAGGGTAACATTACGACATTAGGTCGCGGTGGTTCCGATACCTCTGCAGTTGCTATGGCTGCTGCACTGAAAGCGGATGAGTGTTTAATTTATACTGACGTTGACGGTGTGTACACCACAGACCCTCGTGTCTGCGAAGATGCGCGCCGCTTAGACAAGATTACTTTTGAAGAAATGCTGGAGATGGCCAGCTTGGGCTCAAAGGTATTACAAATACGCTCAGTTGAGTTTGCAGGGAAGTACAAAGTAAAAACCTGTGTTCTGTCTTCATTGACAGATCCGTTGATGCCTTTAGACCAAGAGATGAAGTCAGGTACCTTGATAACATTTGAAGAGGACAGCACCATGGAAGCCGCAGTTATTTCCGGCATCGCCTTTGCGCGTGATGAAGCGAAGATTACCGTTTTAGGAGTACCTGATCGTCCAGGTATCGCCTATCAGATTTTGGGCCCAATCGCCGATGCGAATATTGATGTTGACATCATTATTCAAAATCAATCCGTAGATGGTAAGACGGACTTCACATTCACAGTGCCGCGCGCTGATTATCAAAAAGCCTTGGATATTTTGAAGAACACCGTGCAAGCGCACATCGAAGCAAAAGAAATTTCGGGTGACCCTAAGGTTTCTAAAGTTTCTGTTGTGGGTGTTGGCATGCGTTCACACGTTGGCATTGCTAGCAAGATGTTCCGCACCTTGTCAGAGGAGGGCATCAACATCTTGATGATCTCTACCAGTGAAATCAAGATCTCGGTAGTGATTGATGAGAAATACATGGAATTGGCAGTACGTGCTTTGCACAAGGCATTTGAGCTAGACCAGAAGTAAGAAAAAGGGCAATAAAACCCCCTCAAAAGCGGTTATCCGTTAAACTGTGGGGCGTTGTAATAGTCAGAAATACGGAGACGTGGCCGAGCTGGTCGAAGGCACTCCCCTGCTAAGGGAGCATCGGGGCTAAAACTCTGATCGGAGGTTCGAATCCTCTCGTCTCCGCCAATATTTTTGCCAATCATCACCTTGAAAAACCACCTTAATTGGGTGGTTTTTTTATTGCCTTAATCGCCAAAATTCCCCAAATCCCCCTTTTAATGTTCTAAAAACAGCGTTTTTTAATAAATGTTGCGTTGCCGCAAATAATTGTTGCATCACGGCAAAAAGTTTGTAACAATGGTGCATCGCAACAAATTTTGTAGTTCTTAACTTCATAAAGGATTAAACATGTTCCAGACTCAATTAAACGATCAAATCGCTCAAGCTCAAGCTAAAGCCGTAGAAAATGCTAAAAATTTGGTACAAGTTGCTGTTGAAAGCGCACAAGAGTTGGCAGAAATCAACCAAGCTGCTGCTCAAGATGCATTGGCTGCTGCTCAAGATGCTAGCTCACAGTTGTTAGCAATCAAGGATGCACAACAATTGGCTAAATTGGCTCAGCCAGAAGCTGCTAAGTATGCTGCTGCATACCAAGCTAAAGTAAACAAAGTTGTTCGTAACGGTAACAAAGAAGTTGCTCAAGTTATCGATGCATCTATCGATGACGCACGTGATGATTTGGTGAAGTTCGTTACTGAAGCTACTAAGTCTGCTCCTGCTGGTTCCGAAGCTTTTGTTTCTGCTTTCAAAACTGCATTCGAGTCTTCAGTTCAACAGTTCGATCAAGTTCGCGCTACTGCAACTGATGCATTCGCAAACTTTGAAAAGAGTGTTGATGCTGCTTTGGCAAACATTCAAGGTCAATACGCTGTTGCTAAGCCAGCTACAAAAACTCGCAAAGCTGCTAACTAATAGTTTTGTAATGCCTTACAAAAAAAACCGCCTTCGGGCGGTTTTTTATTGCCTCAAGCAAACTTACCAGGCCTCATTAAATATAGCTTGGCAGCCTTGTTCATTAATAGGTAATACCATCAACTGCTTTTAAGTAACCCTGAATATATTGGGGTGGAATATAGAGATCACTCTTAGCGCCAGCTTTGGAAGAGATACTCAGTTGAAAACCTTTTTTCGCATTGTCTTTTAAGAATGCATCAGAAAGTGAAATCGAAAGTAGTTCTCCAAAAATACACCCTCTTGCTTCGCAAATACCAGCATCTCTAGACACCACTTTAAAAGCTGTGCTGGGAGCGCTGTTTAAGGTCGCCGATTCGTAATAGCGCATCTGACCAAAATAGGTCAACTGAACAATTAATTCAAATGATTTGACACCTTGCTTAGATTTATCGCCTTTGAGGTGATACATCTCGTAAGTGTTTTTGGCATCCTCTGTATTGATTGGGGGGCCAACATAGGTTCTGACACTGTTATCAGCATTTGGGGTCATGAGGGTTGACTGATAGACGTCATTAATTTCCCATGAACTTATTTTTTTTATCGTTATTGGCACAGGCCATTAGGCCACAACTCAAGGCGAGAATGAATGCAAGACGGTACATATTTAGCTCTCCTTAGATCAGCAAATCATACTATCCCCGAGCAAATTCCTGGCTTTATCCCAATCTGACGGCTTTTCAGGCGTGATCTCAGCATTTATTTATGCCGATTCTCGTATTAGGGTTTGTCATAATTTATTTTTAAAGTTCACAACTTCACAACATGTGAAGTTGTGATATAGTGGCAAGACTTGGAGAAAAAATGAAGCGACAGATACCGAAAACACATCAAGCCTTGGAGTTAATAGGTAAGGGCTTGAGTGCTGCTCAGGCCGCTAGAAAGATGGAGATTTCAGAATCGAGCGTATATGCCGCATTACGTAAAACCAAGGCGAAAGATTTAGGATGTTGTCCAACCTGTGGTCACAAGATTAGGAATTAAGATGAAAAAGACTCTATTAGCTGCAACTTCCATTTCGATTGCGGCATTTGCTTATGCGAATACCGTATCGGATTCATCTGAGCTGGTAAATCAGCAGTGCAAAATTTCCGCTGAGGCAGTATCAACATTGAAGGGCTTACAATACGGCAATACGTCTATTCGTAAAGATGTATCAACCTTGATTGATCGCAGTCTCAAGACATCGGAGAACAGGGAGATCGCTCATAAAAAACTTAATCTGATGATAGATGACAAATCATCCGATACCCTAGTCTTAGAAGGCAAATACTGCTCATAAGCATATTTCTTTTAGAAAACAATGGGGGCTAGATGCCGCAAATAGCAGAGTGCCCCGATTGTGGAAATGCGCGCGCGATATTGGGGTCATGCCCTATTGTGGCGGGTCCACGCCCCCAATATTGAACTCAGACACGGTTGAGATCAATATTAAGCATGACAACCCACAGGTAGAAGATGCTCTTGATCGCTTGACAGAAAAAATTCGGGATTTGCATGAGCTTGGCATCAAAGCCATCATCGTGATTCATGGATACGGATCAAGCGGTGCTGGTGGTCGAATCAAATGGGCTATTCATGATGCCCTAGAAAATAATCGATACGCGGATCGAGTAGAAGAGTATTACTTTGGCGAGGATGTGCCTTATGGGAGTTCAAGCTACCAATCACTTCTTAAGCGCCGACCAGGATTAAAGCAGTATCTGAGACATTTCAAGGGCGGTAATGCCGGAATGACTGTTTTACTTCTAGGACCTAATCAAAGAAGTGCTTAGAATAAGAGAACCAATAGGATATCGATAGGAAGTCCCATGACTGCAAAGCATTCCGAACATCTTAAGAGCCCAGAACCAGTCTCTACTGGGGCAGAGCAATTAATTGGCGAATTTAAATCGCTGATGGCTGATGCGCAAGCCCTAATCCAGGCCACTGAAGATCATTCTGGTGAGGCAGTTGCCTCGATTCGCAATTAAGCCCTCGAGACACTATCGGGAGCAAAAGAGACCCTCTCTCACCTTGAGGGTTCCTTGTCGGATAGGGCCAAGGCGGTTGCAGAGGGCGCCGATGACTTTGTTCATCGTAATCCTTGGGAGGCGGTTGGGGTTGCTGCGGGACTTGGCTTGCTCATTGGCCTATTTATTCGTCGTCGCTAGGATCTTATGTCACAAGAAAACTTGCTGTCTTCTATTAAGAATTTAGCTTCTACCGGTGCCTCTATTGCGCAGACGCGTTTAGAGCTGTTGTCGGTTGATGTACAAATTGCCCGTAATCAATTCCTTCGTCTTTTAGTGCTCATGATTTGCGCGCTCTTCTTTTTGTTTTTCGGTTTAGTGATGTTGGCTTTACTCATCGTCATCTACAGCTGGGAGACTGATAGAGTATTAGCCTTGACTCTGGTAACTTGCGCATTTTTATCGATTGGCGCCATCATGGCATTAGTCGTTATACAGTCCCTTAGAAAAATGCCCAAGCTGTTTGAGGCTAGTATTTCTGAGCTTGCTAAAGACTGCAAAGCCTTAGGTAGATGAGTCGCGATACTAAAGCCCTCCATGCAAGGCGCGCTGATCTACAAGTGCAATGCAGTCTTGAGCGCAAAGCATTTGCCGCCCATTTTGAACCCTGGGAAAAACCGCTATCGTGGGCGGATAAGGGTGTGGATGCATTTCATTTTCTAAAAGATAACCCACTATTGTGGACAAGCGCTTTTGCTGCATTGGCGCACTACAGACCAAAACTAGCTAGCAAAGTACTTGCCTTGGGTTGGGGTGCTATGCGTGTTGTAAAAACTGCCAAGAAGTTAATTTAGTGCGTTTAACTTTTTAAGACAGATTGATTGCTAATACCGTTTTGGTCTAGTAATTGACTTCCGCCTAGCGCGGTAATTTCTAAGAGCGTGATGGCGCCACATACTTCAAAGCCCGCTTTCTGAAGCAGTTTATTAGCTGCAATCAGAGTGCCACCAGTGGCTAAGACATCATCCATTAATAAAACCCTAGCGTCTTTGGGAAGAGTAGACTGCTGAATTTCCAGTGAGTCAGACCCATACTCCAATCCATATGCTTCACGATGGCTTGCTAAAGGGAGTTTATTGGGCTTTCTGGCCAGCGCTAGACCCTTGCTGGTTTTATGCGCGAGGGCTGAGCCAAAGACAAAACCACGTGACTCAATTCCTAGGATATGGGTGTAATCAAACCCATTGGCAATGCGCTCTAGTTGGGAGATGGCCTCCTGAAAAGCGCTTGGATTAGCCAAAAGCGGTGAAATATCCCTGAATAAGATTCCAGGCTTTGGAAAGTCTGACACGCGAGGTAGATAATCTAATAAATTCATTTATTGCCGATATGAAAACCCATCACCTGATTATCACCGCATTAGAGAGCGAGCTCAAGCGCGATGTGCTACCGACAGGATTGCAGATTGTCTATTGTGGAGTTGGCAAAATCAATGCAGCCATCAACACTCTCAAAGCGATTGCTCAGTATCAACCGCACTCGATTATCAATTTTGGTACAGCAGGCAAAGTCAATCATGAGCTTCATGGATTAATTGATATTGCCAAAGTAATACAGCGCGATATGAATACCGAACCGCTGGCGCCAAGAGGAAAAACCCCTTTTTGCAACAAGCCTGCACAATATTTATCTACTGGAAAGCATTTCTGCGGTACTGGAGATAGCTTTGTCACTGCGCATGATCCTTGGCTGATCGAACAGGGTATAGATTTGGTGGATATGGAATTATTTGCTATCGCAGCGTGTGCCCACGAGCACCATATTCCATGGCAGTCCTATAAGTACATTACTGATGACGCCAATGAGAATTCTGGAAAAGAATGGCAAGAAAAAGTGCATCACGGTCAAGATCTGTTTCTTGATAGACTCTGCCAGATATTGAGCTAATTCACTTCCACTCATCATCTTGAATACTCCAAAACCTTGGCTCAAAAATTATCCTGCGGGTGTTCCCCAGGAAATCATTTTGCCCGCTCAAGGTTCATTGGCTGATTTTTTGGAACAATGCTTTGAGCGTTACGCCAATCGCAATGCGTTGGAGTCTATGGGGAAATTTTTTACCTACCGTCAAATAGATCGGTTCTCTAAAGATTTTGCCAGCTACCTGCAAACTCTTGAATTAGAGAAGGGTGCCCGTGTTGCTTTGATGTATCCCAATGTTGTGGAGTATGTCATTGCTATGTTGGGTACCTTGCGTGCAGGATATGTGGTTGTTAATATCAATCCCCTTTACACAGCTAGAGAGTTAGAGTCTCAACTAAAAGATAGTGGTGCCTCTGTATTGGTGTTGATGGAAAACTTTGCCCATACCTATGAGCAAATTGAGAATCAACTCAACATCAAGCATGTCATTGTGAGTAGTCCTGGGGAGCTTTTGGGTCTTAAGGGGTATCTTATCAATTTCGTGGCTCGAAAGATCAAAAAACTAGTCCCTGCGTGGAGTATTCGGAGTATTTCTTTTCGGCAAGCCCTAAACATGGGCGGACATCGTGTATTTAAAAAACCTCAATTGACCTTAGATGACATTGCTTTTTTGCAATATACCGGCGGCACTACCGGTATTTCTAAGGGAGCAGTGCTTTTACACCGCAATATCCTGGCTAATATCATGCAAATAGAGGTTTGGTTACTGGCGGGTCTAGAAAAAAGGATTAATGATCAACTTCAATTTATATGTGCTTTGCCGATGACGCATATATTTGCGCTGACAGCATGCGCAATGCTCGGAATTGCAAGGGGCGCTCTATTAATCTTGGTTGCTAATTCGCGTGATATCGATGGTTTTATTAAGCTATTGATCAAACATCCCAACATTAATATTTTCCCAGGCGTTAATACGCTCTTTCATGCATTGATTCACCGTCCTGAGTTTAAAAAGGTCAAATTTAATAATCTATTGGTTACGATTGGTGGTGGTATGGCAGTTCATCAAAAGACTGCTGACCATTGGCAAGCTCTGACTGCTGCTTGCCCCATCGCTCAGGGTTATGGCTTGTCAGAAACATCACCCGTTGTCTGTGTTAACAGCCCATTAGAAAAGCGTTTTACGGACCATATTGGCTCGCTCATTCCGGGCACGGATGTAGTCATATTGGATGATGATGAAGTGGAGCTGCCTCACGGAACTCCTGGTGAGATTTGTATTCATGGTCCTCAAGTGATGGCGGGTTACTGGAATAGACCCCAAGAAACTGCACAGTGCATGACTGTAGATGGCTATTTCAAATCGGGAGACATTGGCTTAATTACAGACGAAGGTTACGTGCAGATCGTTGATCGTAAAAAAGACATGATCGTCGTAGCTGGATTTAAAGTATTCCCCAATGATGTTGAAGATGTCCTCACCAGAATACCAGGCATAAAAGAGTGCGGCGTGATTGGGGTACCTCATCGCAAATTGGGTGAGATCGTCAAGGCTTACGTAGTTAAGTCAAATCATCATTTAACTGAAGCCGAGATTACCGACTACTGTAAAGAGCATCTCACCAATTACAAGCGTCCACGCAAGATTGTCCTTGTCAACGAGCTTCCCAAATCAAATGTTGGAAAAATTTTGCGGCGCGAACTCAGAAAACTGTAATGCTTGCCAGCAGCTTATTTGCTCGGTGTTTTACCCACCACTTTTGTCGCCCTTAAGAAATCAAAATCGACACCTTGGTCTGCTTGTGTGACGGTATCTAGGAAGAGCTTTTTATAACCCTGCTCAGCAGTAGGCGGTGAGATGGGATTTTCAATGGCACGTTTGGCTAATTCTTCATCGGAGATCAATAAACTGATTTCTCGGTTCTGAACGGATAGGCGGATACGATCGCCATTGCGGACATGGGCTAGCGGACCACCAATAGCGGATTCTGGGGTGACATGTAAAACAATGGTGCCAAAAGCAGTGTCACTCATACGACCATCAGAAATGCGCACAATATCCTTTACACCCGCTTTAGCCAATTTAATTGGGATCGGAATATAACCAGCCTCTGGCATTCCTGGTGCGCCTTTGGGCCCAATATTTTTCAACACAATAATGTCATTCTCAGTGATATCCAAATCTGGACTATCGATTCGATTGGCTAAATCTTCAGAATTTTCAAAAACTACTGCGCGGCCTTCGTGCTCCATGAGTTTTTCATTAGCGGCAGATTGTTTGATGATGGCGCCTCCTGGCGCTAGGTTGCCGTGTAATACGGCAATACTTCCCCGTGGATAAATGGGGTTATCAATCTTGCGAACGACATCTTGCTTAAAGCTTGGTGGTGCTAAATCAATTTCTTCGCCTAAGGTTCTGCCGGTCACCGTCAATGCATTGAGTTTGAGCAAGGATTTTAGTTCGCGAAGCAATGTAGCCATGCCACCGGCATCATGGAAATTCTCCATGTAATGATCGCCTGACGGTTTTAGATCGACTAGGACAGGAGTCTCGTTGCCCATTTTGTCTAGTGCTGCAAGATCAATTTCTAGGCCCATGCGGCCAGCAATCGCTGCTAAGTGAACGATGCCATTGGCTGAGCCTCCAATCGCTAAGAGAACCCGTATAGCGTTTTCGAAAGCATCAGCGGTCAATATTTTGTCAATCGTTAAACCATCTTTAGCCATTTGAACTGCGCAAGCGCCAGTTTCTTCAGCAATACGAATGCGATCAGCAGTGACTGCTGGAGGTGTTGCACCACCAGGCACAGTCATGCCCAGCGCTTCAGATATGCAAGCCATCGTACTGGCAGTGCCCATCACTGAACAGGTACCTACGTTGGCAACAAGCTGGTCATTGACTTCATCCTTTTCAATTTCATCAATTTCACCTGCGCGGAATTTTCCCCAGTAACGGCGGCAGTCTGTGCAGGCGCCAACACGTTCATTACGATGCGATCCTGTTAGCATCGAGCCAGTGATGAGCTGAATGGCAGGCAAACCAGCAGAGGCGGCCCCCATCATTTGTACGGGAACCGTCTTGTCGCAACCGCCAATCATGACAACTGCATCCATGGGTTGAGCGCGCAGCATCTCTTCGGTATCCATCGACATGAGGTTGCGTAGGTACATGCTGGTTGGAGCAGCAAAACTTTCGTGAATGGATATCGTCGGAAATTCCATGGGCAAGCCACCAGCAAGCATGATGCCGCGCTTTACCGCCTCTAATAACGCAGGCATATTTCCATGACAGGGGTTGTAGGCGCTGCCAGTATTGATAATGCCAATTACTGGACGATCTAGAGCGCTATTGGTATAGCCTGCGCCTTTGATAAAGGCTTTGCGTAAAAATAGAGAAAAGCCTTTATCACCATAGCTAGTTAAGCCTTTGCGTAAACCAGTTTCAGGTGCGGATTTAGGGTCTTTTGGCTTGGATGTCATGCTTGTCTCGATGTCTTATATTTATCGATTGTAGCTATAGGGGCTAAATTGCACCTAGGGAGTGCCGCCCCAACGAAATTGCCAAGAGATGCCCATAGCGTTATAGCTAGCATCGGTTCGTGAATACACCCCTTTAGTGCCGCTTAAGCGAATGGAGTTCTGTTTATCCACCGGATAGGATAGTGTGCTACCAAATCGCCAGTTTTCTTGTTGACCAGTGCGAGGCAGGCCGTTGATATAAGTTTGCCCTCCGGTGAAATAGGTTGCATCAGCAGAAATCCAGGCAGTATTTGGAAAGTAGTAAATCACATGCGACTCGCCCGAATATAAAGGGCTTTGAGATAGAGTATTGCTACCCATATAGTTGGTGTTGCTCGTATAAATACTGGCCATCGTGGCCAACTCTAGACGCCAGGGCCCGATGGCCTGCGACGCCCCAAAGCCTGGTTGAATGACAGAGCGATTGGCGCCAACGTTCACCATTTGTTGGCTGTTATATTTTCCCCAGGGAATGGAAGCGGCAAGGCTAGCGCCAATAATGAGATCTTGTTGGTAATTTTTAAACTCGCTGTTGGTAAGCGCTGGAGCACCATATAAATTAGCCGATGCCTTGATCACAGGATCGGAGAGGCCTTCTGCAGACGCATTAATGGCTTGGCCCTTGAGCGTGCCAGTGCCTGATAGCTCAGAATAGGGTAGCAATAGGGTGATTCTTCCGGATTGACCGGCAACATCAAGTACGTGTGTAGTGCTAATGGCTTGGGTGTTTAAGGTGTAGGAGCCGCTTTTAGCTTGTGCAAGGCTACCACTGATAAAGTTCATTCCAATCGGCGCATTGGAATAGGCGCGTGCTTCAATTTCTTGAGCGGAGGCGCTCAGCGAAGTGAGTGCTGCAAAGAAAAAGATTAGAACTAAATATGGAATGAGGCCAGCCAAGCGAAAAGGACTAATCAAGGTTTACTTTGCCCAAAATGACTACTTGGAGCCAAATAAGATTCTGAGCGTTGCCGTTGATCCCAACTGTAAGCGCATGCCTATTAGAACCAAATAAGGCCAGACGATAAGCCAGTACACAATCGACATGGCCAATACATGCAAAGGACTACGCTGACCAAATGAGAGCATGGAGCTAAAAAATTCTTTGCCATGTATTAATCCCTCAACACCAGCTTCAATGTAATTTAAAGCTAAAACAATGATGAGGTATACAAAGGATTCAATGAGCATAGAGCGAATCACCCCATGATCACTATTTACTTTGATTGGGAAAATGGCCTGTGCAATTAAAAGGAACTTTGCGGAAATTGCGGCTTTGATAATGGCGATACCAAATACTTCAAGGGGAATAGGTCTTTCGTCTAAAGTAGTTACAGCCAAAAAAGAAAGGGCGCAAAACCAACTTCCAAAATAGAGAGTTAAGGCAAAGTTTCTTGGCTTCGTCGATTGCCTTGTCTTTTAAGGTATGAGGCTGTGGGCTGGAGTCTGGTGTGTTAGTCATGAGGGGTTTCTATTTAGGCGTTGCAGCAAGATTCGCCGCTAGAGCATGCGCTGGCAGTTTCTACCGGAGCTGGTTCATGGGTATAGCGGGCAATATAAGCTTTATTCCCTTTAAAGGGGGCTTTAATCCATACGACATGCCCAGAACCAGGCGCAACATCAATTGGCTCACCACTCATATTCCACATGGCATCGAGAACAAGATCTTGGTTTCCATGGGGCTCAATTATTTCCAGTTTATCGCCAACTGAAAAACGATTTTTTACCTCTACCTTCACGCGACCAGACGTTTTATCAATGTCGAGAGTCTCGCCCACATAAAGACTTCTTCCAGAGAGTGAGTGACCTCGCATATAGAGCTGATACTCCTTATCGTGGTGACGCTCGTAAAAGCCGTCGGTATAACCACGGTTTGCAAGCCCTTCTAGATTGCCAAGCAAAGCAGTGTTAAAGGGTCTTCCAGCAACGGCATCATCAATTGCAGCGCGATAAGCTTGGCAGGTACGAGAGACGTAATAAGGTGACTTGGTGCGACCTTCAATTTTGAAAGAGTCAACACCCATTGCTGTTAAACGCTCAATATGTTTAATGGCGCGTAAATCTTTGGAATTCATGATGTAGGTACCGTGTTCATCTTCTTCCATCGGCATTAATTCATCGGGACGACGAGCCTCTTGAAGGAGTACAACATCACCGCTAGACACCTGTTGACCGGGCTTTACCTTGTAATCCCAGCGACAAGCATTGGTGCAAGCCCCTTGATTCGAATCGCGGTGAGACATGTAGCCAGAAAGCAAACATCTACCAGAGTAGGCAATACACAGAGCACCATGGACAAATACTTCCAATTCCATTTCATGGCAGTCTTGACGAACTTCTTCAATCTCATCAAAAGATAGTTCACGAGACAAAATCACGCGACTAATGCCTACTGAGCGCCAAAACTTAGCAGAGGCACCGTTTACTGTATTGGCTTGCACAGATAAATGGATCGGCATATCTGGCCATGCTTCTCTAGCCATCATGATTAAACCTGGATCAGACATGATCAGAGCATCAGGTTTTAGAGCCACCACAGGAGACATATCTTTTATATAGGTGCGTGTTTTGGCACCATGAGGCAATAAGTTGGAGACTAAATAAAACTTCTTGCCCAAATTGTGGGCAGTATCGATTCCTTGTTTTAATACTTCAATCTTGCCAAAGTCATTATTGCGAACTCGTAAAGAATAGCGGGGCTGACCTGCATAAATGGCATCTGCTCCAAAATCAAAAGCAGTTTGGAGCATTTGTAGGCTGCCAGCAGGCGCTAGGAGTTCAGGGATCTTCTTCATTTGAGTATTTTAGTGCGGCAGCCGTATTTTGGTGTGGGGGCTGAAAAAGAAAAAACCACCTAAAAAAGGTGGTTTTTATTGTTTGGCTCCTCGACCTGGGCTCGAACCAGGGACCTACGGATTAACAGTCCGGCGCTCTACCGACTGAGCTATCGAGGAATAAGCCGATATTATAGCAAGATGAAATCACTTCTTCCCACTTCTGTGCAGATCCCCAAAGTATTGACCATCGCTGGGTCCGATAGTGGCGGCGGGGCGGGGCTTCAGGCTGACCTGAAGGTAATTACGGCATTGGGCGGTTTTGGGATGTCGGTGATCACTGCGATTACTGCTCAAAATACAATGGGCGTAACTCGCATCCAAGATGTTGACTTAGAGGTGGTGGAAGCACAAATTGATGCTGTTTTGTTAGATATTGGCGCTGATATTGTCAAGGTTGGCATGTTAGCTAGTCCAGAAATTGTCCATGTGGTTGCAAGCACTTTGCGCAAACATGACGTCAAACGCATCGTCCTTGACCCAGTTTTGCGAGCAACTTCTGGCGCCAGTTTAGGAGGCGATGACACTGCCCAAGCCATGATTGTTGAACTTTTTCCAATTGCAACAGTAGTGACACCCAATTTAGACGAAGCATCTTTATTGTTGGGTCGTGATATCAATGGACCGCAAGACTTTACATCTGCTGCGCAAGAGTTGTTAGATATGGGTCCTCAAGCAGTCCTAATTAAAGGGGGGCATTTAGATAGGACGCATACCCAGCTTACTGATTTTTTTAATGTGGCGCACTATTGAAGATGGGCTTGAGGTAGTGCAGTTTAAAGAGTATAAGCATTACCGCGTTAATACAGTGAATACGCATGGCACTGGTTGCTCTTTGGCTTCCGCTATTGCCACCTATTTAGCTGATGGGCATGATCTGCAGCATGCCGTAGCAAAAGCCATTGCTTATGTGCAAGCAGGCCTTGAAGCGGGGCGGTTCCTTAGTATTGGTGAGGGTCCTGGGCCGTTGTGGCATATGCATGATTTCTATTCAACAGTTTTGTTGGATGAAAACAAGAATTCTTAAGCTTGCATTAATTCTTGCAAAAGCTTGACTGCCGCCTTGGGATCTTTTGCTTGAGTAATGGCGCGTACAACTGCTACTGAACCAACACCACTCTTAGCAACAGCATGAATACTATCCTGATCTATTCCGCCAATTGCCACCAAAGGGTAATGGCTCATGAGCTTGGCATATTGATAGAGACGTCCAAGTCCTTGAGGTGCCGTGGGCATTTTTTTGAGATTGGTGGGAAATACAGCACCCATCGCTATGTAGCTAGGACAAAAACGATCCGCAATAACAAGCTCAGCATAGCCATGAGTGCTTAAGCCAAGTCGCAGACCCGCTTCACGAATCTGCCCAAGGTCAGCGGTAGCTAAGTCTTCTTGTCCCAAGTGAACGCCATAAGCCTGTGCATCAATCGCTTCTTGCCAATAGTCGTTGATAAAAAAGTCGTTGATAAAAAGAAGGGTTTTGCTTCCTTCAGTTGCTTTAACGGCCTCGCGCACCTGCTTTCTGATTTTGTAGCTGTCCTCTGATTTAAAGCGTAATTGAACTGTAGGAATCTGAGCATCAACCATGCGTTTTACCCAATCGGCGTCAGGCATCACGCCATACAAACCTAAGCGCTTAGGACACTCTTTGAATGCATTAGGGTTCATATTGCGAGTCCAGGGGAGCAAGTCAAAATGCTCTGGTCTACTGGGCCACTTAAAAGGATTAAAGCCCCCATCCTGCAGTGTCATGCGTGACCATGCCTTACCGAGCACCTTAGCATCGGATTCGATAAAACCCATTTCAATAGCAGCCAAGGCTCCCGCTAACTCGTAGTGATCGGTAGCAGCTTCATTGTCAATTCGGGGTGGGGGAGAGCTGAGCGAGAACTGCGGAATCGGAATGCATAAATCATCATTGCGATGGGCATTCACAATTTGATCGGCGAGGTCTCGAATCAGGCTCATGGAACTAGTCTACTTTATGACTGGTGCCAAAATGGAGTACCAACTAATGGAGTGCTGGCTTGGGCTGATGCTTGGGGCTGCATAGCACCGGAGAGGTAAGCAGTTCGACCAGCACCCACAGCCGTAGCGAAGGCTTTAGCCATAGCAACGGGATCATTGGCAAGTGCTACAGCGGTATTGAGAAGGACGCCATCAAAGCCCCATTCCATCACTGTGCAAGCGTGAGAGGGTAGGCCTAATCCAGCATCCACAATCAGCGGCACCCGAATGCGATCGCGCAATAGTTTCATGGCATAAGGATTTAAGGGCCCCTGACCGGTACCAATAGGAGCAGCCCAAGGCATGATCGCTTGGCAACCGACATCCACTAAGCGCTGACACAAAATTAAATCCTCAGTGCAATATGGCAATACCTTAAAACCATCTTTAATTAATGTCTCGGCGGTTTGCACAAGGCGCAGAGTATCTGGTTGCAATGTATAGTCATCGCCAATCAACTCGAGCTTAATCCAATCGCTCTCAAAAACTTCTCTTGCCATTTGCGCAGTAGTGATTACTTCTTGAGGGCTATGGCAACCTGCAGTGTTGGGCAATACTGGTATAGCTATTTTCTTAAGTAAATCCCAAAAGCCGCTATGCGCCTCAGTCGTGCTCGTGCCTTGACGGCGCAAGCTCACCGTAATCATCGCCGGGTTTGCTGTATTTACAGCATTTTCTAAAACCTGTGGTGATGGGTAGCGTGAAGTACCTAGTAACAAGCGACTGGCAAAACTCTCACCATACAGGACTAGCGCATCAGCACTGCTGAGATTATTTGGTAACGGAGCTGTCATAAGTAACGTAGGGAGGTGAATTTATCTAAAGACTTTAGCCACCAGTCACTGGGGCAATGACTTCAATTTGATCGTTCTCATGCAGGGTATATTCCGCATACTGGGTTTTGGGTACAAAGTTCAGATTCACGGCGACTGCATAAGGGGGTTTTGCATTAATCAGCGAGAGCGCATCAGTAATGACGCTGTGACTTGGTAGCTCGTATGCAACTTGGTTGACGATTACGCGCATACGCCGACCTCGCTGTTGCTTGCTTGATAAACAATACTTAAGCCTAAGTCTAAAGCGGAATTACTATGACCTTGCTCTATTAATTCTAGGGCGCAATCTAAAATTGCCGGAGAAATCATAAAGCCGTGGCGATAGAGGCCATTGATCATTATCAGATCAGCAAGTCCTAGATCTTTTTGAACGCGGATCTGCGGTAAATTATTTTTTAAAGTAGGGCGACATTGCGTTGCCATCTCTAAGATGCGCGCTTCAGCAAAACCGCTATGTACGGTATAGACTGCACTCAGAAGCTCCATCGCAGAGCGCACGCTCATTTCAGAAAGATCATCCGACTCAATTTCAGTGGCTCCAACGACATAAACATCGTTTTCTTTGGGTGCAATATAAATGGGATAACGCGGATGAATTAAACGTGTTGGCCTATGCAGTTTTACTTCTGGGGCATACAAGCGAATCACTTCACCACGAACGCCTCGTAGGGAGTTGGCATCATTAGCCCAGGCTGCTGTTGCTCCAGTGCCGCGGCAGTCAATCACAAATTGATAACCATGCTTTTCACGAAGGCTAGCTGGATCAATCTGAGAATTCCAATGACAGTTAACCTTGAGAACACTCAGCTCATATAGCAGTGCATCTAGCAGTTGCCGGTTATCTAATTGACCTTCATGAGGTAAGTAAAGGCCTTGAGTAAAGCGATCAGCAACACCAGCCTCTAGATGACGTAGCTCATGATTGGTGAGCTTTTTTGGTAACGGGAGCTGTGGATTGTGTAAACAATTTTTTTCTAGATGTTGACTAAAGCGTTCTGCTTCGGCGGCATCTTGGCGATGCCACAAAATCAGCGTGCCATCTTGTTGAAAAAATACTGGCTTAGCTAACTGTTCAATCAACTCTTTCCAGCGAGGCAAGCTATGGATGCCCATACGGACAACGTTATCTTCGGTAATTGCAGATTCAGCTAAGGGTGCCAACATCGCAGCGGCAATGCGCGCCGCTGCGCCAGTAGCATCTGGCTTTCCTTGATCAAAGACGTCCACCTGCGCACCACCTTGAGCAAGCGTAACTGCGATGAGGCGGCCCATTAGGCCGGCCCCAACAACAGCGTATTTACTTTTTGATAGTGCAGATGTATTCATGAGGGAGATCGTTTACTGAATATTTACTGATAAATCTCACTACCGCGTTTACGGAACTCTGCAGACATTTCTTCCATTCCTTTTTGCGGGTCTGTCGATGCCGTAATGGGGATGACTTTGGAATTGTTCTTTGGATTACCATCAGCATCCAAGGTAGCTGCGTAGTCACGTACTTCTTGCGTAATCTTCATCGAGCAAAACTTCGGTCCGCACATCGAGCAGAAGTGGGCAATTTTCGCGCCTTCGGCTGGCAAGGTGGCATCGTGATATTCACGTGCACGTTCGGGGTCTAAGCCAAGATTGAATTGATCTTCCCAGCGGAACTCAAATCGGGCTTTCGACAACGCGTTATCACGCACTTGGGCGCCAGGCAGGCCTTTAGCTAAGTCAGCCCCGTGTGCAGCAATCTTATATGTGATGATGCTTTCACGAACATCTTCCTTATCGGGAAGACCTAAATGCTCTTTCGGTGTGACATAGCAAAGCATTGCCGTGCCGTACCAACCAATTTGCGCGGCGCCAATACTGCTGGTGATGTGATCATAGCCAGGAGCAATATCGGTAATGAGCGGTCCAAGAGTATAGAAGGGAGCTTCCAAGCAATGCTTGAGCTCTTCAGTCATATTTTCTTCAATGCGTTGCATTGGAACGTGACCAGGACCTTCGATCATGACTTGAACATCATGCTTCCAAGCTTTGGCAGTTAATTCACCTAGAGTATGAAGCTCGCCAAATTGTGCTGCATCGTTCGAGTCAGCAATACAGCCGGGGCGCAAACCATCTCCTAAGCTAAATGACACATCATAGGCTTTCATGATTTCGCAAATTTCATCAAACTTCGTATAAAGGAAGTTTTCTTTGTGGTGAGCTAAACACCATTTGGCCATAATGGAGCCACCACGGGAAACAATACCAGTGATGCGATCTGCAGTTAGTGGTACATAACGCAGCAATACACCAGCATGGATAGTGAAGTAATCCACCCCTTGCTCAGCTTATTCAATTAAAGTGTCGCGGAACATTTCCCAGGTGAGGTCTTCTGCAATACCGCCAGTTTTATCCAGCGCTTGGTAAATTGGCACTGTACCAATCGGAACTGGTGAGTTACGAATAATCCATTCGCGGGTTTCATGAATATGCTTACCTGTGGATAAATCCATGATGGTGTCAGCGCCCCAGCGAATCGACCAAACCATCTTCTCTACTTCTTCATTAATGGAGGAGGTAACCGCCGAATTACCCAGATTACCGTTGATCTTGACGCGGAAGTTGCGGCCAATAATCATAGGTTCTAATTCTGGGTGATTGATGTTGGCAGGAATAATTGCTCGACCTGCAGCGATTTCAGAGCGAACAAATTCGCCAGTCACAATTTCTGGCAGATTAGCTCCGTACCCTTTGCCGGGGTGCTGCTTGAGTAATTGCTTGTATGCGGGATCTTTGCGCAGTTGCTCTAAACCCATGGATTCACGTAGAGCAACGTATTCCATTTCAGGCGTCACAATGCCCTTACGAGCGTAATACATTTGACTCACGTTATGGCCAGCTTTGGCTATACGAGGTGCGCTGATATGGGCAAAACGTAAGCTCTGAGTTGCCTCATCTTTTGAGCGTGCAACACCATACCCTGAACTTGGGCCAGTTAATTGTTCGGTGTCATTACGTTCTTTAATCCAAGCATCACGCAGTCGCGGCAAACCTTTTTCGAGATTGATGACGATTTCAGGATCGCTATAAGGACCTGAGGTGTCGTAAACCGGAACAGGGGGATTCGGAACTAGCTCTTCACCAACACGAGTGGGTAATTGCTCAATCATGCGTATCGGAGCTTTGATATCAGCACGTGACCCCTGTAAATAAGTTTTGGTCGATGCGGGGTAGGCAAATTTTTGCCCGAAGTCGCGCTCAAGACTTTTTAAACTGGGAATCTCGTGTTTGGTTTTGCTCATGTCCATCTCCTTGCTGTTTTAGATGGACGAAACCGGGTGTCGGTCTGATGTAACTCCCCACGCCAGCATTACCTGGATCGGGTTCTAGGGTCTTTCTCAGCACCTTAAAGCAAATTCTGCTCTTTAGGGCACCCCTGTTTCATCCTTGAGCTTATTTAACCACGAAACCCGCACCCGGATCATGATGTTGATCAACTGGAGGTCTAAAACCAGCTTAAAGACTTATTTATTGCGACGCAAGATGAAGTCGGCGGTGACAAAAGCGGCATCACTGGTAAATTCATCGGCCAGAATGCGTGCTGCTGCTTCAGCATAGGTAACTTCGATAAAGCCACTGACTTCACCATCATGATTAGTAGGAATAAATTGATGAGGAAGCTCTAAATCATAGACAAAGAGTACTTCATCATGAAAGCCTCTCCCTGCTATGGGGCGACGCATATGAATCCGTCCAACGGGTTCAATTTCATCGGCAAGTTGCGGTGGGACACCTGCTTCTTCCCAGAGTTCGCGTCTAGCGCACACCCATGGTGTCTCATCTGCAGAAATTCCACCTGCTGCAATATTGTCTAACTTGCCTGGGTCGGTCGGTTTGTTTTCACTTCTTCTGCCTAACCAAATCGTATTTCCTTTGGTATGGCCATTAATATGCGTTGCCATGCTGCGAAAGCCAAAGGTGCGAAATGCAGCACGTTCAAGGTGGAAGTACTTGTGCCCATTTTGATCAACCCATGCAAAGTCTTCATTGCGCCATCCTGGAATAAATCCACCGATACGCATTTGGTTAGCTAAGATTTGTAGGCTATGGGATATATCTTTTGGTTTCCCAGAATGAATAGTCAAACGATCATGACCAATTGAAATTAGTGGAACTGATCTTTCTTTCAGAAATTCTTGCAGGTAGCCAGCGATTTCAGGATTTAAGTGTCCAATCGGTAGATCACCATTATTGCCGCGAGAAAGGTAAACCGGTAAATAGTCTCCTGGTGCGGAACGCGCCGAATTTTGGAGCATTTCTTCAAGGGCGGCAATCGTGCTGTTTGATATGGTTGTCATCCATTGCAGTGTAAGGGAAATTAGGTAAATGAGACTGAAATCCCATCCTTACTACCACAATTGAACACCATCAACTGCATAGAATTTAAGCAAGCCAGCTCAAGCTATACAAATCTACGACTTACGAAAGCATTCGCTGATTTATCCACAGTACCTGTGGATAAGTTTTCACCATTGAGTGGTCCCGCCGACAGGAATCGAACCTGTATCCCACGCTTAGGAGGCATGTGCACTATCCATTGTGCTACGGCGAGGCAAGAAATAAAACGAATGTGTATCAGTTTTATAGACTCACTGAGATTACCAACCACATAAGACCCAGACTTGATTGTTCATGGCAACCATCATATCGGGAGCGAAGTAGGCAGAAAAAATTAACAGTAAGGCAAACGCAGCAAAACCATACATGATGATTTTCCAAAATTGTAAGCGGGGCGCTTTACTTGTATCTTTACGCATGAGCCACTCGTTCAAGCGCACGCTCTTTAACGGGTAGGTTGACTAAAAAGGCAAAGACACCCAAACCAATCGCAATTTCCCAAACAACTGAATAAGATCCTGTGCGATCAAATAAATAACCACCCAGAAATGCACTACAAAAACTTCCTAGTTGATGGGAGAAGAAAATTAAACCAGAGAGCATGGTAAGGTATTTGACACCAAAGATTTGCGCGACGATACCATTGGTGAGTGGAATCGTGGAGAGCCAGAGAAAGCCCATGATCACCGCAAATATATAGGTTGTGATTGGACTGATAGGTATTAGCAAAAAGCCTGTAATCGCAATTGAGCGACCTAAGTAGATGGCCGATAGAAGGTAACGCTTTGGCAAACGCTGCCCTAATATGCCAGCGCTGTAGGTGCCAAAAATATTAAACAAGCCAATTAAGGCTAGGGCAGTGGTAGCAACTGCTGGCGCACCCACTGCTGGGAAAGCAGTGGATAAATCTTTGAGGTAGGGGGCTAAATGTACCGCAATAAATACCACCTGAAACCCGCACACAAAGTAGCCTAAGGTCAGCAAACGAAAGCTGGGATTGCTCATTGCTTCTTTCAAGGCTTCATATACAGTTTGATCGCCGAGCTGGTGTATGTAGGTAAAGTTTTACTCCCGCAACATAAACGCAGTGGGAAGCATCAGGCTTGCCATTAATCCGAGTATGAAGAGCGCATCTTGCGCGCCAAAGCTACTTAATAAACCTTGCTCGGCTGGGATCATAAGAAACTGACCAAAAGAGCCGGCAGCTGCAGCGATACCCATGGCCCAAACTCGTTTTTCTGCGGGGACGTTGCGACCTAAAATTCCGTACACCACGCTATAAGTTGTGGCGGTTTGTGCCAAGCCAATAAGAAGGCCGCCAGCAAGTGTGAAATTCAATGCATCGGTCGATACAGCCATGCCGATTAATCCCAGCGCATACAGTGCGCCACCAATCACCATGATTTTGAACGCGCCAAAGCGATCAGCCAACCCTCCGGTAATGGGTTGTACAGCGCCCCAGATGAGATTTTGCAGTGCAATCGTTAAGGCAAAGGTTTCTCTTCCCCAACCATTGGCCATGGTGATGATGGGTAAATTAAATAATCCAAAGCCATGCCGTATGCCCATGGAGAGCGTGACCATCAAGCCACCATAAATCAACACTTGCTTCATTGACAAGGAAGTCTTGGTAGCTGACTGACTCATTAAACAATTCCTTTTTGATGAAGTTGCTCAATTGCTTTAGCGTCAAGATGAAGTTGCTCACGCAGGATTTCATCGGTATGTTGCCCTAAGGTCGGTGGCGCCATGCGAACTTCAGTTGGCGTTTTAGACAATCTCATTGGGCTGGCAACCAATTTCATCTTACCGGCTGTAGCATGGGGGACTTCTATCTGCACTCCACGCGCAATTACTTGCTCGTTCTCAAACGCTTCTTTGAAATTATTGATTGGCCCACAAGGGACATTGGCTTGTTCAAGCAGGTTAATCCATTCATTCTTTGTTTTCTTGCGCGTCATCTCTTCAAGCAGTGGCACTAACTCATCACGATGGGCAACACGCAGTGGATTACTGATGTAACGAGGGTGATCCGCTAAATGGGCCTGGCCGCCTGCGGTAACAAAGTGTCGGAATTGGCCATCGTTGCCTGCAGCCACAATGATCCAGCCATCGGATGTGGGGAAGGTTTGGTAGGGTACGATGGTTGAGGAGGCATTTCCTAAACGACGCGGAACCTCGCCTGAACTCAGATATGCGCTAGATACATTCGCCATTACGGCGATCTGGGTGTCAAGCAAAGACATATCAATATATTGACCTTCGCCAGTTTGATCGCGGTGAATGATTGCGGCCAATATTGCAGTGGAGGCATACATGCCAGTGAAGATGTCGGCGATTGCAACACCGGCTTTTTGAGGGCTGCTGCCTGTAACGCCATCCGCTTCGCCGGTAACGCTCATAAAGCCACCCATGCCTTGGACAATAAAGTCATAGCCTGGGCGATGTGAGTAAGGACCAGTTTGACCAAAGCCCGTGATCGAGCAATACACTAAATCAGGCTTCACCTGCTGAAGGCTTTGATAGTCAAGACCATATTTCGCCAAGTCACCTACCTTATAGTTTTCGAGCACCACATCTGATTGCGCTACTAGTTGGCGGATGATCTCTTGACCCCCTGGTTTACTAATGTCGACGGTAATCGAGCGTTTATTGCGATTGATGCAAATAAAATAGGCAGATTCTTCGGTTTCGCCGCCTTGAGCATCTTTTACAAAAGGCGGGCCCCAGTGGCGGGTGTCGTCCCCGCTGCCTGGACGCTCAACTTTAATCACGTCAGCACCCAAGTCAGCTAGGTTCTGAGCGCACCAAGGACCTGCTAGCACCCGGCTGAGGTCTAAAACTCGAATATGACTTAAGGCTCCCATGCCCTAATTTTGGCATGGATGAGGGGGGATTTCCGGAAAAGTTCGGGTTATGCTCAAGACATGACTACAATTTGCGCGCATGGCTACCCGTAAAACTTCCGAATACAGCGAATCATCGATTCAGGTCCTCAAAGGACTGGAACCAGTCCGTCAGCGGCCTGGAATGTACACCCGCACAGATAACCCGCTACACATCATCCAAGAGGTGCTTGATAACGCCTCTGACGAAGCCTTGGGCGGATTTGGCAAGCAAATTATTGTGACATTGCACACTGATGGCAGTGTTAGCGTTGAAGATGATGGCCGAGGTATTCCTGTGGGAATGCATCCCACTGAAAAATTACCCGTCGTTGAAATCGTATTTACCCAGTTACACGCCGGCGGTAAATTTGAAAAAGGCACTGGCGGTGCTTACGCATTTTCTGGTGGATTGCACGGTGTCGGTGTATCGGTCACCAATGCGCTTTCAAAACGCTTAGAAGTGACTGTCTGGCGTGATGGACAAGTATTTACTTTGACCTTTGCAGACGGCAAAGTGATTGAGAAACTCAAATCAAAGCCATCATCAAAAGAAGACAAATCCCACGGCACTCGCGTGCGTGCATGGCCAGACGGAAAATATTTTGATAGCTCAGCCATTCCCATGGCCGATCTTATTCGTCTATTGCGCTCTAAGGCAGTATTACTGCCTGGAGTAAAGGTGATCCTCATTCAAGAAAAGTCTGGTGAGAGTCAAACTTGGCAGTACGCACAGGGCTTACGTGGTTACCTCAATGAGGCAATAGCTCAGGCTGGACACGGTCCTGAGGTGATTCCTCCGTTTGAGGGTGAGCAATATGCTACAGGATCTGGAGATGATGATTCATTTGCTGAAGGCGAGGGTGCAGCTTGGGTGGTTTGCTGGACGGAAGATGGCGCTCCAGTACGTGAGAGTTATGTCAATCTCATTCCAACCCCTGCAGGCGGTACGCATGAAAGTGGTTTGCGTGAAGGCCTCTTTAATGCAGTAAAAGGTTTCATTGAAATGCATGCATTGCAACCTAAAGGCGTCAAATTGATGCCAGAGGATGTATTTGCTCGTGCATCATTTATTTTGTCTGCCAAAGTATTGGATCCCCAGTTTCAAGGACAAATTAAAGAGCGTTTAAATTCGCGTGATGCAGTTCGTCTGGTTTCGGGGTATGCAAAATCTGCCCTTGAGCTTTGGTTAAATCAACACGTTGATTATGGTCGTAAGCTAGCTGACCTTGTAATCAAGCAAGCACAAGCGAGAACGCGTGCAGGCCAAAAAGTAGAAAAGAAAAAATCCTCCGGTGTTGCCGTGTTACCAGGGAAGCTCACCGATTGCGAAAGCCAAGATATTTCCCAGAACGAAATCTTCTTAGTTGAGGGTGATTCTGCTGGTGGTTCAGCAAAAATGGGTCGTAATAAAGAATATCAAGCGATTTTGCCGCTGCGCGGGAAGGTCTTAAATACCTGGGAAGCTGAGCGTGACCGCTTGTTTGTCAATAATGAAGTGCACGATATCGCGGTAGCTATTGGCGTGGATCCCCATGGGCCTAACGACAATCCTGATTTATCAAATTTGCGTTACGGCAAGGTATGCATTTTGTCCGATGCGGACGTGGATGGTGCTCACATTCAGGTATTGCTGCTAACTCTGTTTTACAAGCATTTCCCTAAGCTGATTGAGCTAGGACATGTCCATATTTCAAGGCCCCCTCTTTTTAGGGTTGATGCTCCCGCGCGTGGAAAAAAACCAGCGCAAAAAATTTATGCGCTCGATGCAAATGAATTGCAAGCAATTGAAGATAAGTTACGCAAGGATGGTGTTAAAGAATCTGCCTGGCAAATTTCTCGCTTCAAAGGATTGGGAGAGATGAGTGCTGAGCAACTCTGGGATACCACGCTCAATCCTGATACACGTCGTTTATTACCAGTAAGCTTGGGATCATGGACTGAAGATGAAACGTTTAAAACCATGGATATGTTGATGGGTAAATCAGAATCTGGGGCGCGTCGCGATTGGCTTGAAGAGCGCGGTAATGAAGTTGAGGCAGATATCTAATGACTACAAAAAAAACTCCAGGTAAAGATACCGCAGCTGAACAAGCAGATTTGTTTGCAAATCCGATTGAGATGGATATTGTTGAGGTTGATGAGGCGCCAGCTGCCCCATCTGTTCAAAGCAAATCCGCCGGTGGTAACGGCCCCAGGGATCCGCATGATCCCAAGACCATGGATTTAAATGAAGATAACAAAGATAGCCTTACGCTAGCTGTTTATGC
The DNA here is from genome assembly GCF_900096765.1 of Polynucleobacter necessarius. Classification (NCBI taxonomy): domain Bacteria; kingdom Pseudomonadati; phylum Pseudomonadota; class Betaproteobacteria; order Burkholderiales; family Burkholderiaceae; genus Polynucleobacter; species Polynucleobacter necessarius. The sequence continues at coordinate 544,433 of NZ_LT615228.1, forward strand.
AGAGCGCGCTTATTTGGACTACGCCATTAGCGTTGTTAAAGGCCGCGCATTGCCAGAAGTGGCGGATGGTCAAAAACCAGTACAACGTCGTATTTTGTTCTCGATGAATGAAATGGGCTTGCGTGCAGATGCTAAGCCGGTCAAGAGCGCGCGTGTTGTTGGTGATGTTCTGGGTAAGTTCCACCCGCATGGTGACCAATCTGCCTACGATGCCTTAGTTCGTTTAGCCCAAAGCTTCTCGCTGCGTTATCCATTAATCGATGGTCAGGGTAATTTTGGTTCACGTGATGGTGATGGTGCTGCGGCGATGCGTTATACCGAGGCGCGCCTGACCAAGATTGCCAGTTTGCTTTTAAGTGAAATCGATGAAGGCACTGTCGACTTTGCTCCAAATTATGACGGCTCCTTTCAGGAGCCCAAGTTATTGCCAGCCCGCTTACCATTTGTGCTGCTCAATGGCGCTTCAGGTATTGCAGTGGGTATGGCTACCGAGATTCCTTCGCATAACTTACGCGAAGTAGCATCAGCTGCAATCGCTTTGATGAAATCACCAAAGCTTTCTACCACTGATTTATTGGAGATCATGCCCGGACCAGATTACCCTGGTGGCGGTCAGATTATTTCTTCTGCGGCTGAGATTGCTCAAATATACGAAACCGGACGCGGAAGTCTAAAAGTGCGTGCACGTTGGTCGGTCGAAGAGCTAGCTAGAGGGCAATGGCAGGTAGTAGTCAATGAACTGCCACCCGCAACTTCATCGCAAAGAGTCTTGCAAGAGATTGAAGAAATCACCAATCCAAAGGTAAGGGTTGGTAAAAAGACCTTAACACCAGAACAGAATAACTTGAAGTCCACCATCTTGAATGTGCTCGATGGTGTGCGTGATGAGTCTAGTAAAGACGCTGCGGTACGTTTGGTATTTGAGCCCAAGAGTAAAAATATTGATGTCAATGAGTTTGTAAATCTCTTATTGGCGCATACTTCCCTCGAATCTAACGCGCCAATGAATTTGGTGATGATTGGCAATGATGGTCGTCCGCGCCAAAAAGGCTTAAAAGAAATTATTTCTGAGTGGATCGAGTTTAGGGTGGCTACCGTTACCCGTCGTACCCAGTTCCGTTTAGATAAAGTCAAAGACCGGATGCATATTTTGGAAGGGCGCTTAACCGTTCTTTTGAATATTGATAAGGTCATCAAAATTATCCGCAACAGTGATGAACCTAAGGCTGACTTAATTCAGGAATTTAAGCTCTCTGACCGTCAGGCAGAAGATATTCTCGATATTCGTTTGCGTCAGCTGGCAAGGCTAGAAGGGATAAAGATCGAGCAAGAGCTCAAAAATTTGAAGTCCGAGCGGGATGATCTCGAAGGTTTATTGCAAAGCGATGCGGTGCTACGCAAACGAATCATTAAAGAAATCGAATCCGATGTTAAAGATTTTGGTGATGATCGTCGTACCTTGATACAAGAGGATAAGCGCGCTATTGCTGAGACTAGGGTAGTTGATGAGCCAGTAACCGTAATCGTTTCTCAAAAGGGTTGGGTGCGAGTACGTCAAGGCCATGAGCACGATGCCACCCAATTTAGCTTTAAGGCTGGTGATGCGCTCTATGCCACCTTTGAAGTGAGAACGGTTGATGTAATGCTGGGTTTTGGTAGTGATGGTCGTGTATACACTGTGCCAGTGAGCGAGCTGCCTGGTGCCCGTGGTGACGGATCGCCATTAACCAGTTTTGTTAATTTGGCTGCAGGCTCACAGATGGTTGCCTATTACGCAGGCCAGCCTGATGATCTCGTATTGCTTTCAACTAAAGCTGGATATGGATTCTTGGCAAATGTTTCGGATATGAGCACGCGCAACAAAGCTGGTAAATCTTTTATCAGCGTTGATGCCAAACATCCTGGCGACGCACCACTTGGTGCGGCTAAGGTTCAAGTAGGCATGAAACAAGTGGCTTGTTTGTCAGAGGCTTCTAAGTTACTCGTCTTTCCATTGGATGAGCTCAAGCGCTTGCCTACCGGTGGTAAGGGTGTCATTTTGATGGGCTTAGACGAAAAAGAGTCGCTTGCTAGCGCGATTGCAGTGGGGTCCAATGGCGCAAACTACTCAGGATCAGGTCGTGCAGGTAAGCCTACTGAGCTCAGTCTGGATGCAAAAACGCTCAAATCTTTTGCAGGCAACCGCGCACGCAAAGGACATTTCGTAGAGCCACGACTAAAAGACGGCAAGCTCAAGGCGCTCTAGTTTTTAGACCTTTTTTGGAACAGTAATGCCGTATTTCACGGCAATCACTTCCCCCAGAATGGAGATAGCTATTTCTGGTGGAGTGAGTGCTCCAATAGATAGTCCAACAGGACCATGTAGTTTTTCAACTTGATCTTGGCTGACATCAAACTCTAAAAGACGTTCTTTGCGTTTCTCGGTGTTTTTGTGGCTTCCTAATGCTCCCACATAAAACGCTGGCGACTTTAAGGCTTCCATCAATGCCATATCGTCTAACTTAGGATCATGTGTGAGAGCAACGACTGCAGTATGTGGGTCAACGCCAATCTCAAGAAGAACATCGTCAGGCATGCCTTTGATGAAAGTCACTTCTTTATGATCAACACCTTCTTGATACTCATCTCGTGGATCAATCACTATGACCTCAAAGTCAGAAGCAAGAGCAAAATCAGCCGTATACAGAGATAGTTGACCTGCGCCGATGATCACTATGCGCCAGCGTGGTCCATAGGTAGTGCACATCTGAATATCATTGCAAGAGAACTCATTATTGCGATTGCCGCTAGACAGGGTGGATTTACCCGTTGCAATATTGACTGTGCGTTTTGTGATTTGATGGGAAGAGATGTCGGCTAGTAATTTCTCAAGTACCTTAAGCTCAGGTCTTGGTTCAACTAGAAGGCGCAATGTTCCGCCACACGGCAAGCCAAAACGCGCAGCCTCTTCTTGGCTAACGCCATAAACCACCATTTCTGGTGTCTCTCGCCTCAAAATTTCTGTCTGTACTCGGCTAATGAGGTCATCCTCAACGCAACCCCCCGATACTGAGCCTGCTACTTGACCATCTTGGCGTATGGCCAACCAAGAACCAACAGGCCGCGGGGCAGATCCCCAGGTTTGAACGACGGTGGCAATGGCAACCTGATGACCGCTACCAAGCCAGCTCACGGCAGATTTGAGGACGCTTAGATCGGTACTATTCATAATCTTTTATGTTCTATTTTTGTGATTCTTATTTATTATCACCTCAATGACTATTGCCGGTAAAACTCCTGAAGAGATGACTATTTATCCCCTGAAAATTGCAGTCGTGCTTCTTGCTGCAGGAGAGGGCTCTCGGATGGGTTCAATTCCAAAGGCCCTGCTAAAAAAAGGGGGAATAGCTTACTGAGTAATTTCTTTACGGCTGTAAAAGCGCTAAATCCCGTGGAGGTCCTTGTGATTACTGGTTATCATGCACAGGAAATTGAGGCAGAGCTGGCACGGGTGAATCATTCTTTGGGATTGCCAGTAAGCATCATCCGCAATCCGTGTGCTGCTGATGGTCAGGCATCATCAGTCAGGTTTGCATTGGAAAATCTCAAAAGTACATTTGATGTTTTGATGGTGGCTTTATCTGACCAACCAAATACTACAGAGCACGAACTGCTCATCCTCTTGGATCAATTTTCGAAACGGGAGTCCAATCGCGAGATAGTGTTGCCTCAAGTGCGAGGGCAGCGAGGCAACCCTGTTTTATTCTCAAACAAGGTAGTACGGAATATTTTGGAAATACCGGAAATGGATTGCCGCCGTTATATGGATCTAAATCCAGAATTGGTGCAGCGGTTTGAAACTCCACATGAGGCATTTGTTTTGGATGTCGACACCCTTGAAGACATCCAAAAATTAGGGATTGATCGCCCTTAGATTTCTGCGATTAATTCAATTTCAACGCAAGCGCCCAATGGAATTTGCGCAACACCAAAGGCGCTACGCGCATGTTTACCAGCATCGCCAAATACCTCAAATAAGAGTTCTGAGCATCCATTGATGACGAGATGTTGCTCGGTGTACTGGTCAGAGGAATTGACTAAGCCCATCACTTTGACAATGCGCTTTACTTTGTCAAGTGAGCCCAAGTGATTTTGCAAAGTGGAAATTAAGTCAATCGCAATCGATCTTGCTGCGGCTTTACCGGTTTCGGTATCCATGTCATTGCCCAATTTTCCTACCCAGGGTTTGCCATCGCGCTTAGCGATATGGCCCGACAAAAACACCGTGTTATCGGTCGTGGCTGCCATGACATAGGCAGCAGCAGGGGGGGCTGGTGGAGGCAATTCAATTCCGAGGGCTTTAAGGCGATCGCTGATAGTTGTGCTCATGGTTTTATCAAATTAAGAGTTGGATGTAAAAATTAAATAGGTCAATCATGCTGTTTAATCATTTAGATAATTGTCGCATGGCGCTTTCTAAGCCATTGAGGGTTACCGGGTACATACGATCTTTCATTAAATTTTTCATGATGTCGATCGATTGGCGATATTGCCAAATAGACTCGGGCTCTGGGTTTAGCCAGGCAAAGTGGGGGAAGTGGTCTAGCAGACGATTTACCCACACAGCACCAGCCTCCCGATTGTTGTACTCCACGGAGCCATTTGGGCTCAAAATTTCGTAGGGCGACATGGTGGCATCACCAACAAATATCAATTTATAGTCTGGGCCGTACTTATTGATTATGTCTTGGGTTGGCGTCACCTGATCTCGCCGCCGCCGATTACTTTGCCATAGGTAGTCATAAACGCAGTTATGAAAGTAGTAATGCTCAAGATGCTTAAATTCTGCTTTTGCTGCTGAGAACAATTCAGCGACACGCGCTACGTGATCATCCATTGAGCCACCCACATCCATTAATAACAGGACTTTTACTTGGTTGTGTCGCTCAGGTCGCATCTGAATATCAAGCATGCCAGCATTGGCGGCGGTCGATTGAATGGTTTTATCGAGATCCAGCTCTAAAACAGAACCTTCACGAGCAAAACGCCGAAGGCGACGCAGTGCAACTTTAGTATTGCGGGTTCCCAGAGCAAGATCACTGTCATAGTCCTTAAACTCCCGCGCCTCCCAGACTTTGATTGCGGTACGATTGCCGGCACTTTCGCCGCCAATCCGAATACCCTCAGGATGGTATCCGCTGTGCCCAAAAGGGGAAGAGCCCCCGGCACCGATCCACTTATTACCACCTCCGTGCCATTCTTTTTGCTCTTTGAGAAGCTCCTCTAAACGTTTTTTTAAAGCTTCTGGTCCACCCAATTTTTGGAGGGCTGCTTTTTCTTCGTCGGTGAGGACTCTTTGTAATTTTTTCTCGAGCCAATCCAAAGGAATATCAGGTGATCGGGCAATGATTTGCTCAACGCCCTTAAAGTAGCTTCCAAATACTTGATCGAAACGATCAAAGTGTTGTTCATCTTTCACCAGCGTCATGCGGGAGAGTTGATAGAACTCATCAATCGATGGGCTGATTACTTCTGATTTGAGTGCCTCTAATAAAGTCAAAAACTCTCTGACTGAAACCGGCACTTTGGCCTCCTTCAGATTGAGAAAGAATTGAATGAGCATGAATGGTGACTAAGGCGAAAAACTCGGATTAGCGATGATTGCGATTCATCATGACCAGTCGCTCAAATAGATGAATATCTTGTTCATTTTTGAGTAGTGCGCCATGCAGTGGTGGCACCACAATCTTTTCATCTTGGCTTTGCAGGGCCTCTGGTGGAATATCTTCTGCTAAAAGGAGTTTTAACCAATCTATTAGTTCAGAGGTCGATGGCTTTTTCTTTAGGTCTGGGAGTGCTCGGATTTGGTAGAAGGTGCTTAGGGCAGATTCAAGGAGATCTTGTTTGATATTGGGGTGATGAACATCAACAATGCTTTGCATGGTCGCGGCATCCGGAAAGCTAATGTAGTGGAAGAAGCAGCGGCGCAAAAAGGCATCTGGCAATTCTTTTTCATTATTTGAAGTAATGATTACTAAAGGGCGATGTTTTGCTTGGATTAGTTCACGAGTCTCGTAGACATAAAATTCCATGCGATCAATTTCGCGTAACAAATCATTAGGGAACTCAATATCGGCTTTGTCGATTTCATCAATCAGTAGGACACAGTGGGTTCATCTGCCTCAAATGCTTGCCATAAGACACCTTTGACAATGTAGTTGCGTATGTCTTTCACTTTTTCATCGCCCAACTGAGAATCACGTAAGCGACTTACTGCATCGTATTCATACAAGCCTTGCTGAGCTTTGGTGGTTGATTTAATGTGCCATTGCAATAAGGGCATATTGAGAGCCGCCGCAACTTCCTCCGCTAGCATTGTTTTACCTGTTCCAGGCTCTCCTTTAATCAGCAAGGGGCGCTGTAGGGCGATTGCAGCATTGACTGCCAATTTCAGGTCTTCGGTGGCTACGTAGTTTTGGCTACCGTCAAAACGACTACGGGACGGGCTTTCGGATTTGGTCATGGTGGGCGATCGATATCTCTTTTAAGGTCGTTCAAGTATAGGTAAATAGTGGCAATCTTTCAGTATTTATACTGATTTTGAGGTCCAAAATGACTAAGAGGGCGGCTCTCCGCTATACTCTCCCAGATTGATTTAAATCAAACTCATTAATACTGATTTCTATGAAAAAATCTATGAAAAAAACTCTCAATTCTTCCTCAATTACTCATTTGTGCAGGTTTGGCATTTGCTGGATTTGCAGCGCAAGCTGATGAAGTAAAGGGCAATGCAGCAGCTGGTAACGGCAAAGTATGGCTCTGTATCGGTTGCCACTCCATTCCAGATTACCGTGCTGATTACCCACTCGTTTACAGAGTGCCAATGCTTGGCGGCCAAAATGCGGCCTACATCGCTACTGCCTTAACTGCGTATAAAAAGGGTGAGAGAAAGCATCCAACCATGCGTTCTATCGCTGCCGGCTTATCAGATCAAGATATGGCTGATATTGGCGAATACTATGCTGCGCAAACTGCCAGCTCACCCAACAACCCATTGAAGTGATAGAGGCACATTTATGAAATTTGCACTAGTTACAGTAGTTTTGTTATCCAGCATTGGTTTGGCGAACGCCGCCAGCGTGGATAAAGGTCAAGCATTAGTTGAGAAGGCAAACTGCGCTTCTTGTCATGGTGCAGGTTTAAATGCACCAATCATGCCTGCTTATCCCAAATTGGCAGGTCAATATCCTGACTACATTTACTACGCACTTAAGGCTTATAAAGAAGGTAATGGCAATGCCATTTACGGTCGAAATAACGCAGTAATGGGTTCACAAGTTCAAGCATTTAACGATGCAGACTTGCAGAACATCGCGGCTTACGTTGCTTCTTTACCAGGAAACTTCGTTATCAAGAAATAATTCCATGATCTGAGGTTCTTCAAATTAAGGCTTAGAGTCATGCTCTAAGCTTTAATTATTTATAGTCTTTGCTACCGAAGTTAGCGCAGCGCTTCAAGTCCTCTTGCCATGTGTTTACGCATCGCAGTCTCAGCAGCAGTTTGATCGCGCTTGAGTATGGCATTCAGAATTTCACGGAGCTCCACAAGGGAGTTTTGTAGTCTTCCAGTGCTGGTGAGGGAGTCACGGCGATGCAGTTTAAGCACCTTTCTTAAATCTGCAATCACGCCATTCATCCAACGATTTCCGGCGATTTCTTGGATTAATTCGTGGAATTTGCTATTGACTTCAAAAAACTGTTCAATATCTCGGTCGGCGGCTGCTTTCTCAAGTCGATGGTGCAAGTGGTCCAATATACTGAGTTGATCCTCGGTGGCTTTAATGGCGGTCTCTTTGGCCGCTTCACCTTCAAGAAGGGAGAGGATTGTGAAGATTTGCTCTAAATCTTTCCGAGTCACCTCAGTGACGTAGGCGCCACGACGCATTTTCATGGTGACTAGACCCTCAGAAGCCAACACCTTGATAGCTTCACGCATTGGCGTGCGGCTAATGCCAAATTGTATGGCCAGTCCTTGTTCATCCAACCAGCTTCCAGGCGCCAATTCCTTGGAAAAGATTTGTTCACGCAGCTTATCGGCTACATCTTCGTATAGAGGCCGATTAATCAGTTTTGTATTCATAATTATGTATACATAATAGCTAGACAAATGATAAATAGTCAAGCAGAATTAGAGAATCTTATATGCAATGCAACAAAAAATTCTAGGGGTGTTTTGTGAGTTCAGAAAAGAAAACTTCAGCCAATAATGCCTGGCCTTCATTTCCAGAAGCAATTCTGGATGCCTGGAAAAAGTCAGCACAAAAATCTGCGCCTAATGGCGACGTTGACAAGCTTGGATGGAAAACGCCTGACGGGATTCAATTAAAGGCCTTGTATACCTCTTCAGATACCGAGGGTTTAAGTTACACCAACACATTACCTGGATTCGAGCCTTTTGTTCGTGGTCCGCAGGCGACGATGTATTCCGTACGCCCATGGACCATTCGTCAGTACGCTGGATTTTCAACTGCAGAAGAATCTAATGCTTTTTACCGCAAAGCGCTCGATGCAGGTGGTCAGGGTGTTTCAGTGGCGTTTGACTTAGCAACGCATCGTGGCTACGACTCAGATCATCCGCGAGTGACTGGTGATGTTGGCAAAGCTGGAGTTGCAATTGACTCAGTGGAAGACATGAAGATTTTGTTTGACGGAATTCCGTTGGATAAAGTGTCTGTCTCTATGACCATGAATGGTGCTGTATTGCCCGTCCTAGCGGGCTACATCGTAGCTGGCGAGGAGCAAGGCGTGAAGCAAGAGCTGCTCTCTGGAACTATTCAGAATGACATTCTGAAAGAGTTCATGGTGCGTAATACCTATATCTACCCACCTGAGCCTTCCATGCGCATCATTGGTGACATCATTGAATACACCGCTAAGCACATGCCGAAATTTAACTCGATTTCAATTTCGGGTTATCACATGCAAGAAGCGGGAGCTAATCAGGTATTGGAATTAGCATTTACGCTTGCTGATGGTAAAGAGTACGTCAAGACAGCGCTTGCCAAAGGCTTAGATGTAGATGGATTTGCAGGACGCCTCTCATTCTTCTTCGCCATTGGTATGAACTTCTATCTTGAAGTTGCCAAGTTGCGTGCCGCACGTTTGTTGTGGTGGCGCATCATGAAGTCATTTGATCCCAAGAATCCAAAGTCCTTGATGTTGCGTACCCACTGTCAAACATCAGGCTGGTCTTTGACTGAGCAGGACCCTTATAACAACGTAGTGAGAACAACCGTAGAAGCGATGGCCGCAGTATTTGGTGGCACTCAATCCTTGCATACCAATTCGCTGGATGAGGCAATTGCATTGCCATCCGAATTCTCAAGCCGTATTGCTCGTAATACACAATTGATTTTGCAAGAAGAGACGCATATTACTAGTGTGATTGATCCGTGGGCTGGCTCTTACATGATGGAAAGGCTCACTCAAGAGATGGCTGATAAAGCTTGGGAAATCATTCAAGAAGTCGATGCAATGGGTGGAATGACCAAGGCAGTTGAAAGTGGTTGGGCAAAGCTGAAGATTGAAGCTGCGGCTGCAGAAAAGCAAGCAAAAATTGATTCAGGTTCGGATGTCATTGTTGGCGTGAATAAATACAAGCTTGGTAAAGAGGATCTCGTTGATGTCTTAATGATTGATAACGATAAGGTGCGTGAAGGACAAGTAGCACGCTTGAAAGAAATTAAAGCTAAGCGTGATAGCAAGAAAGTAGAAGCAGCCTTGGAGGCGCTGACAAAAGCTGCAGAAGAGAATTCTGGTAACTTGCTAGAGTTGTCAGTGAACGCCATTCGCTTGCGCGCGACAGTGGGTGAAGTTTCTGATGCGTTAGAAAAAGTTTACGGGCGCCATCGCGCCGATACTCAAAAGGTGACCGGAGTGTATGCTGCCGCTTATGACTCGGCTGAGGGCTGGGCAAAACTACAAGAAGAGATCGCTGACTTTGCTAAAGAATTTGGCCGTCGTCCACGGGTGATGATCGCCAAACTTGGTCAAGACGGACACGATCGTGGAGCCAAGGTGGTTGCTACCGCCTATGCGGATTTGGGTTTTGATGTGGATATCGGTCCTTTGTTCCAAACGCCAGAAGAATGCGCTCGTCAAGCCATTGAAAACGATGTCCATGCGCTGGGCGTTTCTACATTGGCAGCAGGTCACAAAACTTTAGTGCCAGCGATTATTGCTGAGCTGAAGAAGCAGGGCTCTGATGACATTATTGTCTTCGTTGGCGGTGTGATTCCAAGACAGGATTATGAGTTCTTATATGAAGCTGGGGTGAAGGGGATTTATGGCCCAGGCACACCAATCCCAGCTTCGGCTAAGGACGTGCTTGAGCAAATCCGTAAATCCGTTAAGCCCGTTTAACTAAAAACCTGCCAAAGATACGGGTTAATAAGCGTGCTCGAAGCTGTTGATCTTGCTTTATTTAGTAAGCGATCTCACTGATACTCCATCGCTCAAACAGCGACGAGCATTAGCCAAGGTCATTACCTTGCTTGAATCGACACGTCTTGATCATCGTAAGCGTGCTGATGAAGTTCTTAATACCTTATTACCTAAGACGGGCAAGTCTTTTCGGCTTGGCATTTCTGGCGTTCTGGGCGTTGGCAAATCCACCTTAATCGAAACTTTAGGTCTCTATTTAATAGAAAAAGGTCACCGAGTTGCGGTGCTGGCAATTGATCCCTCATCTAGTCTCTCGGGCGGTTCTATTTTGGGAGACAAGACACGTATGGAGCGTTTATCCGTATTGGAAAATGCCTTCATTCGTCCAAGCCCATCTTCTCTAACATTGGGAGGTGTTGCTGAAAAGACTCGTGAGACCATGCTCGTAGCTGAAGCGGCAGGTTTTGACATCATCATCGTTGAGACGGTTGGTGTCGGGCAAAGTGAGATCGCCGTTGCCGGCATGACTGATCTGTTTTTGTTATTGCAACTTCCGAATGCCGGTGATGATCTACAGGCGATTAAAAAAGGCGTGATGGAGATTGCCGATCTGATTGTTATCAATAAGGTTGATCTTGATCCGGACGCAGCGATGCGCGCCCAGTTATTTATTACAAGTTCATTGCGTTTATTAGGCTTTCAAGGCAATCCTGATCATGCCTCACATGATGAGCAATTTTGGCACCCACAAGTGATGGCCTTAAGCGCTCTTGAGGGAAAAGGCGTGCCGGAGTTATGGGAAAAAATTACCCATTTTGAAAAGCTCCAAAGAGCCAATGGCAAGTTTGACTCTCGTCGCAAGCAGCAGGCCGGTGCTTGGATGTGGGACCGTATTGATGCGGGTCTCAAAAACGCTTTTCGCAGTAATGAAGCAGTACAAGCGCTTCTACCAAGTTTAGTTGCACAAGTAAATCAGGGAACCATGGCGCCTTCAGTAGCCGCAAGACGTCTATTGGAGTCCATGGGACATGAATTTTTCTAAGGAGTAGGAAATGAAAGAAATCACCCAACAACTGGAAGCAAAGCGCGAGCTAGCACGCTTAGGTGGTGGGCAAAAGCGGATTCAGGCTCAGCATGCTAAGGGCAAATTAACGGCCCGAGAGCGTATTGAGCTCTTGCTTGATGCGGGGACTTTTGAAGAGTGGGATATGTTCGTTGAACATCGTTGCCACGATTTTGGAATGGGTGATCAAACCGTTCCAGGTGATGGCGTGGTGACTGGATACGGGATGATTAATGGTCGCCTGGTCTTTGTTTTTTCCCAAGACTTCACGGTCTTAGGAGGCTCTTTATCAGAAGCGCATGCAGAGAAAATTTGCAAGATCATGGATCAGGCCCTCAAAGTAGGTGCTCCAGTAATTGGTTTGAATGATTCTGGCGGTGCTCGTATTCAAGAGGGTGTTGCATCTTTAGGTGGCTATGCGGAGATTTTTCAGCGCAACGTCACTGCCTCTGGAGTGATTCCTCAAATCTCCTTGATCATGGGACCGTCAGCAGGTGGCGCAGTGTATTCACCGGCTTTAACTGACTTCATCTTTATGGTCAAAGATAGCTCATATATGTTTGTGACTGGTCCTGAAGTGGTGAAGACGGTTACTCATGAGGATGTTACTTCTGAAGAGTTGGGTGGTGCTGTTACTCATTCCACTATCTCTGGAGTTTGTGATCTCGCCTTTGAGAATGATGTTGATGCAATCATGATGTTGCGTCGTTTCTTCAATTACTTGCCACTGTCAAATCGTGAGAAGCCGCCACTGATTAAAGGTGCCAATCGTACTGAAGAGCCTGATTTTTCCTTAGATACATTAGTTCCATCTAATCCAAATCAACCCTATGACATGAAAGAGTTGATAGAGAAGATTGTGGACAATGGCGAGTTTTTTGAGCTTCAGCCAGACTACGCCAAAAATATTGTGATTGGTTTTGCTCGTATGGAAGGCCGCTCGATTGGTATCGTAGCGAACCAACCATTAGTATTGGCTGGCTGTTTAGATATCAAGGCATCGATTAAGGCAGCTCGTTTCGTGCGCTTCTGTGATGCATTCAATATTCCTGTCGTAACTTTAGTTGATGTACCGGGCTTTATGCCAGGTACCGCTCAAGAATATGGAGGCATCATTAAACATGGTGCGAAATTGCTTTACGCTTACGCAGATTGCACGGTACCCAAAGTGACCTTGATTACTCGTAAAGCTTATGGCGGCACATACGACGTGATGGCATCAAAGCATTTAAGGGGAGACGTGAACTTTGCTTGGCCATCAGCAGAGATTGCTGTGATGGGTCCAAAAGGCGCGGTAGAAATTATCTTCCGTGAGGAAAAATCGGATCTGGAGAAGATTGCTGCTAGAGAAGCCGAGTACAAGTCGAAGTTTGCAAACCCATTTGTGGCAGGTCGACGTGGTTACATTGACGATGTCATCCTCCCGCATGAGACCCGCAAACGTATTGCGCGTTCATTAGCAATGCTCAAAGATAAGGATTTAAAGAATCCTGCGCGTAAACACGGCAACATTCCTCTGTAAAGGCGCCGACAACTATGACTACGAAAATGTTTAAGAAAATTTTGATTGCTAACCGCGGTGAGATTGCTTGCCGTGTTATGAAAACTGCTAAAAAGATGGGCATTAAGACTGTTGCAGTCTATTCGGAAGCAGACAAGGAAGCGCGTCACGTGCAAATGGCGGACGAGGCAATTTGCATCGGACCTGCGCCTTCTCGCGAATCGTATCTGGTGATGGATCGCATTATTCAGGCTTGCAAAGATACAGGCGCTGAGGCAGTTCATCCTGGCTACGGATTCTTATCTGAGAATGAGCAATTTGCTAAGCGCTGTGAGGAGGAGGGTATTGTCTTCATCGGTCCAAAGCATCAATCGATTGCTGCCATGGGCGATAAGATTGCCTCTAAAAAGCTCGCATTAGAAGCTAAGGTCAATACGATTCCTGGCCATAACGAAGCGATTGCCACTACTGAAGAGGCTGTCAAGATTGCTCAGGGTATTGGTTACCCAGTCATGATTAAAGCCTCTGCGGGTGGTGGCGGTAAGGGATTGCGTGTTGCTTTTAACGATAAAGAGGCGGCTGACGGTTTTGCTGCTTGCAAGACCGAGGCGATGAATAGTTTAGGTGATGATCGTATCTTTATTGAAAAATTTGTTGAAGGTCCACGCCATATTGAGATCCAGGTGTTGGGCGATTCTCATGGCAATGTAGTGTATTTGAACGAACGCGACTGCTCGATTCAACGTCGTCACCAAAAAGTGATTGAAGAGGCGCCGTCACCTTTTATTGATCCAGCAACTCGTAAGACTATGGGTGAGCAGGCCGTAGCCTTGGCAAAAGCGGTGAACTATCAATCGGCTGGTACGGTTGAGTTTGTGGTTGGCAAAGACAAGTCTTTTTACTTCTTGGAAATGAACACGCGTTTGCAGGTTGAGCATCCGGTTACCGAAAGTATTACTGGTCTTGACTTAGTTGAGCAGATGATTCGAGTTGCAGCTGGCGAAAAGCTTGCCTTCAAGCAAGAAGATGTCAAATTGGATGGCTGGTCAATGGAGTGTCGTATTAATGCGGATGACCCATTCCGTAATTTCTTGCCATCAACTGGTCGCTTAGTTAAATATCGTCCGCCTGAGTCTATCAATGGTGTGCGGGTTGATACTGGCGTGTATGAAGGTGGTGAAATCCCGATGTACTACGACTCCATGATTGCAAAACTGATTGTTCATGGAAAGGATCGTGCTGAGGCGATTGAAAAAATGCGTGCCGCCTTAAATGAATTTGTGATTCGCGGTATTCACTCCAATATTCCATTCCAGGCAGCACTACTGCAGCATCCTCGTTTTGTGAATGGTGACTTTACTACTGGATTTATTGCTGAAGAATACCCAGAAGGCTTCAAGAAGGACTCGGTTCAGCCTGCCGATCCACGTCGCTTAGCAGCCTTGGCGGCGTTTATGCGTTATCGCTACCTTGAGCACATCAAGATGATTGATGGCCAATTGGCAGGTCACGAGATGGTCATTGCTAAGAAGTTTGTTGTGGTAACGGGCAAGAAATCCGGCTCAATGGTTGATCCTTACGAAGAGCCAGTGCGTATTGAGCTCAAAGATGGCATCTACTCGGTATATATTGATGATGATGCTGGCGTCAGTCGTTACGACATCGTGAGCGATTGGCGTCCTGGTCAGCAAACCTTGCATGCCACTATCAATGGAACGAGCAAGATTACCGCTCAAGTTGAGCGTAAGGGCGTGAAGTTTTATCTCGTCCTGGATGGCGCTCATTATGAATGTATGGTCTTAAGTCCATTGGGTGCAGAACTTCAGCGTCGTATGCCTGTGAAGTTGCCACCGGATACTTCAAAGTTAGTAATGTCTCCAATGCCAGGTTTATTAACCAAGATTGCTGTTAAGGTCGGCGAGGCAGTGACAGCGGGGCAAAGACTGGCTTCCATTGAGGCAATGAAAATGGAAAACACGATTTCGGCAATTCAAGATGGTGTTGTTGCTGAAATCTGTGCCAAAGAAGGTGATAGCTTGGCTGTAGATCAACTCATTATTCGCTTTGAATAAGAAAGGTGAAGAGATCTTATGGCGACTAAACCATTCAAGATTCTGGGTATTCAGCAAATCGCTATTGGTGGTGAAAATAAAGAGCGACTCAAGAAACTCTGGGTTGATATGCTTGGCCTTGATTACAGGAGCACTTTTGTTTCTGAACGTGAGAACGTGGACGAGGATATCTGCTCCATCGGTTCTGGGGCGCATGAGATCGAAGTAGATCTCATGCAACCTTTTGATATCGAGAAAAAGCCAGCGGTACATCAGACACCACTAAATCACATCGGTTTATGGGTAGATGATTTGCCTAAGGCAGTTGAGTGGCTTTCCGCCAATGGCCTGCGCTTTGCGCCAGGAGGTATACGCAAAGGTGCAGCAGGATATGACATCACTTTTGTGCATCCCAAGGGAAATGATGAGTTTCCCATTAGCGGCGAAGGCGTTCTGATTGAGCTTGTTCAGGCCCCGCCTGATGTTATTGCAGGATTGAGTTCATAATTTGGTTTTCTACCAAATAACAGGGCTTACAATTGACGCGCATACTGGCCATCGACACCTCTTCTACTTGGTGTTCGGTGGCTTTATCTTTAGGTGATTCAGTGCCACAGCTGCGACATGAGTTAGTGTCGGCTGGCGCTAGCCAGTTATTGCTTCCATGGGTTCAGGACTTACTGGCACAAGCGCAGATTAAATTGTCTGATTTAGATGTGATGGCAGTCGGTATTGGGCCGGGCGCATTTACTGGAGTTCGACTAGGTGTTGCTGCCGTCCAAGGTTTGGCTGTATCGGCACATCTTCCTGTGATCTCGGTTGTCAGCCTGGATGCCATTGCTGCGCAAGCGATCATAACTGCATCATTTGACAGGATCAAACCAACTAATTTTGTAGTTGCGATCGATGCCCGTATGGATGAGATTTATTGGGCAAAGTATGAATATCAACAAGGAATGCCTCTGGCTAAACGAGTGGGTGAGATACATCTATCTAAACCTGAAGAAATTGATCTAACAGGGATTCACTACCTTGCTGGAAGTGCGATTGCAGTTTATGGAGAAAGATTGTTTACCCACAATAGCATTGCCGCAGACTGCTTAGATCCTGAAGTACCGCTATCGGCCTTGGGAATTTTGGATTGCGCTAAACCGATGTTCAAGGCTGGTCTCCAGACGGATGTAAGGTGCCTGGAGCCTTTGTATGTACGCAATAAAGTAGCGCTGACTACTGCTGAGCGCGATTTGGTCTTTAAAAAGATTCGTTAGAATGAGTCAGGCGAGCGAAGGGGCAGAGCTATCGTTCATGCCGATGGAGTCTTCTGATTTAGATGCAGTTCTTGCAATTGAAGCGGTTTCTCATCTTCACCCTTGGACCCGAGGAAATTTTTCAGATTCCTTGGCGGCAGGACATTGGGCTTATTGCATCAGACCACGGTTGGATCAAGATCATACTCAGCGCGGTACATTTCTAGATCCCCAAGTGTTATGGGCCTATTGCATTTTGTATCCCGCAGTTGATGAACTCCATCTCTTGAATATCACTGTTTCCCCTAAGTTGAGGCAATTAGGGCTTGGCTCTCGCATGATGAATGCAATCGAGGGGGTCGCTGCGCAGCAAAATATGCCACGAATTATTTTAGAGGTCAGGCCATCGAATACTCCTGCCGTAGCTTTTTACCAAAGACTGGGTTATGAGCAAATAGGGGTGCGCAAAAATTACTATCCCCTTAATCCAGAGTCTGGAAAGCGTGAGGATGCAATAGTCATGGCTAAATCGATTAAGCTAGCGGTATGAGCAATTTAAGGTCTAGCTTCCTAAAGGAAATGGGTATTACGGAGTGGACATCCCACGAAAGCCCTCTGGTCGCGCAATCTTCGGAAGTCATGTCTACTGGCGGTCAAGCTCACGCCCAAGCGCAAGTTCATGCACAAGAGTTTGCCACTAGCCATGCCGGCACTCCACGCGTTCATTGGATGTTTTTTGGCCTTCAGCCTTCGGGGGATACCCAAGTTTTATTTCAGAACGTACTTCGTGTGTTGGGACTGGCCAAGAATGAATGGTCTTGGAAGAATCCAGAGGACAATCTATCTCAAATCAAAGTCCCTGATAGTGGAGTGCCAGTAGTAGCGTTTGCATTTGGCGGGCCAACAGCCCAAAAAATTACCGGTGAGCGTGATCCATTGTCCCAATTGCGTGAGACCATCCTCGCTTTAAATACCGGTGCCGATGATGAAATTCCAGTTGTCGCATCTTTTGATTTGAGCCAATTAGTTAGCAAGTCTAAAGAGAAGGCGCTGTTATGGCAGGATCTTTTGTTGGCGAAATCTGTACTGCAAAACAGTTAATGTAGTTCGTGCTTGTGTTCGCCAATCAAGTGCATTGAGTCATACTCTGCTTGGTTGCGCTGATGTCGTTTAATGACCATCCACATAATGCAGCTTACAACCAAGCCAAAGCCAATAATGACGTATTGCACTGGCAGGTCTAACCAGATTAGCAATGAGTAAATTGCCAACATTGCCAATACAGATATATTTTCATTGAAGTTTTGAACTGCAATAGAGTGGCCTGCTGACATGAGAACATGTCCACGGTGTTGCAAGAGGGCATTCATCGGAACCACAAAATAGCCGGCCAACCAACCTACCAGCACCAATAAGAAATATGCTAGCAGTAGGTTGAGAGTGATTTGAAGTTTGCCGATGGTCACCAAAGGAGTGTTGGGAATCATGTCGAAGTTATAGACGGCCAATAGGCAGACAACCAAGCCCATAGCAATCCCATAAGGCAAAACATTTAAAGAGTTACGCAAAGGGACGCGCCACGCAGCCCATACTGCGCCACCCGCAACCCCAACAGCAGAGATCGCTTGCAAAATAGCACCTTGCGACAGATTCATATGCAAAGCTACTTGCGCCCACTTAATCACAATAAATTGCAAGGTTGCGCCAGCACCCCAAAATAAAGTAGTCACTGCCAAAGAGATTTGACCCAAACGATCATCCCAGAGTGTTTTGAAGCAAACAGAAAAATCTTTTATTAAAGCAATCGGATTAGATTTTTGGGCAACGTAACGTGCTCCAGTATCGGGAATTTTGAGGTTGATGAGCGCGGCCACTACATAGATCATCATGATGATCAAAATGGCGGACTCTGCTGGGGTATCGATTTCGGTATTGATACTGGGAAAATCAAAAGCAAGAAGGCTCTCTGAAACCGAACTGCTAATCAGAACACCGCCTAGGACGGTGCCAAGGATAATAGAGCCAACCGTGAGACCCTCAATCCACCCATTGGCAGCAACCAATTTCTCGGGCGGCAAGAGCTCAGTCAATATTCCATATTTAGCAGGAGAGTAGGCTGCAGCTCCAAGGCCAACAATAGCGTAAGACATTAATGGGTGACTTCCCAAAAGCATGGCTACGCAACCAATAAATTTGATCGTATTCGTGATGAACATGACATTGCCCTTAGGGCGGGAGTCTGCAAAGGCACCCACAAAGGCTGCTAGCAGAACATAGGACAGTACGAAGAATAATTTGAGCAAAGGGGTCATCCAGGCCGGAGCATTGAGCTGGACCAGGAGGGCAATTGCTGCAATCAGCAGGGCGTTATCGGCAAGCGACGAAAAAAATTGCGCCGCCATAATGATGTAAAAACTGCGGTTCATTCGTACAATCTATTCATTAACACAATTAAAACATGAAAGGAGGGATGAATATGGGTACAGCACCTAATAGCTTGATTCATAGACCAATTTTGGCATCAATTTATTCTCAGGCCTTTCAGCATAACTTAAACCGTGTTCGGGAGTTGGCTCCAGAATCCAAAATATGGTCAGTTATTAAGGCTAGAGTGTATGGCCATGGATTTGAAGCAGCTTTGAAAGGCCTCAACTCCACAGATGGTTTTGCCCTTTTGGATATCCAGGATGCAGTTTGGCTCAGAGGACATGGTTGGCAAGGTCGAATCCTCCTGTTGGAAGGACTCTTTCATGAAAATGAACTTGATTTGGCTCAGGAATTGCGCTGCGATTTGGTTGTGCATTGTGAAGCCCAGCTTGAATGGCTAGAACGTTATTTCAATAGCAGAAATAAAACTTTTAGCATTTTCTTGAAAATGAATACGGGTATGAATCGACTTGGATTCAGGCCTGAAGCATACCGAATTGCATTTCATCGACTTCATGCCTTGGGGTATCGGATGCATCATATGACTCACTTTGCTAATGCCGACCAAGTAAATTGCTTGCCAACAGTGGGCGAGCAGCTTGACGTATTTACGCAAGCTACTGAGGGCTTGGATGCCCCGACTTCAATGGCTAATTCGGCAGCGGTTTTGTGGCATCGCAACGCTCTAGGTGATTGGGTCAGGCCCGGCATCATGCTTTATGGAGCCTCCCCAACAGGTTTGTATGCGGATATTGAGCATGCAAATCTGAAGGCGGTCATGCAATTGCGAAGTGAAATCATTGACATACAGGAACTACAAAAGGGCGAGCGCATTGGCTATGGTGGCCGTTATGAGGCTTCAGAGGGAATGCGGATAGGGGTGGTTGCGTGTGGATATGCCGATGGTTACCCAAGGCAAGCAGAGGATGGAACGCCTGTCTGGGTGAGTAATGGTCTCCAAGATAGCAAGGGGGTAATTTGCCCTCTTGTTGGGCGGGTTTCCATGGACATGCTAACAGTGGATCTTCGAAATGCCCCTAATGCAAAGATCGGTAGCGTTGTGGAGCTGTGGGGGGATCAAGTGCCAGTCGATGAGGTGGCGCGTATGGGCGATACGATTGGATATGAGCTACTTTGTGCTGTAGCACCAAGAGTTCCAGTTGCTATTGTGTAAGCGATTTGCTTACATAGCAAAACTCTAAATAAGCCCCCCAATAAAAACCACAAATAAAAAACCCCTCTACTTATTAGAGGGTTTTTTGACTGAACGTTGTGCAAATTATTTATTCCAGAATTGCCACCATCTACGCTCTTTTTTCACCCGTTGACCAGTTTCTAGTATTTGGCTATCTGGGAAGTTGAGTTTAAATACGCGCGCAGAGTCATTGGCCAACTGAGTCATTCCCAATTTTTCATAAGACTTAGTCAAAATATACAGAGCCTCTTCAACGGCCGGGGCTCGATCGTAGTCGCGAATCACCAGCTGTGCTCGGTTAGCGGCTGCTAGATAAGCACCACGTTGATAATAAAAGCGCGCTACGATCACATCCGCTTCTGCGAGGGAGTTCACAATATAGCGCATGCGATCTAAGGAATCTGGTGCATATTTGCTATTCGGGAAGCGCTCAACAACCACCTTAAATGATTCAAAAGCCTCTTTGGCAGCTTTTGGATCACGCTCACTTAAATCCTGACCAGTGAAACTTCCAAGCCAGCCTAAATCATCATTAAAGGTGATTAATCCTTTGAGGTAATACGCGTAATCCAGTGTGGGACTGCCTTGGTGTAATTTAATAAAGCGATCGATTGCTACTAAAGCTTGGGCCTGTTCTTGTGCTTTCCAATAGCAGTAGGCAGCATTTATTTGAGCTTGCTGTGAGTAGGGGCCAAATGGGAAGCGAGCCTCTAACTTATCAAAGTATTTACCGCACTTGGCGTAATCAGCGTCTTTGAGCTTGTCGGTTGCTTCTGAATACAGTTTGGTTTCAGACCAAATGTCGGTGTCATCTTTTTGACCATCGCTACCAGCGCAGCCGCTTAAGAGCACGGTTATAACCACGCCTATCAAAAGGGCGATCAATCCAAAACCCCTTAAAAAGGTGGATTTTTGTGGTGAAGCTGACCCAGCAAGCCTTAAACTGGCGTCTGATATTACGTCGGACATAACTGAAAGGCTCTCTAAGCGTGGCATTGCCGCAAACTCCTGATTCGAATTCTGTTGATTATATCGATGAAGAGGATTTCATCTCCCTGGAAATTCCGATGGAGATGGCTGGTGAACGCCTAGATAAGGTGTTGGCAGGGTCTCTGCCTGATTATTCACGAAATCGCCTGAAAACTTGGATAGAGGCTGGGGCTGTTATGGTCGACGGAAAGGTCACCAAAGCACGTTATTTATTGAGAGGCGGGGAGAGTATTAAGGTATTTCCACAGGAGATGCCTGAGCAATTTGCCTTTAGCCCCGAAAACATCCCGCTTGATGTCGTTTTTGAGGATGATTCAATGATTGTGATCAACAAGCCTTCGGGGCTTGTGGTTCATCCTGCTGCCGGAAACTGGTCAGGCACTTTATTAAATGGCTTGTTATTTCATTATCCAGAACTGAAAGCGTTACCAAGGGCTGGTATTGTGCATCGCCTGGATAAAGACACCTCAGGATTGATGGTTGTAGCAAGAACGGCGCAAGCGCAAACTGCTCTGGTTAGGCAATTACAAGACAGAACCGTTGGTCGCAGATATTTAGCTTGGGTATGGGGTGATGCACCAAGCCAAGGTAAAGTTTTGGCTACAGTTGGGCGTGACCAACGAGATCGACTGAAGATGGCCGCTGGTAGTCCTCATGGTAAACCAGCTGCCACTGTATTTAGACATCTGGCTAAAGGTGCATTTCAAGAATCTTCCGTAGCCCTGCTGGAATGTAGGTTAGAGACTGGCAGAACCCATCAAATTCGAGTTCACCTCGAATCCTTGAGCTTCCCACTTCTGGGTGATCCTGTCTATCGCAAAAAAACTCCGGGCGTTGCAAAGTCACTCCCTTTCGAGCGTCAAGCGCTTCATGCTTTTGCATTAAGTTTGCAACATCCGGTCACACAAGAATTGCATACTTGGTTTCGTTTGCCACCAGCTGACCTCATGGAATTACTCCCGCGGGTAGGTATGACGCAGGCCAACCTTCCTCAAGAGGCTGTCGTTCTTCAATCGATTCAAAATGACCCTGCAACATGAATCTTCTCAGTGATGCATTGATAAAACCAGAGTGGCCAGTGCCGCCACACATCAGATCTTTGCTTACAACCAGGAATGGTGGAGTCAGTCAGACCCCTTATTTATCACTTAATTTGGGAGATCATGTTGGTGATGAGCCATCTCAGGTCCTTGCTAATCGTGCTTTATTGCGAACCTATTTGCCCGCGGAACCTCATTGGCTAAAACAAATTCATAGCGCAAAAGTCAGCACTCCTGACGAACCACTTCAAGAAGCGGATGCAATCGTGAGCAATCGTTGCGATGATGTGCTGGCAATCATGACTGCGGATTGTTTGCCGGTGCTATTTACGAATACATCGGGAACGCTAGTCGGTGCAGCCCATGCTGGTTGGAGGGGTTTGTGTTCTGGTGTGCTGGAAAATACGGTTTTAAAGTTGCAAGTGCTCGAGCCTAATCTCATGCCATCCGACATCATGGTTTGGCTGGGACCTGCAATTGGTCCTGACGCATTTGAGGTCGGCCAGGATGTACTGGATGCATTTATGGATAGCTCGTTTTCTTTTCCTGAAAATGCATTTGTGCCTATTGCTGGAAAATCTGGCAAGTACTTGGCTAATATTTACCTTTTGGCATGCTGTTGCTTGGAAGCTGTTGGCGTGAGTAATGTCTATGGTGGAAATTTTTGCACCGTCACCCAAAGTGATCAATTTTTTTCTTATCGCCGTGATGGTATTACGGGCCGCTTTGCAAGTTTGATTTGGATTGCAAAATCCTAAGCTCAGAACACATCGTTTCTCCTAGCAAGGGTTACTACTAGCTTTATTGACAGGCTAGGGTTATTGCGTATAACTCTCTAAGACTTATGGATGGAGAATGTCCCTACTACATTGAAGAGACTATTATGTTTGCAGGTACGAATACCGGTGCAACGCCATCTTTGGCGCCTCACCATATGGCGCTGATCCCCCAAGAGCGTTTGGCGGAAATTCAAAAAGAATATTTCACTGAATTGGCGCACATTGCGACCAATCCCGAGGCGATCGAAGTGAAAGATCGTCGCTTTGCTGGTAAAGCATGGCATTCCTCATGGAGTAAGGTAATAGCCGCTACTTATTTGCTCAACTCTAAACATTTAATGTCTTTGGCTAAGGCTGTAGAAACCGATGAAAAGACGCGGCAAAAAATATTGTTCACAACTGAGCAAATGATTGATGCGTTGTCACCATCCAATTTCATCGCTACCAATCCTGAGGTTCTAGAAAATATTATCAGCACACAAGGGCAGTCCTTGCAAAAAGGGATTGTCAATTTGTTGGGTGATATGAAAAAAGGCAAAGTCTCTATTACCGATGAGAGTGCTTTTGAGGTTGGAAAGAATATCGCTACGACAGAAGGTTACGTAGTCTTTCGCAATGAATTATTTGAGCTCATTCAGTATACACCTTTAACTGAAACTGTTTATGAGCGCCCATACTTAATGGTGCCACCATGCATCAATAAGTACTACATCTTAGATTTGCAGCCGGAAAACTCAGTCGTTCGTCATATGGTTTCTCAAGGGCATACCGTTTTCTTGGTTTCTTGGAAAAACCCAGATGCCTCTATGGCGCAAGTGAGTTGGGAAGACTACGTTGGAACTGGCGTCATCAAGGCCATCGATGTTGTTAAAGAGATTAGTAAATCCAAGCAAATCAATATTCTTGGCTTTTGCGTTGGTGGCACACTGACTACTTCAGCCCTGGCGGTATTGGCAGCACGTAATGAGCATCCTGCTGCTAGCTTGACACTGTTCACTACCTTACTCGACTTTACAAACACTGGAATTTTGGATGTTTTCATCGATGAAGCGATGGTTGAGCTACGTGAAAATACGATAGGCGGTAAGAATGGTCAATATGGAATGATGTCAGGCTTAGATCTTGGCAATACCTTTTCGTTCTTGCGGCCCAACGATCTCGTATGGAATTACGTTGTTGAGAATTACCTCAAAGGAAATTCTCCTCCTCCATTTGATCTTCTGTATTGGAATGGTGATTCCACCAACCTACCAGGTAACATGTATTGCTGGTATTTGCGCCACACCTATTTACAAAATGATCTAGTCAAGCCAGGCAAAGTAACGATTTGTGGCGAGCAGATTGATTTGGGCAAGATCAAGTGCCCGGCCTATTTATATGCCTCGCAGGAAGACCATATAGTTCCTTGGCAATCAGCCTATGAGTCAACACATATTCTCAAAGGCAAGAATCGCTTTGTTTTAGGGGCTTCAGGCCATATCGCTGGCGTCATTAATCCACCCGCAAAAAATAAGCGTTATTACTATGAAAACAACAAAATAGCGCCTACTGCACATGAGTGGCTGGAGGGGGCCAAGCAGATTCCGGGTAGCTGGTGGCCCAATTACACCAAATGGTTGGAGCAATTTAGTGGCGAGCAAAAACCGGCAAGTAAGGCATTTGGTAATTCAAAATATAAACGGCTAGAACCTGCTCCTGGCGTTTACGTAAAAGAAAAAGCAGCTTAATTTCGATAACAACTGACAAAAGTTTTTTAAAGGGGAAAGTAATGTCTCAAAAAGTCGCATACGTAACTGGTGGTATGGGTGGTATTGGTACCGCTATTTGCCAACGTTTGGCAAAAGATGGATTTAAAGTGATTGCTGGCTGCGGCCCTAACTCACCTCGCAAAGATCGTTGGATCGCCGAGCAAAAAGCACTTGGTTATGATTTCATTGCCTCTGAGGGTAACGTTTCTGATTGGGATAGCACGGTTGCTGCCTTCGATAAGGTGAAGGCTGAAGTGGGTCGAGTAGATGTATTGGTCAACAATGCGGGTATTACGCGTGACAGCATTTTCCGTAAGATGACTCCAGAGGCATGGAAAGCGGTTATTGATACCAATCTGAACTCATTGTTTAACGTCACTAAGCAAGTGATTGACGGTATGGTTGATAATAACTGGGGACGCATTATTAATATCTCCTCTGTCAACGGTCAAAAAGGTCAGTTTGGTCAAGCGAACTACTCAACAGCTAAAGCGGGTCTTCATGGTTTCACCATGGCTTTGGCTCAAGAGGTTGCTACCAAAGGCGTTACAGTAAATACTGTTTCTCCAGGTTATATTGGTACCGATATGGTCAAGGCGATACGCGAGGATGTGCTGGAGAAGATTGTTGCTGGTATTCCAGTCAAGCGCTTAGGTACGCCTGAGGAAATTGCATCGATCTGTTGCTGGATTGCATCCGAAGATGGTGGCTATGCTACTGGTGCGGATTTCTCACTCAATGGTGGTATCCATACTGGCTAATTTGGCCCAAATACGCAATTTTGTTGGGGCGCAACACGGCTTATTTACCTTATGTCCAAACTAGGGATAAACTATGCCGATGTTGCGTTGCAGTAAATAGTTAGGAAAATCATGGCTACCCGTACCAAACGAGCTGGTGAAGATCGGCTGATTAAGAAGTACCCGAATCGTCGTCTCTATGACACACAGACTAGCACCTATGTCACCTTGACTGACATTAAAGGTTTGGTAATGAGTAATGAAGCATTCAAAGTCGTTGATGCGAAGACAGACGAAGATCTGACGCGTAACATTTTGCTGCAAATTATTCTTGAGGAAGAGGCTGGTGGTGCCCCAGTATTTTCCACTCAAATGCTTTCTCAGATTATTCGCTTCTACGGTAATTCCATGCAAGGACTCATGGGTAACTATCTTGAGAAAACTATGCAGTCGTTTGTCGATATCCATAACAAACTCGGCGATCAAACTAAAGGGCTTGGTGCGGGTAGCACACCTGAGGCTTTGTCGCAAATGCTTAACCTCCAAAACCCTTTAATGCAAAACTTGATGGGTAACTATATGGAGCAAAGCAGAGATTTGTTTGTCAAGATGCAAGAGCAAATGCAGGGGTATTTGTTTGTCAAGATGCAAGAGCAAATGCAGGGGTCCCAGAATTTATTTGGAAGTTTCCCCTTTACGCCTCAGCCTTCAAAAACCGAAAAAGAATAGTTGTGGCAGGAAAAATTGGTTTTGTATCCTTGGGTTGTCCCAAGGCATTGGTAGATTCTGAGTTGATCCTCACGCAACTGAGCGCAGAGGGATATGAGACTGCTA
Source organism: Polynucleobacter necessarius (assembly GCF_900096765.1). Classification (NCBI taxonomy): domain Bacteria; kingdom Pseudomonadati; phylum Pseudomonadota; class Betaproteobacteria; order Burkholderiales; family Burkholderiaceae; genus Polynucleobacter; species Polynucleobacter necessarius. The sequence continues at coordinate 570,470 of NZ_LT615228.1, forward strand.
AAGATTATTCAGGCGCTGATCTGGTTGTCGTAAATACCTGTGGCTTTATTGATTCCGCAGTCGAGGAAAGTCTCTCTGCAATCGGCGAAGCGCTTGCTGAAAATGGTAAAGTGATTGTGACCGGCTGCTTAGGCGCCAGAAAGAACGCTGATGGCAGTGATCTGATTCAGAGCATTCACCCTAAGGTCCTTGCAGTTACTGGCCCGCATGCTACTGATGAAGTGATGCAGGCAATCCATTTGCATTTACCTAAGCCACATGATCCCTTCACTGATCTCGTGCCGCCTGCAGGTGTAAAGCTCACGCCAAAGCATTATGCTTATCTCAAGATCTCGGAGGGATGTAATCATCGCTGTACTTTTTGCATCATTCCCAATCTTCGCGGCGATTTAGTCTCTAGACCCATAGGAGAAGTGCTACTGGAAGCTAAACGCTTATTTGAATCAGGTGTTAAAGAGTTGCTAGTGGTTTCTCAAGACACTAGCGCTTATGGTGTTGATATTCAATATCGCACTGGCTTTTGGGATGGCAAGCCTGTTAAAACGAGAATGTTTGATTTGGTCAATGCCCTCAATGAAATTGCTCGGGAACATCAAGCATGGGTTCGATTGCATTATGTTTATCCCTATCCGCATGTGGACGATATATTGCCGCTGATGGCGCAGTTCTCTGAGCATGGTTATGGTGTTTTGCCATACTTAGACATCCCTTTGCAGCACGCACACCCAGACGTTTTAAAACGAATGAAGCGTCCTGCTAGTGGTGAAAAAAATCTCGAGCGCATTTTGGCTTGGCGTAAGGCTTGCTCTGATTTGGTCATTCGCAGTACATTTATTGCTGGCTTCCCTGGTGAGACTCGGGAAGAGTTTGACTATCTACTGAATTTCTTAGAGGAAGCCCAGATTGATCGTGCGGGCTGTTTTGCCTATTCACCGGTTGAGGGTGCGACAGCAAACCAACTGGACAATCCTGTGCGTGCTGAAGTCCGCGAAGAGCGTCGGGCGCTGTTTATGGCAAAAGCCGAAGAAATCTCTATCAAACGCCTTGCTAAAAAAGTAGGCAAACGTATTCAGGTTCTCATAGATCGGGTGGATGAGTCGGGTGGAATTGGCAGAACCATAGGTGATGCCCCTGAAATTGATGGTTTGGTGAGAGTTTTGCCGCCCAGCAAGCCTTCTAAGCGCTATAGAGCAGGTGAAATCATCCGTGCTACGGTCATTGGCTCCCAAGGGCATGACCTAATAGCCGAAACTTGACGATTGCTTTAAATATATTGTTTGTATTATTAATTAGTAACTAATTAAGCCCAAAATTTGGGTATAGCTAAGGGGATTAATATGAGTCGTGATGTCGTTGTCTTAAGTGCAGTACGTTCCGCAATTGGCGCCTTCAATGGTTCATTGAGTAGTTTTGAACCATCCGAACTTGGCGGAATTGTCATGAAAGAAGCGGTTACCCGCTCTGGGGTTGATCCCGCTCTGATTAATTATGTCACTGTTGGTAACACGATTCCAACTGATAGCCGTTATGCCTATGTTGCGCGTGTTGCCGCTATTCAAGCGGGCTTGCCAATGGAATCCGTGGCGATGGCCTTGAATCGCTTATGTAGTTCTGGTTTGCAAGCCATCGTTACTACTGCTCAACAGATCATGCTCGGTGACTGTGATTATGGTATTGGCGGCGGCGTGGAAGTCATGTCACGCGGCATGTACGGCTCTCCTGCGATGCGCAGTGGGGCGCGCATGGGTGATACCAAGATGCTTGACTTGATGGTTGCAGTGTTAACAGATCCGTTTGGTGTTGGCCATATGGGGGTTACTGCAGAGAACCTCGTTGAAAAATGGAAGCTTACACGCGAAGAGCAAGATGCCTTAGCGGTTGAATCACATCGTCGCGCAGCCAATGCGATCAAGGAAGGTCGCTTCAAGTCACAGATCGTTCCGATTACGATTAAGACTCGCAAGGGCGATATCGTATTTGATGCCGACGAGCATGTGAAGCCAGATACCACCATGGAAACTTTGGCCAAGATGAAAGCAGTGTTTAAGAAAGAGGGCGGTTCTGTTACTGCTGGTAATGCCTCAGGTATTAACGACGGTGCTGCATTCTTTGTATTGGCGGATGCTGAAACTGCCAAGAAGGCAGGCCATCAGCCAATCGCTCGTTTGGTGTTTTACGCTGTTGCTGGTGTGCCAAACCACATTATGGGCGAAGGTCCAATACCTGCGACTAAGCTTGCCCTAGAGCGCGCAGGTTTGAAGTTAGATCAAATGGACGTGATTGAGTCGAATGAGGCCTTTGCTGCACAAGCTTTGGCGGTTACTAAAGGTCTCGGTTTAGATCCTGCTAAAACAAACGTGAATGGTGGCGCGATTGCTCTTGGTCACCCAATTGGATGTTCAGGCGCTGCGATTGCTACTAAGGCGATTCATGAATTACAGCGCGTACAAGGTAAATATGCTCTAGTCACGATGTGTATTGGTGGCGGTCAAGGTATTGCGACGATTTTTGAGCGTCTATAAAGCAAGCCTAGTAAACAGTTACGAATAATCTCTTGGGTACGAGTTTAGGAGATTAAAAGTAATGCAGCATCCAAGCCGACGTGGTCAAAAGCCGCGTCGGCTTTTTCTTTTACCACTGGTTTGGCTTGATAGGCGACGCTGATACCAGATCCATTCATCATAATCAAGTCATTGGCACCATCGCCCATCGTGATTGCGTTTGCTCTCGTACATCCAACTAATGTACATGCTCTATCCAAATGAGTTGCTTTAGCAATTCCGTCAACAATATCTCCCAATACTCTGCCAGTGAGCTTGCCATCAATAATTTCAAGGGTATTGGCCTGAGTCTGTCTAAAGCCGAGTTCCTGACGAAGCTTGTCTGTGAAGAAGGTAAAGCCTCCCGATACAAGCAGGGTGTAAAGGCCGCGCTCATTGGCTCCCGCTAATAATTCAAGAGCCCCAGGATTCGGCTTGAGGCGCTCACGATAAACCGCTTCAAGCGCATCAGCATGAACACCTTCTAGAAGTGCTACACGTCTGCGAAGACTTTCTTTGAAGTCTTTGATTTCTCCTCGCATCGTAGCTTCAGTAATTTGGGCAACTGCTGATTTTTTTCCAGTGAAGTCAGCAATTTCATCGATGCACTCAATATTGATGAGGGTGGAATCCATATCCATTGCTAAAACACGAATATCTTGAGTAATCAAGTTGGCCTGCAAAAAACACAAGTCAGTTTGATGGCTACTCGCGATATTACGCAGGGCCTCTCTTTGAGTCACATCCAAGTGCTGGTTTGAATCCCAGCGAACTTCATGATAGGCGCCGTTTGAAAATGGGTTGCTAGTGTTATGCAGAGTGCAACCGAATCTTAGAGCAAGATCTTTCAACTCAAAAACCATCTTCTCTGAGATGGGGTTTTTCGAGAGGGCTATCAGTGTTTGATGGTTTGCCATAGGTTAATAATAGTGGAGGGCTAGTTATTGACGCTGCTTAAGACGGTCGAATCATTTAAGCGCCGCAAAATTTGCCTGATGGTATCAAGACGCTGCTCTAATTTTTCAAATTCACGGTCCTTTTGGGGTAATACCTTGAGCTTGTCCTGACCGTTGAGTTGGATATGTTTTGATGATTGAATCAATTGAATGATTTTCATTGGGTCAAGCGGGGGGTTTGGTATGAACTGAATTTGAATTGATGTAGGGCTTGCATCAATCTTTTTAATTCCAAACCCAGCCATTTCTAGACGAAGGCGATGGGTTTCATAAAAAGATTTTGCTTGATCAGGTAGATCACCAAAGCGGTCTACTAGCTCTTCACGTAAACCCATCAATTCCGAAAAATTATTGCAACCAGCAAAGCGTTTGTAGAGTGAGAGACGTTCATGTGCATCGGGGCAGTAATCTTCGGGCAATAGGGCGGGTATACCTAGGTTCACATCGGTTGTTGCTTGTAATGGCGATAATAGATCTGGCTCTTTACCACTACGGAGTGATTTCACTGCCCGATTGAGCATTTCTGTATAGAGCTGAAAGCCAATCTCATGAATTTCTCCGGACTGCTTATCGCCTAATACCTCACCAGCGCCACGAATCTCCAGATCATGCATCGCTAAATAGAATCCCGATCCAAGTTCTTCCATCGCTTGGATGGCATTTAAACGTAGCTGGGCTTGTTTGCTCAGGGCCTCTAGGTCTGAAACTAGGAGATAGGCATAGGCTTGATGGTGCGAGCGTCCAACGCGTCCTCGCAGTTGATGTAATTGAGCCAAACCAAATTTATCTGCACGATGCATGATGATCGTATTGGCTGTAGGCACATCAATGCCAGTTTCAATAATTGTGGTGCATAACAAAATGTTGGTTCGCTGCGTCACAAACTCACGCATGACGGACTCTAGTTCTCGTTCATGCATCTGGCCATGTGCAATACTAATGCGCGCTTCTGGAATCAATTCTTGGAGGGCATGCTTGCGATTTTCAATCGTTTCTACTTCGTTATGTAGAAAATAGACTTGACCGCCACGTTTAATTTCACGTAATACTGCTTCACGAATAACACCATCTCCTTCACGACGCACGAATGTCTTAATAGCAAGGCGTTTTTGAGGTGCAGTAGCGATAATGGAGAACTCGCGTAGTCCTTCCATTGCCATACCCAGCGTTCTAGGGATTGGGGTGGCAGTTAAGGTAAGAATATCGACTTCTGCTCGTAAAGCCTTGAGCGCATCTTTTTGGCGAACGCCAAAACGATGTTCTTCATCAACGATGACCAAACCTAGGTTAGCAAATTTCGTTTCTTTAGAGAGTAATTTATGAGTGCCGATAATAATGTCTGCATCACCTTTAGCTATTGCTTCGAGTGCTGTATTAATTTCCTTTGCGGTCTTAAAGCGCGAGAGTTCGACAATTCGTACAGGCCATTCAGCAAAACGATCCTTCCAAGTTGCTACATGTTGTTCAGCTAAAAGAGTCGTGGGCGCCAAAATGGCCACCTGTTTTCCCCCCATGACCGCCACAAAACTGGCACGAAGAGCGACTTCTGTTTTGCCAAAGCCCACATCTCCGCATACCAAGTGATCCATTGGTGTTCCGCTGGTCATATCGCCGATGACTGCGGCAATAGCATTGGCTTGATCAGGAGTCTCTTCAAAACCAAAACTCTCTGCAAAAGCTGCGTAGTCATGGGCGGAAAATTCAAACGCGTGACCTTTGCGAATTGCGCGGGCTGCATATAGACCTAAAAGTTCAGCGGCAGTGTCTCGAATCTGTTGCGCAGCTTTGCGTTTGGCTTTATCCCATTGGCCTGAGCCTAACTGGTGAAGCGGAGCTGAGTCGGGATCAGAGCCAGCGTAACGAGTTACCATTTGGAGCTGTTGTACTGGTACGTATAGAGTTGCTTGACCTGCGTATTGCAGATACAAGAACTCTTCAAAAATAGGTGCCTCCTTGGGGGCTGCAAGATTAAGCAGCACTAAGCCTTGATAACGCCCAATGCCGTGCTCAGCATGAACCACTGGATCACCGATTTTTAATTCAGACAGATCCTTAAACAGCATATCAGGATCAGAGTTTTCGGTTCCCTTGCTTTTACGTCTTTGTCTTGCGGTGGAGGTAAATAATTCAGCCTCAGTGAGGACTAGTAGATTTTGAGATGGCCAGTGAAAGCCATTAAAGAGCGGGGCCGTGACAAGACCAAATAGAGCATCGCTCTTGACAAAATCCGCAATATTTTCAAAGCCTTCGGGCTTTAGGGGATGCTGTGGCCTGCCATCCTGCCCGGCCACAGCATTGCTTTCCTCAAGCAACTGACGTATCGATTCTTTTCGTCCTGCGCTGTCACTACAAATCAGAATGCGTAAGTTTTCCTGGGCAACAATTTTGCGAAGACGTCCTAATGGATCTGGATCGCGCCGATGAACTGCAATATCTGGAACAGGCAGAAACTCTTGTGCAATGCCCGCGTCATTTTCTAAATGTAGACGTGCAAAAGGCTTCGCGGTAGTGAAGAATTCATCAACATCTAAGAACAAATCTTTGGGGGGAAGAATAGGGCGATCTAAGTCATGCTTGAGAAATTCATAGCGCGATAAAGTATCTTTCCAAAATCCTTTAATGGACTCTTCAACATTGCCGATGTTAACTAGCCATACTGGATCGCCCGATCTAGGGAAGTAGTCAAAAAGGTTGGATTGCTGCTCAAAAAATAAGGGCAGATAGGATTCAATACCTGCACTTGGAATGCCTAAATTGACGTCTTTATAAATTGAACATCGCGTTGGGTCACCTTCAAATACCTCACGCCAGCGTCCACGAAAGGCGGTTCTGGCTTCATCATCAAATGGAAATTCATGTCCTGGCAGGAGGCGAACTTCTTTAACTGGATATAGACTGCGTTGGGTGTCTGGGTCAAATGCTCGAATTTGCTCAATTTCATTGCCAAATAAATCAAGGCGATAAGGCAAGTTCGAGCCCATTGGGAAGAGATCAATAAGCCCGCCACGGATACTGTATTCGCCAGGACGCATGACAGCGCTCACTGGGTCGTAGCCCGCTTGGTGTAGTTGCAGTTTTAGCGCGGTCTCGTCTAAAGGATCACCTTGCCTAAAAAAGAAGGTATGACCAGACAAAAACTGGGGCGGACCCAAGCGTTGGAGCGCTGTAGTGACAGGCACCAAAACAATGTCGCAACTGCCATTGAGGAGCTCGTATAAAGTTGCGAGCCGCTCTGATACTAAATCTTGGTGTGGCGAGAAATGGTCGTATGGAAGAATTTCCCAGTCCGGCAGAAGTCGAACCTTCAATTGCGGGGCAAATGTTGGGATTTCTTCGGTTAATCGTTGAGCTTCCTGAGTGTGCGCACAGAACACCACCATGACAGAAAAATCGTTTCGGTAGCGCAGAGCAGTCTGGGCTAATAGGGCAGCATCTGCAGATCCAACTAGCCCTGAAAAGGTAAAGCGCTGCCCAGCCCGCGGAGCGGGTATGGGGGTTGCAAGATTTAATGCATCAGACATCAGCGCTCATTATAGAATCAGGCATGAACTTTCCAAACCATGCCTCGATTGGCTGTCATGCGCTTCTGCCGACTGCTGGTACCGGGTCTCGCCTGGGCGGGGATCTGCCTAAGCAGTTTCAGCAGTTAGCTGGTAAGCCAATGTTGGCTTATGCCTTAGACGCTTTTATGCAATCACCGCTAATTGCATCCATTTGGGTCGGTGTGTCGCCAAACTTTATCGATAACCCGACACTGCAAGCCCTAAGTCAAGCTGGCAAATCGAATCACAAACCGATTCATTTGGTGCCTACCGGCGGGCCAACCCGTCAAGAAACAGTTCGCAACACCTTAGCCGCTTTGCTCAAGGCTGGTATACCAGATGATGATTGGATCTTGGTGCACGATGCTGCTAGGCCCGGTATCACTCCCGCGCTCATTGAAAAGTTAATTTCGACTGTCCAAAAATCATCATCGGGTGGACTTTTGGCCATGCCTCTAGCGGACACCTTAAAGCAGGCCGATCTAGATTCGGTCATCGCAGGTAATTTGCCGCATATTGAGAAAACTATTCCTCGTGAGCATTTATGGCAGGCACAAACTCCGCAGATGTTTCATTTAAATCAATTGCATAGTGCCTTAGATGAGGCTATTAGACTAGAAGCGGACGTGACTGATGAAGCTAGCGCAATGGAATTGGCGGGCATTAAACCCCTTTTAATTGAAGGCGCCACTAGAAATTTCAAGGTAACCCATCCAGCCGACTGGGACCTAATGCAATCACTGTTGCAATCTCAAAATGGATCTTAAAGAATTGATATGACATCGAGCATTCCCCATATTCCGCAATTTCGTATCGGTCAGGGATACGATGTTCATGCTTTAGTACCAGATCGCAAACTTGTGTTAGGTGGTGTCCATGTGCCTCATGAAAAAGGTTTGTTAGGTCATTCAGATGCCGATGCATTGCTGCATGCATTAACGGATGCATTGCTTGGGGCTGCTGGCCTAAATGACATTGGTCAATTATTTCCTGATACCGATCCGAAGTTTAAGGACATGGATAGCAGAATTTTGCTCAGGGCTGCACTACAAAAGGTTCAGGCAGCTGGCTTTCATGTTGGTAATGTTGATGCGACTATTATTTGCCAAAAGCCAAAGTTGGCTGACTTCCTGCCTGAAATGGTTCGTAATATTGCCTCTGATTTGGCGGTTACTTTGAGCCACGTGAACCTTAAAGCGAAAACTAACGAGTCCTTAGGTCATCTTGGACGCGGTGAGGGAATTGCGGTACATGCTGTTGCTTTGGTTTACAAGGTATAGAAACTATTTATTTGAGTGGATTGGATCATCATGGAAAACAGGATTGAACGACAAGCTTTAGATCAGTTATTTGTTAATGCGCGTACGCATAATGCGTGGCAGCCTAAGCAGGTAAGCGATGATCAGCTCAGGGAAATTTACGACCTATATGGCGCCAACGTCTGTGAACTGCAATCCAGCACGCATAATTTTTGTAAAGAGCCCAGAAGCAAAAGAGCGCTTAGTTGCTTGCGTAAACCCCGGAAATGTCGATAAAACAAAAAATGCCCCAGTGACTGCAATTGTGGGGATGGACTTGGATTTTTATGAGCAGCTTCCTAAGCTTTTCCCGCATGTAGATGCTAAAAGCTGGTTTGTTGGAAAAGAAGAGTTCATTCAATCTACCGCCTTTCGAAACTCTAGCTTGCAAGGCGCCTACTTGATCCTAGCGGTAAGGGCGCTAGGCCTTGATTGTGGCGCGATGAGTGGATTTGATGCCGATAAGGTTAATGCCCAATTTTTCCCAAATGGCAGGGTAAAAGTGAATTTTTTACTCAATATTGGCTATGGAGATGCGTCTGGCTTGATGCCGCGTCAACCCCGCCCATCCTTTGAAGAGGCCTGCAAGATCCTCTAAACCCTTAAGCATTGTAGAATTATGGCCTTTAGAGTGAAGTCTAGGCTTGGCAGTGTTTGCGGATATTCGCGAGGATGGCGAAATTGGTAGACGCACCAGGTTTAGGTCCTGACGCCAGAAATGGTGTGGGGGTTCGAGTCCCCCTCCTCGCACCACAAGATTGCTACTTGGCTTGGACTTCACATTTCCAGATCTTCAATTAAGAGACGAGAATGGCTGTGCAGATAGAAAATTTAGGTTCATTGGACCGCAAGATGACTTTGGAATTCGCTCGCGCCGATTTGGCAAAAGCACGCGAAGCTCGTTTGGCCAAAGTTGGCAAAACCATGAAGATGGCGGGTTTTCGTCCAGGCAAAGTGCCCAAGAACATTGTTGAAAAGCAATATGGCATACAAGTTGATTACGAACTTCAGTTTGATAAAGCCTCAGAACTCTTTTTTGAGCAAACTCAAAAAGAGGGTATTGCTCTAGCTGGTCAGCCACGTCTTGAACCTAAGAGTGAACTAGATGCTGACAAGATTGTTTTCGATGCATTCTTTGAAGTATTGCCTGAAGTTAAGATTGGTGACTTCAGTCAAGCAGAGGTAACAAAGTATGTAACCGAAATTGGTGACGCTGAGATCGATCGAGCAATTGATGTTTTGCGTAAACAGCAAGTCCATTACCATCCGCGCGGCCAGGCTGGTGATCATGGTGATGGGGGCCCAAATACTGCCGCTCAGAATGGTGATCAAGTAGTTGTTGATTTTGTTGGCAAGTTAGATGGTGTTGAGTTTGCTGGCGGTAAAGCGGAAAACTTTGAATTTGTTCTTGGCGAGGGCCGTATGTTGCCTGAGTTTGAGGCTGCCGCTTTAGGTCTGAAGTCAGGCGAAAGCAAAACTTTTCCTCTGACTTTCCCTGCTGACTATCACGGCAAAGATGTTGCTGGCAAAACAGTAGATTTCACGATCACCGTCAAGTCCGTTAACTGGGCGCACTTACCTGTGGTAGACGATGCATTTGCTTTATCCCTAGGAATTACTGAGGGTGGAGTTGTGAAGATGCGCGAAGAAGTGAAGCAGAATCTTGATCGTGAAGTAAAGCGTCGTATTACTTCGTTGCTGAAAAATGAAGTAATGGATAAGCTCAATGCTTCCTGTGAACTAGATGTTCCGAAGTCATTGGTGGCTTCAGAGCAAGAACGCTTAGTTGAGGGTGCTCGTCAAGATTTGATTCAACGTGGCGTTCCGAATGCAAAAGATGCACCAATTCCTCCAGAGATTTTTGCTGAACAAGCCCTTAAGCGCGTTCGTTTAGGTCTTATTCTCGGTGAATTGGTTAAGAAAAATAATTTGGCTGCGACTGCAGATCAGATCAAAGCTGAAATTGAGGAGCAGGCTGCTACTTATGAAGACCCTAAGGAGGTCGTTCGTTGGTATTACAGCAATCCAAGCCGTTTAAAGGATATCGAGAATTTGGTGCTTGAAGATAATGTCATCAAGCATTTCACCTCACTTGCTAAGGTAAATGACAAAGCAATTAGCTTTGAAGAATTAAGCAAGCTAAACTAAGTTGTCATTTATTTAATTAAAAGGGCCCTGATATGAACCAGAACCAATTTCATTCTGATGATTTAGAACCGAAAGGCTTGGGTTTGGTTCCAATGGTTATTGAGACCTCCGGCAGAGGAGAGCGCGCCTACGATATCTACTCGCGCTTACTGAAGGAGCGGGTTGTGTTTTTGGTTGGCGAGGTAAATGATCAAACCGCTAACTTGGTGATTGCCCAATTACTCTTTTTGGAGAGTGAGAACCCTGATAAAGATATCTCCCTGTATATCAATTCTCCAGGGGGTTCTGTTTCCGCTGGCTTGGCTATTTATGACACCATGCAGTTTATTAAACCGCATGTAAGTACGCTCTGCATGGGCATGGCTGCCAGCATGGGTGCATTCTTGTTATGCGCCGGCGAAAAAGAGAAACGCTATGCGTTGCCAAACTCCCGTGTCATGATTCATCAGCCATTGGGCGGAGCACGTGGTCAGGCCTCCGATATTGAAATTCAAGCGCGTGAAATTTTGTATTTACGTGAACGCCTTAATCAGATTCTGGCTGACCGTACGGGTCAATCAATTGAGACCATTGCTAAAGATACTGATCGCGATAATTTCATGTCTGCTGAGCAAGCCCGCGAATATGGCTTGATCGACAAGGTGATCGAAAAGCGCCCATAATCTAAACACCAACAGAATTTTATTGAGCAAATATTTTGAGTGATACCTCGAGCCCCAATTCAACTGACAAAGTTTTGTATTGCTCTTTTTGTGGCAAGAGCCAGCACGAAGTTAAAAAGCTAATTGCTGGACCTTCCGTCTTCATCTGTGATGAGTGCATTGATCTCTGTACCGACATCATTCAAGAAGAAGTTGCAAAACTTCCTAAAGAAGAGGGCGATGAGTCTTTACCGACCCCACATCAGATTCGAGAAAATTTAGATCAATACGTTATCGGGCAAGATCATGCCAAAAAAACTTTGGCTGTAGCGGTTTATAACCATTACAAGCGTTTGCAGTATTTGCCTAAGCCCAAAAAAGCAAAGCTCGATAAAGATGGAAAGCCAGTCGATGCTGTTGATAAAAAAGAATCTAAGGCGCCTGCTAAAGCAATGGTGGATGGTGTTGAGTTAGCAAAAAGCAATATTTTGCTGATTGGTCCCACCGGTTCTGGTAAGACACTCCTGGCGCAGACATTGGCCCGTATGCTAGATGTTCCATTTGTGATGGCTGATGCCACCACCTTAACTGAAGCTGGTTATGTTGGTGAGGATGTTGAAAATATTATTCAAAAGCTTTTACAGGCTTGTGATTACAACGTTGAAAAAGCTCAGCGCGGTATTGTCTACATTGATGAGATCGATAAAATTTCTCGAAAGTCCGACAATCCATCAATTACACGAGATGTATCCGGTGAGGGTGTGCAGCAAGCGTTACTAAAACTGGTGGAAGGTACGATGGCCTCTGTGCCTCCCCAGGGTGGACGTAAGCACCCCAACCAAGATTTCTTGCAAGTCGATACCACTAATATTTTGTTTATTTGCGGTGGCGCATTCGACGGCCTGGAGAAGGTGATTCAACAGCGTACGGCCAAAACGGGTATAGGATTTAATGCTACCGTCCCAGGTAAAGATGATCGCGGAGTCAGTGATCTTCTGATTGAAGTTGAGCCTGAGGATTTGATCAAGTTTGGTTTAATTCCTGAGTTGATCGGACGTTTGCCGGTGGTTGCAACTCTGGCACAGTTAGATGAAGAAGCTCTGATTCAAATCTTAACTGAGCCTAAGAACGCCTTAGTTAAGCAATACCAGGCTTTGTTGACCATGGAAGGCTCTGAGCTTGAAGTGCGCCGTGAGGCGCTCTCAGCAATTGCAAAGAAGGCGATTGCCCGTAAAACGGGGGCTCGTGGACTGAGATCGATTCTGGAAGGTTCTTTAATGGATGTGATGTATGACCTCCCATCTTTGAAGAATGTTCAAAAAGTGGTTATCGATGAGTCCAGCATTGCAGAGGGTGGAAAACCCCTGCTGGTGTACAAACAAGACCCTGAACAATCAGATTTCAGCAAAAAAGCCTAAATTCTCAGGGTTTTCGCTATTTTTGGGGCATTTTTGCCCCTTTTTTGCACTTTATTCCCTTGTTTTTTCAAAAATCCTACCCATATAGGTAGTATGCTACTTAAGAAGAATGTCTCTATTTAGTGTTTAGTCACTAATTTGAATTCTTGAGAAAAGATTATTTTTTTGGAGGATTTGCCCCATGCCTGGCCACTTATTACTACCCTCTGAACCGATTCAACTGCCATTGCTCCCGCTGAGGGACGTGGTGGTATTTCCGCACATGGTGATCCCATTGTTTGTCGGTCGCCCAAAATCTATTAAAGCCCTTGAGGCCGCTATGGAGACCGGTAAGAGCGTCCTCTTAGTTGCTCAAAAGACTGCGGCTAAGGATGAGCCTGGTATTGAGGATCTTTATAAAGTTGGTTGTATTGCCAATATTTTGCAAATGCTTAAGTTGCCTGACGGCACCGTTAAGGTATTGGTTGAAGGCGTTCAGCGGGCTGAAGTAAGTCAGATTGAAGATAGCCTTGGCTACTTTAATTGCGAAGCTACGCCTACAGCGCTCAATTCAATCGATGCACATGAAACTGAAGCCTTGCGTCGCGCAATCATGGCTCAATTTGATCAGTATGTAAAACTGAATAAAAAAGTCCCGCAAGAAATCTTGTCCTCGCTTGGCGGAATTGATGATCCTAGCCGTTTAGCTGATACGATCTGCGCATATCTTCCAGTAAAGCTTGAGCAAAAACAACGTTTGTTAGAGATGACTGATGTGGTTCAGCGTCTTGAAAGTTTGTTGGCGGATTTAGAAAGCGAGATTGATATCTTGCAAGTCGAAAAGCGTATTCGTGGTCGTGTTAAACGCCAGATGGAAAAGAGTCAACGCGAGTACTACTTGAATGAGCAAGTGAAGGCGATTCAAAAAGAATTGGGTGAGGGCGAAGAGGGTGCCGATCTCGAAGAATTAGAAAAGCGTATTAAGGCTGCTCGCATGCCTAAGGAAGATTTGAAAAAGGCGGAGTCTGAGCTCAAAAAGCTCAAACTAATGTCTCCGATGTCTGCAGAAGCTACCGTTATTCGTAACTTCATTGATACATTGGTAAATCTCCCTTGGAAAAAGAAAACCAAGATCAATAATGATTTATCCAATGCTGAAAAAGTATTGGATGAAGATCATTATGGTCTTGATAAGGTTAAAGAGCGCATCTTGGAGTACCTTGCTGTGCAACAGCGAGTCGATCGAGTCAAGGCCCCGATTCTTTGTTTAGTAGGGCCTCCTGGAGTTGGTAAAACATCGTTGGGTCAATCGATTGCTCGAGCAACGAATAGAAAATTTGTGCGTATGGCCTTAGGTGGTGTGCGTGATGAATCCGAGATTCGAGGCCATCGTCGCACCTATATTGGATCAATGCCTGGCAAGATTTTGACTAGTCTCACCAAGGTTGGCGTTCGTAATCCTCTGTTTCTTTTGGACGAAGTTGACAAAATGGGCATGGACTTTCGTGGTGATCCTGCAAGTGCCTTACTAGAGGTATTGGATCCTGAGCAAAACCACACCTTTCAAGATCACTATGTTGAAGTGGACTTCGATTTGTCTGATGTGATGTTTGTGGTGACATCAAACTCTTTGAATATTCCTGGTCCACTGTTAGATCGTCTTGAAATCATCCGTTTGGCCGGCTACACCGAAGACGAGAAGACCAGTATTGCGGTGAATTACCTCATCCCAAAGCAGATCAAAAATAATGGTTTGAAAAAAGATGAGCTCAAGATAGAGGATAGCGCTGTTCGCAACATGATTCGTTACTACACGCGTGAAGCAGGCGTCCGCTCTTTAGAGAGAGAAATCAGCAAAATTTGCCGTAAGGTGGTGAAGTTGTTGCTCTTGAAAGAGGCTGCCCCTGTAATTGTGAATGCTGATAACTTGGAAAAATTCTTGTCAGTCAGAATATATGACTTTGGCTTGGCTGGAAAAGAAAATCAAGTTGGCCAAGTTACAGGTCTAGCATGGACTGAGGTTGGCGGCGATCTTCTCACCGTTGAAGCAGCGGTGATGCCTGGTAAAGGTGTCATTACTAGAACTGGATCCATTGGTGATGTGATGAAAGAATCCGTTGAGGCGGCTCGTACTGTCGTGCGCTCAAGAGCTAAACGTCTCGGTATTGCAGATGAATCATTTGAAAAGAAGGATATTCATATTCACTTCCCAGATGGTGCAACCCCCAAGGATGGGCCATCGGCTGGTATCGCGATTACTACCGCATTGGTCTCTGTCTTCACTGGTATTCCGATTCGCTCGGATGTCGCCATGACAGGTGAAATAACCCTGCGCGGAGAAGTCCTGCCAATCGGCGGTCTGAAGGAGAAGTTGTTAGCAGCGCATCGCGGTGGAATTAAGTTGGCTCTTATTCCAGAGGAAAACGTCAAGGATTTGATTGATATTCCGGATAACGTGAAGAACGCAATTGAAATTGTTCCGGTGCGTTGGATCGATAAAGTGTTGGAGTTAGCGTTAGAGCGCATGCCAGAGGCATTGCTTGACCCAACGCCTGAAGAGTTGGCTAAAAAGGCTGCAGAAGCTAGTAAAGCCAATGAAAACGCTCCTTCAGGTGATGTCTTAAAACATTGATATTGCTTATTTGCTGCTGACATTCTCTCAAGTCCATCCTATTTAAAATGGTGGATTTGGGGGAACTTCCCCCTAAAATCTAGGCTTAGGTTACAATCACACCTGTAATATTTTGGGGCGCTTAGCTCAGTTGGTAGAGCGTCTGCCTTACACGCAGAATGTCGGGAGTTCGAGCCTCTCAGCGCCCACCAAATTTTACCTCCCTCAGTCTTTTTTTGGGCTTTCTAGCAGCAAACTTCCTCTGCCTAGTAAACTCGTACTGTTACAAGAATTTTTATTTTCTTTTTACTAGTCTGCCCACTCATGTTTGATACCGTCCGTAAGCATCAAAAGTTATTACAACTCATTCTGATGTTGTTCATTGTTCCGTCGTTTGTGATGTTCGGAATCTCGAGTTATTCCGGCTTTATGGATAAAGAGACTGATTTAGTAAAGGTGAATGGCAGGCCTATTACCGCACAAGAGGTCGAGTCTGCAGCTAAGCGTCAAGCCGAGCGAGTAGGTGGCAATCTGCAAATAGCGCAAAGTCTGCAATTTAGACAAGCCATTTTGAATGAGCTGTTACAGCAACGTATTCTTGGGTTTGCCGTTACCAACTTGAGATTACAAGTTGGTAAAGAGGCTTTAATTAGGAGCTTGCAAAACATTCCCCAGATCCGCGCAATGTATCGCCAAGATGGTAGCTTTGATGATGCTCGTTTTAAGCAGCTCCTAGCAAGCAATGGTCTAAATGAAGATGAAGAGCAGTTTTATGCCGGTCAAGCTTTTGATCTCAAGATTAACCAATTAGTCAATTCTGTTGCTAGAACTGAATTGGCCACGCCAAAACTTTCTGAGATTGTATCCACGCTGCATGAAACAGAACGTCAGGTGCAGTCTATGTCTTTTGATGCCAAGGATTATCTTGGCAAAGTGAACCCCACCCAAGAGGAATTGCAGACTTTTTACAATGTAAATTCAAAATTATTCGAAAGCCCTGAATTCGTTGATGTTGAATATATCGTTTTAAAGGCTGACCCTAAAGAAGATGCAAGAGCATTTAACGATAAGGCTGATCAGTTTGCCAATATGACTTATGACCAGGCTGAGAGCTTAAAGCCTACGGCAGACAAACTGAAGTTGAGCGTTCAGTCACAAAAAGGACTAACTCGCTCTGGACCTACTGGAGCGCCAAAAGATCATCCTCTGGCCAATCCTAAGGTAATTCAATCCTTGTTTAGTGATGAGGCTATTAAAAATAAGCGGAATACGGAAGCTGTTCAAACAGCTCCAGGGGTCTTTGTTTCAGCTAGAGTGGTGACATTTCATCCAGCTCAAATTCTTCCATTTAAAGAAGTGGCTACTGAGGTAAAGCGTCAGGTTAGTCAACGCGCCGCAGAAAAATTGGCACTGGCTGCTGCAGCCGATCGTTTTGCTGTCTTACAAAAAGATCCGAAAGTATCAAGCGGCTTTGCCTCCCCGATATGGATCTCTCGCAATAAGCCCGCCAATCTAGTTGGCCCTGCTTTAGACGATGTGATGTCAATAAGTCCAGATAAGTTGCCTGCAGTGGTTTCTGTTGCCAATCCTGGGGTTGGTGCCACCATCTATAGAGTGGATCAAATTCGTCAACCAAGCAGTGGCGACAGTAGGATCCATCAGGCCCAAGCTCGGCAAATTCAAGCCTTGGCAGCCCAATCTGAATTTGCTGGTTTTATGTCCTACTGGCGTGATGCTGCCAGCGTGAAAGTGATTAATCCCCTGAAGCCACTTTCTAGCGGTTCTGGTGGCTAAGAGTAGTTCTTATTTCAGCATCTGTTGATATGGAGCCATAGCGCCCCATACGTTTTTAAAGAGTACGCTTTGAGCCGCTTCATTTGGATGAATATTGTCTGCTTGAAATAGCGCTTTATTCGTAGCAACTCCTGCCAAGAAAAAAGGTAGCAACCGAATATTATCCTGTTTTGCTAGATTGGCATACATTTCTCTAAATTGGGTTGTGTACTGTTGCCCATAGTTCGGTGGAATTTGCATGCCAAAGAGCAAGACTTTGGCGCCTAACTCAAGCAAAACGATGCCTGGTTTTTTGCTCTCCAGTAAAGTGGGCAGCCTTGTTAGTCCGCCTGCGCTTGTTTCACCGCTGATGCTGGCATTGAATACTGTCCAAGGGCTAGATTGTTTCTGAAGTTGGCTCTCTAAAAGCTTGACCCAGCCAGAACCTCTTTGAAGACCGTACTCGGCCGATAGGCTATCGCCCATCACCAAAATGACTGAATTAGCATGTACGGGTGAGACAAAAGAAAATAACAGACAAAATAAGCCAATTAGTCTTTTTGCATTCAAATAAGCCAACCAATTAGTTTGATTCATTTATGAGAATCTCAACCCCTTAAGTGCAAATCACCTAGGCAAAAGTGTTGCCTCGAGTGAAGGCAGTCTCACCATTTTGCACGACATTTGTTTTGAGATTCAATACGGGCAGAGCGTTGCTATTACTGGTAGCTCTGGATCAGGTAAAAGTACTTTATTGGGTTTATTGGCTGGATTGGATTTGCCTAACTCAGGCAATGTCAGTATGTTAGGGCAAAACCTCAATGAATTAGATGAGGATGGCAGGGCTCAATTGCGCGCTTCCCATATGAGTTTTGTGTTTCAATCTTTTCAATTGCTGCCACATTTATCAGCATTGGAAAATGTCATGCTACCGGCGCAACTTGGTGGTCTTAAAGAGGTCAAGGAGCGGGCATTAACATGGCTTAACAAAGTCGGTTTACAAGATCGCCTTCATCATTTCCCTAAGACCCTATCGGGAGGGGAGCAGCAGCGGGTTGCGCTAGCGAGAGCATTCATTTCAGAGCCAGATATTCTCTTTGCGGATGAGCCAACTGGCAGTCTTGATGAGGCTAGTGGAGAGCGTGTCATTGAGCTGCTTTTCGAGCTAAATCAGGCCAATTATTCAACTCTTATATTGGTAACCCATGACCCGGCCTTAGCCAGTCGGTGCCAGCGCCAGATCCAGATTCAGGGTGGTCGCTTGTTGTAGGCAAAACCTTATAATCTAGGCATGTCTTTTTATCACTTTTTACCTGGCGCTGACGCGCTCTCCCCATTCCGTCAACAACGACTTTTAGCTTCATTGGCATCTCAATATATTGCTCTTGAGTCGATCGAGGCGCAATATCTTCATTTCATCTGGGCTAAGGATGAGCTATCCGTTAAAAATCAAGAGATCTTGGCGAGCTTATTGACTTATGGCCAACCATTTGTCTCTAGTCTTCAAAAAGGTAAGACATGGTTTGGTAAAGGCTCTGGTGATATACAAGGTGCGATTGTTATTCCGCGTTTAGGCACAGTTTCGCCTTGGGCAAGTAAAGCAACCGATATTGCACAACAATGTGGTTTGCAGGTTCTCAGGATTGAACGAGGTATTCAGTTCATATGGAAAAGTAGAAAGGCTTTAAACGAACAGCAGACGCAAGCAGTATTGGCAGCTATTCATGATCGTATGACTGAGGCTGTGATTGAGACAGTTGAGGCTGCTAACGATCTCTACCAAACTCTGGATGATCGTCCCCTGCTTCGAATTCCAGTATTGTCAGAGGGAAGGGCGGCCCTAGACAAGGCCAATCAAGATCTTGGCCTGGCCTTATCTGAAGATGAGGTTTCATACCTTGCAGAGAGCTTTGCACGCTTGGGACGCAATCCGAGTGATGTTGAGTTAATTATGTTTGCCCAAGCTAATAGCGAGCACTGTCGCCACAAGATATTTAATTCGAGTTGGACAATCGATGGCGATGATCAAGAGCGCTCTTTATTTGCCATGATTCGCAATACTCATCAGTTGCAGCCTGAGGGCACAATTGTTGCTTATTCAGATAACTCAGCAGTGATGGTTGGTTGTGAAGCAGAAACCTGGGTTCCACAAGGCGAAGATTATCGCTACGTAAAAGACACCCACTTGGTGCACACCTTGATGAAGGTGGAAACTCATAACCACCCAACCGCCATAGCACCATTTCCTGGTGCATCTACTGGAGCTGGTGGAGAGATTCGCGACGAGGGTGCTACTGGTATTGGCGGCCGTCCCAAAGCTGGTCTTACCGGTTTCTCGGTTTCAAACCTTAATATCCCTGGCACTCAATTGCCCTGGGAAAATGACTATTACGGCAAGCCTGAACGTATCGCCACCCCTTTGCAAATCATGATTGATGGCCCGCTTGGTGGCGCAGCATTTAATAATGAATTTGGTCGTCCAATATTGGGTGGCTATTTCCGGGTATTCGAACAAACTTTAGATGGAGTGCGTCGTGGCTATCACAAGCCGATCATGATTGCTGGTGGTATTGGCAGTATTGATTCAATTCATACACAAAAGAAAGCGATTGAACCGGGTCATTTATTGATTCAGCTTGGAGGCCCAGGTATGCGAATTGGTATGGGTGGCGCAACAGGAAGCTCTGTTACTACAGGTACCAATACGGCCGATCTCGATTTTGATTCTGTGCAACGAGGCAACCCTGAGATGGAACGTCGTGCGCAAGAGGTGATTAATGCATGCCGCGCTTTAGGTGAAAACAATCCTATCGTATCGATTCATGATGTCGGCGCGGGCGGCCTTTCGAATGCGTTCCCTGAATTGGCGGATGGTGCTGGTTTAGGGGCAAAGTTCAAACTTCGTAATATTCCACTAGAAGAGAGTGGCATGAGTCCTGCAGAGATTTGGTGTAATGAGTCGCAGGAACGTTATGTTTTAGCAATTGACGCAAAACATTTGGAATTATTTAAATCTTTTTGTGAGCGTGAGCGTTGTCCCTATGCAGTAGTGGGCGAAGCAACTACTGAGCGACAGCTTCAGTTAAGTGATGCCAAGCAAACTCCAGGCACTGATGCTGCCTTGCCAATCGATATGCCGATGGAGGTATTGCTTGGTAAGCCCCCCCGTATGCACCGGGATGTAGCACGTGTTCCCCAAGAATTTAAAGAGCTAGAGCTTACCGATACTGATTTGGCGCAATCCATTGCGTGGGTATTACAGCAACCGACAGTAGCTAGCAAATCTTTTTTAATCACCATTTGCGACAGAACCGTTGGCGGTTTAAATGCACGCGATCAATTTGTTGGGCCTTGGCAGGTGCCAGTGGCTGATTGTGCTGTAACCATGATGGACTACCAAGGTTATCGTGGTGAGGTGATAACCATGGGTGAAAGAGCGCCTCTTGCGGTGATTGATGCGCCAGCTGCCGCCCGTATGGCCGTAGGTGAGGCTTTGACTAACCTATTGGCGGCAGATATTCGTCGTTTAGAGGATGTCAAACTCTCTGCAAACTGGATGGCTGCCTGTGGTGCTCCAGGTGAAGATGCCAAACTTTATGATTCCGTTAAAGCAGTTGGTATGGAATTATGTCCGGCGTTAGGTATTTCCATCCCGGTTGGAAAAGACTCCCTCTCGATGGCTACTGAATGGCGCGATGGCAATCAAGCGAAAAAGGTGGTAGCACCTGTCTCGCTCATTGTTTCCGCCTTCGCAGCCGTCCAGGATGTTCGCAAGACCGCAACCCCATTATTGACGCTCAAAGATACCGATGGATCTGTTTTAGAAACCGAATTGATCTTGATCGATTTAGGCCGAGGCAGAAACAGAATGGCCGGTAGCATCTTGGCACAAGTACTAAATCAGTCTGGTAAGAGCACGCCTGATTTAGATCATCCAAATGACCTGAAAGCCTTGGCCTCAGTCATCATTGAGATGCGCAAACGCCATCAACTGCTGGCTTATCACGATCGTTCTGATGGCGGTCTTTTGGCTTGCGTAGCAGAAATGGCGTTTGCTTCGCATATTGGCGTATCCATTAACGTCGATATGATTGCAGTCGATATTGGTCAAGAGCCAGATTATGGTGATGCCAAAAATTGGGCGCAACAGATATCTGGTCGCCGACATGAGCAGACCATGCGCGCGCTATTTAATGAAGAGCTTGGCGCCGTTATACAAATTCGCAGAACAGATCGTGATGCTGTCTTTGCACTCTTGCGTCAGTTTGGTTTAAGCGCTTGCAGCCATGTCATTGGCAAACCAAACACCAATGGACGTATTGAAATCTGGCGTGATGCAAAAAATATCTTCGCCGAGCCGCGTGAAGTATTGCAAAAAATGTGGACCAATACGAGTTATCAAATTGCACGTTTACGTGATAACCCAGCTTGTGCTGATAGTGAATTTTCACTGTTAGACAATCTTGCTGATGCAGGAATGACTCCTAAGTTAAGTTTTGATATTTCCGAAGATATTGCGGCGCCATTTATTGCCAAGAATGCACCACCTAAGGTTGCCATTTTGCGTGAGCAGGGTGTTAATTCTCATGTAGAAATGGCCTATGCGGTCAATTGGGCTGGCTTTGATAGTTATGACGTTCACATGTCCGATCTATTGAGCGGTAAAGCCAAGCTTGATGATTTCCTTGGCTTAATTGCCTGCGGCGGCTTTAGTTATGGTGATGTCTTAGGTGCTGGTGAGGGTTGGGCAAAAACGATTCTCTTTAATCAGCAGTTAAGGGATCAATTCTCCTCATTCTTCCATCGTCAAGACAGTTTTGCCTTAGGGGTATGCAACGGCTGTCAGATGATGAGCAACTTATCCGGAATTATTCCTGGTGCTGATGCGTGGCCTAAATTTACGCGTAATCAATCAGAGCAATATGAAGCGCGTTTGGTGATGGCTGAAGTGCTTGCTTCACCCTCAATTTTTACCCAAGGAATGGAAGGTAGCCAATTGCCGATTGCGATTGCGCACGGAGAAGGATTTGCTAATTTCAGCCAACAGGGTAGCTTGTCACAAATTACTCAACAAGGTTTGGCTGCATTGCGTTTTGTTGATCATCAAGGCAATCCAACAGAAATCTATCCTATGAACCCAAATGGCTCGCCTAGCGGATTAACTGGAGTTACCACTCCAGATGGACGCTTTACAGTGATGATGCCTCATCCTGAGCGGGTGTTCCGTGCGGTGCAAATGAGCTGGTGTCCACCCGAGTGGCTCGATACTAAAGATGGTGCTAGCCCTTGGATGCGTTTGTTTAGAAACGCGCGTGTGTGGGCTAAATAATGTTGTTTGCTATGGAGCCGGTAACCTTTTCTGAGAGTGGTGGTATTCGTTATTTACATTTTGGTAGTGAGTTGATTCAAGGGGCCATGCGGATACGCGAACCCGATGAAATTTACCTAGAATATAACCAACAGATGATGGCTTGGCTTCTGTTTTTAGAGACCAAGCCGGGTATGAGAATCGCCCAGCTTGGTTTAGGTACTGGAGCCTTGGCAAAATTTCAGCATCGCTATTACCCGTCAGTTAAAACAATCGTAGTAGAACTCAATCCTGCAGTGATTGTGGCTGCTAGATCGATGTTCTTTACGCCTGACGATGACCGCAAGCTAGATACTCTCCAGCTTGATGCTAAAGCCTTTGTAAAGGATCGTAACTACCAAGGCCAATTTGATGCTGTTCAAGTAGATCTCTATGACGCAATTTGTGATGGCCCCGCCGCCAGTTCTTTAGAGTTTTATAAAGGTTGCTATGACATCCTCAAGGGGCCAGGAGTCATGACTGTCAATTTGTTTTCTCGTCACAAGAGCTTTGATGTGAATTTGAAAAATATCTGCGAAGCTTTTGATAATCGAGTGTTGCTATTCCCTGAATCGCATGATTGCAATGTCGTTGCGATCGCTTTTAAAGGCCCTAAATTAGAAGCGCAGTGGCGCGATGTTTCTAAGCGCGCTAAGTTGATTATGGAAAAAACTGGTTTGCCGACGAGTAAATGGGTTGCTGGCCTTAGTCGACTGAATGCTCGACAGGAAAGCATGCTTTCAATTTAATGAATTAAAAAGCGAAAGAAAAAGGCGATCAATTGATCGCCTTTTTAATTTCCCCGAAAGATTCATCGGGATGGTATTACTCGGTGATGCTACACAGCTACTGTGTCGGCAACGTCGCTAAAGGACTTGAGCTTATCAAAACTCATGTACTTATACACCTCACCGGATTTTGCTTCTAGCGCTTTTACTTGCTCCAAGTATTCGCTTGGAGTAGGCAGGCGACCGAGTAGGGCTGCAACAGAAGCTAACTCTGCAGAAGCTAAATACACGCGGGTATCGATACCCAGACGGTTCGGGAAGTTACGCGTAGAAGTAGAGACTGCAGTAGAACCCTTGCGAATTTGCGCTTGGTTACCCATGCATAAAGAGCAGCCTGGGCTTTCCATGCGAGCACCAGCAGCACCTAACATACCGTAATAGCCTTCTTCCATCAAAATCATCGCATCCATCTTGGTGGGTGGGGCTACCCATAAACGGGTGGGCATATCTTTCTTGCCCTGCAATACTTGACCAGCAGCACGGAAGTGACCAATGTTAGTCATGCATGAACCAATGAATACTTCGTCAATCTTATCGCCAGCAACTTCTGACAATACTTTGACATCATCTGGATCGTTAGGGCATGCCAAGATTGGCTCTTTGATTTCATCGACGTTGATTTCGATGATTTCTGCATAGTCTGCATTCTCATCAGCTTTCAGCAACTGAGGATTTGCAATCCAGGCCTCCATAGATTTGATACGACGACCTAAGGTGCGCTTATCTTCATAGCCGTTGGCAATCATCCACTTCATCAAAGTGATATTGGATTGCATGTATTCAATGATTGGCTCTTTGTTCAGGTGAACAGTACAGCCGCCTGCAGAACGTTCTGCAGAAGCGTCAGACAATTCAAATGCTTGCTCAACTTTTAGATCTGGCAAACCTTCAATTTCTAAGATGCGTCCAGAGAAAATATTTTTCTTGCCTTGCTTTTCAACAGTGAGCAATCCTTTTTTGATGGCATATAAAGGAATGGTATTTACCAAGTCACGTAAAGTAATGCCTGGTTGCATCTTGCCTTTGAACCGAACTAAAACAGACTCAGGCATATCCAAAGGCATCACACCAGTAGCAGCAGCGAACGCAACCAAGCCAGAACCAGCGGGGAACGAAATACCAATTGGGAAACGAGTATGGCTATCGCCACCAGTACCGCAGGTATCAGGCAGCAACAGGCGATTTAACCAGCTGTGAATCACGCCGTCACCAGGACGCAGAGCGACACCACCACGATTGGTCATGAATGGGGGCAACTCATGCTGGGTGCGGATATCTACAGGTTTTGGATAAGCAGAGGTATGACAGAAGGATTGCATTACCAAGTCAGCAAAGAAGCCCAAACAAGCTAAGTCTTTTAACTCATCACGAGTCATTGGGCCAGTCGTATCTTGTGAGCCAACTGTTGTCATGCGGGGTTCGCAATAGGTGCCTGGGCGAACGCCCTGGCCTTCTGGCAAACCGCAAGCGCGACCAACAATCTTTTGCGCTAAGCTGAAACCTTTTTTATTATCCGGTGGGCTCACTGGCAAACGGAACTCAGTAGAAGCAGGTAATCCAAGGGCTGCACGCGCTTTAGCAGTCAAGCCACGACCAACGATCAATGGAATACGACCGCCGGCACGCACTTCATCCAGAATCACTGGTGACTTGAGTGTGAAGCTGGAAATTTCTTGACCGTTCTTAAATACTTTTCCTTCGTATGGGCGTAATTCAATTTCATCGCCCATATTCATTTGAGAAACATCTAGCTCGATTGGCAGTGCGCCTGAATCTTCCATGGTGTTAAAGAAGATTGGTGCAATATTGCCGCCAAGACAGACGCCACCAAAACGTTTATTTGGAACAAATGGAATATCTTGACCAGTCCACCAAAGAACTGAGTTTGTTGCAGATTTACGTGATGATCCCGTTCCAACTACATCACCAACGTAAGCAATTTGATTACCTTTCTTTTGAAGGGCGGCAATCTGCTTCATCGGGCCGCGTACACCGGATTCATCTGGTTCGATACCGGGACGTGGGTTTTTAAGCATGATCGTTGCATGCAGCGGAATATCAGGACGACTCCAAGCATCTGGTGCTGGGGAAAGGTCATCGGTATTGGTTTCGCCAGTAACCTTAAATACTGTTAATTTCATGCTTTCAGGAACAGCGGGGCGACTTGTAAACCATTCAGCGTCAGCCCAACTTTGCATTACTGCTTTAGCGTTAGCATTGCCTTTGTCAGCAAGTTCCTGAACGTCATTGAAGTAGTCAAACATCAACAGTGTTTTCTTCAATGCAGCGGCAGCGGTAGTGCCACACTCTGCATCAGCAAGAAGCTCTACCAAGGGCTTGATGTTGTAGCCACCGAGCATGGTGCCCAATAGTTCAGTTGCCTTAACGCGTGAAATCAATGGAGATTTTTCTGTGCCTTTGGCAACAGCATCGAGAAATTCCGCTTTGACTTTTGCGGCATCATCTACGCCAGCTGGTACGCGATTGGTGATGAGCTCAAGTAATTCTGCCTCTTTACCCGCCGGAGGGTTCTTGAGTAACTTAACTAGTTCGGCGGTTTGATCCTTGGTTAAGGGGAGGGCTGGAATACCGAGGGCTGCGCGTTCGACAACATGGGCGTTATAGGCTTCTAACATTGTGTTTCCTATGAGATAAAAGTGTTCAATAGAAATAGAAAGAGAAAGGCCAAATTGGGATTTTCACCCGATTTCACCAATTATAGTTAGTAAATTAAGTCTTATATAAGAGTTTAAACCCTAAGATTTGCCCCAAAATAGTGAATAGAGAAATCAGGGGCAAAAAATAGACAAGATATTAGATAACTTGCTCTTCCTTTAAGGCCCAAACTAGAGCTAGCACCCAGCCAATCAAAGACCTGCCTAGAAACAGGTTGAGGGCAAATATTGCACCAGAGTTAGCGCGCTTCTTATTAAAGGCAATAGCAAATGGCAGGAAATAGAAAAGGGAGAGCAGGGTGATTAATGCAGAAAAGAATAGGCGCATACCGCTTTATCTCTCCCTAGCCCAGGTTTGAGTCCTGCCGATTAATGGAATACCGATATAGGCTCTCAGATCCAGTTTATTGCCTTGATCAAGGAGCTTGATTTCAGCCTTGTAAATCTCACCATCATCAGGATCAAGGATTTGGCCGCCTCGATAGACTTCACCTTCTTTTTTAAGTCCAGTAAGTATCTCCATGCCTACTACCGGTTTGCCTTTGCGTGAATCAGCGCATTTTTCACAAGTTGGCAATGCTGCAGGATCTAGTAGTTTGGTAATCATCCCAACAAAAAGACCGTTATTTTCGGTAATTTGGACAATTGCGGCCGGTTGGAGAGTTTCATCATCAAAGGTTTTCCAGACCCCAATAATGGAATTGTTTGTTTGCGCAAATACACCAGAGGATGGCAGTGATCCCAAAATCAGGGTAAGAGCAGTTAAAAATAGAGGTTTATTGATCAATAGAGGTTTATTGATCATTAAATGCAATATTACCCCTTTTGAATTTTTAAAAAAATCGTTCTGTATCGTTATAATTACTTTTTCCAACAGAGCTTAAGCGATGACCAAATACGTTTTTGTCACTGGTGGCGTGGTTTCTTCTTTAGGGAAAGGAACTGCAGCTGCCTCGCTTGCCGCGATTCTCGAATCCCGCGGCCTGAAAGTCACCCTCCTAAAATTAGATCCCTATATCAACGTTGACCCTGGTACTATGAGCCCACTCCAGCACGGAGAGGTCTTTGTGACTGAAGATGGTGCCGAAACCGATTTAGATTTGGGTCACTATGAGCGCTTTGTATCTGCCAAGATGCGTAAGAGCAATAACTTCACAACGGGTCAGATTTACGAGTCAGTCATCAGTAAAGAACGCCGCGGCGAATATCTTGGTAAGACAGTGCAGGTGATACCTCACATAACCAATGAGATTCAAGCTTTTGTTGAACGTGGCGCTAAGGCGGGTCATGATGGTCAAGCTGATATTGCTATTTGCGAAATCGGTGGAACAGTAGGTGACATTGAGTCTCTTCCCTTCTTGGAGGCTGCAAGACAAATGAGCTTGCGTTTGCCGGTGCACAGCTGTGCTTTTGTGCACTTAACACTCGTTCCTTACATTAGTAGTGCTGGAGAGCTTAAAACCAAGCCTACTCAGCACTCAGTTCAAAAATTGCGCGAAATTGGCATCATGCCATCCGTCTTATTGTGCCGCGCAGATAGACCTATTCCGGACGATGAGAGAGCTAAGATTTCTCTTTTCTCGAATGTAAAAGAAGAGGCGGTGATTTCTGTTTGGGATGTCGACACAATATATAAGATCCCCAAAATGCTCCACGCTCAAGGCATGGACGATTTGATTTGTCGTGAACTTGAAATTAACGCTAAGCCTGCGGACTTGTCTGTTTGGGAAAACTTAGTTTACGAGTTAGCCAATCCAAAGCATGAAGTCACCATTGGTATGGTTGGGAAGTATGTTGAGCTAATTGAATCATATAAATCACTTATAGAAGCTTTGCGCCATGCAGGAATACATACGCACACTAAAGTGAATATCAATTACATCGATTCCGAACAAATCGAGAAAGATGGTATTGATTGCTTGCAGGATTTAGATGCCATTTTGGTACCAGGTGGATTTGGTAAGCGTGGCACTGAAGGAAAGATTGCTGCCATTCGCTATGCCCGTGAAAATCAAGTGCCATATCTCGGTATTTGTCTGGGGATGCAGTTGGCAGTGATTGAGTTCGCAAGACATGTTGCCAATATTGCTGGTGCGAATAGTACGGAGTTTGACTCTCAAACCGATAGTCCTGTTGTGGCTTTGATTACCGAGTGGCTTGACAGGGAAGGCCGCGTTGAGAAACGTAGCAATGATTCTGATATGGGCGGCACAATGCGTCTTGGATCACAGCGCTGTCCAGTAAAACCCAATACACTTGCCAGCCGCATTTACGGAGCCGAGGTCAATGAACGGCATCGCCATCGCTACGAGGTAAACAATAACTATGTTCCAAAGTTAGAGCAGTCAGGATTAATTATTTCGGCTAGAACTCCAAATGAATCTTTACCTGAAATGATGGAGCTTCCAGAATCAATGCATCCCTGGTTCTTTGGCGTTCAGTTTCATCCAGAATTTACTTCTACTCCGCGAGATGGACATCCTCTTTTCTCTGCATTCATTAGCGCTGCGCTGGTGCATCAAGCAGCCTCTTTAAAGCAAGTTGCATAACAGAGGAAAGCATGAGCACTTTTAAGCTATGTGGTTTTGATGTCGGGCTTGACCAGCGTTTTTTTCTGATCGCTGGTCCATGTGTAATTGAATCTGAGCAATCAGCTGTAGATATTGCGGGCCATTTAAAAGAAGTCACTACTGAGTTAAAGATTCCATTTATCTATAAATCTTCTTTCGATAAAGCAAACCGCTCTTCGGGAAGCTCCTATCGTGGCCTTGGGATGGAAAAAGGTTTAGAGATTTTGGCGAAGGTTAAAATAGAGATTGGCGTTCCTGTCTTAACTGATGTGCATGACATTAGTGAGATAGCCGCTGTAGCTAAAGTAGTTGATGTCATGCAAACCCCTGCGTTTCTATGCAGGCAGACGGATTTTATTCGCGCGTGTGCACAGAGTGGTAAGCCTATCATCTTTAAAAAAGGTCAGTTTCTTTCCCCACATGAAATGCTCAATGTGATTGAGAAGGCTAGATCCGCAGCTGCTGAGAAAAATCTTCCTGACCAATTTATGGTTTGTGAACGTGGCGCTTCCTTTGGTTATAACAATTTAGTTTCAGACATGAGAAGTCTGGCTATATTGCGTGAATCTAATGCCCCTGTGGTTTTCGATGCCACTCACTCAGTTCAGCTGCCTGGGGGTCAGGGTACTTCGAGCGGTGGTCAGCGAGAGTTCGTGCCGGTTTTAGCCCGTGCTGCTGTAGCTGTTGGCATTAGCGGCTTATTTATGGAAACCCATCCTGATCCTGCGAATGCTTTGTCCGATGGTCCTAATGCGGTTCCATTAAATCGCATGAAGGAGTTATTGGAATCACTGCTTGCAATTGATTCAGTTGTTAAATCAAGTGGTTCCTTTTTAGAAGATAGTTTTAAGTAATCATTTATCCCATTTCATATTGTTTTAAGGAGAAGGTGCATGAGCGCCATTGTTGACATCATCGGTAGAGAAGTTTTAGATTCACGCGGTAACCCAACAGTTGAATGCGATGTATTGCTCGAGTCTGGTGTCATGGGTCGTGCGGCGGTTCCATCTGGAGCCTCTACAGGGTCGCGTGAAGCAATTGAATTGCGTGATGGTGATAAGTCTCGTTATTTAGGTAAGGGCGTTCTGAAAGCCGTTCAGAACATCAATGTGGAGATTGCTGAAACCATTCTTGGTTTGGATGCAAGTGAGCAGGCATTTTTGGATCACACGCTCATTGAATTGGATGGTACGCATAACAAAGCCCGGCTAGGGGCTAATGCTACTTTGGCTGTATCTATGGCTGTTGCCAGAGTGGCTGCAGAAGAGGCTGGCTTGCCACTGTATCGTTATTTTGGCGGATCAGGCGGTATGCAGTTGCCGGTTCCCATGATGAATATTGTGAACGGCGGCGCACATGCAAACAATAGCTTGGATATTCAGGAGTTCATGGTGATGCCGGTTAGTGCCCAGAATTTCCGTGATGCCTTACGTTGTGGCGCTGAGATTTTCCATGAACTCAAGAAGATTATTGGCGCCCAAGGCATGCCAACGACTGTTGGTGATGAGGGTGGCTTTGCGCCAAACTTCAAGAGCAATCAAGAGTGTCTGCAAACGATCATGAAGGCAATTGAAGGAGCTGGGTATCAAGCCGGAGAGGATGTTCTTTTGGCTCTGGACTGTGCTGCAAGCGAGTTCTATAAAGATGGTAAATACCACTTATCAGGTGAAGGTTTACAGCTAAGTTCCAGCGAATTCTCTGATTATCTTGGGAACCTTGCCGATCAATTTCCTATCGTATCTATTGAGGATGGTATGCATGAGAGTGATTGGGACGGCTGGGCAGATATTACTAAAAAACTAGGCAATCAAATTCAGTTGGTGGGTGATGATCTGTTTGTAACTAACACACGCATTCTTAAAGAGGGTATAGAGAAGGGGATTGCTAATTCAATCTTAATTAAGATTAATCAGATTGGTACATTGACCGAAACATTTGCGGCAATAGAAATGGCAAAGCGTGCCAATTACACAGCAGTGATTTCACATCGCTCTGGTGAAACAGAAGACAGCACTATTGCGGATATTGCTGTTGGAACAAATGCAGGTCAAATTAAGACTGGTTCCTTATCAAGGTCTGATCGTATTGCTAAGTACAACCAACTTCTTCGCATTGAAGAGGATCTGGGTGATGTTGCTACATACCCTGGTAAGTCTGTTTTCTATAACCTCAAACGCTAATTCCTCAGGATAATGCGCATCGTCATTTCCATGCTGGTATTGTTGATTGCAATTCAATACCCACTTTGGCTTGGTAAAGGGGGGTGGCTAAAGGTTTACGAAATGGAAAAACAAGTTGAGCTTCAAGAGGCTAAAAATAGCCTCTTGGCTCTTCGCAACGCCAAGCTTGCTGGTGATGTGAAAGACTTGAAAGATGGCACAAGGGCTATTGAAGAACGAGCTCGTGTGGAGCATGGCCTTATCAAAGAAGGGGAGTTTTTTGTTCAAATACTCCCAGCTGATAAATCGAATAGCGCACCCGCTACAAAGCAATAAAATTGGCGTGAGTAAGCATCTTAATGCCCGCTAGATGGTGGACGCGTAGCATCACTGAGTAAATCTGTTTTAAATACTTGCAGACAATCTACTGCATCAAAGCGGTAGGGCTTGGCACAGAAGTCACAGATAGTTTCAACAACCCCTTGCTCCGCTAGGATACTTTGCACTTCTTCTTCGCCCAGCATTCTGAGAACGTCAGCTACTTTATTTCGAGAGCATCGGCAAGCAAAACGTACAGGTCTTGGCGGAAAGCTACGAACACCCTTTTCTGTTGACTCCTCAAGAAAGAGTCGACGAAGAATGATCTCCGAGGGAAGTGTTAATAATTCTTCATTGGTGATAGTTTCACCAAGCGTTTTAATGCGAGACCAACCTTCCTCGGCGACTTCAGGATCTAGATGGGCGTGACCACCAGAATTTGGTAGTCGTTGGAGTAAGAGCCCGCCAATATGGCTGTCATCAGACGCTAGCCAGATTCGGGTATCGAGCTGTTCTGAATTTTGCATATATAAACAAATGGCTTCAGCAGCATTACTAACGGGTTTAACAGAGCTTCCCACGTGCTCCTGAAGGGCAACAATACCCTGGTAAGGGGGTTGCCCAGGTTCACGGTCTGTAGGGTCGAGGGTGATCACCAATCGACCAGTATTAGAGGCATCTAGCAAATCACCCAGGATTTTGCGTATAGCTGGTGGGTCGTCGCGACGCTCTAGGACCGCCTGCCAGGCCGATCCAATCGACACAATTTCCCCGCGAACTGGGGCTCCATCACACATAAAATCACACATAAATACAAGTAATTCATTCATAGACCAAAGTATCCACTTTTTTGAATTTGCTGTCATTTGGGTTGACCTGAGATAATGTGAGCTATGCATATTCGTACACGATTCGCCCCCAGTCCCACGGGCTTCATTCATTTGGGAAACCTTCGTAGTGCTCTGTACCCGTGGGCGTTTGCTCGCCATAATCAGGGCGACTTCATCCTTCGGATTGAAGACACGGATCTAGAGCGCTCGACCCAAGAAGCTGTTGATGTCATTATTGAAGGCATGGCTTGGCTTGGGATGGATATTGATGAGGGCCCCATCTATCAGATGCAGAGGATTGATCGCTATTGCGAGGTAATCAAGCAAATGGTAGAGTCTGGCTTGGCTTACCCTTGCTACATGAGTGAGGATGAATTAAATCGGTTGCGCGATCAGCAAATGGCGAATAAAGAAAAGCCACGCTACAACGGACTATGGCGCCCTGAGCCCGGCAAAATACTTCCTCCTATTCCAGATGGTGTCTTACCCGTCATTCGCTTTAAAAATCCTATTGGTGGTTCAGTAGTTTGGCAGGATGCTGTTAAAGGTGAAATTGAAATATCCAATGATGAGCTAGATGATTTGGTAATTGCCAGGCCCGATGGCACGCCAACCTATAACTTCTGCGTGGTCGTTGATGACTTAGATATGAAAATTACCCACGTGATTCGGGGAGATGATCACGTCAACAATACTCCCCGTCAAATCAATATCATGAAGGCTCTTGGTGGAACTCCTCCAGTCTATGCTCACCTTCCTACAGTCCTAAATGATGCTGGGGAGAAAATGAGTAAGCGTAATGGCGCTATGAGTGTGCGTGATTACCAAAAAGCAGGGTACTTGCCTGATGCAATCCTTAATTATTTGGCGCGCTTGGGGTGGTCGCATGGTGATGCTGAAGTATTTACCAAAGAGCAGTTTGTAAGCTGGTTTGATTTAGAAAATCTAGGTCGCTCCCCAGCACAACATAATCCTGAAAAATTGCTATGGCTCAATCATCAATATATCCAAAACGCTGATCCAGAGAAATTAGCGCAAGCTACAAAACCTTTTGCACATGAATTAGGAATTGATACAGAGAGTGGACCAGACTTTGTGCAGGTAGTGGCGCTATTAAAAGATCGCGCAAATACATTGATCGAGATTGCAGATGGCGCCAAACTCTTTTATCTCCCAGCACCAGAATTAAATGCCGAGCAGATTGCTGCAAATATTCCACAGCCAATCATTCCAGCGCTCAAAGACTTAATTGAGGCACTTCGAAATACTGAGCCAACTAAAGAGGCATATGCATTAGCGTTTAAACAAGTTTTAGCCTCTCATCAACTCAAAATGCCAGCCCTAGCCATGCCGGTTCGCTATGCCTTATTTGCCACTACTCAGACACCTGCGATCGACTCCGTCTTGGTAGTTTTAGGTAAGAATGAGGCTATAGAGCGGCTCTCTAAGGTGGTCAAATAGACAATTTGCGCGCTCGCACAAAAATAGGCTAAAATCTTGGATTGTTTTGAGAGTCTTGTAGTTTTAGAGTTTAGAGCGTAGAGCGAGATTTCGGGGGTATAGCTCAGCTGGGAGAGCGCTTGCATGGCATGCAAGAGGTCAGCGGTTCGATCCCGCTTATCTCCACCAAGATTACGAAACAACGTTTTACGCAGTAGTCCAGGTCCCCATCGTCTAGAGGCCTAGGACATCACCCTTTCACGGTGAGTACGGGGGTTCGAATCCCCCTGGGGACGCCAGTTTTTTTGGTTGTTTATGTTGCAAAAGATGTAATTTGGAGCGGTAGTTCAGTTGGTTAGAATATCTGCCTGTCACGCAGAGGGTCGCGGGTTCGAGTCCCGTCCGTTCCGCCAAATTCCATAAAAAAGCCCCCAATAATGGGGGCTTTTCCTTTATGGCTTACTCGTAGCCAATTCTCATTTTGAGAACCTTGCGGGTCTCTTTATGGGTATCTTCTTGTAGATGTTTTTCAACGGCACTTGTTTGAGAAACAAAATGTAATACTTCGTTCAAAACTATTTCGCGCTCATTATCAATTATCAATGGTAACTATGTGATAACTATTGCCTAACCAGATCAAACGACGCATTTCAGATTTACATAAGCGCAAGATTTCTTCAGCCGACCAGATTGAACAGGTGTCATCTTCTACAGACTGGATAATAAGCAGTCGAGATGATAAGTTCATCAAGTCATGCTTCGCCAAAGACATAAGGCCTTTGGCCTCATGCAAATGGCGGGCTGAGATGGATGATGATCCTACTTCGGATACTTTAGACGTCTTGAATTTTTCACTAATTCTGCGACGTAAATCTATATTTTTTACGCCAAAAGGTTCGCGTTCAGAGTACTCCCAGTTTTTAAAACCGAGAAAGTAAAAGATAAAAGATGTCCAAAAATGGCCTGTACCAAGGAACTGACCAGCCATCGTATTTCAGCACTGGTGACATCAGGATGAGTGATGCAATATCTGTTCTCTGGGACGCAACTGTCGCAGCAAGGGTGGCGCCCATGCTAATCCCTGCTAGGTTGACAGTCGCATACTCTTGTTGCTTTTCATCAATGATGTGATGGAGCTGGCTAATCCAAGACTGAAAGGTACTGGCAGGGTGCCCAAACAAGAAACCATCTAATTCTGGCACTAAGACCTCGTGACCAGCGGACTCCAAAAAGCGGGGAAGCTGCCCAAGTTCTAGTCCACTTCCATTTAACCCAGGAAGGATGATGGTTAAGTCATGTTTTTCAGGAGTTTTGATGACTTCTAACATGTGGGTATGGGCTTCGCTTCAGAATTCAGGTAGCATACACTGAAAAGAGTGGGAAATATGAAGCAAAATCTCAATTGCAAGCGTTGGTGTAGTAATAAAGCCTCAGGATATGGCATAGCCTTCTTTGGGGTTTTAATTGCTTTTGCTTTGCGTTTTGTGCTGCATCCGTTTTTGGGTGGTTCCTTACCCCTGTTTTTCTTTCAAATTAACACTATTCTCATAGCCTATTTTTTTGGCTTGGGACCTGCGATTTTGTCATTAATTCTCAGCACTCCATTGTTAATGTATTTCTTTATGGAACCCTTTGGTGAATTTACGGTAGTAGATTCCAGAGATGTCACCACATTATTGGTTTATCTAACATATACGATTCTGACTGGCTTATTGGTGGAATTACTTCGCCGCGAGCAATACAATGCCAAAATTGCAGTCCTTGTAAGTGAAACTCGCTTAAAGTTGATGGTTGAGGGAGACCAAAAAATGCGTAATCTCATTAAAAAATCTGCCTCATCGCCACAGAGCGGCTCCGCAAGTAGGGCTAACTAGACTTTTTTCCTAGGGGCTTCACTGCTTCTTTATAGAGAGGCTGAACTACCGGTAGCAACTCACTCAATTGCTCAATTCTTGTTTCGCCTGAGGGGTGTGTGGATAAAAACTCGGGTGGACTCTTGCCCTTGGTTGCTTTGATCATTTTTTGCCAGACACTAATAGCTGCTTGAGGGTTATAACCAGCTCTAGCTGCCAACTCCAAACCAATAGCATCTGCTTCTGATTCATTTTGTCTAGAGTTAGGTAAAACCAAAATATATTGGGCCGCTTGATTTGCTGCATTGATTGCCGAACCATAGCCACCGGCAGCAGCAAGCGCGATATTTGTCACAGCATTTTGTGCAATCGCTTGGGATAAGCGTTCGCGGCCATGTTCGCGAAGGGCATGTGCAATTTCATGACCCATGATGGCTGCAACTTCATCATCGCTGAGATTGAGCTGATCAATTAAGCCTGTATAAAAAGTGATCTTTCCGCCCGGAGCGCAGCTTGCATTTAGTATGGGTGCATTAATTAGGGTTAACTGCCACTTCCATTGACGGGTATCGTCCCGAAAGACACCAGTTTGTGCTATTAATCGATTCGATATTACTTTCAATCTATCGTAATCAGGGCCAGAGGTGACAAGGATTTGTTTTTCTTTGGCGCGTTGGTATTGATCGTTATAACTAATCGCAGAGAGGCGATCAACCTCGCCAGAGGAAATCAGCATGAACTGGGAGCGATTAACCCCTACCGCTCCTGACCTTGTGGTGTTGGCACAGGCCAGGAGGAGGGTGCATAGTGCAATGCTACAAGCTAATCTAAAACTAACTGCTCGAAACTGCATTGACCAAATTTATTTCTTTGGTGGGGTAATCGAGGCAGCCATGGCATCGTAGTAAATAACTTTTACCTGCTCGCCAACATTCACATCGGCTAGCAGCGCAGGATTCTTTACGGTAACGGTAGTAATCTTACCGCTCGGACCCTTCACGGATACGAGCTTCTTGTCGCGATTTACTTCTACGATATCGGCAATGATGGTAGTTTTATTGGCAATTGTTTCAGAGGGTTTCTCATTGGCTTTGGATTTGGTGACAGTATTTGTTTCAACTTTACTGCGAATGCCATCACTCTTAGTTTTAATTAGCTCAATTGCGACTGCTAACTGATACGTAATACTCAGGTGATCACCTTTTTTGATCTGATCAAAATTGGTAATTTCAGGGCCGGCAACAAACTTGGACTCGCCTTCTATATTTTTGAACGTAATCGTACGTTTTTTCTTATCCACCTTGACGACATCGCCTTCATAAAGAAGGTAGCTATTATCTACTGCAGCAGCATCAATCACGACTGGCTTAGCAGGACTAGGATCAGCTTTTGTGGACTGCGCTGTTGCTAAAGAAGTGCCAGTGCTCAAAACCGCAAGAGCAAGAGCGATTTGGGTAAGTTTGGTATTCATCATTTTCCTTAAGTAAGTTTGGTATTCATCATTTTCCTTAAATAGAGAAGTTGCCATTCAATATTAGCTTACTTTTGGATCATATTTGTCATTAAGAGGGTGGATTACCAGTTCGGTATAAAACAGACATCTTTGTTAAGATCACTTTGATGTTATTGGATAAAGGTTTGTGATGCCAAAATTTGCAGCAAATTTAACAATGCTTTTCAATGAAGTTTCTTTTCTTGACCGTTTTAAAAAGGCCAGTGAAGCCGGCTTTCAAGCGGTGGAATTTTTGTTTCCCTATGGCTTTTATGCTGCAGATATCCATAAAAACCTGACTCATAATCAGCTGCTTCTCGTTTTACATAATTTGCCAGCCGGAGACTGGGATGCTGGAGAGCGAGGAATAGCTTGTCACCCCGATCGAGTTGAGGAGTTCAGGGAGGGGGTAGCCAAAGCGATTGAATATGCCACAGTGCTGGGAGTTAAACAACTGAATTGTCTGGCCGGTAAAGTTCCGCCAGGAGTGAGCCCAGAGCAGCTTAGATCTACTTTTGTTCAGAATCTTCGATATGCTTCTGAACAATTACACAAGGCCGATCTACGCCTATTGATTGAGCCAATTAATACTTTTGATATCCCTGGTTTTTTTCTATCCCACACTGAGCAAGCAATTGACATTATTCATGATCATGAGGTAGGGGTTGATAATTTGTTTCTCCAGTATAACATCTACCATGCCCAGCGTATGGAAGGGGAGCTAGCAAGTACGATTGAAAAAAAATCTTGTCAAGATTACGCATATTCAACTGGCGGATAACCCCGGTAGAAATGAGCCTGGCTCCGGTGAAATTAACTATTGCTACTTATTTCAATTTCTGGATCGAGTTGGTTACCGGGGATGGGTTGGATGTGAATATAAGCCAGCCACCAGCACCGAGGCTGGGTTGACGTGGCTCAAGCAACTGAATACCTAATCACATACAAATTAATGAATTGGAGACATCATGAGTAATTCACTTAAACTGGGTTTTATAGGGCTTGGCATTATGGGCTCACCAATGGCAGGTCAACTGATTAAGAGTGGCCATCAGGTATTTATTCACACGCGCAGTAAAGTCCCAGCTGAACTTTTGGATACGAGCGCAACAGTTTGTAGTAGTCCTAAAGAGGTTGCTCAGCAAGCTGACATTATTTTTACTATGGTTCCAGATACTCCTGACGTTGAGAAAGTATTGTTTTCTGAATCTGGCGTTGCATCCGGGCTTGGCAAAGGAAAGATTGTTGTAGACATGAGCTCAATCTCCCCAATTGCCACTAAAGAGTTCGCAAAAAGAATTAATGAATTGGGCTGCGAGTATTTAGATGCCCCCGTTTCTGGTGGAGAAGTCGGTGCAAAAAATGCGACTCTTTCTATTATGGTTGGTGGTAATGAATCTACATTTAATACAGTCAAGCCAGTATTTGAATTGATGGGTAAAAATATTAATTTAGTGGGAGCCAATGGTGATGGTCAAACTGCCAAGGTTGCTAATCAAATTATTGTTGCCTTGAATATTGAAGCAGTCGCTGAGGCTCTCTTATTTGCGTCTAAAGCTGGTGCCGATCCAGCAAAGGTTCGTCAGGCACTGATGGGTGGTTTTGCTGGATCTAAAATTCTAGAAGTGCATGGAGAGCGTATGGTCAAACGCACGTTTGATCCTGGTTTTAGAATTGAAT